>CADABX010000067.1 GCA_902786285.1 Oscillospiraceae bacterium | reverse complement strand
CGAAACCTTTGCGTTGGTACAGGAACTGCGCGCTCACCGCAGACGCCCAACACGAACCGGTCATGTCAGTATGTTCTCCGGATTGCTCTACTGTGCCGATTGTGGTTCAAAGCTTTATTACTCTAACGGAAATGTCAAACGACATATCAGCCCGAATTTCTTTTGCTCATCCTTCCGCAAGGAAACTTCAAATTGTACTGCCCACTATATCCGCGAAAAGGCCGTATACGACCTTGTGTTGGAAACTATGCAGCGTGTTTTTCGACGCGTTCAACTTTTTGAAGATCCGTTCATTACCAGACAGCGGGAACAGTTTGGCATCGAACAAAAAAGACATCGGAATGCAAAGAAACGTGCTTTTGAGAAAGCAAAGAGCCGCGTAAAAGAAATCGATGGTCTGATCCAGCGGTTGTATGAAGATAACGTCAAAGGTAAGCTCAGCGACGAGCGGTACGCAACGCTTTCAGAGTCCTTGGAAAACGAGCAAAAAGAGCTGAAAGCAAGACTGCCGGAGATAGAAGCAGATCTGAACCGCCAGGTCGATCAGGAAGAAGGACTGCAGCGGTTGGTGTCAAAGGCAAAGCAGATCACCGATCTGAAAGAACTGACGCCGGAACTGGTACACGAGTTCATTGAAAAGATTGTCGTACACGCGCCAAAGTATCTTGACGGAAAGCGTTATCAGCTCATTGACATCTATTTCTACGGTGTGGGCATCATCAAAGAACTTACGCCGGAAGAAATGGAAACGGAGTATCAAAAGCTCGCAAAACAAGAAAAATCGGCATGACATACATCATACCGATCATCTACTAAAACACTAATATTTCAACTGTTACGAAAGCCGCCCCGGGCACCTTCCTTACGGAAGGTGCCCCGCGGGCGCTTTTTTTAGGGCCGAGGGCCAAGGGCATAGGGCCGAGGGACGCGATGACAGGAATCGCATAACGCACTGCACTGCCGCGTTCCTGCGTATCAGACAAGAAAACACCCGCTTTCGAGCGGGTGTTGCTTTTTTCAATATAGATATCTGCATGCCTGCGCGGCGAATTGCCTGCCTGTGTGCAAAACGTCCGGCGCGTCCCTTGGCCCTTAGCCCTCGGCCCTCGGCCCTGTCTCACGGCGCTGCAAACTGCACGGCGCCGGGCACGATCTCCACGGTGAAGTGGGGTTCATAGACGATTTCGCCGTCGAGCGAAAACGCAAAGCCGGCGGGCGCGTCGACCTCCACCTTTTTGGCCTGGCGGTAGATCACGATGTCTTTCATATCTTCGCGGTCGAGGTGCTCGCCGTTGGTGTAGGGTGTGAGGATTTTGACAAAGCGCAGGCGGCTGATCGGTTTGATCAAACAGACGTCGATCAGGCCGTCGTCGGGCTTCGACTTCGGTGCGCAGCGGAACGAGCCGCCCACATACTGGCCGTTGGCAACGGTACAAAGCAGCGCTTTGCCGTTCGGGTTGAGCACCTCGCCGTCGGCGCGGACGGTAAAGTCGTTTTTCATCGCGGTCAGCAGCGCCTTGACCACGCCCTTGGTATAGGCGTTTTTGTTGCCGTGGCCGGTCTTTGCGCGCTCTTCGTTGATCGTGATGGCGACGGTGGTGTCAAAGCCGAAGTTGACCACGTTGTTTGCCCAGCGGTCGCCGACCTTTAAAAGATCGAGCGGCTTTGCTTCGGCACGGATCAGCGCGGCGATGTCTTTGAACTTGTCTGCGCCGCCGAAGGCTTTGACAAAGTCGTTGCCGCTGCCGCACGGGTAGCAGCTCACGCTGACGTTTTCTTTCTCCGCCGCGCCGGCAAAGACTTCGTTGATCGTGCCGTCGCCGCCGCAGGCGATGAAGCGGACTTCTTCGCCGGGATGGGAAGCGCACCAGTCGCTCACAAACACGGTGGCGTCGCCGGGCGCTTTGGTCACATAGACCTCGCACTGCTCTTTTTCGGGCAGAGCATTGACGGCGTTGCGGATGACGGCGGCGTTGTCGCTTTCGCCGGCATGGGGATTTACAATAAAGATGTACTGCATGGGGAAGCTCCTTTCTGGTGAAAATTATTTCTTCAGTGTGCCGAACAAGCCGCGAATCAGCTGCTTGCCCACTTCGCGGCCGATGGTGTTCATCGCGGAGGAGGCGGCTTTTTCCATCACGAACGTCTTTTTGCGCGCGGCGGCGGCCTTCTGTGCCTTTTCGCGCTCCTTGGCTTTCAGCTCGGCGGCAATGCGCTTTTCCTCGGCGGCTTTGGCCTTTTCTTCGGCAGCGCGCTGCTTTTCGGCGGCAATGCGCTGCTTTTCCTCTTCCTTCTGGCGGGCGAGTTCTTCTGCTTCTTTGGCGGCTTCCTCTGCCTTTGCCGTGAGAATTTCATAGGCGCTTTCGCGGTCGAGTGCGGCGGCGTATTTCTGCAGCAGCGGCGACGTGGCGAGCACGGTGCCGATCACAGCCGGCTCCACGGCGTTCATCGAGCTTTTCGGCGGCAAAATATTGGCGCGCTCCACGATGGACGGGATGCCCTTTTCGTCGAGGACAGACACCAGCGCTTCGCCCGTTGCAAGCTCCTGCAATACGGTTTCGGTGTCAAACGCGTCGTTTACACGGAACGACCGGGCGGCGGCGCGGATGGCCTTTTGCTCGTTGGGCGTATAGGCGCGCAGGGCGTGCTGCACGCGGTTGCCGATCTGGGCGAGGACGGATTCGGGGATATCCATCGGGTTTTGGGTGATGAACCACACGGACACGCCCTTGGAGCGGATCAGACGCACGACCTGCTCCACCTTTTCGAGCAATGCTTTCGGTGCGTCTTTAAACAGCAGATGCGCTTCGTCAAAGAAGAACGCGATCTTCGGTTTGTCAAGGTCGCCCGCCTCCGGCAGCAGCTCATACAGCTCGGTGAGCATCCAGAGCAAAAACGTGCTGTAAAGCATCGGATGCTGGAACAACTCGGCGCATTCGAGGATATTCATCACGCCGCGGCCGTCGTCCGCCCAGTCGAACCAGTCGGCGATATCGAGCGCCGGTTCGCCGAAAAAGAGATTGCCGCCCTCGTCCTCGAGTGTGAGCAGCGCACGCTGGATGGCGCCGATGGACTGCGCCGAAACGTTGCCGTAGCGGATCTTATAGTCGTTGGCGTTGTCCGCCACAAACTGCAGCATGGCGCGCAGATCCTTGAGGTCGAGCAGCAGCATCCCGTTGTCGTCCGCAATGCGGAACACGATGCGCAGCACACCGCTTTGCACGTCGTTGAGACCCAAAAGGCGCGCCAGCAGCTCCGGCCCCATTTCGGAAATCGTGGTGCGCACTGGGTGGCCGAGCTTGCCGTAGACGTCGAAAAAGCGGACGGGGAACGAGGTATAGTTGAAGTTTTCGATGCCCATCGTGTCGATGGAGCGGCGGATGTGTTTGTTTTCGCAGCCGGGCAGACACATGCCCGACACGTCGCCCTTGATATCGGCGATGAACACGGGCACGCCCATTTCGCTGAACGATTCCGCAACGACCTTGAGGGTGACGGTTTTACCGGTGCCGGTGGCCCCGGCAATCAGACCGTGGCGGTTGGCCATGGCGGGGTTGAGATAGACGCGTTCGCTGCCGGTGGCGAGCCAGATTTTGCCGTTTTCTTCTGTATACATGATTGCATGTCTCCTTTGCGCGTTTCATCCTTTTCATTATAACTGTCTGTTGCGGGAATGTCAAGCGCCGCATGCTGTGCGGCGCAGTTGGCAGTTGGCAGTCAACAGTCGACAGCAGCGCCGATCTCCGATCGGCTGTGTTTCGTTCGCCGGCCGCGCCCAGTCGGTCACTGTGTACAGTGTAGTAACATAGTAAACAGGAGTGTAAAGACATCGTATACACTTTTATGATAGAATAAAGACATTCTAATTAGGGAGGAATGTCA
>CADABX010000066.1 GCA_902786285.1 Oscillospiraceae bacterium | reverse complement strand
TGCTGCCGCAGGCAGCCACCGAAGCAGCCTTCCCCGCCAGCGGGGAAGGTGTCAGCCCAAAGGGCTGACGGAAGGGGTCGATCGACTGGGCGCGGACGGTGCGGTGTAATAGCCGATCGGAGATCGGCGCTACAATGCGGACGGCGAAGAAAAAAGCCGATCTTTTCCGCGAATACCTGTGTAAAAAAATTGGCAAGGCGTGTCAGCCTTACCAATTTTTTATGTCTTCAAAAACCGACGCTTCCTTGCGCAGGACACCCCAAGGGCGCTTTTTTTATTTCCCGATCGACCGGAACAGCCGGATGACTGCTTTGAACGCAGCAATCACACTCAGCACGCGGGCTTTGTAAATCGTGAGCAGATCGAAGTTGCGAAATCCCCGCAGAATATCCTTCGTGGTCAAAAAGACCGGCTTTTCTTTGGCTTCTGTCAGCGGGTTGTCGCTGTCAAATTCGATTGCCTTGCCGCCGCGGACGGTGAAGTGCAGCGTGCGGGTGTTGAGTGAAAAGACGGAGTTGTCTTCGAGGAAGCAGATCGTCAGCGTGATGTGCTGCATGTCGGCGTCGGGCACCGGCGTTTCCAGCGGCAGCGTGACGCTTTCGCCCTTTTTGAGCTTTTTACCGTAGACGTCTTTGAATTTGAGGTCGGCGCCGTCCGCCTTGATGGCAACCAGTTCGATGTTGCTTTTGCCGGAGATATTCGTCACCGTCAGCGCACTGTCCTTTTGCGTCAGAATGCCGTAGTCGTCGTTGTCAAATTTCGCATACACGCCCCATTTGCTGTTGTGCGTCACGTCGAACTGCGGGAAGCCCGGATTCGAATAGATATCGATCATGCCGTTTGCAAACAGGAGCGAGAGCACAAGCTGTTCGCAGTGCTTGTCCGTCACATACATCGCGTGGTACTGCCCTTCGAGATACCAGGTGTTTTCCGGCAGATAGCCGTAGGCCGCGTCGATGTTCATTTTGGGTGAGACGTGGTTGTGGGTCGGGTCGGTGCAGATCACGGCTTTGTCGCTGTAGTCGGTGTGATAGCCGTCGGCGAACCGCTGGCCGTAGGGCGCGACTTTGGCGCCGGAGGCATCGACCACGGCAACGAGGCTGTCGCCGTTGACCTTGGAGCCGGACACGGTGGTCAGATCGGTGCCGACGATCAGATTGACGTTGACGCCGTTTTTGCGTGCATAGGTCAGATTTTCGCGCATGTTTGCCATTACGGTGTAGTGCGCGTAGTCGGATTTCGCGATCATCGGCGCATAGGCCTCGCGCAGTTCGTCGGTGTTCAGCTTGAGTTCCTTGACCTCCTCGTATTTATCGAGCGGGATGAAGTCCCACATGCTGCCGAACGAAAGCATGATGGTAAGGACCTCGGTGTTCTGGATCAGCCGGTTGGCAAGCACGTTGAGGTTGTCGAGCGTGATGCCGCCGAGCAGCGATTCCCAGTCGCTTTCCCATGTGTACTGGTCGCCGCCGGTCAGCTTTTGCAGGGGATTGTTGGCGTACTGCAGATACTCGATCAGCCGCGGCAGATCAAAGTGCGCTGTGCCGGTCACAAGGTCATACGCGAGCTGCACGCCGATGGCCGGCGAGTCGGCGCAGACGTTGCCGAGATAGGACAAATCGAATAGTTCGTCCAGCGCCTTGCTGTCGAGCGCGAGCAGCGACCCGAGCGCTTCCTTGTCTTCGCCGCCCTTTTTCACGATGGAGCAAAGGGAGATGTAGGTCAGCGTCGTTTCGCCGCCGTGGCTTTCGCAAAGGATGTTGACCTTGTTTGCGTGGGCGTGATTTCGCACATCGACGATGTATTTGCCCAAATCGCGGGCGCACTCGATCGTGTTTTGCCGCCAGTCGACGGAAAAGCTGTAGACGTTTTCGTCGCCGATCAGCTCACACAGCGTGGGCATGAACCGCTTTTCGCGCACCGCGGTGTTCAGATACGGGTCGTCCGCGCGGTGGGCGTTGATATACGCCATGTTGCTTTCCGCGGCAGACAGCGGCCACGCGTGGGTGTTATACAGCGGCGTGCCGTCGGGGCTGCGCTTCATATACTGCGCGATCTGCAGCACGGCGTCGGAGATCTTGTCGCCGATATAGCTCGGGTCGCGCTTGAGCAGGGCGTTGAAATTCGCTTTGGTCAGGTTCGGGATGTCGTTTTTCACAACGTCCAGCGCCTTGTTGAGACTCAGACCCCAGACCTTTTCCTGAATATTGCCCTCGTCGTCAAACAGATAGATCTGCGGCGACGAATAGCCGCCGATGACGATGACCGGTGTGGTTCCCTGGGCAAACGCGGCGGCCGGCAGCATGCAAAACAGCAGGACCAGGGCAAGCATAAAACTGCAAAGACGTTTCTTCATCATACTTCGCTTCCTCCATTTGTGAATGTCCATTCATATTTTATACTATTACTGTTCTTTTGTCAATCATATTTGGTGAATCAATTGTGAATTATAAAGATAGGCGAGAAGGGACTAAGGGACTAAGAAATGGAGGGATTGATAACCGATAAAGAAAAGCAGCCGCCTTTTGGGCGGCTGTAACTGACGACTGTCGACTGCGATGAAAAGCGGCATGTCGCTTTAATCATCAAAAATATCGTCCATGTTGTAAAGACCGGGTGCGCGGCCGCAAAGGAACGCGGCGGCGGCCAGCGCGCCTTCGGCAAAGAGCGAACGGTTCTCCGCTTCGTGCTTGATCGTGATGACCTGGGAGCCGAGCGCGAAAATTACTTCGTGCGTGCCCACTTCGTTGCCCATCCGCAGCGAGTGGATGCCGATCTCGTTTTTCTGCCGTTTGCCGTTTTCGTGGCGGCCGATATTGTACTGCGCGTCGGTGCGCACACTCTTGACCGCGTCGGCCAGCAGCAGCGCTGTGCCGGAGGGCACGTCGAGCTTTTGGTTGTGGTGCTTTTCCACAATCTCGATATCCGCATCGGGCAGCGCTTTGGCGGCGATCTTTGCAAGGCAGGCGATCAGCGCCACGCCGAGCGACATGTTGGCCGAACGGAAGACCGGAATATCCTTTGCCGCCGTTTCCACGCAGGCGATCTCTTCTTCGGTCAGGCCCGTGGTGGCGATGACCAGCGGCAGATCGCGCGACACGGCGTAATCACACAGCGCCGGGATGGCGGTATGGTTGGAAAAGTCGATGATGCAGTCCGCGTCGCCGGTGTATTCGGGGAGCGTCTGATAGATCCCGGCCGCTTCATCGGTGGTGAATTCCACGCTGACACGTGCGGCGAGGGTATGTCCGTTTTGTTGGATCAGGCTGCACAGCACGCCGCCCATGCGGCCGCCGGCGCCGTTGACAATCAGTTTCATATACGTTCCTCTCAGACGTTCAGGCCCTGTGCGCGCATGCAGCGCAGCAGTTCCTCTTTATGGGCATCCTCCATCACGGTCAGCGGCAAACGGACATAGTCTTCGCAAAAGCCCATCGCTGCCATGGCCGCCTTGACGGGAATCGGGTTGACTTCGCAAAACAGCGCTTTGATCAGGTCGAACATCTCGGCCTGCATGGCAAACGAGCCTTCCACGTCGCCGGCAAAGTATTTGTCGCACATTTCCTGTGTCTTTTTCGGCAAAACGTTGGACAATACGGAGATCACACCCTTGCCGCCGCAGGCGAGCAGGGGCACGATCTGGTCGTCGTTGCCGGAATACAGATCCAGCTTGTCGCCGCACAGCGCCATGGTCTCCACGATTTTGGCAATGTTGGAGTTCGCTTCCTTGATCGCGCTGATCATCGGGTGCTTGGCAAGCTCGGCATAGGTTGCCGGCTCAATGTTGACGCCGGTGCGCGACGGGACGTTATAGAGGATGATCGGCTTTGTGCTCGCGTCCGCGATGGCGGTGAACATCTGCACAAGTCCCTTCTGGGTCGCTTTGTTATAATAGGGCGTTACAACCAGCATGGCGTCATAGCCGATCTCGCACGCGAATTTCGTCAGCGAAATGGCATAGGCGGTGTCGTTGGAGCCGGTGCCGGCGATCAGCGGCACACGGTCGCCGACCACGTCTTTGGCAAATTTAAGCACGG
>CADABX010000065.1 GCA_902786285.1 Oscillospiraceae bacterium | reverse complement strand
TGCCCCATCCCCGTTTTGCGGGCATAGGGATAGCTGGCAAGCGCCCGCACCATACCCAGCCTGCCGATGACCGGCGCGATACAGGCGACGGTCAAAGCCAGTCCGGGTGGCATGGAAAGCAGCATGCTCCAGTAAAGCAACAGCCAGCCCACGAAGGCCAGCACGCCATAGGAACCCACGCGGCTGTCCTTCATGATGGCCAGCATCCGCTCTCTGTCGCGGCAGGAGAGCACGCCATCCATCGTATCCATGAAACCGTCTGCATGCAAACCGCCCGTCACCGCCAGCGGCAGCAGGGCCAGCACCGCCGTCGTAAAAGGCGTCCAGCCCAGCGTATGAAGCAGGATTTTCCCCGCCAGCAGGCTGATGCCGCCCACGACCAATCCCACGAGCGGAAAGTAGCGCGTGCCGTGGCCCAAATCCTCCGCCGTCAAATCCGGCTGGTCTTTAAAATGCAGACGGGTCTCAAATTGCAAGGCAGCCCAAAAATAGCGCATCCTGTCTCCCCTTTAAACGAACAACCAATCCAGGCTGAAACTGCTGAAACCACACCATTGAAAGAGCAGAAAAGCCAGCGTCAGAAAGAGCATCACCGCCGTATACATCATGCGGTTTGCCGCAAGAATATGCTGTGGTACGATGGCCGTAAGCACGTCGCCCATATAAGCACGAAAAGTCTTCTGCCCGAAATAGGAATTCTCTCCGCCCAAACGGATCTGCAACGCACCAGCCATGGCCGCCTCGGCATAGCCGCCATTCGGGCTGGGATGTTTCGCCGCATCGCGACGCATCACGCGCAGGGCATTATGGCCGTCATAGCCGAGCAGGAAAGCACTCATGACAAAGAGTAGCCCCGTGATCCGTGCAGGGATATAGTTCAGCACATCGTCGAGCCGCGCCGCAGGGCGGCCAAAATAGAGGTAACGTTCATTCTTGTAACCCAGCATGGAATCCATGGTATTGGCCGCCCGATAGAGCACGGCCAGGGGTACGCCGCCGATGGCGAACCAGAAGAGCGGCGCGATGGTGCCGTCGATATAGTCGCGCTGGGCTTCGATCCGCACGTCTACGCCGGGGTATTGGTCGGACCGCTCTTTGAGCGACGCGACCAGCTCTTCGCTGACGTCGTCGGCGAAGGTATAGCTTGTGGCGGCGTTGAAGCCGTCTTTGTGCATGGAGTAATAGACCGACGCGATATCGCGCGCGTCACTGACGCTGTAGTCCGCCAGCTCATAGCGGTCGCTGAGTGCCTGAAAACAGTTGTCGACCGTGGCATACGGATTCAGATGCAAAAACGCCTTCGATTTGAGATAGGACACTTCGTTGTCCTTGCCGCTGATAAACCGGAGCGTACCGTTCTGCGTCACACGGATGGGCAGGTTGTCCTTCCATGCCTCGTTGTGGGCGCGGAACAGCCGGATCAGCGAAAGCAGAATCGCGCTGCGTTCCTGCGGCTGTTTGCCGGACGGGAAACGCTGAAAGTCGATGATGACCGTGCGCACCTGCTTGTTGGCCACAAGCAGCTCGCCGTTGCGGTCGCGGATCTCGCCGCGCATCGCTTCCACGGGTACTGTGACGGAAGAAACCGCCGTTTGCTTCGCTTCGCGGCTTTGGACCGCCTGAATATAGAACATGCGTCCGAGGAACACCAAAAGCAGCGCCGCGAAAACCAGCGTCACTGCGCGCCCTCTGCGCTTATCGCCGTTGCGTCTCAACGAAGATCCATCCTTTCTTTCAAAATATCAATACTCTCAGGACCGCTGCTTTTGCCGGACGCAGGCGCGGTGAATCAGCACACAAAGGCCGTAGACCGGCAGCGTAAAAACAAAGGTGAACAGCGCGCTCGGCAGCGAAAACGAAAACAACTGACCCGCCGCAGACGGCTGTCCGGGCAGCAGCACAAAGCAAAACCATTGAAACAGCGCTGTCAAAAAGAGCGCACCGCCGCACAGCACCAGCGCCGCGCGGGCATTGTTGCGGATCCAGAGGGCCACGAGCGTGCTGCAAACAAAGCCCAGCAGAAACAGCCACACGGCATACCAGCCGTCAGCCCCGGCGGACGCACAGTCCCACAAAACGCCGGCAAACGCGCCGAACAACCCGGCGGGCAGACGTTTTTCATGCATCGCGATACAAACGACTACCGGCACCAGCAGCCACGCGTGGACAAAGCCGATGTGGAAAAACGCGCCTCTTGTGTGCTGCAACAGGGCGCACAAAACCACGAGCAGTCCAAAGACTGTTCGCTGCAGCAGCTTTTGTTTGTCGAATGTACGCATAGATTTCTCCGTCGGTATGCTGGATTTATTCGATGCCCTGGCCGCGGAAATCGGTGATGACGAAGACGTCCTCCAATCCGCGCAGATCCACCCCCGGCTCCACGATCGCATAGCTGGTCAGATCGTATTCGCTTTCGACGACCTGTGTGACTGTGCCGATGATCAGACCCTTCGGGTAGATGCCGCCGATGCCGGACGTGATGATGATGCCGCCCGGGGCGATCAGCGTTGTTCGTTCAAGGCCCGCCATGATGCACGCGCCGTTTTTGCTTTGTTCGCTGTCGGTCGTGACATAGGCGGTTTCGCGGGTTTTGCTTTCAATCGCGCTGACGTTGATCTGCGGATTGAGAAGCGAAAGCACCACACTGTAGGTCGGGTTGACCTTCTTTACGATACCGACAAGATAGCCGCCGCAAATCACCGGGTCGTTAACGGAAATATCGTCGTTACTGCCCTTGTCGATCATGAGCGACGTAAACTGGTCGGCGGCGTCGGCGCCGATGATGTTGGCCGGCGCCAGCGCATAGTCGCGGTTGTCGGCCTTGACGCCGAGCATCTCTTCATAGGAGGTGATTTTATGTTTGATTTCGTCATAGTCCACAAGCTTCGCCTGATACTCCGCCACCTGCTGGCGCAGCGCTTCGTTTTCCGCGCGGTAGGTGTTGGCAGACGCGAACGACGCACCGAACGCATGCAGCTTTTCGCTGACGAAAGCCGTCGCCTTTTGCAGCGGGGTAAAGACCACCGAGACGACCTTGGTCACGGGCGACGTATCGTTTTGCGAAACAGAAGCAAAGACCGCGCCGAACAGCAACGCCGCGAGAATGACGGCAAAGACCTTGACGGGCGTATTTTTTAAAAACTGTCGCATAGCTATTTGATCCCTTTCCGCGCCGTCAGACGCGTTTGCCGATCAGCTTGAGCATTTCGGATTCCAGATAGATGCCGGTGCCGTCCGCCACACAGTCGAGCGGATTGTCGGCAATATTGACCGGCATACCCGTTTCGTCGGCGATCAGCTTGTCCAGTCCGCGCAGCAGCGCGCCGCCGCCGGTGAGCATGATGCCGTGATCCATAATGTCGGCTGACAGTTCGGGCGGCGTTTTTTCAAGCGTCGCCTTGACCGCTTCGAGGATCTGGTTCACGGGATCGGCCAGCGCTTCACGGATCTCTTCGCTGGTGACGGTGATATGCATCGGCAGACCGTCGACCAGATTGCGGCCCTTGACCTCCATTTTGCCCTCGCCTTCATATTCGCAGGCGGAGCCGATCTTGATCTTGATATCCTCGGCCGTCCGCTCGCCGATGAGCAGGTTGTACTTTTTCTTGACAAACTGCACAATGGCGTTGTCAAAGCTGTCGCCCGCCGCGCGGACCGAGCGCGAACAGACGATGTCGCCCAGCGAGATGACAGCGACCTCCGCGGTGCCGCCGCCGATATCGAGTACCATGGAGCCGATCGCTTCGCTCACGGGCAGTCCCGCGCCGATGGCGGCCGCCATGGGTTCTTCGATCAGACTGACGTAGCGTGCGCCGGCTTCGATGGCAACGTCGTGGACGTTGCGGCGTTCCACTTCCGTGACGCCGGAGGGAATACAGATAACGACGCGGGCCTTGGCAAAGAAACTGCCGCCCATCGCCTTTTGCATAAACTTTTTGAGCATTTCCGTGGTGATATCAAAATCGGCGATCACACCGTCGCGCAGCGGACGCATGGCGGTGATGGAGCCGGGCGTGCGGCCGATCATCTCTTTGGCCTGGGTGCCGACGGCAACCACGCGCGCCGGCTTCTGGCCGACATGGATGGCGACCACGGAGGGTTCACGGATCACGATCCCCTTGCCTTTGACAAACACGAGCGTGTTGGCCGTGCCGAGGTCAATGCCGATATCCTGTGAAAAAAGCATAAGCGTTCTCCTTTTATGAAATCCTGTGTGGAAGGTCATAGTATCGCATGATAAGTATGGATATTATATTATAGCCCAAATTGATCAGAATCTCAATAGGTTTGGAAAATATTTTGATAAAGGGATGTAGAGTCGTCAATGATAGGTAACAGTTTTCCTCAAAAAAATATGATGCAATGGATTTGGTTTCTTGAACCGGAGAAAAGAGTGTCAGATTTGCAAC
>CADABX010000064.1 GCA_902786285.1 Oscillospiraceae bacterium | reverse complement strand
GCCGTAGGCAGTCTGACGACTGTCAAGGATTGTCGGCGCAGCATTTCAGAAAATTTGCCTTCAAAAACCGACACTTCCTTGCGCAGGACACCCCAAGGGTGCTTTTTTTCAGGGATTGAGGGACTGAGGGACTGGCGGGAGAAGTGACGCGGTTGCTGTCGCTGCCAATCTGAAGAGATCGTCCGCGTTTCGACGGCCTTTGGCGCATCGCCGCAGGCGGCGCCCATTCCCTTAGTCCCTTAGTCCCTCAGTCCCTCAGTCCCTAAAATTCCTCATTGACGAAACCGTTTTTATCATGTATAATAAATCAGTTACAGAAAAAACAGCGAAAGAAGGGATCGGATGTTTGTTGACAAAGTGGGCATCCACATCAAGGCCGGCGACGGCGGCCACGGCGCTGTGGCGTTTCACCGCGAAAAGTATATCGCGTCCGGCGGCCCGGACGGCGGCGACGGCGGCAAAGGCGGCGACATCGTCTTTCTGGTGGATGACAATCTGTCCACGCTCGCCGATTTCAAATATAAGCGCAAATACAAGGCGCAAAACGGCTTTGACGGCTCCGGCGCCCGCCGCAACGGCAAAAAGGGCGAAGACCTCGTTATCCGGGTGCCGCGCGGCACGATCATCCGCGAAAACGAAAGCGGTGCGCTGATCGCCGATTTGTCGAACGACGAACCGTTCATCGCCGCAAAGGGCGGCAAGGGCGGCTGGGGCAATGTGCATTTTGCAACGCCGACCCGCCAGACGCCGCGGTTTGCCAAAAGCGGCGCACCGGGCGAAGAGTGGGATGTGACGCTGGAGCTCAAGCTGCTTGCGGACGTCGGCTTGCTCGGGTTCCCCAACGTGGGCAAATCCAGCTTTATCTCCGTGGTGAGCGAAGCCAAGCCGATTGTGGCGGACTACCATTTTACCACGATCACGCCGGTGCTCGGCGTGGTGTCGATGGGCGAGGGCAGCTCGTTTGTCATCGCCGATATTCCGGGCCTCATTGAGGGCGCGAGCGAAGGCGTCGGACTCGGCCACGCGTTTTTGCGCCATGTCGAACGCTGCCGGCTGCTGCTGCACATCGTGGATGTGGCGGGCAGCGAAGGCCGCGACCCCAAAGAGGATTTTGAAAAGATCAACCTCGAGCTGCGCCGGTTCAACCCGGAGCTCGCCGACCGTCCGCAGATCGTGGCGGGCAACAAGATCGACCTTGCAACGGACGAGCAGCGCGCGTCGTTCCGCGCCTATATCGAAGCACAGGGTCTCCAGTATTTCGAGATGTGCGCCCCGATCTCCGAGGGCACGCGCGACGTGATCAACGCCGTGGCGGCAAAGCTCGCCACGCTCCCGGCCGTGCGGCAGTATGCGCCGGAGGAGATCCCGATGGAGGTGCTGCTCAAAAAGCAGAACACCGGCTTTACCATCACCGAGGAGGACGGCGTCTACATCGTGGAGGCGCCGTGGCTTGTGCGCGTTCTGGCGCAGGTGAACATGGACGACTATGAATCACTGCAGTATTTCCAACGCGTGCTCATCTCCAGCGGCATCATCGATGCGTTGCGGGAAAAGGGCGTGGAAGAGGGCGATATTGTGAGCATCTACGACTTTGAATTTGAATTTGTGAACTGATATGGAACGACTGTTAAATATCGATTGCGATCCGGGGCAGCTCAGCGCGCTCAACCTCGCCTTTGTGGGCGACACGGTGTTCGATCTGTTTGTGCGCGAATCGCTGGTGTGCGGCGCGAACCGTCCGGTCAAAAAGCAGCACACGCTCGCTGCGTCGCGGGTGAAGGCGGCGGCGCAGGCCGAAGCGGCCAAAGCGCTGCTCGACCATCTGACGCCGGAGGAGGCGGATCAGTTTCGCCGCGGCCGCAACGCCCACACCAACCACAAGGCCAAAAACGCCACCGAAAGCGACTACCATTTTGCCACCGGGCTGGAGGCGGTGTTCGGGTGGCTGTATCTGCGCGGAGACATCGACCGTTTGCGCGCGCTGTTCGCGCTGATCGAACAGGCGTGGGAGAAAGGAGACAACGATCATGAACTTTAAAACGATTGGCAACGGCACAAGCGAGGGCTACTGCATTGTGAAAACCGTGGAGACCAAGACCAACGTCAAGGGTGTGCCGTATCTCGATTTTCTGCTTTCCGACGCGAGCGGCGAGATCAATGCCAAGCTTTGGGACTACAAAGAGAGCATCCACGGCAAATTTGAAGCCGGTGCGTTCATCAAGGTGCGCGGCACGCTGTCGGTCTATAACGGCACCGACCAGTTCCGTGTGGAAAAGATCCGTCACGTCAACGAGGACGACGATGTGGACATTGCGGATTTCGTGCCGTCGGCGGAATACAGCGGCGAGATGATGCTTTCCAAGATCTATTCCTATATCGACTCGATGAAGGACGAAGAGCTCAAAACGCTCACGCGTGCCATTATTCAGGACAACGAGGAAAACCTGCTGTTCTGGCCGGCAGCCTATAAGCTGCACCACGCCATCCGCGGCGGTCTGTTATATCACACGCTGTCCATCGTCAAGCTCGCGTCCGCCGTGGCGCGGCTCTATCCGGCGGTGGACCGCGATCTGCTGCTTGCCGGCGCGATTCTGCACGACATCTGCAAGATCGACGAGTTCGACGTCAACGACGTGGGTATCGTCAAAAACTATTCCGTCAAGGGCGAACTGCTCGGCCACCTCGTTATGGGCGCCATGGAGATCGAACGCAAGGCGAAGGAGCTCGGCATTTCCCAGGAGACCGCCATGCTGCTCGAGCACATGGTCATATCGCACCACGGCACGCCCGAATTTGGCGCGGCGGTGCGGCCGATGTTCCTCGAGGCGGAGATCCTCAGCGAGCTCGACACGCTGGACGCCACGGTCTATGAAATCACCAACACCGTTTCGGCGGTGGAGGATCACGGCTTCTCCCAGCGGCAGTGGGCGCTGGACAACCGCAAGCTGTTTAACCACGGCAGAAAACCGTCTGTGCCCAAGGCGAATTTGGAATGATAGGCGAAAAAACGCGCCCAATCGTTGGCAAATTCTGACAAAATGGAGAAATTGCGCAATACGGGTTGCATTTTTTTGAAAAAAGTGGGATAATACTATATCCAAGTTCGAATACCGGAGGGAATGCCATGAGAGTCATCACAGGGTCGGCCCGCGGGCGCAGACTGCAGACGCTCGAGGGCAACGATGTGCGGCCCACGACCGACAAGGTCAAGGAGGCGCTGTTTTCCATCGTGCAGTTCGAACTCGAAGGCAGACGCGTGCTCGACCTGTTTGCCGGCTCCGGTCAGCTCGGGATCGAAGCGCTCTCGCGCGGCGCCGACAGCTGCGTGTTTGTGGACGCCTCCAAAAAGGCGATCGAGGTCGTGCGGGAAAATCTGGCCGCAACGAACCTCGCCCGAAAAGGCAGTGTGATCCACGGCGACAGTCTGCGCTATCTGCAGACGAGCCGCGACCGGTTTGATCTCGCGTTTCTCGACCCGCCCTACGGCACCGGCACGCTGCAAAAGGCGCTTTTGCTGCTGCCGCGGCTGATGAAACCGACCGGCGTCATCGTCTGCGAATCGCCCAGGGGCGAAGAACTGCCCGAAACGGTCGGCGACTTTCAGGTCTGGCGCACCTATCAATACAGCAAGGTGACGCTGACGGTCTATCGCGTACCGACCCGGGAGGAGGCTGATGCAGATGCCTAAAACCGCCATCTATCCCGGATCGTTCGATCCGGTCACCAACGGACACCTCGATCTGATCCGCCGCTCGTCAAAGCTGTTTGACCGCGTGATCGTGGTCGTCATGACCAACTACAGAAAGCTCGGCAACTATTCGTTCACCGTGGACGAACGCATGGATCTGATCCGCCGGGTCACGGGCGATCTGCCCAATGTGGAAGTCGATGCCGACGGCGGTTTGCTCGCGTCCTATGCCGAACGGCAAAAGGCGGACGTTATTATCAAGGGTCTGCGCGCGGTGTCGGATTTTGAAGACGAATTCCAGCAGGCGCTGATTAACAAAAAGCTCAACCCGGGTGTGGAAACGCTGTTCTTCGCCGCGGAAAGCGACAACATGTTCCTGTCGTCGAGTCTGATCAAGCAGGTCTGTGCCCTCGGCGGCGACGTGTCGCAGTTTTTGCCGCCGCAGATCAGCGCGGACATCATCGCGCGGCTGCAAGCGAAATAAGCACAGGAAAGTTCAATGGACAACTGATTTTTCAGCGGTTTATTATTTCAGATAGATTCCCCTTTAATTTGAAAAAGCACGAAGATTGAAAGAGAAGAAAGGAAAGAACGATATGTCAAACTTTTACGATCTGGAAACCGATCTCGACGTGGAAGACGTCAACGAGCAGCAGGATTACGAGGATATGTCCGAGTTTGCCGCCTTTGATGCCGGCGACGCCGAAAGCAAGTGGGGCCAGCTGGATTTCACCGAGCTTGTGAACGAGCTGGAAAACTACATCGCCACCAGCAAGCGCTACCTTTTCTTTTCCCGCAAAAAGCGCGTGATCAACGGTGAAGAGGTTACCCACCTGATGCAGTACATCCAAAACAAGTTCCCGTCGGAAGTGACCAAGGCGAAGAACATCATCGCCGACCGCGACTCCATCCTTGCCAACGCGCGCCAGGAGGAAAAAGAGATCGTGGAATCCGCCCAGAACTATTATAAGACCACGACCCAGAGCGCGACGGAAGACGCTGACAAGATCATCAAGCATGCCCAGGAGCAGGCGGAAGAGATGGTCCAGGCGCACGCCATCACCCAGGCTGCCCGCGTGCGCGCGGAGGAGATCAAGCAGCAGTGCCAGAACGACATGAACGCGCTGGTGGCGCAGACCCGTCAGGACTGCGAAGCGCACAAGCAGCAGGCCCGCGAATGGGCGCTCGGCATTTCGCAGGGCTCCTACAACTTCGTGAGCGACGCGCTGGGCAAATATCAGAGCATCGCCATGAACAACCTCAACGAGATCTCCGAGATCTACAAGCAGCTGCAGGGCGGCTACGAAAGCCACATGCAGTCTTTGCAGGCGAACCCGAAGGTGCAGTCCGCGCAGCAGCCGACCGCGCTGCCCGACGCGCAGGACGAGGAATAAGCGTAAAAAGCCACCCGCACGGGCAATATCATTAAGATAAGGAACAGGACACTCACAAAAAGTGGGTGGCCTGTTTTTTTGAAGAAATATTCAAAAAAGACTTGACAAAACAGTAAAA
>CADABX010000063.1 GCA_902786285.1 Oscillospiraceae bacterium | reverse complement strand
AGCTCTCCCTTGATATGTGTTTTTGTGGTTATTAACATCATATCACATTTGAGTTGAATTTCTTCTTTTATTTGTTACCCATCAATTGTACCATAACACAATTAAAAATTATTGGACGGATTCTTTAAAAAAGATCTGCCCCGCCGCCCGCGCCCGGGTCGCATTGTAGCGCCGCGCTCCGCGCGGCTATTGTGCTGTGTTGTCCGCACCCAGTCGCACGGCGTGCAACGCTACGGGCGCTGTGTAGCGGCAGGTCTCGCCTTCCGTTCTCGGCTCCCGCCTCGGTCGTTGCTTCGCTTCGCGAGGTGTCCACTGGACACCCGCAACTCGGTCGTTGCTTCTCAGCCTGCGGCTGAGAGGTTGCCACCGGCAACCCGCAACCCGCGGGCTGCTATACAGCCTTGCCATTACGAATCAGTCACCGGAGCGGCGACCGCTCCCTTGGCTTCCCCGCTGGCGGGGAAGCTGTCACGCGCCAACCAACGCCGTGGTAAAGTCGAAACAAACAAAGCGCGTGACTGAAGGGGCAAAGCCACCGCAGCCGCACTGTCAACCAAGCAGCACCCACACCGGCCGCGCCCAGTCGATCGCTGATCGACACTACGGGCGCTGGGTTTTGGATGCAATTGTAGTTGCCGCCAATCTGGCGGCTATGAAACTTTGCCGTTGCAGCCCGGGTCGGCGAAACGCCGACGCTACCTTGCCTTCCCCGCTGGCGGGGAAGCTGTCACGCGCCAACCAACGCCGTGGTAAAGCCGCAACATAAAATGCGCGTGACTGAAGAGGTTTGAACCCCGCCGCAGCGCATCGTTGACGGCAAAGCAAAACCACGCCGGCCGCGCCCAGTCGCGCGGAGCGCAACGCTACGGGCGCTTTGTTTGATGTTATATTTGTAGCGCCGATCAGTGATCGTCTTCGTCGTGTCCGCGCCCAGTCGATCGCTGATCGACACTACGGGCGCTGTGTAGCGGCAGCCCCGCGGGCTGCTATGCGTTTTATCATTGTACACCAGTCGCCGGAGCGGCGACCGCTACAGGCGCTTGTCGCTGACAGCTGACCGCTGACCGCTAACAACTGCCGACTAACGCCATCCGACTGACAAAAAACCATTGACAACCCTCCCCCATTCATGGTATCATTTTTATTAATCTTTTATCGTTCTTTATCACTGGAGGGACGCGCCATGCAAATGGGCAACGTAAACTTTGACACCTATTTCCACAACTATCCCGACAAGGACGGCTTTTTCGGCCCCTACGGCGGCGTGTATGTCGACGACAAGCTGAAGGCCGCCATGGCGGAGATCACACAGGCGTATTACAGCATCTGCCAGTCGCGCAAGTTTATCGCCGAGCTGCGCCGCATCCGCACCGAGTTTCAGGGTCGCCCCACGCCGATCTCTCACCTCGAGCGGTTGTCGGACGCGCTGGGCGGCCGCGTGCAGCTGTATGCCAAGCGCGAAGACCTCAACCATTCCGGCGCCCACAAGCTCAACCACTGCATGGGCGAAGCGCTGCTGGCGAAGTATATGGGCAAAAAGAAGGTCATCGCCGAAACCGGCGCCGGTCAGCACGGCGTGGCGCTTGCCACGGCGGCGGCGTACTTCGGGCTAGAGTGCGACATCTATATGGGCGCGGTCGATATCAAAAAGCAGGCGCCCAACGTGGCGCGGATGAAGGTGCTGGGCGCACGCGTGGTGGAGGTCACCCACGGGCTGCAAACGCTCAAGGAGGCCGTGGACGCCGCGTTTGACGCGTACAGCAAGGAATACAACGACGCGATCTATTGCATCGGCTCCGTGCTCGGTCCCCATCCGTTTCCGATGATGGTCCGCGATTTCCAAAGCGTCGTCGGCATCGAGGCGCGCGAACAGTTCATCGGCATGACGGGGCATCTGCCCGACGCGGTCGTCGCGTGTGTCGGCGGCGGCAGCAACGCGGCGGGTATGTTTTCCGGCTTCCTCAACGACCCGGTGGACATCTGGGGTGTGGAACCGCTCGGCCGCGGCGAAAAACTCGGCGATCACGCCGCCAGCCTCAAATACGGCACCGCGGGCATCATGCACGGCTTCAACTCGATCATGCTCAAGGACGAAAACGGCGATCCCGCTCCGGTCTATTCCGTGGCAAGCGGTCTGGACTACCCGTCGTCCGGCCCGGAGCATGCGTTCTGGCGCGACCTCGGCCGCGTGAAATACGACGTGATCGACGACAACGAAACAATCGACGCCTTCTATAAGCTTTCGCGCCTCGAGGGCATCATCCCCGCGATTGAGAGCGCCCACGCCGTGGCTTATGCGATGAAGCTTGCAAAGCGGATGGAGCACGGCTCTGTGCTGCTGAACCTTTCCGGCCGCGGCGACAAAGACCTCGACTACGTGATCGAAAAGTACGGCATCCCGGATTGACGCAAACAAAACAGCCGCCGAAGGGCGGCTGTTTTGTTTGCAGTGCACAGTGCACAGTGCTTAGTGCACAGTGGCGCGATAAAAAGATTTCGCGACGGAAAGAGAGCCGCCGCGAAAATACCTTTTTCATACACAACACGAGCCGATGATTCTGTCTGCGAGCGCACAAAGCAAATGGACGCTGCCGGTGAAACTTGGTGCCGGCCGCGGCGCAAAGTGTTTCTCTGCAGCCCCGTTTTCCCGCGTCACTAAGCACTAACCACTATCCACTATGCACTGATAAACTGGTCCTTCTTCGCCGCTTTGCCGACGAGCAAAAACGACACAAGGAACAGCACGGCCACAAAGCCGATGAAATACCAGTTTCCGTCCGTTTGCTCCATCGACGCGATATAGTCGTATGCGCCGTGCAGCAGTGCTGGAAAGAGCACCGCAAGCATCCGGCAGGCCTTGGACACGCCGGCGGCGCCGGCGTTGGCGTACTTTTTGGCCGCGCCGTAAAACACACCCATGAACACCCCGAAGCACGCGTGGCCCGGAATGGCGGTGACGGCGCGCACCAGCGCGGTCGAAAACCCGTAGCTCATCACATAGCTGATGTTTTCCCACAGCGCGAAGCCCAGCGACACAAACACGGCATAGACCACGCCGTCATACTGGCAGTTGAACTCCGGCGTGCGCCACGAGTTTCGCCTGAGCAGCAGATATTTGGAGCTTTCCTCCGCAATCGCAACGATCACAAAATAGAGGATCGCGTTGTAAAGCACTGTGTTCGGCTCCACCAGCCGGTTGAGGATCGCGCTGCCGATCCGCTCCTCCAAAAGCGCCAAAAGCGACGAGAGGATGCCGGCCTTGACAAGCTGCCACAACAGGCGCGGGCTTTCCGCCTCCAGCCGGTCGGAGCGGTAGACGCGGATCATCAGAAACACCGCCGGGATCACCGCCGCAGCGATCAGGATAAAGTTGTAGGTCATCAGCGGTTTCATCAAAAAGTAAAACATGTTGTCTCCTTTCAATCGTCGGGCAGCCGGCCGTAGTCGTTCCAGTTGCCGTAAAGTCTGCCTTGTTTGGTTTCGTCCAGTAAATGCTGCAGCGAGCGCGCAAACTGTTTGGGGTCGCGGCGCTTGTAAAACGCGATGTTATACGCCCGCACGCGCTGATAGAGCGGTGGCGTTGCCCGAAACGCCGACCACAGCCGGGCGTCCTTGAGCGCACGTTCGATTGCGGGGTCGATTTTGAAGCTGCGTTTGCCCATCGGCGGCAAAACGGCGCGGCCAAGGTCGGTCATACGCCCAAGCGATTCGAGCCGGCGCACACGCGCTTTGTTCAGTTCCGTCCAGGGGCTGTTCTTTTTGCGCGGCGAAAACCGCTGCACCGCGCGGTCGTCGATCTTACGCACGGTAGAATCGATCCAGCCGAAGCACAGCGCCTCCTCCACCGCGTCGAGATAGTAAAACCCGCCGTCGTTCTGCGGTTTGCCGCGCCTGACGCAAACATAGCATGCGTGCGCGGTCGCGGCGTTTGCGGCAAGCCAGGCGCGGAATTCCGCGCGCGTTATAATATCAAGTACAGGTTGCTCCATCGGTGTGCCTCTTATGCCATCGTGTAGTTTTTTGCAAAGCGGCTCTCCCACGTCTGCTCGATCCCCTGCCGCCATTGCATCGCCTTTTCGGTCAGTTCCTTTGTCAAATCGGGCAAGGCGTCGGCGAGATTCGTCGTTTCGCCCGGGTCGTCCCTGAGATTGGAAAGAAACACCTTTGCACGCGGCGTTTCGCCCTCCACGAGCTGCCCGTTGAGCACAAGCTTAAAGTCGCCCTTGCGCACGGCGGTCTGTCCCTCCATCTCCCAAAACAGATAGTCGTGCGTGTGCGTGTCGCCGCCGAGCAGCATGTCGAGCAGACTGTCGCCGTCGAGCGTGTAGTCGCCGGCAGAGCCGCCGCACGCTTCGAGCACCGTGGGAAACAGATCGGTCGCAATCTGCGGCGTGTCGATCACGCGGTGCGGCACCTTTTCGCCCCAGCAAAGGATGGCCGGGACGCGGATGCCGCCTTCAAACAAGCTGAACTTGTGCCCCGCGAAGCCGCCGGTCGTGCCGCCGTAATAGGGGTCGGGCGTGCCGTCGAGCCAGTTGCGGCTTTCGCGCGACGGGCCGTTGTCGCTTTGGAAATAGATGATGGTGTCGTCCGTGAGGCCGAGCCGCTCCAGCTCCGCCGTCAGCGCGCCCACGCCGTCGTCCACGGCGCTGAGCATCGCCGCCATGATCCGCCGGTCCCACGGGAGATTGGGAAAGCGGTCGAGGTATTTTTGCGGCGCGTGCATCGGATAGTGCGGCGCGTTGTAGGCGACAAAGAGGAAAAACGGGTCGTCCTTGTGGCGGCGGATAAAGTCGACGCCCTTTTGGGTGATCCGCTCGGTCATATAAACGCCGTTGTCATAGACCTCCTCGTCGTTTTCCCAAAGGTCGTGCGTCGGGTCGCTGCCGCCGTCGGCCATGCCCCAATAGAAGATATGGGAATAATAATCGACACACCCGGCCAAAAACCCGGAAAATTCGTCAAACCCGTTGGCGTTCGGGCGGCACTGCGCTTTCAGTCCGAGGTGCCATTTGCCGGACAGGCCGGTTTTGTAGCCGAGCTTTTTGAGCGCACAGGCGATCGTGGGCACCTCGCTCGTCAGTCCGCTGGCGCGCCGATGGCCGGCAAGGATGGCACGCACCCCGGCGTTGCCCGGATAGCGCCCGGTCAGCAGCGCGGCACGCGAGGGCGAACAGACCGGCGACGCACTGTACATCGACGAAAAGCGCACGCCCTTTGCCGCCAGCGCGTCGATATGCGGCGTCCGGAAATCCGTGGCGCCCATACAGCTCAGATCGCCGTAGCCCTGATCGTCGGTCAGAATAAAGATGACGTTCGGTTTGCGCATCGTGGTTCCTCCTCCGGTTTCGGTTCTGCTTTCATTATACTGCATTTGCGGAAAAATACAAGGTGTTAGGCGCGGTTTTTCTTTGCAGGCGGTTGTCGGTAGTCATTAGTCGGTAGTCGTTAGCATTGTAGCGGTCGCCGCTCCGGCGACTGATTCATATAGGAATGGTTTCATAGCCGCCTGATAGGCGGCGACTACGAATTGCATCAAAAACCCAGCGCCCGTAGCGGTCGAATACAATGCTGCCGCAGGCAGCCACCAAAACAGCCGTCCCCAGCGCACGCAGTGCGCGTCGGGGAAGGGCGCGGGTCTCCGGTGGAGACCTCTGCCGCAGGCAGAAGCGCCGACCGAACCGGCAGGCGAGAAGGCAGTGCGCCAAAGCGCACTGACGGAAGGGGTCGATCGACTGGGCG
>CADABX010000062.1 GCA_902786285.1 Oscillospiraceae bacterium | reverse complement strand
GCGCGTGACTGATGAGGTTGGAAACGTGCGGTTGAATCAAAACTTTCATGGCACAGCACAGCCGCGCCCAGTCGATCACTGATCGACCCTACGGGCGCTAAGTGATTCCTGTTTTTTTGAGCGGCATAAAAACACCGTCCTTGCGGACGGTTCTCCCCTTAATCCCTCAATCCCTCAATCCCTTAATCCCTAGCCCCTAGTACATTGTTTCAATTAAAACTTTACATTTAGGCAAGATAGGTGTATAATATGCCCAAGGAACACAAAGGGGGCATATCATAATGAAAAACAAAGACATCTATCTGACGATTGAAGAACAAGAGTATTTAAGAAGCATCGTAAAATCAGGGGTTCATAATTCACATGAAATCACACGTGCAAGGGTGCTACTCATGCTGGATCGGAGCGGCAAGACAGATCATGTTCGGTATAAGCGCACAGCAGAATATGCCGGAATTTCCGTTCAAGCCGTCTACAATATGCGCGATGAATTCTATGAAAGCCATGATGTGGAGGCGTATATTGCCAGAAAGAAGAGAGCGGAACCACCGCGGAAACCGAAACTGAGCGGCGAAGGGGAAGCCAAAATCATTGCCTTGGCTTGCTCCGAACCACCCGAGGGGTGTTCCAGGTGGACGGTCCGGTTGGTGACGGCAAGAGCATTAGAGCTTCATCTTGTAGATGAACTGTCCTATGTCACTGTACACAGACTTTTAAAAAAACGAAATATAAGCCTCACTTGAAAAAGATGTGGTGTATTCCGCCGAAGCAAAGTGCTGAGTTTGCAGCGCGGATGGAAGACATTTTGGAGGTCTATTCCAGACCGTTTGACGAAAACCGCCCTGTTGTATGTATGGATGAGAAACCCTTTCAGCTTTTGGATGAATATCTGGAGCCAATCCCTATGAGCAAAACAAACCATATTGAAAAATATGATTGTGAGTACGTTCGGAAGGGTTCTTGCTCTATTTTCTTGTTCACTGAGCCGTTGGGACAATGGCGTGAAGCTCACGCACTACCCCAACGAACCAGCGTTGATTGGGCAAAGCAGATTCAATGGCTGGCAGATGAACAATATCCCCTTGCAGAAAAGATAGTTCTCGTGATGGACAATCTTAATACGCATGATATTTCTTCTCTGTATAAGGCGTTTCCGCCCGAAGAGGCATATCGCCTTGCGCAACGTTTTGAGATCCACTATACTCCAAAACACGGATCATGGCTTGATATTGCTGAGATAGAGCTTTCTGCATTAACCGTTCAGGCTCTCTTAGGCAAGAGAATTCCAAGCATTGATGCACTCAATGAGACAATCGCTGCTTGGCATTCAAATCGAAATGCCAACCAGAAAGGTGTCGATTGGCAGTTTACTGTTGACGATGCTCGCATGAAACTCAAACACTTATATCCAGAAATAAAGTTTTAATCGAAACAGAACACTAGCCCCTTTTCCCTTGTCCCTGACAAAAAAATCCCGGCATTTCTGCCGGGCTTTTTTGTCTATCTTATTTCTCAATCATTTCCTTCACACTCGCGGCAAGGCCGGCGACGGACTGGATCTCCGACGGAATGATGAGCTTCGTGCTCTGGCCGTCGGCCACTTTTTCCAGCGATTCGAGCGAGCGCAGCGCGATGACGCCTTTGCCCGGGTTCGCTTCGTTGATCAGGCGGATGGACTCCGCTTCGGCCTTTTGGATGGCGAGGATCGCCTGCGCTTCGCCGTCCGCTTCGCGGATCTTCTTTTCGCGGATGGCGTCCGCCTGCAAAATCGCGGCTTCCTTGTCCGCCTGCGCGGCAAGGATCTTGGCTTCCTTCTGACCCTGTGCCACGAGGATCTTGCTTTCCTTGTCGCCCTCTGCGCGCAAAATCGCTTCGCGGCGTTCGCGTTCGGCTTTCATCTGTTTTTCCATCGCGTCCTGAATCTCACGCGGCGGGAGGATGTTTTTCAGCTCCACGCGGTTGACCTTGATGCCCCACGGGTCGGTCGCTTCGTCGAGGATGCCGCGGATCTTTGCGTTGATGGTGTCGCGCGAGGTGAGCGTGTGGTCGAGCTCGAGCTCGCCGATGATGTTTCTGAGCGTCGTTGCCGTCAGATTTTCGATGGCGGACAGCGGATGCTCCACACCGTAAGTATAGAGCTTCGGGTCGGTGATCTGATAGAACACGACCGTGTCGATCTGCATGGTGACGTTGTCCTTGGTGATCACAGGCTGCGGTTTGAAATCGACCACCTGCTCCTTGAGCGAGACGATCTTTGCCACGCGTTCAAACACGGGGATCTTCATGTGCAGACCGGTCTGCCATGTGGCGCTGTAGGCGCCCAGGCGCTCGATCACATAGGCGCGCGACTGCGGCACGATTTTGATGTTGAGTGCGACGATAAGCAAGATGAGAAATGCGATTGCAAGCAATACATAAGTGACAGGACCCATACTTTTACCTCCGATTTCAATACATAATAAAGGGTTGATTGGTTGTTTACTCCTTCGCGGGTGAAACGATCAGTTTGACGCCCTCGATCCGCACGACCGTCACCGTTTTGCCCTGTTCGATCACACTGCCGTCGGCAGAACGCGCTGTCCACAGATTGCCGCGGATCTTCGCCTGTCCCGTTTCGGCAAGGTTGTCGATCGTTTCGGTGACCAGGGCCGGCTGTCCGACGCACATGTCCAGGTTCGTCGGCTGCACCTTGGTGCGTGTAAACCGCCGCAGATAAGGCCGCGCGATCACGAGGGTGAGCACCGAGACGGCGACAAAGACGATCACCTGCACCGTCACGGACGCACCGCAGACGTTGGCAAGGATGGCGCCGATGCTGCCGATGCAGAACCAGAGCGTGAGGATCTGCGCGGTGGCCGCTTCGATCACGGCAAACACGACAGCCGCCGCGATCCATCCGATCAAAAGTCGATCCATCCCTTTCACCTCCTTTGTTTAGGTTCACTATACCACAAAAGAGGTTCACTTGTCAATATCTTTTCAAAAAATATTTTCTAGCGCAAGTCTTTGCGCGTCCGCCTGATCGCGCAGAACCGCCACACAGTAGCCGATTTTTTCCAGCGCAAGCCCCTTTTCGAGCGTCGCGTAATCGCGCAGATGGAACAGCGTGTATTCGAAGCCGTTGAAAAAGTTGTGGTCCAAAAAGAGATAAAACGGCCGGCTGTTTTCCTTCCAGCAGCGTTCGCAGTCCGCCAGCGCAGAAAGGATCGCCGTGTCATTCCCCTGCCGCACGGCTGCCGCCGCCGTTTCCAATCGGTCGATTTCCGCGTCCGCCGTGCTTTGCAGCCCGACCCGGGCGCCGATGCAAAGCAACAGGCTCAGCGCCAGCAGCACCGCGCACACCCACAGCCGCTTCATGCTTTTTCCTCCTTTTCCAATATATAGGATGTGCCGTCCGCCGCGTAGGTCATCAAAAAGATATCCTTCGCCTGCTTGTGCTTTTGCCGCAGCAATATCTGCAGCTTTTCGTCCGTCATGCCGCACAGGCTGAACGCGTCGCGGACCACTTTGCCGTCGCTGATGACAAGGCACGGCAGCACCGCTTTTTGGGGCGGTGTTTGCGGCTGCGGCTGTTTTAAAACACTCAGCGATCCGTTGGATTCCACATAGACGAATGCCGCGTCGTTGAGATCGAACACGTCTTTTAAACGCAGCGCCTCCAACACATCGTCCACGGTGTAGCGGATCTTGCGCAGCAGCTTCTGGTCGAGTTTGCCGTTTTTCACAATCGGGATCGCGTGGCCCTGCACCAATGTGCGGAACGTGCGCGATTTGAGCGAGATCGCCGCAAACAGCAGTTCGCACGCCACGATCACCATCATGATCATCAGCGGCTGCAAAAGCGGGATCTGCATATCCTGCAGCGGCGTTGTCGCCACATCGGAAAGCAGGATCGTCACCACCAGCTCCTCCGGCTGCAACTCACCGATCTGCCGTTTGCCCATCAGCCGCACAGAAACAATCACCGCCACATATAAAATCACCGTGCGCAAAAGCAGCACCGTCATGCCCATCACCTCTTTGGGAGTGTTGGCAAAGCGGCGGCGGTTTAATCGGCGTACATTGAAAAACGATGAAAGATTCTTTTTGTTCCGCGTGCCTCTTGTTTTCCTTTTCCTGCCATGCTACAATAGAAAAAATGACAAACGAAGGGGATACTTATGGAACAAAAGCCGAAAATGAAAAAGAAGTTTATCGTTTTTGCCCTGCTGTTTCTGCTGCTGTTTGCGGCGCTGTTTGAGCTTGGCAAAAACACGCTTTGGGGCTGGGCGGCGCTGATCGCGCTGTTTGTGCTGGCCTTTGTGCTGCATAAAAAGGTCTTTGCGAAAAGGAAGTTTCTCGTGCGATTGCCGGCGTTTTTGCTGCTGCTCGTATGCGCGGGCGTACTGTTCAGATTTTCCGGCCCGCCGGCAAAGCAGATCCCGGCGGTGGACGTCAAAACCCCCGAAGCAACCGGCGTCGTCCAGGTCGCCCAGGGCGATCTGACCGGTGTCTACAACGCGGACAAGTCGGTCGAAGTCTATGCCGGCATCCCGTTTGCTGCGCCGCCGGTGGGCGAGCTTCGATGGAAAGAGCCGCAGCCGCCCGAAAGCTGGGACGGCGTGCGCGTTTGCGACACCTTTGCGCCGCGCTCGATGCAGGCGGATTCGTCTGTGATTATGGAAACGCTCACGCGCATGGTCGGCTATCATACCTTTAAAATCAGCCTCAAGGATAACTTCACCGAGGCGATGAGCGAAGATTCGCTCTATCTCAACATCTGGAAGCCCGCGGGCGACCTCAAAGACTGCCCGGTCTTGTTCTTTATCCACGGCGGCTCGCTCACAAGCGGCAACACCTCCTACAGCGAATACAACGGCGAATCGCTGGCAAAATGCGGCATCATCGTTGTCAACTGCGCCTACCGGCTCGGCGTGTTCGGCTATTATGCGAACGAGCTGCTGCAAGCGGAATCGCCCAACGGCACCACGGGCAACTACGGGCTGCTCGATCAGATCGCCGCGCTGCGGTGGGTCCACGACAACATCGCTTCCTTTGGCGGTGATCCGGACAAGATCACGATCGCCGGGGAATCGG
Source organism: Oscillospiraceae bacterium (assembly GCA_902786285.1). Classification (GTDB taxonomy): domain Bacteria; phylum Bacillota; class Clostridia; order Oscillospirales; family Acutalibacteraceae; genus UBA6857. The sequence continues at coordinate 1,808 of CADABX010000062.1, read as the reverse complement.
CGGGTTCGTCCTCGGTCAACGCCGTGTGCGTGTCGCCGCTGGCCAAGGGTCTGTTCCGTTACGCGATTGCGGAAAGCAGCGGCATCGCCGCCGTCAAGCCCTACCACACGTTCCGCACCATGCAGTCCGCGCTGAAAAGCGGCAAGGCGCTGCAGGAGGAATTCGGCGCGAACGATCTCGAATCTTTGCGCGCCATCCCGGCCGAAAAGCTCGTCTATACAAAGCAAAACAACTCCGCCATGACTGTGGACGGCTACGCGATCACCGAGCAGCCGTACCGGACGTATGAAAAAGGCAACAACAATGAAAAAGCGCTGATGAACGGCTTCAACGTCCACGAAGCGGATTTCTTCACGTTTATGCAAAAGGTCAACACGGACAACTACGAAGAAGCGCTGCAGCCCGTCCTCGGCGATTTTGCCGGGCAGGCCGTGGAGCTCTATCCGCCGGAACCGGTTGACCCGGCGTACAAACTCGCCATCGTGGAACAGGGCGGCGACGCCAAGGGCGCGTTTAACAAGGTCTATTCCGCGGCGTGGTTCTCCTACAGCCACTATGTCTGGTCGAACCTTTTGGCAAAGCAGAAGACGCCCGTGTATCTCTATTATTTCACCAAGGACAACGGCTCGCTGGGCAACGCCCACGGCGGCGAAATGCCCTATGCCTACGGCAATCTCAGGGCGCACGACTGGCTGTATACCGATGAGGACTACGCGCTGAGCGAGCTGATGATGGACTGCTGGGTGAACTTTGTACGATCCGGCGACCCGAACGGAGAATATGCGCCGTTGGTGGATACCGCTGTTCCGTATTGGGTTCAGTTCAACGCCGCGCCGGAAAAGGTCTATGAATTCGGCGAACACATCGGGATGGTCGACATGCCCGATCTTGAGTTGTTCCGGCTGCTGGACGCGTATCAGCTTGCGCTGAAAGAATGAAGAAGTAAGAAGTAAGAGTTAAGAAGATTGGTCGGCAGTGGTTCTTTTTGTGGGAAAAGTGTGAATGAGAATTGTCATTCACTCGTCATTCACTTGTCATTCACTCGTCATTCACACTCAAAAATGCCCTAACGGTGGGCTTTGTCAGCCTTTTAGTGAATGAGATTACTATTTTACAACAAAAAAAGTATATAAAAAAAAGAAGCAGGGAAAAGATAGGAAACGTCATTCACTCATGTTTCATTCACTCAAGAACGGAAAAACGCAGCGCCCGTAGCGTCGCACTCCGTGCGACTGGTGTACAAAGGTTCGCTTGCATAGCGGCCGAAGCGGCCGCCGCTACACAGCGCCCGTAGTGTCGATCAGCGATCGACTGGGCGCGGACGGCGTGGTTTTGCTTTGCCGTCAACGATGCGCGGCGGTCGGGTTTCCACCTCATCCGTCACGCGCATCGGATGTTGTCGCTTTGCCGTGAATCGTGTGGGCGCGTGCCACCTTCCCCGCCAGCGGGGAAGGCAAGGACGCTTCGGATTTCAGAACGCGCTTTCGCAAAAGGAAAACCTTTCCTGCCCTCTCCGAAGGCGGAGAGGTTGCGGGTCGCCGGTGGCGACCTCTGCCGATTCTTTCCCTGCGCGGCAAATCGTTTCCCACAGCGCAAAGCGTCCGGCACGTCACTGTGCCCTCGGCCCTTGGCCCTTGGCCCTTATCTCTTGGCCCTCTGCCCTCGGCCCTGACAGTTCACCCCCGCCATCCCTTCTCCCCTTTTTTTCCAAAATGTTATGGTACAATTGATGGGTAACAAATAAAAGAAGAAATTCAACTCAAATGTGATATGATGTTAATAACCACAAAAACACATATCAAGGGAGA
>CADABX010000061.1 GCA_902786285.1 Oscillospiraceae bacterium | reverse complement strand
GAGTGTCTTTTGTCTAGCTTGATTTCTCTTGTGTCTTCATTATACATCTTGCTGTCCAAAAAACTACCCCCTTGTGTCCAATTTTAGTTTACCACTTCACAGCGAATTCTTGCTGCTTTCGGTGTTGACATTTCCGCCGGCTTGTGGTATAGTATCTTTCGCAAGCACAAGAATGTTTGACAGCTCGGCAGTGTGGATGCCTATGCTGGTAAGCATTTCTTGTGCTTTTGTTTTTTTCTAATCATGATTGTTTGTAATTCCTCGGAGGTTTTTCTATATGTGCATAATTTTGTGCCGCTGGCTTGATACACGTTACAGATCTTCTGCAGCCGTGACGGATTTTGCAAAGCGTCAAAAATCGGACGTGCGGTTTGCGGTTTTCGTTGCAAACGGCGGCGCAATCTGTTATAATACATACACCATCAAAAAAGGAGCTTTGCTTTTTGAAAACAAAAAACAGAACAACGGAGATTGCGGCATAACCGGGAGGTTTGCCTGCTTCTTCGCAAGCCTCCCAAAGGGTTTTTGATTTTTACTTTTCGGAGGTATGTTCCCATGAACCGGGAAAACAAGAAAAAATCACTGGAAAAGGGATATTATAAAACAAACCCCTGCCGAGAACCGTTTGTCTGCAAAAACTGCGGCAGAACCGTTGTGCCCTTCGGGGCAGGCACCGATCACCGCAACCACTGTCCCTATTGCCTTTGGAGCCGCCATCTTGATATCGAACCGGGCGACCGCGCGGCGGATTGCGGCGGCGCGATGGAGCCGGTTGCCGTGTGGGTGCGGAAAAACGGAGAATGGGCGATTGTGCACCGCTGCAGAATCTGCGGCATTTTGCACGCAAACCGGATTGCGGCGGACGATAATCCCATGAAGCTGATGTCGATCGCCATGAAGCCGCTGACAGCACCGCCGTTTCCGCTGGATGCCATCGAAGAGATGACCAAACGGATGGGCGGCGACGGCGAACTCAAGTGGTAATCCTACCGCAACAATCACGCAAAAAAACCAAAAGGAGGAACGCGCACCATGCTCCATCTTCTCATCGGCCGCGAAGGCACCGGCAAAACCCATACTGCCCACCGACTGCTGGCCGACTGGGTAAAAACGCAGCACAAACCGGCGGTTTTGCTTGTGCCGCGCCAGTTCACGTTTGAAAGCGACAAGGGCGTGCTGGACGCCATGGGCCCCAAAGCCGCGTGCGACGTGGAGGTGCTCTCGTTTTCGCGCCTTGCCGACGTGATCTTCAAACAGTGCGGCGCACCGACGAAGCCGATCCTCAAAGACGGCGCCAACGCCGCCATGCTCGCCCTCGCGCTCGAAAATATACAGGACGACCTGCGCTTTTTTGCGCGGCATCGAAACAGCGCCGGCTTTATCCAAAAAATGCTCGGGCAAATCCGCGCGTTCAAACAAAACCTCATCACGCCCGACGCGCTGCAATCGTCCGCCGAAGCGCTGCCGGACGGCTATCTCAAAGAAAAGCTGCGCGAAACGGCGCTCATTTACCGCGCCTACGACGCGCTGGTGGTGCAAAGCTTTTTTGACGACGGCGACGTGCTTTCCGCCGTTTACGACCGGCTGCGGGAAACGCCGTATTTTCGCGGCAAGCTGGTCGTCATCGACGATTTTGCCGCCTTTTCCGCGCAGGAATACCGCCTGATCGAACAAATGCTGCTGCAAGCCGAGGACGTTTGGGTCACACTGTGTCTCGACAGTCTCGACAACACCGACCCGGCGTCGCCCTTCGCGCTCACACGGCGGACCGCCGCACGGCTGCGGCAGCTTTGCGACAAAACCGGTGTGCCCTTCGGCGGCGTGCGAACTCTGACGCAGGACAACTGCTGCTATGCGGTCTATGCTTCTCCCGCGCTTGTCCATCTTGAACAAAACCTCTATGTGCCCGCGCCGGCGGTCTTTGAAGCGCCGACCGACGATCTGACCCTTTGCGCCGCGCCGGGCATCCGCGAGGAATGCGATCTTGCCGCCATGCAGATCCGCGCCCTTTTGCGCACCGAAAACTACCGCTGCCGCGACATCGCCGTTGTGTTCCGCAACGAGGAGCCCTATGCCAAAGCGATGCGCTACAGTCTCAAAAAATGCGGCGTGCCGGTGTTCGAAGACTTGCGTGCGCCGATTCGCAACGAGCCGGTCGTGATCCTCGTGCGTGCGCTGCTGCTGCTTTGCCAAACCGGCTTTACCACGGAAAACCTGATGCGCTATCTCAAAACAGGCCTCACGCCGTTTTCCTGGGACGAGATCTCCGATGTGGAAAACTACGCGCTGCTGTGGGATCTGTCCCCGTCCGGCTGGCAAAAGGAATGGCACGACAACCCCGACGGCTTCGGCGTGGAGCTGACCGATTCGCGGCGTGAAAGACTGGCGGCGCTCAACGCGCTGCGCGAACAAATCATGGTGCCGCTGCTGCAGTTAAGAGAAGACATGAAAGACCAAGGCGGCAAACAGCGCGTGGCGCTGCTTTATCGCTTTTTGCGCGAGCAGCACATCGACGAAGCGCTCAAAGCATACGCCCTCACGCTTGAAGCGCAGGGCAAGCCGGAGCTCGCAATCGAGCAGGGTCAGGTTTGGGATCTGTTGATGGAGGCGTTCGACCAGCTTGCGCAGACGCTCGGCGACACGCACATTTCCATACGCCAGTTCACGGAGCTGTTCGATCTTGTCATCGGCGCCCAGACGCTCGGCAAGCTGCCGGACGGCTTTGACGAAGTCTATCTGTGCGACGCGGCGCGTATCGCCACACAGATGCCGCAGGTGATCTTTGTGCTCGGCATGAACAGCGGCGTGTTTCCCCAATCGCCGTCCGCCGGCGGCCTGCTTTCCAAATCGGAAACCGACCTGCTGCGCCGCGTGCTGCCCGCGTTGCCGGACGACGCCGCGCAGCAAAACGCCACCGAACGATTTTATGTTTACAACACGCTTTGCTCTGCGAGAAAAAAGCTTTTTGTCTCCTTTGCCCGCACCGGCGAGGGCGGCGAAAAACGGATGGAGTCCGACGTGCTGTTGATGCTGCGCCGCATGTTCCCGGCTTGCCAAACCCGCGATTACGACACGCTGCCCGCGTCGTTTTTCCTTGAGGGCGAACAGATCGCGTTTGAATGGCTCGCGCGCCATTGGCACGACGACACACCCGAAAAAGCCGCGGTTTTGCAGCACTTCCGGCAGTCCGCCGCCTACCGTGACCGGCTGCACGCGCTGCGCCGCGCGGCACACAAGGAGACGTTTAAAATCAAAGACAAGGCGCTCGCCAAGGCGTTGTTCGGGCAAAAGCTTGTGCTTTCCGCGTCGCAGCTCGAAAAATATGAGGAGTGCCCGTTCCAATATTTCTGCCGCTACGGTCTGCGCGCCAAGCCGCGCCAGACAGCCAAGCTCGACCCGGCGTCCGCAGGCACGGTCGTGCACTATGTGCTGGAAAAGCTGCTCAAATCCCACAAGGGCGAACACCTGTCCGCCGTGGCGCCCAAAACGCTGCAATCGCAGATCGCGGATATTCTCAAGGATTACATTGACACCTACATGGGCGGCGCCGACGGCAAAAGCGCACGGTTCTTGTATCTCTACCGCCGCATGTATAAGATCCTGACGACGCTTGTGGAGCGGCTGGTGTTCGAATTCGACCAAAGCTCGTTTGTGCCGGTCGGGTTTGAAGTGCCGATCGGTCCGGGCAAAACGATCGAGCCGTTCCGCATCGAGCTCGAGGACGGCTATGTGGAGCTGCGCGGCGTGATCGACCGTGTGGACGAGATGCAAACCGACGACAAACGCTTTATCCGCGTTGTGGACTACAAAACCGGCGTCAAGGAGTTTCTGCTGTCCGACGTGCTGCACGGCCTCGGGATGCAGATGGTGCTGTATCTGGTGAGCATCTGGCGGTTCGATCCATCGGTCACGCCCGCCGGCGTGCTGTATATGCCGGCGCGGTTTGAGCCCTACGACGCCGAACGCAGCGAAGACGACGACAAAAAACGCGCCCGCCGCATCGAAGGCGGCAAAATGGAAGGCATGATCCTCGACGACGGCGCAGTGCTCAAGGGAATGGACAACAGCCTGTCGGGCGCGCTGCTGCCCATCACGGTCAACAAGCGCACCCATGCGATTTCCGGCCGGTTCATTTCTCTCACCCAGCTCGGTTTGCTGTCCAGACGCATGGACCGCATTCTCAAACAAATGGGCGAAGATCTGCACCGTGGGCGCGTGGAAGCGCTGCCCGTTTTCGGCAAAAACCACGGCCGCACCTGCGAATGGTGCGACTACCGCAGTGTTTGCCAGCGCGAAGAAGGCGGCGCGTTCCGCTATGTGCAAAAGCATTCGCACACCGAGGCGCTGACGATTCTGGAAAAGGAGGAACAAGACGATGGCGCGCAACTGGACGACCGGGCAGCAACAGGCGATTGACGCGCGCGGCGGCAATCTGCTCGTTTCCGCGGCGGCCGGCTCCGGCAAAACGGCCGTTTTGGTCGAACGTGTGATCCGCCGCCTGAGCGATCCGCAGTCGCCCGTGTCCGCGGACCGGCTGCTGATCGTCACATTTACCCGCGCGGCGGCGGGCGAAATCCGCCAGCGGATCGGCGACGCGCTGAGCGAAGAAATCGCAAAGCGTCCCGGCGACCGGCGACTTGCCGAACAGCAGATGCTGCTGCCGTTTGCAAAGATCTGCACCATCGACGCGTTCTGCTCCGCGCTGGTGCGCGAACACTTTGAATCGCTCGGCCTTGCGCCCGATTTCAAAACGGCGGACGACGGCGAACTGCAGATTTTGAGCGAGTGAAACGGCGGACGCCGATTTTCTGCGGCTGGTGGAGCTTTTGTTCAAAGGCCGCGACGACGCCTTTCTGGAGGAGGTCATCCGCACACTCTATACCGAAAGCCGGTCCTATCCGTTCCCGCAGCTCTGGCTCGACGACGTCGGCAGACTCTATCAGTCCAAGCTGCCGATGATGGACCATCCGTTTACACAGATATTGATCGGCGAGATCACGGACGCGGCCGCCTATGTGCAGTCGCTTCTGGCGTGGGGCCTGTCAAGCGTGCAGGGTGACGCGGTGCTGGAAAAGCTGTTTTACGACGTGTTTACCTCCGATCTGCAGCAGCTGCAGCGCGTGACGGACGCGCTGACAAACGGCGACTGGGACAGCGCCAAGGCCGCCGCCGAAGGCTATGTGCCAATGCGTCGGCCGCCCACGCCCAAAGATTACCGCGGCGACCCGATGATCGACCGGCTGGCGTTGGTGCGCGACGAAGCCAAGGGCATCTTGCGCGAAAAGATCGCGCCGCTGTTTTGCTGCGACAGCGCGTCGTTTCACGATGATCTGCAGTTTTTTGCGCCGCTGATTCAGCGACTCGTCGCCTGCGCAAAACGCTATGCCGACGTGTTTGACGCGCTCAAAAAAGAAAAGCAGGTCGCCGATTTCAGCGACATTATGCACAGCGCGCTGCAGCTCTTATATACCGAAAACGACGCCGGCGATTATGTGCCGAGCGACCTTTCCAAAGAGATTGCAAATGCGTTCGACGAAATCCTGATCGACGAATACCAGGATACCAACCGCGCCCAGGACATGCTGTTTTGCGCCATCGCACGCAACAATCTGTTCCGCGTGGGCGATGTCAAGCAAAGCATCTACCGCTTCCGCCAGGCGATGCCGGAAATCTTCATCCGCCTCAAAGATCAGTATGTGTCCTATCCGCCGCAGCATCCGACGGATCCTTCCAAGATTATTCTTTCCAAAAACTTCCGCTCCCGCAAAGCCGTGACCGAAAGCGTCAACTTCATCTTTTCCCAGATCATGAGCCGCGCGTGCGGCGACGTGGACTACGACGATGCGGAAGCGCTCGTGTGCGGCGCGGTCTATCCCGACGCCGAGGAATGGTGCGAGCTGCATCTTCTGGATCTCAGCGAGCTCGATACCGACCGCGATTCCGGCGACGCGTTTCAGGCGGATTATATCGCAAAGCACATCCGGCGAATGATCGACGGCGGCTTTCAGGTGCGCGACGGCGACGGGATGCGGCCGGCAAGATATGAGGATTTCTGCATCCTTTTGCGCTCCATCAACGGCGGCCGCGGCGCTGTGTATGCCGAAGCGCTTAAAAAGCAAAATCTCCCGTGCTTTACGGAGGTGTCGGCCGATTTCTTTTCGGCAAACGAAATCAGTCTGATGCTCAATCTCCTGCGCGTGATCGACAACCCCAAGCAGGACGTGGCGCTTTTGAGCGTGCTTTTAAGCGTGCTGTTCGGCTTTTCGCCCGACGACTGCGCACGTCTTCGTCTTTGCGACGCACAGGGCGATCTGTATGCCTGTCTGCTGCAATCGCAAAAGCAGGGAGACGAAAAGGCGGCGCACTTTTTAAACCGGCTGTCCGACTGGCGCACGCTGGCGCTGGGTATGTCGGTCACCGATTTTTTGCGGATGCTTTATGACGATACCGCCATGCTTGCCGCAGTCAGCGCCATGCCCGGCGCAGCCGGCAAGCGCACCAATCTGCTGCTGCTGCTCGATTACGCGGCGGTCTATGAAAACGCCGGCTATATCGGCCTTTCCGGCTTTATCCGCTTCATCGACCGGCTCGAACGCAGCAAGGGCGATCTTGCCGGTTCGGTCGGTGTGTCCGCCGAAACGAATGTGGTGCGCGTGATGTCGATCCACAAATCCAAGGGTCTGGAATTCCCGGTCTGCATCGTTGCCAACTGTGCCGGCCGGTTCAACACCGCCGACCGCAACCGCGGCGTGGTGATCCACCAATCGCTCGGCATCGGCGCCAAACGCCGCGAGACCGAAACGCTTGCGCAGTATCCGACGATTCCGCTGCTGGCCGTGCGCGCGCGCGACCGCGCAGATACCGTCAGCGAGGAGATGCGCGTGCTGTATGTGGCGCTGACCCGCGCCAAAGAGCGTCTGATCCTCGTCGGCGCGATCAAAAACCCGGAAAAAACGCTTGCAAAATACCAGCCGCGCCTGCTTTCGCCAAACGGCAAGCTGCCGCCCTTTGCGGCGCAAAATGTCTCGTCCTATGCCGACTGGCTGTATCCCGCGCTGCTGCGCCATCCGGACGCCGCAGTGCTGCGCGAATGTGGCGGCTACGACGATTCCATCGTTTTGCCTGCGTCCTTCCGGCTGAAAATCTTTACCGAAACGTGGCATCTGCGCAAAGCGGAAGACCGGAACACGCCGGCGACGGCCGCGCCCGACCCGACGCTTGCAGCCGCCCTCGACGCATCGTTTTCCTGGCAGTACGCCTATGCGCCGCTGACAAAGCTTGTCAGCAAACGCGCCGCTTCCGAAGTGGACAAGGGCTTTGTCGACCGAGAATACTTTGCCGCCTCCATGCCGCAGTTTTTGTCCGCCGACGGCCTTTCCGCCGCCCAGCGCGGCACCGCGACCCACACGTTTATGCAATACGCCGATTTCGACGCGGCAAAGCAAAACGTGGAGCGGGAGATCGACCGTCTGGTGCAAAGCGGCCATATCACACCGCAGGAGGGCAAAGCGATCAACCGCACGGCCGTGCGTCGGTTCTTCCAAAGCGAGCTGTTCGCCCGGATGCAAAAAAGTCCGCTTGTGATGCGCGAAAAGAAATTTACTGTTGAAGTGCCGGTGCAGCGGCTCTATCCCGAGATGACCGCGTTTCCGGACGAAACAATGCTCATTCAGGGCATCGCGGACTGCGCCTTTCTCGAAGACGGCGCGCTGGTCGTGGTCGACTATAAAACCGACCGGCTTGAAACGGACGCGCAGTTTGTCGAAAAATATGCCGGCCAGGTCGGCATCTATAAAATGGCGCTCTCGCTGTGTACCGATTACCGGGTCAAAGAAACGCTTTTGTATGCATTCCATTTGCACCGCGCGATTTCGGTCGAGAGCGAACAGGAGGAGCTATCATGAAAAAACAACGCGATTCCGGCATCGAGCTGCTGCGGATCTTTGCCATGCTGCTCGTCATCGGCGTCCACGCGTTTTCCTACGGCGGCTTTTATGGCGCAGCCAGAGACGTCGGCGGCCATGTGGCGTCCGCGGCGCTGCTGATGAAACTTGCGACGCGCGCGGCGGTCAATATCTTTGTCATCATTACGGGCTTCTTCATGGTCCGCACACCGTTCGATCCGAAAAAGAATCTGCGGCGTGTGGGATCGGTCTATCAGAAAATGCTGTTTTACTCCGTTGTGCTGACGGTCATCTTTCTGTTCCTCGGCCCGTCCTACTGGGTGGACCGCGGCCATGTGTTCAATCTGACGCAGGTGATCCTCAAAGGGCTGATGCCCGTGTCGAGCCAGACGTGGTATTTTCTGACCGACTATCTGCTGCTGTGTCTGGCTGTGCCGTTTGTGAATCTTGCGCTGCAAAAGCTGACGCAGCCGCAGTACCGCGCACTCACCGTCGGGCTGGTGCTGTTCATGAGCGTGTGGATGACGCTGGTGCACGTCCGGCCGTTCAATTTGGTGTTTGAAACCTTCGGCTACAAAGACTTTGTTGCCGGCAAACAGGTGTTCCACTTTTTGTTCATCTACGTGCTCGGCGGCTATATCGGCCGGTTCCATCCGCCGAAAGCAAGGCCCAACGCGCTGTATCTGCTCGGCGCGGCCGGTACGGTTATGCTCAACTATCTGCTGTATACGCGTCTGCCCGCGTCGTGGGGCTGGCAGGGGATTGCCGGCGATTACGCCAACCCGGTGCTGGTGCTCAACGCCGTGTTGCTGCTGCTGTTTTTCCGCGATCTGCATTTCCGCTCGCGCGTTGTCAACGCGCTCGGCGGCACAACGCTGGGCGTCTATGCGCTGACGGAATTCCGCTTTTTGCGCACGGTGCTGTGGCAGACGGTCAACTTTAAAAAATTCGACAACACCAATCTTTGGGGCAATTTCCTGCATGTGGCGCTGGTGCTGTGCGGCGTGTTTCTTGCCGCGGCGGCGGTCGATCTGCTGGTCGGCTTCGGCATCGCCGGCGTGAAAAAGCTCAAAGGAAAAATAAAATTGAAAAAAGTGGAACAAAGTTCTTGATTTTTGCAAACGGGTATGCTATAATGCCATTTGCTATGATTCTGCGGCGGCGGTAGCTGTGCCGGAATCGGACTAGTAGAACCTGTTAGAAGGAAGAGGTGAAACCAATGAAAGAGGGACTCCATCCCAAGTATGAACAGACGACAGTCAGATGTGCCTGCGGCGCCGTGATCGAAACTGGTTCGACCAAACAGGACATGCGTGTTGATATTTGCTCCAACTGCCATCCGTACTTCACGGGTAAGCAAAAGCTTGTTGATACAGGCGGACGTGTTGACAGATTCAACAAGCGTTTCAACCTTGCAAAGAAGAAATAATTGCAAGAAACATGCATTTGAGAGGCGGTGCAGATGTACCGCCTCTTGCAGTCGTTTCGGGAAACCGCGGCTGGTTTCCGTATCCCGCTGAAAGGAGGCTCGCTTTGTGAACGAATACCGCACGATCAAAACCGCGGCTTCAGACAGCTTTGTTGAACGCAAGTCGCGCTTCATCGGCTACGCAAGACCTGTGCAGACCCAGCAGCAGGCGGTCGATTTCATCGAAGAGATCCGCCAAAAGCATTGGGACGCCACCCACAATGTGTATGCCTACTGTCTGCGCGACGGCCAGCAAAAGCGCTACAGTGACGACGGTGAACCGCAGGGGACGGCCGGCGTACCGGCGCTCGATGTGCTGCTGAAGGAAAACCTGACCGATGTGTGCGTCGTCTGCACCCGCTATTTCGGCGGCATTCTGCTCGGCACGGGCGGTCTTGTGCGCGCCTATTCCCACACGGCCAAGATCGCCGTGGAAAAGGCCGGGATGGTCACCATGAGCCTTTGCGCCGAAGGGGAGACGGTCTGCGACTATACGCTTTACGGCAAGCTGCAGCCGCTTTTGTGCCGGCTCGGTGCGGTGATTACCGACACGGTGTTTGCCGACAACGTTACGCTGCGCTTCTATGTACCGAGCGAGCAGTTTGGTTTTCTCAATGCGCAGGTGGTCGACGCTTCATCCGGGCGCTGCAGCTGCAAAAAGACCGGCGAAAGCTTCGCGCCGGTGGAACACGGCGCCAACTGAAAAACTTTTTTGTCTTTTTTAGGGGAATCCGGCAAAAAAACGTGTATAAACCTTTTAGAACCGAAAGGCGGTGAAGGCATGGACGAAATCCGGCTGCGTACATTGGAAAAGGAAAAGCTGACCATCTCTCCCTATGGCATGCTGTGTGCCGACACAAAGGGCAGGGAAAAGGCCGAGCCGGAATGCGAAGTGCGCACAGCGTTTCAGCGCGACCGCGACCGCATCATTCACTGCAACGCCTTCCGGCGCCTGAAGCATAAGACGCAGGTCTTTTTGTCGCCCGATTCCGACCACTACCGCACGCGCCTGACCCACACGCTCGAGGTGTCCCAGATCGCGCGCACAATCGCCATCGGCCTTGCGCTCAACGAAGATCTCACCGAGGCGATCGCCCTCGGCCACGACCTCGGCCACACGCCGTTCGGCCACGCCGGCGAACGGGCGCTGAACGGTGTTTTGCCCGGCGGCTTCCGCCATTATGAACAGAGTCTGCGCGTGGTGGACCGGCTTGAAAACGGCGGCAAAGGGCTCAACCTGACTTATGAGGTGCGCGACGGCATCGTTTGCCACACCCGCGGCAAGGAAGCGGATACGCTCGAAGGGCGCATCGTCAAGCTTGCCGATCGCATCGCCTATATCAACCACGACATCGACGACGCCATCCGCGGCGGCGTTTTGCGCGAAGAAAGTCTGCCGCCCGACGTGCGGCGCATTTTGGGCGAGAGCAAAAGCAAACGGATCAACACCCTTGTCCTTTCCGCCATCCGCAACACCAAAAACGAGGTCGCGCTCGACAGCGATGTGCAGGCGGCGTTCGATATCTTGCACGAATTCATGTTCGACCGCGTCTATACCAATCCCGTTTGCAAAAGCGAGGAAAAAAAGGCGATCAGCATGATCGAGCAGCTTTTCTCCTTCTTCGTGGAGCATCCGGACGAGCTGCCGAACGAATACATCTCCATCGCGTGGCAGGAGGGCGCCCAGCGCGCCGCCGCCGACTACATTGCCGGCATGACCGACGGCTATGCGCTGCGCGAATTCAGCCGCTACTTTATTCCGTCCGGCTGGACGAAATGAGTTTTCGGTTTACAGTTTAGAGTTTTGCTGCGCAAAACGTGATGAGACCGGCGCGCTTCGCTTGCCGCTCGTTTTCTTCGCAACTTGCGTAGCAATCATAACTGCGGCGCAGCCGCACTATCACTTGCGAAGCAATCATAACTTGCTGCATTGCAGCAATTATCACTCATTTGAAGGGAGGTCTTTTCCGTGCCGCGATTTGACGACGCGTTTTTGCAGGAGCTGCGCATGCGCTGCGATATCGAACAGATCATCGGCGCCTATGTGCCGCTGCGCCGGCGCGGCCGCAATCTGGTCGGGCTGTGCCCGTTCCACAACGAAAAGACGCCCTCCTTCACAGTCTATCCCGAAAACCAGAGCTACTACTGCTTCGGCTGCGGCGCCGGCGGCGAAGTGATCAACTTTATCCGCCGTATCGAAAACCTCGACTATGTCGAAGCCGTGCGCTTTTTATGCGACCGGGCGGGCATGGTGATGCCGTCCGACGGCTACGACAGCTCCATGGCGGAAAAGCGCCGCCGCACCTATGAAATGAACCGCGAAGCCGCCCGCTTTTTCCACGACACGTTGTTGTCTGACGCGGGCAAGGTCGGGCTCGACTACTATAAAAAGCGCGGCTACAGCAAGCGTACCATCACCAAATTCGGCCTCGGCTATGCGCCCAACAGTTGGAACGCCCTGCGCGACCATCTGCGCCAAAAGGGCTATTCCTATGAGGAACAGTTTGAAGCGAACCTTGTCCAGCGCAGTGTCAAAGGCGACCGCACCAACTACTACGACAACTTCCGCCACCGGGTGATCGTGCCGATCATCGACGTGCGCGGCAACGTGGTGGCCTTCGGCGGCCGTGTGCTCGACGACAGCAAACCGAAATACGTCAACACATCCGACACGCTTGTATACAAAAAGAGTCTGGGCGTGTTCGGCCTCAATTTTGCCAAAAATTCCAAGGAAAAATCGCTCATTCTCGTGGAAGGCTATATGGACGCGATTTCGCTCCATCAGGCCGGGTTCGACAACGCGATCGCGTGCCTCGGCACGGCGCTCACCAGTGAGATGGCCCATCTGCTGATGCGCTACAGTGAAGAGATTTTGCTGTGCTACGACGCTGACGAAGCGGGCCAGAAGGCCACGCAAAAGGCGATCGGCATCTTTTCCTCCATCGGCGCAAAGTTGCGCGTGATACGCCTGTCCGGCGGCAAGGACCCGGACGAGATCTTGCGTACCTACGGCCCCGAGCGTTTTCGCTCGCTGATCGACGGCGCATCCAACGATATCGAATTCAAGCTCCTCAAAGCCCGCGAAGGGCTCGACCTCGCGTCGGACGATGGCAAGCTGAAATATCTCAACAACGCTTCGGAAGTGCTCGCGTCGGTCAACAACTCCATTGCGGCGGACATCTACCTGTCCCGGCTCTCCGAAGAGCTCGGTGTGGAAAAAGCGGCGATCCGCGCCCGCATGACAAGCATTCAGAAGCGGCGCCGCCAGCAAAACAAAAACCGCGAATTCCAACAGATCCAGCAATCCTTCGCCCGCACAGCCGCCCGTGCCGCGGCGCAGTCCGGCGGTTCGCTCAAAAGCGAAAAGGCGCAAAAACGGATCCTCACGCTGCTGTATTTCAATCCCGATTTCTACGCCGGCGTCAAAGACACGCTGGACGAATCGCGGTTTACCGACCCCGCGTGCCGGCAGATCTATGCGGTGCTGCGGCAACGGCTCGAAGACGGCGGCTCGCTCGATTTCAGCGCGCTGTCGGGTGAACTCGGCACCGAGGAGATGAGCCTGTTTGTGGGGCTTTGCCGCGCCGACGAAGCGCTGCCCGGCAGCCGTCAGGAGCTGCGCGACTGTGTGGCGGTACTGGAAGCCGAAGCCGCCGTCCACGCGCAGCGCGTGCAGGCCGGCGAGTTGGACGACGACGCGTTCAAAGCGCTGTTCAAACCGAAAAAGAAGTAAACAAATACCCTTACATAAACGACGCGCACGCCGAAACGCGTGTGCAGAAAGGCAAGGAAGTTCTATGGAAAACAACGAAAAGAAAACCGCCATCAAAGCATTGGTCGACAAAGGCATCGCGCAGGGCAAGCTGAATTCGTCCGATATCGACACCATTCTGTTGGAAGCGGATATCGACATTGAGGAGATCGAAAAGCTCTATGCCACGCTCGAAAGCCACGGCATCGAGATCATCGACGATTTCGGCGACGATCTGCTCGATTCCATCTCGATGGACATCGACATGCCCAAGGGCTACGACAGCTCGCTGCTTGCCACCGACAGCAAAAACATCGTCATCGACGACCCGGTCAAGGTCTATCTCAAAGACATCGGCCGTGTGCCGCTCCTCTCGCCCGAAGAGGAGATCGAGCTCGCCATCCGTATCAAGGACAACGACCAGGAGGCGAAAGACCGGCTGACAAAGGCGAATCTGCGTCTGGTGGTCTCCATCGCCAAGCGCTACGTCGGCCGCGGCATGATGTTCCTCGACCTCATTCAGGAGGGCAACCTCGGTCTGATCAAGGCGGTGGACAAGTTCGACTACACCAAGGGCTTCAAATTCTCGACCTACGCCACATGGTGGATCCGCCAGGCGATCACCCGCGCCATCGCCGATCAGGGCCGCACCATCCGCATCCCGGTCCATATGGTCGAAACGATCAACAAAGTGAAAAAGACGTCCAACATGCTGCTGCACCGCGATGGCCGCGACCCGACGCCGGAGGATATCGCCGACGAGCTGGGCATGCCGGTGGAAAAGGTGCGCGACATTTTGCGCATTTCGCAGGAGCCGGTCTCGCTCGAAACACCGATCGGCGAAGAGGAAGACAGCCACCTCGGTGATTTCATCCCCGACGAAGACGCGCTCTCGCCGGCCGACGCCGCCGCCATGACCTTCCTCAAGTCCAAGGTCAACGAAGTGCTCGAAACGCTGACGCCGCGTGAAGCGGAGGTTTTGCGCTTGCGCTTCGGTCTCAAGGACGGCACGCCGCAAACGCTCGAAGAAGTGGGCAAGGCGTTCAACGTCACCCGCGAGCGTATCCGCCAGATCGAAGCCAAAGCGCTGCGCAAGCTGCGTCACCCGAGCCGCAGCAAGCATCTGAAGGATCTTTAATTCAGTCATCAGTCGACAGTCAACAGTCAACAGTGTAGCGCCGATCTCCGATCGGCTTTGTCAATCTGCAACCCTGTACCGCATAGAAAAACACCGCCGAACGGCGGTGCTTTTTGTTTTCTGCGGC
>CADABX010000060.1 GCA_902786285.1 Oscillospiraceae bacterium | reverse complement strand
CATTTTTACTGTTTTGTCAAGTCTTTTTTGAATATTTCTTCAAAAAAACAGGCCACCCACTTTTTGTGAGTGTCCTGTTCCTTATCTTAATGATATTGCTGCAGCAGGCGGTTTTTGTAAGTCTTTTCGGGAGCGGTTCAGCCAAAGTATCTGCTGCAATAGGAGAGCAGCAGATCGGTGTATTCGGAGTCTTCAATAATGCGGTTGTTGAGCGAATGTGCAGCATTTGCATAAAGGACGGTGTCGTGGGTGATGCCGTAAGCAGTCAGCGCTTTATCCAGTGCCGTCCAGTTCGCATAGGGAACCTGCGTGTCCTTGTCGGAATAGGCAGTCAGAAACGGAATTTTGTCATAGCATTTTGCGAGCGCCTTGGTCACGGAAACCGATTCACATGCGGTCACGGCGCTTGCGGTGTTGTTTTCATACGCGGAAGCCGGCAGATTGACGTTGGCGAGCGCATTGACAAGTGCTGCAAATTCAGATGCGGAACAGGTGTCTTTCCAAATCTCATAGGAAAACTCGGCCGGTGCGGATTTGGCAACTGCGAATTTGATGGTGATGCTCGACCATGGTGCGCGTTCAGCGGTATACATCATGGCGTAATAGCCGCCGGCACCCTGACCGCCGAGCGCGAGGGAGGTGAGATGGACGCCGTTTTCGGCAGCGGTGTTCTTGAGCGTGCGGATCGCGTCGCTGATCTCGTCAAGCACAACCTTCAGCGTGGTGGTGTTCGGCTTAAACAACGTCGGCGTTGTAATCAGCGAATAGTCCATCGTTGCGGCAACATAGCCTTTGTTGGCAGCGATCTGACAGTCTCTTTCCATACCGCTTCTGCTGCCGTCTTTGAAATTGCCGTCATGCAGATACAAAAAGGCGGACGCGTTGCCGGACGCATTTTTCGGCAGATAGATATCCATGATCTGGGCGGAGCCGTCGCCGTATTTGACGTCTTTGATCTGATTGTAGGGCTTGGCGATGAAGCCGGACGAATTAAGCCAGAGCGTCAGGAGCATAATGAGATAGGAAATAATACGTTGCAGTCTAGAAGACATGGTTGAGTTCCTCCTTGTCAAACTTTTTATCTATTATAGCAAAGAATGATAGACAGGTCAATGGTAAGATTCTGAAGATTTCTTTAACGTTTCTTTGCGGACATGTAAAAAAGCACGGCGGTCTTTTTTGAAAAAAAGCTTGACAAACCCCGAACGCTATGATAAACTATTTGAGCACAAACGGAGAGATACCGAAGCGGTCATAACGGAACGGTCTTGAAAACCGTCGTACGCCCTGCGTACCGTGGGTTCGAATCCCACTCTCTCCGCCAATTGAATATTACGATTTATCGACACACGGAGAAGTACTCAAGTTGGTGACGAGGCGCCCCTGCTAAGGGCGTAGGTCGGGTAACCGGCGCAGGAGTTCGAGTCTCCTCTTCTCCGCCATAAAAAGCACGCGGCAGCGTGCTTTTTTCTTTTTGGTTCCTTCTGCTTTCCGCAGCAAGCCCGCAACCATTTTTGTCAGCCCAAAAATCAACAGCCGCATCCCTTCGGGTTTGGCTGCTTTTGCGATTCGGTTATCTTTCCTCCCAGGGGATCTCTTCCTCCGGCAGCTTGGTCCACGGCCAGAAGATGCGGTCGATCCATTCGATGACAAGACCGAGAAAATCACGGATCGGGGCGATGAATTTGTCATAGATCTCATGCCAGCTCATTGAAAAAGCTCCTTTCGTTTTACGCTTTTATTTTTTCAGACTGCGGATCCAGTCGGCGACTTCCTGCAGAAATTCATGCAGGTACTGAAAGAATTTGTCGAGGTCAAAATTGCTGATCATACTGCATCATCCTTTCTTTGGTTGATTCTATTATACATCGTCTTTTGCGCGCTTGCAAGTCCCAAAGCGGCAAAACGAAAACTTTTTTGCGCCAAAAGGCGACAGGAATCCCGCGCTCCATGCGCTATAATCGCTGTGGTGATGGCCATGACGACGGTGGTATATGCCGATATTCTGTTTATTCTCAACGCCTATATCACGGATCTGCTGCTGCTGTTGTGCGGCAGACTTTGCCGCGAACAAAGCACACGCGGCCGGCGGGCGGTGGCGTCGCTGCTCGGCGGCGGTGCAGCGTTTTTGATCTTTGTGCCAAATCTGCCGCGCAGTGTGCTGGTGCTCTCGCGTCTGCCGGTGGCGGCGGTGCTGGTGTTTGCGGCGTGGGGCTTTGTCGGGCGCGGGCGGTTTTTGCGGCTGTACGGCGGATTCTTTCTCGTCAGCTTCGTTTTCGCGGGCCTCATGGGCGCGCTGTGGCATACGCTGCACCCGAAACGGATGCTGTATTACGGCGCCATCGTCTATTTCGGCATCGACGCCCGGGCGCTTGTTGTGCTCACGGCGGTGTGCTACGCGCTGCTGTGGGTCGCTCAAAAGCTGCTGGAGCGCCGCCGGGACCGGGGCACGCTGTTTGATCTGACCGTTTCGCTCGGCGAACGGGAGATCCGCTGCCGCGCATTTCTCGACACGGGCAACGACCTTTTTGAACCGTTTTCGGGCGATCCTGTGGTGGTGCTGCACCGCTCCTTTGCCGAACCGCTCGGTGTGCCGCAAGCGCCGGACGCGCCGCAGGCAGCCGCGTTCAAGTGGCGGATGATCCCTTGCCGGACGGCAACGGGAGAAGGCGCGCTGTTTGGCTTCCGGCCGGACAAACTGACGATTCGCGGCAAAGCCTGCGGCTTGGAAACGGACCGGGTCTATGTTGCGGTAACGGAGCATCCGATCAAAAACGGCGAGTTCGGCGCACTGCTGCATCCGGCGCTGCTTCAAACGCCGGCAAAGGGGAGAGATCTGCATGAAACGATTGCTTGAAACGCTCGGACAACTGAAAAAACGCGTGCTGCAGCTGCTCGGGCTTGTGCCGGACAACCTCGATTATGTCAACGGGCCGCAGACGCTTCCGCCGCCGCTGAGCCGGGAAGCGGAGCAGGCGGTCTTTGCAAAAATGGAACAGGGAGATGCGGCGGCGCGCGAAACGCTGATCGTCCACAATCTGCGGCTCGTGGTCTATATTGCACGCAAATTCGAAAACACCGGCGTCGGGATCGAGGATCTGGTGTCGATCGGGACGGTCGGGCTGATCAAGGCGGTGCACACGTTTGTGCCGTCGAAAAAGATCAAGCTTGCCACCTACGCCTCGCGCTGCATCGAAAACGAGATCCTCATGTATTTGCGCAAAAGCGCCAACCGCCGCAGCGAGGTGTCGATCGACGAACCGCTGAATGTGGACTGGGACGGCAACGAGCTGTTGCTGTCGGACGTGTTGGGCAGCGACGCGGACGAGGTGAGCCGCGAGATGGAAAAAGAGGACGAACGGCTCCATCTGCTGCGGGTGCTCGACACGCTTTCGCCGCGCGAAAAGGAGATCGTGACGCTGCGCTTCGGACTGTTCGGGTCCAAAGAATACACCCAAAAGCAGGTGGCGGACCGGCTCGGCATTTCGCAAAGCTATATTTCGCGGCTCGAAAAAAAGATCATTGCGCGGCTGAAGGAGGAGCTGGAACGCACGATGTGAGAGGCAGATGGCAAGAAGCAAGAAGGCAAGAAGCCTGCGCTGTAGCGTCGATCAGTGATCGACTGCGGCGCGGACGGAAGGCAAGCGGACAACACCGAAACGTATGCGCATAAAAAAGACGGCCGCGCGGCCGTCTTTCTTGCTTTCTTGTTTCTTGCTTTCTTTCTTATCTCAAAAATCCGTTGATGATCTGCTCCTCCGCTTCGGCTTCCGTCAGTCCGAGCGTCATCAGCTTGGTGAGTTGTTCGCCCGCGATCTTGCCGATAGCGGCCTCGTGTACCAGCGCGGCGTCCACGTTGTTGGCCTCCAGACCCGGCACCGCGAGGATGCGGCCGTTGTCCATGATGATGGAGTCGCATTCGGTGTGGCCCTGACACGGCGCGTTGCCGATGATCTTGGCGTCGAATTTCTGGAACGAATCGTCGCGTGCCACGGAGCGGGACACTACGTCGGCGCTTGCACCCTCTCCGTTGAGCTTCACCACATAGGTGCTGACCGCGTTTTGATTGCCGTGGGTCATCAGCCGCTCGCGTACCACTAGCTTGGCGCCGGCGTCAAGTTCGGCGGTGGTGGTGCGTTCGGTGTCGTCCACACCCTTGATCTGCACCATTTCCATTTCCACAAAGCTGTTTTCCTGCTGATAGACCTCGGTGCCCGGGTTGAGGATCCGCTTGCCGGTGCCTGTGCCGGAGCCGTAGTGCTTTTCGACATATTTGACATGGGCGTTTTTGCCCACATAAAAGCGGTGGATGCCGTCGTGCTCGGCGTCCTGGCTGCCGCAGTTGTCGATCCCGCAGCCGGCAACGATCACCACGTCGGCGTCGTCGCCGACGAAAAAGTCGTTATAGACCACTTCCTTGAGCCCGGTCTGGGTGAGAACCACGGGGATATGCACGCTTTCGTTTTTGGTGCCCGGCGCGATGTGGACCTCCAGGCCGCTCACGTCGGTTTTGGATACGATCTCGATGTGCTCCGTGGAGCGGCGTCCGGCGGACGCGCTGTTGGAGCGGATATTATAGGCGCCCTCGGGCACGGTGTGGAGATCGGCGACCTCCATCAGCAGCCGCTTTTGAATTTCATCCAGCTTTACCACAGGTCGTTCTCTCCTTCCTCAAAGCCCGTTTTTTCACACCGGCGCACAGCGGCGGATGTGCCGATCAGCGTTGGCAAAACGTCGTCCTTGCTGCCGCGGTTGACGATGGCGCCGTCTTTGATTACCACGATCTCATCGGCGATGTTGAGGATGCGCTCCTGATGGGAGATGATGAGGATCGAGCTGTCCTCGATCGTTTCGCGCATGTGGCGGAACACTTCGATCAGATTCTGGAAGCTCCACAGGTCGATGCCGGCCTCCGGCTCGTCAAACACGGATAATTTGCATTTGCGGGCGAGCACGGTCGCGATTTCAATGCGCTTAAGCTCGCCGCCGGACAAACTGGCGTTCACTTCGCGGTCGATATATTCGCGCGCGCAAAGACCCACAGCCGAAAGATAATGGCAGGCGGCGGCCACGCTGAGCGTGCGGCCGGCCGCGATGCGGATCAGATCGAGCACACGGATGCCCTTGAAGCGCACCGGCTGCTGAAAGGCGAAGCCGATGCCGCACTTTGCGCGGTCGGTGATGCTTTTGTCGGTGATGTCCTCGCCTTCAAAAAAGATGCGGCCGCCGGTCGGGGTTTCGATGCCGGCGATGAGCTTTGCAAGCGTGGATTTGCCGCCGCCGTTGGGACCGGTGACGACCACAAGCTTGCCGTTGGGGATGGTGAGGTCCACCCCGCGGATGATCTCCTTTTCCCGGCCGTCCGCGGCAACGTCAAAGGAGACCTGTCTGAGTTCTAACATAATGGTTCATTCCCTCGTTTCTGCGCAATACTTTTGACATTATAATATACTTTCCCCATTTTTGCAAGCCTTATTTTCTTTGCGGCCGGCGAACGCCATGCGGCGGCGCTTTTCGTCACAATGTCTAATTTTGGGCTTGTTTTTTTTACTTGCATTTTGATGAACAAATTGTTACAATATATTGTAATGTAAAAATGGAATTCTATGGACATTCTGCGCCGGAGAAAGAGAGGATGCGGCATGACGCAAAAACCGGACGACGTTTTTCATAAGTCCACGTTCGACAAGATCTCGCCCGACAAGCGCGACAAGATCTTAAACGTGGCGGTGCAGGAGTTTGCCTCCTGCGGCTTTGAAAACGCCAACATCAACACCATCGCAAAAAAGGCCGGCGTGTCGGTTGGCTCGCTCTATAAGTATTTTGACACCAAAAGCGATTTGTTTCTGACCAGCATCAACTATGGGATCGAAACGCTGGAAACGCTGCTGGGCGACGTGGTAGCTTCCGATGTGGACATCATGGAAAAGCTCGAGCGCATTTTGCGCGCCGCCATCGAGTTTTCGCGCACCAACGACGTGATGATCAAGCTCTATAACGAATTCACCACCGAAAGCAACGCCGAGCTGGGCGAACGGCTCGTTGAAAAAATGGAGGCGCTGACGGCCCAGGCCTATAAGGACGCGATCATCCAGGGCCAGGTCGACGGCGAAGTTCGCGCCGATATCGACCCGGGCATGGCGGCGTTTCTGGTGGACAATCTGCTGATGAACGTGCAGTTTTCCTATGCCTGCGCGTATTATAAGGAACGTTTTCAATACTATGCCGGAGAGGACATTTTTGAAAAGGACGCATTTGTGATTGAAAACATTCTCCGATTCATCAAAGCGGCGCTCAAACCGCAAAAATATCCGGAAAGGAAAGATATATTATGAAGTACGCATTGGCTTATGACATTGGCACAACGGGTGTGAAGACCTGCTTGTTTGAAATCGGCAGCAACATCCGCCTGATCGCGGGCGAAAGCGAGGGCTATCCGCTCTATGTGTTGCCGGACGGCGGCGCGGAACAGGATCCGGACGAATGGTGGAGCGCCATGTGCAACACCACGAAAGCGGTGATCAAAGCAACGGGCGTCGACCCGAAACAGATCGACGGCATCTCCTTCTGCTCGCAGGCCCAGGGCCTTGTGCTGGTCGACAAGGACGGCAAACCCGTCCGCCGTGCCATGAGCTATATGGATCAGCGCGCACGCAAGGAGCTCAAGGAGGGGATGGCCAACGGCATCCAGATCGCCGGCGCGAATATCTTCAAGCTGATTCCGTCGCTGATCATCACCGGCGCGGTGTCGTCCTCCGTGAAGGACCCGATCTGGAAATACAACTGGGTCAAAAACAACGAACCCGACGTGTTCAAAAAGGTCTATAAGTGGTTCGACGTCAAGGAAGCCATGATCTGCCGCATGACCGGCGAATTCATCATGACGCAGGACAGCGCATTCGGCACGCTGCTGTATGATATTAAAAAGAAGGACTGGAGCCCGAAAATGTGCAAGATGGTCGGCGTCAATATCGACCACATGCCGAAGATCATCCGCTCCATCGACAAGGCCGGCGAGCTGACAAAGCAGGCAGCCGAAGAACTCGGCCTGGCGGAAGGCATTGCCGTGTTCGGCGGCGGCTCCGACGCGTCGCTGATCGGTGTGGGCGCGGGCGCGTCCTCCATCGGCAAAACGCATATCTACATGGGTACCTCCGGTTGGGTGTCCACGGTAGTGCCGCCCAAGGCGCTGGTCGACACCTCCGCCATGATCGCCGCGATTACCGGCGCGAGCGACAAGACCGCCAACTACTTTGCCGAGCTGGAAACCGCCGGCAAGTGCGTGGAATGGGTCAGGGATCATCTGGCACTCGACGAGGTGGGCATCTATTTGAAAAAGCACGACGTCACCCAGGCCGACGATATGGAGCGCAAATACACGTCGCTTTATACCTATCTGCAGGACGTGATCAAAACGGTGCCCGCAGGTTCCAACGGCGTGGTCTTTACCCCGTGGTTCCACGGCAACCGCTGTCCGTTTGAAGACCCAAACGCCCGCGCCATGTTCTTCAACATGAGCCTTGACACCGGCAAGAGCGATCTGATCCGCGCCGTGGTGGAGGGCGTCTGCTTCCACATGCGCTGGTTTATCGAAGCGCAGGAAAAGAAGGTCAAGTGCTCCGATCCTGTTCGTTTTGTGGGCGGCGGCGCACTGGGTGAAACCACCTGCCAGATCCTCGCGGACTGTTTGGGCAGACGCGTGGAAACCGTTGCGTCGAGCCAGAACGTCGGCGCCGTCGGCGCGGCGGCGGTTGTGGCGACCGGTCTGGGCCTTGTGTCCGATGTGAGTGAGACGGAAAAGCTCGTTTCCGTTGAAAAGATCTATGAACCCGATGCGTCCGTCAAAGCGGTCTATGACAAAAACTACGCCGTTTACAAACAGCTTTACGCCGCGAACAAAAAGAATTTCGCGATGCTCAACAGCTGATTGCAAAACGAAAATGCGCACCTGCTTTTGCGGATGCGTTTTTCTGATGATCAATTACACAGCGCGGCAAAAAGCGGTAATATGTCAGTGTTCATATTTTGTTAAAAAATAGAACGCAAGAACAACAAACAGTTGGGATATTATTGTTATATAAAGGAGTGATTTTGCATGAAACGAACCCTTTCGATATGCCTGACCTTCCTCTTGGTGCTCACCTGTCTGATTCCCGCGTTCTCTGCGGCGGCGGCAAATTACACCGTTCCGATTTCGAACGAGGGCAAACGCGTGGTCGTCATGCTCTCCGGCGACGGCGACGCGCTGTATGACAAGGACGGCAACCGCCTGTTTAAGTTTACCGATATGCTCACCCGTATCAACAACGCCACCGAGCTGAACAAAGACGAGGACGACGAAGACGACGAGGGCGATAATACAGAATTGTTTGAATCCATCGCCAACGTGCTGATGCCGTTTTTGCTGCAGGGCATGCTCCATGACGATTGGGAGCCGTATTATGAGAATCTGCAAAAGGAGATCGCCGAGCTGACCGAAGGGCTGCAGCTGGACGAAAACGGCAACGTGGTCAACGGCTCCGGTATCTCACCGCAGCGTGCGGCGACCAACCTGTATAATACAACGCACGAAAACAAGAACGGCCCCTATAATTCCGACTCCTATCATTTCTGGTACGACTGGCGCAAGGATCCGCTGGAATCGGCGGACGAGCTGCATACCTATCTGGAAAAAGTACGCGCCATGACCGGCAAACAGGAGGTCAGCCTGCTCGGCCGATGCCTGGGCAACAACGTGATCGCGGCCTATATCTATAAATACGGCCTGGACGGCATTGCCGGCGTCGGCATCGACGGCACGGTATCTTACGGCGCCGAGTTTATCAGCGAATCGATCAGCGGCAAGTTCCATGTGGACGGCAAAGCGATTGAACGCCTGCTCAACGACAGCAACAGCCTGGGCCGGATGCATCTGGATCCGTTTATTCTGGCAACGCTGAATCTTGCCGAAGAATCCGGCCTGATCGACACCGTGGTCGGCGTGACAAAGGAAAAACTCTATAGCAAGGTTGTGGAGGGCGTAACCAGCGCGCTGTCTCTTGCCACGTTCTTTACCATGCCGTGCTACTGGGCGTGTGTGAAACCGGCCGATTTTGAAGACGCTAAAAACTATGTGTTCGGTCCGGAGGGCAGCGAAAAGCGCCAGCAGTACGCCGGTCTGATCGCAAAGATCGACAACTATCAATACAATGTCCGCGCCAATATGGACAGCATTCTGCAATCGATTCCGGCAAGCGGCAAAAAGATTGCCGTCATCTCGAAATACGGCTTCCAGATCGTGCCGATCTGCCAGTCGTCCGCCTGTGTCAGCGACCAGTACGCCTCGGTTGCAAGCTCGTCCTTCGGCGCAACAACCTCGGATATTTTCACCCGTCTGGACGAAGATTACATCAACACCCGGATTGCCGAGGGCAAAGGCAAGTACATCTCTCCCGACAAAATGATCGACGCGTCCACCTGCCTGTTCCCGGATTATACCTGGTTTACCAAGAACATCAACGTTTCGGCGCTGACCAACTACAAGATCTGGCTGGCTCAGTACGCTGCAAGCGTGTCCTACTCCGCATCCCGCTATGACATGTGGCAGTACACTTCAAAAGGAAAAGTATCCGGTATTGCCGGAAACGTAGATATGAACATCTACTACTAAAGAATTATGTTTAAAATGAAGCATCAAAAGAATTTAATATTGCT
>CADABX010000059.1:10130-15304 GCA_902786285.1 Oscillospiraceae bacterium | reverse complement strand
GCAGCCGCTGCTCATAAAGAAGCTTTGTCACATTGGCATTGAGCACCAGCTCCACGTTATCCCGTTCCTTGAGCTTGCTGACCAGTGCGGCGTCGACACGGAACGCGTCGCGGCGGTGGATGAGATAGACCTTTTCGGCCAAATCGGCAAGATACAGCGCATCCTCGACGGCTGTGTTGCCGCCGCCGGCAACCGCGACCACCTTTTTGCGGAAGAAGTTGCCGTCGCAGGTGGCGCAGTAGGAAACGCCGCGGCCGATCAGCTTGTCCTCACCCTCCACGCCGAGCTTGCGGTTTTCCGCGCCCGTGGCAACGATGACGGTCTTGGCTTCATAGGTGTTCTTCGGCGTGACCACCGTTTTCACATCGCCGTCGCGCACCTCGGTCACCTTTTCAAACTTCACCTCGGCACCGAGATTTTTCGCCTGGTTATACAGCGTTGTGGCAAAATCGAAGCCCGAAATGCCCGGCGCCACCGGATAGTTGGCGATGTCCGGCGTGTTGATGATCTGGCCGCCGTAGGTCTTGGCCTCCAGCACCAGCGTGCGCTTTTCCGCGCGGCAGGCATAGATCGCCGCCGTCAGGCCCGCAGGCCCCGCGCCGATGATTAAAACGTCATACATAACAATACCCTCCTGTTGTTAAGTTGTTATCAATTTAATTTTACAACTTATTTCGCGGTTTGTCAAGCCCTGGCCGTCTTTTTTTCTTCGTTTGCCGCTGACGACAATGCACAAATTCCGGCGCCTTTTTTCTGTCCTTTGGTGCATTGACAACGCTATGGACGAAGTTGTAAAATGTTAGTGTATGGCAAATTTCTATTGAAAAGGAGAAAGCATCATGATCTATCAAAACAAAGACAACGTCTTCCATCTGCAGACGAAAGACACCAGCTATCTGCTGCGTGCGCTGCCCTCCGGCCAGCTTGAGAGCCTGTATTACGGCAAAAAGATCCGCAACGTGGACGACTTTACGTTCCTTTACGATAAGCACGAAGCCGGCTACAGCAACGCGTCGCCGCGTTCGCAAAAGGACACCACCCTCTCGCTCGACCATATCGCGCTCGAATACTCCGCCTACGGCAAGGGCGACTACCGGCTGCCGGCGATGGATCTGCTTGCCGCGGACGACAACTTTACCACAGACTTTTTGTTTGACCGCGCCTTTGTGATGGATCAAAAGCCCGATCTGCACGGCCTGCCGTCCTCCTACGGCGAGAGCCAGACGCTGACCGTCGTGATGGTCGACAAGCTCCTCGGCGCCGAGCTGCAGCTGTTTTACACCGTGTTCGAAGACTGCAACGTCATCACACGCAGCGTGCGTCTCATCAATAAGAGCAAAGAACCCATCCATATCAAAGCGCTGATGAGTATGCAGCTCGATCTGCAGCGCGGCGACTACACCATGCTGACCTTCGACGGCGCGTGGATCCGCGAACGCTATAAGCACGAGCATCCGCTCACGGCCGGCGTGACCGCCATCGGTTCCATCTCCGGCGCCAGCTCCAACCGCCACAACCCGTTTTTTGCCGTCAAACGAAACGACTGCACCGAGCTGCAGGGCGAATGCTACGGCTTTAACCTCGTCTATTCCGGCAACCATATCGCCCGCGCCGAGGTGTCGACCCACGGTCTTTTGCGCATCCAGAACGGTATCAACCCGTTTGAATTCGACTGGCTGCTTTCCCCCGACAAGAGCTTTGACACCCCCGAAAGCGTCATGACCTTCTCCCACAAGGGCCTCAACGGTATGAGCCAAAACATGCACACGTTTGTCAAGGAGCACATCGTGCGCGGCTATTGGAAGGACAAGGACCGCCCGATCCTTGTCAACAACTGGGAAGCGACCTATTTCAACTTCAACGAAAAGAAGATCCTCGGCATCGCGCAGGCCGCCAAGGATATCGGCGCGGAGCTGTTTGTGCTCGACGACGGCTGGTTCGGCAAACGCAACAACGACAAGTGCTCGCTCGGCGACTGGACCGTGAACGAAAAGAAGCTGCCCTCCGGCATCGACGGCCTTTCTAAAAAGATCAACGCCATGGGTCTCAAGTTCGGCCTTTGGGTGGAGCCGGAAATGGTATCGCCCGACAGCGATCTGTATCGTGCGCATCCCGACTGGGCGATCAAGACCGACAAATATGAGCCCACCCAGGGCCGCAACCAGTTGGTGCTCGATCTGACGAACCCGGACGTGGTGGAATACCTCATCAACACGATGACCGACGTGTTCCGCTACGGCCACATCGAATATATCAAATGGGACTACAACCGCCAGCTCTCCGACATCTTTTCGCACCGCAAGGACGCCCGCAGCGGCGAATTCTTCCACCGCTTCATTCTGGGTCTGTACGAGCTTTGGGGCGCGCTGACCGAGCGGTTCCCGGAGATTTTGTTTGAATCCTGCTCCTCCGGCGGCAACCGGTTTGACCTCGGTTCGTTCTGCTATATGCCGCAGTGCTGGACGAGCGACGACACCGACTCGCTCGAGCGCATCTATATCCAGTCCGGCACCTCCTACGGCTATCCGCAGTCGGTCATGACCATGCACGTGGCCTGCACGCCGTCGTTCGCCTGCCTGCGGCAGTCCACGATTGAGCACCGCTTCAACGTTTCGGCCTTCGGTCTTTTGGGCTATGAACTGGACGTGACCACGCTTTCAAAATTTGACAAGGCGGCGGTCAAAAAGCAGATTGAATACTACAAGCAGCACCGCCATCTGCTGCAGTTCGGCGATTTCAGCCGCATCGGCGATTTCTTCACGGACAACATCGCCAAATGGCAGATCACGTCGCCCGACAAATCGGAAGCCATGATGGGCTATTTCATCAACCGCACGATCCCCAACTGGGGCAACGACGTGATCCGGTTTACCGATCTGGACGAGGAAAAGATCTACGATTTGTCCGAGCGCGTACAGCTATTCTCCATCAAGAATATCGGCGAGATCATCAACACCCCGCTGCCGAAAAAGATCGATCTGGAAGAAAGCAAGCTCTATGAATTCCTTGCCGAAACCGTCAAGCTGCGCAGCGAAAAAGAAGATTATACGCTGGACGGCGGCGCGCTGATGGACGCCGGGTTCAAGCCGCACCAGCCGTTTGTGCTTTCGGGCTACAAGCTCGGCACCACGCGCATTTTGCTCGACACCGATTCACGGATGTACTATCTGAAGGAAACGAGCGAATGAGCACGGTGTATCAAAGTTTCAGTTTTACGACTGCGCCGATCTGGGACCGCGTCCCGGTCGGCGCGATCGGTCATTACCACTGGGAAACGGACCCGCCCTGTCGCCCTAAAAGCTTTTTTCAGCTTTGCTTTGTCAAAAACAAGGGTGTGTTTGCGCGGCTTTGGTCCGATGAAACGAACTTGCGCGCGGTCTGCACAAATCGCGACGACCCGGTGTGGGAGGACAGTTGCCTCGAATGCTTTTTGCAGCCCGTCCCCGGCGGCGGCTATCTCAATGTGGAGATGAATCCGCGCGGCGTCTTTTTGGCGCAGTGGGGATTCGGGCGCGAAGACCGCGTGTTTACCCGGGCGCTGACCGATCTGTCGCCGGCCGTCACACCGCTGCCGCGCAAAGACGGCTGGGGCGTGGAGCTGTTTGTGCCGTGCGAACTGCTGTCTGTGCTTGCCGAAGCGCCGTTTCATGCCGGCGCCGGACAGTACCGCTTTTGCTGCTTTAAATGCGGCGACAAAACCGCACACCCGCACTTCGCGTCGTTTGCGCCGATGGGCGAAAATCCACCGGGCTTTCACAATCCGGCACACTTTGCAATACTCGACATCAGGGAGGAAAAGGCATGATCTCGTTTCGAAAAATCGTGGACGTCTGCCGTGCGTTCGGCATTGAGGGCGATCCGGTTCACTACAAAACCTTTACCGACGGCCACATCAATTCCACGTTTCTGGTGGTTTTCAGCAACAAAGGCGAGGAAACCAAATATTTGGTACAAAATATCAACACCGTGGTGTTCAAGGACCCCGACGCGCTGATGCAGAATGTGGTCAATGTGACCCACTATCTGCGCAAACGCATCCGCGAAGCCGGCGGCGACCCGGAGCGCGAAACGCTGCATTTTCGCAAAACGACCGACGGCGCACTGTGTTTGCACGACGGCGGCTGCTGCTGGCGGATCTATGCGTTCATCGACCACAGCTATACCTATGATCTGATCGAGGACAGCGCCATCTTCCGCTCCGCGGGCGAAAGCTTCGGGCGGTTCCAGCGGCTGCTGGCGAACTATCCGATCGACTCGCTCTATGAGACGATCCCGGATTTTCATGACACGCCGAAGCGGCTGCAGGCGCTGAAGGACGCCGCCGCGGCCGACAGCATCAACCGTGCGTCGGCGGTGCAAAACGAGATTGCCTTTGCGCTGGCGCGTGAAAGCGACGCCGGCGTGGCGCTGCAGCTTTTGAACGCGGGCAAGGTGCCGCTGCGCGTGACGCACAACGACACAAAGCTCAACAATATTCTCTTTGACGAAACGACCAAGCAGGGCCTTTGCGTGATCGATCTTGACACGATCATGCCGGGGCTGAGTCTTTACGATTTCGGCGACGCGATCCGCTTCGGCGCCAAAACCGCTAAGGAGGACGAAGCGGATCTTTCCAAAGTCTCGCTCTCGCTTGAGCTGTTCGAAGCGTATACCGACGGCTATCTGTCCGCGTGCGCGGAAGCGCTGACCAAGGCGGAGGTCGACCACCTCGCCTTTTCCGCCAAGCTGATGACCTATGAGTGCGGCGTGCGGTTTTTGACCGACTATCTGTGCGGCGACACCTATTTCAAGATCGACTATCCCGACCACAACCTGGTGCGTGCGCGCAACCAGTTCAAGCTGGTATCCGAGATCGAGCGCATGCTGCCCGAGATGGAAGCGATCGTGCAGCGCATTTATCAGGAAAAGACGGCTTGACGCCGTCCGTTGAAGTCGTTAGTCATTAGTAAAACCGCCCCCGGTGGGGCGGTTTTTTCAGTCTATCGTGTATTTCATAATTTCGGGGTGACACAGCGTGCCGCGTTTGCCGCAGGTGCTGCAATAGACGGCGATGTTCGGCGCTTCGTCCCAAACCATCTTCTGCCAGCCGCAGCGCATATAATAATCCGGCTCCTTGGCGCACGCCCAGATTTCGCGGCCGGCCTTGTCGTAGAGCGTGACCTCGTGGCCGCGCT
>CADABX010000059.1:0-10103 GCA_902786285.1 Oscillospiraceae bacterium | reverse complement strand
GAGCTTTTGCATCACTTTGCCGTAGCCCTTGCGGTGCAGATCGCTGCGCACGGCGATGTCGCCCAGCGTATAGACGCCGTCGCGCATTTCGAACGTAGAGGCCGCCATCAGCTCGCCTGTCTGCGGATCGTCCATCCGCCACATTTTGATCACGCGGTCCGGCACGCGCTCTTCAATTGCAACGCCCATACCGCTTTCGTGAAACAACGTAGACAGCGCCAAAAAGTCGTTTGTTTCTCTGATGATATATTCGTCCATACTTTTAACTCTCCTATTGGTGTCCCCGGTATTTTATCACAAAACCGGTAGCAAGTCAATAGGGAGAATCAGGGATCAGGAGTGGAGGGCCAAGGGACTAGGAACTAGGAACTAGGGAAGAAGGAAGAATTAAGAATTAAGAATTAAGAATTAAAAATTAAAAATTGAAAGTTGATAATTGATTCATCATCCTTCCCCTCTTCATTCTTAATTCTTCATTCATTTTCAATTCCCCTAAGCCCTCGGCCCTCGGCCCTTGGCACTGAAAAAGCCGCCCGCAGGCGGCTTTTTCTTACATCAATTCACAGATCAGTTCGCTGAGCTGCGCCGGGTTGTCCAGCGGTTTGCCGCTGATGAGGCAGCCTTGGGCATAGAGGATCTTTGCGTATTTTTTCAGCTTTTCGTCGTCCTTGCCATACAGGTTGCGCAAGGTCTCGGCGATCGGGTGGTCGCGGTTGATCTCCAGCGCCAGCGTCGCTTTGGCGCCCGGGGCGTTCGGCATTTCCGACAGCACCTTTTCCATTTCGAGCGACAACGCGCCCTCGCTGGTCAGGCAGACCGGATACTTTTGCAGCTTGCCGGTAAAGCGGACAGTGTCCACCGCGCCGTCGAGCGCGTCTTTCATAAGGTCGAGCATCGCCTTCGCGTCCTCGTTCTCCTTGGTGATCTGCGCTTTTTCCTCCTCGGTCTCAAGGTCGAGGTTCGACGCGCAGATGTTGGTAAACGTCTTGCCGTCGTATTCGCGCAGCATCTGGATGGCGAATTCGTCCACATTGTCGGTGCAGTAGAGCACTTCGAAGCCCTTGGCCTTCACACTCTGCGCTTGCGGCAGCATATCGATCTTGTCGATCGTTTCGCCCGGGGCATAGTAGATCGTCTTTTGGTCTTCGCGCATACGGGAGACGTATTCCTTAAGCGTGACCATCTTCTGTTCGCTCGACGAATAGAACAGCAACAGATCCTGCAGCGTCTCCTTGTTGACGCCGAAGCCGTTGTATACGCCGAATTTGAGCTGCAGGCCGAAGGCCTTGAAGAATTTTTCATAGGCTTCGCGGTCGTCTTTCAGCAGCTTTTCCAGTTCGCGCTTGATCTTCTTTTCAAGGTTCTTCGCAATGATCTTGAGCAGATGGTCCTGCTGCAAGGTTTCACGGGAGATGTTCAGCGTCAGGTCGGCGGAATCCACCAACCCCTTGACAAAGCTGAAATAGTCGGGCAGCAGTTCGGCGCATTTGTCCATGATCAGCACGCCGTTGGTATACAGCTGCAGACCCTTTTCATACTCCTTGGTATAGTAGTCATACGCCGCGTGTGCCGGGATATACAGCAGCGCGTCGTAGCTGATCTGACCCTCGGTTTTGGAATGGATCGTGTGTAGCGGCGGCTCGTAGTCATAGAACTTTGACTGATAAAACGTGTCGTATTCCTCTTTGGTGATCTCGTTCTTGTTTTTGCGCCACAGCGGCACCATCGAGTTGAGCTGCGTCGGCTCGGTCACGGTCTCATATTCGTCCTCTGTGCCCTCTTTGCGCTTTTGCGTCTCGATGTCCATCATGATCGGATAGCGGATGTAATCGGAGTATTTCGAGACGATCTCGCGGATCTTATAGCTATCGAGATACTGACTGTATTTTTCGTCGTCGGTGTCGGGCTTGATAACCAGCGTGATGGTCGTGCCGGCCGTTTCTTTTTCCGTCGGGGTCACGGTGTAGCCGTCCACACCGGTGGATTCCCATTTGAAGGCTTCGTCGCTGCCGTGGACTTTGGACACAACCGTCACGCGGTCGGCGACCATAAACGCCGAATAAAAGCCGACGCCGAACTGGCCGATGATCTCCACCTCGCTCTTATTGTCCATACCGTCCTTGAAATCGAGCGAACCGCTCTTGGCGATGGTGCCGAGGTTGTCCTCCAGCTCCTTTTCGCTCATGCCGCAGCCGTTGTCGCTGATTGTCAGCGTGCGCGCGTCCTTATCGACGGCGATCTCGATCTTATAGTCGTCGCGCGTCAAGCCGGAAACGTCCTGCTGCAGCGAATGGTAATAAAGCTTGTCGAGCGCGTCGCTCGCGTTGGAGATCAGCTCGCGCAAAAAGATGTCCTTGTTCGTATAGATCGAATGGATCATCATGTCGAGCAGTTTTTTGGATTGTGCTTTAAATTGTTTTTTTGCCATTGTTTCTCACCTGTTTATTGATCTATATATTTTTTTAGCGACTGCAAAGCTTCATAGGCGTCCTTGACCTTGCCTTCTCGAACACTTTGCTCACTTTCTTGCAGTTTTCGCTGAACATCCAGCAAATATAAATCTCGCTCATAAGCCTCCATGCTCATCAGAACCATGTCACATGATTCGCCATTCATTAAAAAAATGGGAGCATCACATGTCTTGCACAACATTGAAATTGATTCAGTATCCTGCAATTTCTCAACGGGAATCATTAGCGGCATTTTTCTTTACTCCTCTGTGATAGCCTGAAACTGAACACATGCGATTGCATGCCATCAGCCATTGTCTATGTGCAGCTTACAGCTTGAATTTATCAAAGAAGCCGCGTTTTTCTTCGCCCACAGTCTTGCCGTCGTCCACATTGTTCTTCGGCTTGTTGGGGAGCGAATCGTTAAACTGTTTCAGCAGTTCCTTCTGCTTTGCGTTCAGATTTTTCGGCACATCCACGATGATGCGCACAAACTGGTCGCCGCGTCCCCGGCCGCCGAGCTGCGCAATGCCGCGTCCGCGGAACCGGAACACTTCGCCCGGCTGGGTGCCGGCGGGCAGCTCATATTTCACTTTGCCGTCGAGCGTGGGCACATAGAGTGTGTCGCCCAGCGCCGCCTGCGCATAGGTCACCGTGAAATCGCACCAGACGTCGAAGCCGTCGCGTTCAAAGAACGGGTGCGGCCGCACGTTGATGTTCACGCGCAGATCGCCCGTGGGACCGCCGTTGAGCCCTTTGTTGCCGCCGCCGCGCACATTGAGCGCCTGGCGGTCGTCGATGCCGGCGGGGATATCCACCTCCACTGTGGCGCTCTTGGTTTCAAAGCCGGAGCCGTGGCAGTGGCTGCACGGGTTTTTGATCGTCTTGCCGCGTCCGCCGCAGTCGGAGCATTGCTTGGTGGTGCTCATCACGCCGAACGGCGTGCGCTGCTGGACATTGACCGTACCGCGTCCGCCGCAGGTTTTGCAGGTTTCGGCGCTTGTGCCCTTCTGGCAGCCGGTGCCGCCGCAGACCGAGCAGGTGCCGACCCGGTTGATGCGCACGGTCTTTTTGCAGCCCTTTGCCGCCTCTTCAAAGGAGATCGTGACGTTGGCCGTGACCGTGGAGCCCTTGCGCGGCGCGTTGGGATTTTGCTGCCGTCCGCCGCCGAAGCCGCCAAACAGGTTGCCGAACAGGTCGCCCAGATCGAATGCGTCGCCGAAACCGCCGAAGCCGCCGAACGGGTTGCCGCCGCCGGCGCCGAAGTTCGGGTCCACGCCCGCGTGACCGTACTGGTCGTAGCGCGCCTTTTTTTCGCTGTCGGAAAGCACCTCATACGCTTCGTTCGCTTCCTTGAACTTTTCCTCGGCGGCTTTGTCGCCGGGGTTGAGGTCCGGGTGATACTGCTTTGCAACCTTGCGGTATGCTTTTTTGATCTCGTCGTCGCTCGCGTCTTTGCTCACGCCGAGCACTTCGTAATAATCTCGTTTCTCTGCCATAAGTAAACCCCAAATATCAGTAATGGTTTCAAGAGGCTGCAAAGGGCGACTTTGCAGCCGCCCTTTTGCGTCTTGTTATCTCTTATAGAGAATCTTGTCGACCAGACCGTAGTCCAGCGCTTCCTCGGCGCTCATAAAGTTGTCGCGCTCGGTGTCAACGGCGATCTGTTCGATCGGCTTGCCGGTGTTTGCGGCAAGGATTTTGTTGAGCTTTTCCTTTGTGCGCAAAATGTGTTTTGCCACGATTTCGATCTCGGTTGCCTGACCCTGGGCGCCGCCGGAGGGCTGGTGGATCATGATTTCGCTGTTGGGCAGCGCAAAGCGCTTGCCCTTGGCGCCGGACGAAAGCAGGAACGCGCCCATCGACGCCGCGAGCCCCATGCAGATGGTGGACACGTCGCATTTGATATACTGCATCGTGTCATAGATGGCAAGGCCTGCGCTCACGGAGCCGCCCGGGGAGTTGATATAAAAGCTGATGTCCTTTTCCGCGTCCTGGCTTTCCAGGAACAGCAGCTGCGCCACCACAAGGGAGGCCGTTGCGTCGTTCACTTCGTCGGAAAGCACAACGATGCGGTCGTTGAGCAGGCGGGAAAAAATGTCGAACTGGCGTTCGCCGCGGTTGGTCTGTTCAATGACATAAGGTACCAGTGCCATAGGAATGTCCTCCTGTGTTGTAATAGATAGGTTGGTTAGTTGGCGTCGGTGAAGTTGGCGTCGGTGTAGCCGGCGTCGGTATAACCGCCGTTATTGTTGCCCTGCTGGAAATCGTTCGGGTTGAAGCCGCCCTGCTGGAAGTTGTTCGGATCAAAGCCCTGCGGGCCGCCCTGGGCGCCCTGCGCCTGCTGTGCCTGCTGATAGAGCTTTTCGCTGATCTTGTAGAACGCCTGGGTCAGCGCTTCTTTTTCGTTTTTGATCAGGTTGATGTCCTGGCCGGTCAGCGCGTTTTTGAGCGCGTCGATCTTGCTTTGCAGATCGGACTTGTCATTGGCGTCAAACTTGTCGCCCTCTTCCGAGAGGATCTTTTCGCACTGATAGACCATCTGATCCGCTTCGTTGCGGGTGTCCACTTCCTCGCGGCGTTTCTTGTCCTCTTCGGCAAACTTTTCAGCGTCCTTGACGGCCTTGTCGATGTCTTCCTTGCTCATGTTGGACGACGCGGTGATAGAGATGCTCTGCTCCTTGCCGGTGCCCAGATCCTTGGCGGATACATGGACGATGCCGTTGGCATCGATGTCGAAGGTCACTTCGATCTGCGGCACACCGCGGCGGGCCGGCATGATGCCGTCGAGCGAGAAGATACCAAGCGTCTTGTTGTCGCGGGCGAATTCACGTTCACCCTGCAGCACGTGGATCTCCACGGACGGCTGATTGTCCACGGCGGTGGAGAAGATCTGGCTCTTCTTGGTGGGGATGGTAGTGTTGCGTTCGATCACGCGGGTGTTCACGCCGCCCATGGTTTCAATGCCGAGGGACAGCGGGGTCACGTCGAGCAGCAGCAGACCCTTGACGTCGCCGCCGAGCACGCCTGCCTGCAGGGAGGCGCCGATGGCCACGCATTCATCCGGGTTGATGCCCTTGAACGGCTCTTTGCCGATAAACTTTTTCACAGCGTCGTTCACAGCCGGGATACGGGAGGAGCCGCCGACCATGAGGATCTTGTCGATCTGGCTGGTCTGCAGACCGGAGTCGCTCATCGCCTGACGGACGGGGCCCATGGTCGCTTCGACAAGGTCTGCGGTCAGTTCGTTAAACTTTGCGCGGGTGAGCGTGGCTTCCAGATGCTTCGGGCCGGTCGCGTCCGCTGTGATAAACGGCAGAGAGATGGCGGAAGTGGTGACGCCGGACAGCTCGATCTTCGCTTTTTCGGCCGCTTCCTTGATGCGCTGCATCGCCATTTTATCGCCGCGCAGGTCGATGCCCTGCTCCGCTTTGAAGTTGTTCACCAGCCAGTCCATGATGCGCTGGTCAAAGTCGTCGCCACCGAGGTGGTTGTTGCCGGCCGTGGCAAGCACTTCCTGCACACCGTCGCCCATCTCGATGATGGACACGTCGAACGTGCCGCCGCCGAGGTCGTAGACCATGACCTTCTGGTCCTCTTCCTTGTCGATGCCGTAGGCCAGCGCGGCAGCCGTCGGCTCGTTGATGATACGCTTGACGTCGAGACCGGCAATTTTGCCGGCGTCCTTGGTTGCCTGCCGCTGGGCGTCGGTGAAGTAGGCCGGCACGGTGATGACCGCTTCGGTCACCTTGTCGCCGAGATAAGCTTCGGCGTCGGTCTTGAGCTTTTGCAGAATCATTGCGGAAATCTCCTGCGGCGTGTAGCTCTTGCCGTCGATGTTGACGTGATAGTTGGAGCCCATCTGACGCTTGATCGACGAGATGGTGCGGTCGGGGTTGGTGATCGCCTGACGTTTTGCGACCTGACCGACCATACGCTCGCCGTCTTTGGCAAACGCCACGACGGACGGGGTGGTTCTTGCGCCTTCCGCGTTGGCAATGACAACGGGTTCGCCGCCTTCGATGACGGACACGCAAGAGTTGGTTGTACCTAAGTCGATACCGATAATTTTAGCCATAATAAAATCCTCCGATTCTGATAATATGTTCTTATTTTTAAATTCTTATTTCTTGTTTCTTGTCATCTTGCAATCTTAATTGCAATCTTAATTCGCTACCTGCACCATCGCCGGACGTAATATCCGATCGCCGAGCTTATAGCCCTTGCTGAACACCGCGGCGATCTCGTTTTCGCCGAAGGCGTCGTCTTCGAGGTGCATCACAGCGTTGTGGATGTTCGGGTCAAATTTGTCGCCCGGTTCGCCGAAGGCTTCCACACCGAGCTTTTTGAGCGTTTCCTGAAAACCGGTGAAGATCATCTCCATGCCTTTTTTCAAGGCTTCGGCGTCGGCGTCCTGGGTGCCGAGCGCACGTTCAAAGTTGTCGAGCACCGGCAGAAGCTCGCTCAGCGCGGCGGCTTTCGCGTCGCCGTAAAGGGCTTCCTTTTCGCGCGTGGTGCGCTTGCGGTAGTTGTCGTATTCCGCGAGCGTGCGGATGTGCGCCTCCTTGGCGGCGGCCAGTTCTTTTTCCAGCGCCGCACAGGGGTCTTCCTGCTGCGGTTCCTCTTCCTCCTTCACGTCCGCCTCGTCCAGTTCGATTTCGGCGTCCGGGTTTTCCGTTTTGTTCGGGTCTTTTTTGCTCGCCATGGCTCCTCCTTATTTGTCTTCAAATGTTTCCGTAAGCATTTTGCTCACGAGCTCGGTCAGATATTCAATCCGCGGGATCAGCTTTGCGTAATCGAGCCGCGTGGGGCCGATGATGCCGATGGCGCCGCCGTCGTGGCCGCGGATCTGATAGCGTCCGACGATCATGCTGGTGTTTGCAAGCTGACGGAACAGGTTTTCGCTGCCGATCGACACCGAAAGGCCGGTTTGTTTGCCGGCGGCAACGGCACGCTGCAGCTTGTCGTCCTCGTCGAGGAACTGCATCATGTCAAACATCTGATCGGAAAACTCGCGGTGATGCAGCAGGTTTTGTTCACCCTCCAGCAGCACCTCGGCGCGCACGGCCTGATTTGCAAGGTCGGCCAGCACCACAAACAGCGGACTCATGGCCAGCGCGTTGGCGCCGAGCGAGGCGACCAGCGTCTGAATCATCACCGTGCCGATATCCGACACCGGGTGGCCGATGAAGGTGTTGTCCACAATTTCGTGGAAGTTTTCAATCATATCCACCGTCAGCGGCACATCCAGCCGGCACACGGCGTTTTTGATGATACCGGTGGAGGTCATCAGCACGAGCATGGCGATCTTGCTGCCCACGGGCACGATCTCGATGCGTTTGACGGTGGCGCCCGCGTCGGTCGGCGACGTTGCAAGGGCGGCGCAGTTGGTGATCTTGGCCAGCAGCTCGCCCGCCTTGCTCAAAAGCTTTTCGGGGTTGCCGGCGCAGCGTTCGAGCTCTTCCTTTACCATCTGCCGTTCGTCTTCGTCCAGCTCGCACTTGTTCATCAGATGGTCGATATAATAGCGGTAGCCTTTTTGCGACGGGATACGGCCGGCGGAGGTGTGGGGCTGATCGAGATAGCCCATTTCAGCCAGTGCGTTCATCTCGTTGCGGATGGTTGCGGACGAAACGGAGATCGGCAAAGCCGTCATCAAAAACTTGGAACCGATCGGTTCGCCCGTTTTGATATACTGTTCGACGATTGCGGCAAGGATCATTTCCTTGCGCTTTCCGAGTTCCATGTCGTTTCGCCTCCTTTAAGGTTCATTTTAGCACTCTTGGCTTTCGAGTGCTAATCATTGTCATAATGATACTACGATTGCTAACAGTTGTCAAGGGGTTTTGGAAAAATATTTTTTTGAGGGCCAAGGGCCAAGGGCTAAGGGCAGAGGGTTGCGGGTCGCCGGTGGCGACCTCTCAGCCGCAGGCTGAGAAGCAACGACCGAGCCGGCAGGCGAGACTCCAGGGGGCAAGGGACGCGACGGACGCTGCGGCAAAGGAAAACCGTCTGCCGCGCAGGGACAGCAATTTTATTGCAGAGGTGATGGACATGATGGAGGGGTGGAAACGGAGCGAAAAGAGATTTGCGAATGGCATTTACAAAGGGCAATCCTATTGGGAAAAGTGTGAATGAGAATTGTCTTTCACACCTCTTTCACACGTCATTCACATCTCTTTCACAGTCAGAAATGCCCTAACGGTGGGCTTTGTCGTGGCTTTGTTACATGAGATTCCCATTTTGACAAGTAAAAAGTCTGAAAAACAGAAAAC
The DNA here is from genome assembly GCA_902786285.1 of Oscillospiraceae bacterium. GTDB lineage: Bacteria > Bacillota > Clostridia > Oscillospirales > Acutalibacteraceae > UBA6857. The sequence goes on along the minus strand of CADABX010000059.1, from coordinate 1,378 downwards.
AGGAAAAAACGGGAAATGTTGGGAAACGTCGGTTACTCATGTTTCATTCACACTTGAAAAAAATACAGCGCCCGTAGCGTCGGTCAGTGTGTCAAGAGTAACATGGTAAACAAGTGTGCAAGGACATGGTAAACAACAATTACAACCTTGATATTCTACGATTCAGACGCACACCAGTGGCCGCATCATATTCCGCAATTTTGAAATTGCGATAGCAAATCGAAAATGTCTTATCATCTTCCGAGGGACGGAATTCAACGTATTCTCCAATCATGGTTTGACTCAGATAAACCTGAAAATGAGCAAAGCGTATATAGCCCCAACTATTTACTTTGATCACATGGTATTGGCCACTGTAAGTATAGTCTTCAATTTTATCCGGAAACTTTCTGTTACTTGGCACATAAACATCAGCTGGACACAGCATATGAAGAGCCTCGTGTGGTCGGATGGTATTGTACTTTGTTTTCCATTTTTGCAGTGCATCGTTCGCCTCATTCAAATTATCAAAAGAATGATACTTTAAAAGTTCTGATTTCATGGATCGATGAAAACGTTCAATTTTGCCTTGTGTTTGCGGATGCTTGATTCGCCCATGAATCGGAAGAACATCGAGATTCATCAACCACTTTTCGAATTGGGTATATCCCTGTTTGTATCCGGCAAATTGCGCACCATTGTCTGATAAAACTGCTTTTGGCAAACCGTACTCCTGAAAGGCAGCAGTAAACCCTGGAATCACAACATTTGCCGTTGTTTCTGCCGGCTTAATCATGATGGCAAATCTAGAGCAGTCATCGATAATATCGAGAGGGAAACAGTACCTACCGTTGTTCATTAAAAACTCACCTTTGAAGTCAGCTTGCCACATATCGTTGCAGTGTTCTTTTGCATATCGGACAAACGGTTCTCTCTTTGCTGATTCTTCGGGATCTATACAGCCGTATCTGTGCAGAATATTATTGATCGTCTTTACACACGGCAGAGCTTTTTGCCCCTCATTCTCCAATACCCGGCGAATTGTTTTCGCTCCCCAACCCGGGTTTTCAATCCTTACACGCAGAATGCGTTCTTCCATTTCGACTGGCGTTTTGTTTGCAATGGAATGGGGTGCTCTGCTTTGATCCTTCATTGGTTCACCGGCCTTATATCGTTCCATCCATTTGTAACCGGTCTTTCTTGTAATACCAAAAGTTCTGCATACGGCACTGAAATTATTGCAATTCTGTGCCGCTATTACAAACGCTGCTCTTTGTTCTTCCACACTTCTCCACTCCCATGACATTGACATTCCTCCCTAATTAGAATGTCTTTATTCTATCATAAAAGTGTATACGATGTCTTTACACTCCTGTTTACTATGTTACTACACTGTACA
>CADABX010000058.1 GCA_902786285.1 Oscillospiraceae bacterium | reverse complement strand
TAGGGTCGATCAGTGATCGACTGGGCGCGGCTGTGCTGTGCCATGAAAGTTTTGATTCAACCGCACGTTTCCAACCTCATCAGTCACGCGCATTTTATGTTGCTGCTTTTCCACAGCGTTGGTTGGCGCGTGACAGCTTCCCCTTCAAAGGGGAAGCCAAGGGAGCTTCGGGTTATATTGTAAGGTTTCAAAAAGGAAAAACTTCCTTGCCCTCTCCGAAGGCGGAGAGGGTGGCAGTGCGCAAAGCGCACTGACGGGTGAGGTTTGAATGTGCGATTGACCGACCATTTACGGCAAGATGCCTGCAGCGGTCGGCGCTCCGGCAACTGATTTAGGGTCGATCAGTGATCGACTGGGCGCGGCTGTGCTGTGCCATGAAAGTTTTGATTCAACCGCACGTTTCCAACCTCATCAGTCACGCGCATTTTATGCTGCTGCTTTTCCACAGCGTTGGTTGGCGCGTGACAGCTTCCCCAAAGGGGACGCCTTTGGTTGTGCTCCTATTTGTTCATTTTCAGTTTTCAATTCCCTAGTCCCTAATCCCTCAATCCCTCAATCCCTCATTCCCTCATTCCCTCTCTTGACAAACCCTTCCCGGCGGGTTTATAATAACAAAAGCTTACTAATTCAGTCGGCTTATTGGAAATGGAAGGAGTGTTCCTATGCGTTATGTATTGTATGCTCTGTTGGTGCTCGTCGTCATCCTCGCCGTTGTGCTGATCCTCGGCGCGGTGCGATTAAAGAAAAAGCCCGCCCCGGCCCACGACGCGTTTCATGTGGAAATTGACGAGACCGCCGCGCTGGATCATTTTTGTCGGGCTGTCCGTCTGAAGACTGTCTGGCCGCGGCAGGGCGAGATTGATTACAGCCAGTTCGACGCGTTTTTGCCGCTGCTGCGCGAACTGTATCCCGCTATGTTCGGCGTGCTCGAAGTCAACCTCGTCAACCGGTACGGCCTGCTGCTCAAATGGAAGGGCAAGTCCGCCGACAAGCCCGTCGTGCTGATGGCGCACTACGACGTGGTGGCCGCCGACGCGAGTAAATGGAGCTGCGATCCGTTTTGCGGCGAAATCCGCGACGGCAAGGTCTGGGGTCGCGGGAGCCTTGACACCAAGTGCATCATCACGGCGCTGCTGGAGGCGGGCGAAGGGCTCGTCAAACAGGGCTACACGCCGCAAAACGACGTCTGGTTTTCCTTCGGCAACAACGAGGAGACCGGCGGCGACACCGTCCCGGCCATTGTGGACTGGCTGGAGCAGCACGGCGTGAAGCCGTGGTTTGTGCTCGATGAGGGCGGCGCGGTCGTCTCGTCGCCGGCACTGGGCGTCAAGGGCGACTTTGCCATGATCGGCGTTTCCGAAAAAGGCGTGTGCGACACGATCCTTACAATGAACGGCATGCCCGGCCATTCCTCCACACCCAAGGACTCCGACGCCACGACGCGGCTTATCAAAGCCGTCAGCGATATCCAGGCGCATCCGTTCCCGGCAAAGCTGTCGGACGCGGTCAAGGAGATGCTGTGCAAAATCGCCGGCTACGCGTCGTTCCCGATGCGGCTGGTGTTCGGCAATCTGTGGCTGTTTCAGCCTTTGGTGCTCAAAATCATGAAGAGCAACGCCGAAACCGGCGCGATGATCCGCAGCACGGTTGCGCTGACAAAGCTTGAAGGCTCCGACACGATCAACGTGATCCCCAACAAGGCCGTGGCCGGCTTTTCCGTGCGCGTGGCGCCGTGGGATTCGCCCGACGATCTGATGGCAAAGATCAAAGCCCGCGCCGGCGAACACGCCGAGGTTTCGTCGGAATACACGGTCTATCCGTCGCCGGTGTCGCCGACCGGCTCCGACGCGTTCCGGCTGCTGGAAACGACCGTTGATGCGGTCTATCCCGGTGTGCCCGCGGTGCCGTATGTGATGACCGGCGGCACGGATTCCAAGCATTTCACGCGCATCTGCGAAAACGTCTATCGCTTCGGCGCGTTCCGGTTTACAACAGAGGAGCGTGCCGCGATGCACGGCAACGACGAAACGCTGTCTGTCAAGAGCTATCTTGACGGTATCCAATTCTACTATAAACTGCTGCAAAGCATCTGACGGGAGGCAAAACAATGAATCCACTCATCCCCATGACCGACTATGCAACGTCGTCCGACGCGGTCAAGCGCGAATACGACGACCAGATCCAAAAGCACGGCCGCATCACCAACATGAAGCGCACTATGCTGCACGACATGCAGACGTTCAAAACCTATATGGACTGGTACACGATGTATGACGCGCTCAAGCCCGTGTTCGGCGACCGCGCGCTGTCGATCTTTTCCTACGCCATCTCGACCGGCAACGACTGCCTGATCTGCGGCACGTTTTTCCGCAAGATATTGATCGACAACGGCGAGGATCTCGACCATCTTGAACTCAACGAAACGGAACAGCTTTTGCTCGATTTCGGCGTGCAGATCACCAAACGTCCACACGCGATCGACGAAGCGATCTATGAAAAACTCCGCGCAAAGTACGACGACCGCGTGCTCACGCAGCTTATCGGCTTTGCCGGCATGATGTACGCCACCAATTTGTTCAACACCGTCGCCCGCGTACCGCTCGACGACGTGCTTTACAGCTATCTCAACGACAAGCCAAAGGAGGACTAATCATGGGTGAATTTACGGGAAAGGTTGCCTTTATCACAGGAGCCGCACACGGACAGGGACGCGCCACGGCCCTTGCGCTGGCCAAAGAGGGCGCGGACATCGCCGCGTTTGACGTGGCAAAAAAGATTGAGTATCCCGCCTACGAATTCGGCACAAGCGACGAGCTGAAAAGCCTCAAGGCCGAGATCGAAGCGCTGGGCCGCGGCTGTGTGATCTGCGCCGGCGACGTGCGTTCGGACGAAGACGTGACCCGCGCGGTGGAAGAGACGATCAAAGCCTTCGGCAAGATCGACATCCTCTTTAACAACGCCGGCATCTGCGCCTACGCCGAAATCGACACCATGACCGACGACGCGTGGAACGCGATGATCGACATCAACCTCAAGGGCCCCATGAACGTGGCGCGCCGCGTGGTGCCGTATATGAAGAAAGCAAAAAGCGGCGTGATTATCAACAACTCCTCCGTCATGGGTCTGCGTGGCGGCAACCGCCTGTCGCACTACGCCGCGTCCAAATGGGGCTTGACGGGGTTGACCAAATCGTGGGCGATCGAGCTCGCACCGTGGAACATCCGCGTCGTGTCGATCCATCCCACGGGCGTGAACACGCCGATGAACGACGGCCTTGCCGCGATGGAGGGCATGACGCCGCAGGAGATTGCGGAGCGCTCCGCCGGCAACCTGCAGCCCGTACCGTGGATCGAGCCGGAGGACACGGCCAACATGATCCTCTTCCTCGCCAGCGACAAAGCGAAATACTGCACCGGCGGCCAGTATCTGCTGGACGCGGGATTGCTGAGTGTGTGAAAAAAAAGCGCCGCAAGGCGCTTTTTTTCAGGGCCAAGGGGCGAGGGATGCGTGTACAGTGCATAGTGCATAGTGCACAGCAGCGCGCCCAATGGGCGGCTGAGCAGTCAGCGGTCAGCTTGCAGCGGCGGCCATCGGCCGCTATGGAACCTTACCGTTTGCAGCAGTCGGTCGAGGGCCGATCGCTACCTTGCCTTCCCCGCTGGCGGGGCGCGGGTCTCCGGTGGAGACCTCAAAAGGCGCCGCCTTTTGAAGCGCCGACCGAGCCGGCAGGCGAGACAGGTGGCACGCGCCCACACGATTTACGGCAAAGCGACAACATCCGATGCGCGTGACGGATGAGGTGGAAACCCCGCCGCAGCCGCACTGTCAACCATCGCGCCCAGTCGATCGGAGATCGACGCTACGGGCGCTATGTTTGATGTTGTATTTGTAGCGCCGATCTCCGATCGGCTTTGTCGTGTCCGCGCCAGTCGATCAAGCCCTTCCGTCAGTGCGCTTTGGCGCACTGCCTTCTCGCCTGCCGTTCTCGGCTCCCGCCTCGGTCGTTGCTTCGCTTCGCGAGGTGTCCACTGGACACCCGCAACTCGGTCGGCGCTTCTGCCTTCGGCAGAGGTCTCCACCGGAGACCCGCGCCCTTCCCCAACGCGCACTGCGTGCGCTGGGGACGGCATCTTTGGTGGCTGCCTGCGGCAGCATTTGATTCGACAACTACGGGCGCTGTGTTTTTGCTTTCAAGCGCAGACAACACACGAGTGAACAGCGTTTCCCAACATTTCCCGTTTTTTCATGTTTTCTGTTTTTCAGACTTTTGACTTGTAAAATGAAGAATCTTATGTAACAAAACCCCGACAAAGCCCACCGTTTGGGCATTTCTGCGCGTTAATAGCGAGTTAATAGCCCGTTAATAGCGCGTTAACAGCATTTCTTATGTACTCTTTTCATTCCGGCATAGAAAAAAGACGACTCTCTTTGAGCCGTCTTTCTTGTTTCTTGCTATCTAGCCATCTTGCTTCTTGCAATCTTACAAATGAAACGTCGCTTCCATCTGCGCTTCAAACCGCTCCGGATATTTGAAATACAGCACGACCAGCGCCACGAGCGTGATGGTGATCGAAAACAAAATCTGCGAAAGCGACATGCGGTGCAGCAGCGCGTGCAGGAAGAAAAGCGCCTGAAACGCAAAGCTGATCACCAGCGACACCGCCGCGTGCAGCAGCGATCCCTTTTCCCGCAGGCCGAAAATCAGATACACGATCGCCGTGTTGACCAGCAGAAACGGCGTGACGACCGTCCACAGGGTGCTTTCGCCGAGCAGCACAAACACCGCGCTGAGAATCAGCGCCACACGCAGAAGATGCGGGTTGGGCGTTTTGGTTTTGACCTTTTCATGTACCACGTTCTCATAGGAAGGGTACGGCGCGTCGTGCAGTTCCGTGAGCACGGCCGCTTCGTCCGCCGCCGGCGCGCCGCACAGCGGGCAGGTTTTCACATCGGACGCAAGGTCGATGTTGCATTGCTTGCATCTCATGCCTGTACCTCCTTTTCTTCACCCTCGGCCCTCAAATTGCTTTCCACGCGCACGGGCACGCCGTCGTTCGCCATGAAGCGGAAAAACGCGGTCTGAAACTGTGTGTCGGTGTTGCTGCCGGAAAATGTCAGGGTGATATAGCCGTTGACCGACATGGCCGCGCAGCCGAACGGCTGGTGCGGTGTGTCGCCGAGCACGAACTCCGCGCGCTCAATGTGCGCCAATACGGCCTCGGGCGCGTCCATAATGCCCCAGTTGGAAAAGAACGTCGTAAACGAATGCTGGTTCTGGCGGTAGGTGTTTTTCAAAAACGCGCGTTTGATCAGATAGGGGACGGGACGCAGCACCTTAGACTGCTGGGCGGCAACATTGGCAGAGATCTCGTCGAGCAGCACCGCAGGGTTGCCCTTTTGCAGCAGCTCGCCGTTGATTTTTTGTGCGATCTCTTCAAAGGCGACGTCCGTTCTGCCGTTCGGCGAAAAGCCGATGTCGGTCATATAGACGAAGTTGCGCAGGTTTTTGGTGCCAAACCGGCGGCGCAGATCCATCGGCACGCTGATGCATACGTCCTGTGTCAGCGCTTCGGGCGCGGTGCGGATAAAGCTCCAGATCAAAAGCGCCGTCACATATTCCGTGATGGTCAATTCATACTTTGCGGCCGCGGCCTTAAGGTCGTCGACCCGGCAGGTGCCGTGGACGACATGGGCAAAGTTTTTGCGCACCTCGCCCTTGTTGTAATACGGCTTGCGCTTTTCGGGCGTACGCGCCTTTGCGTCCGGCTTTGCGTGCAGCCTGTAGGCGTCGCACGTTTCGCTTTCCTGCGGCGTATCCTCCACCCGCAGCGCGTGGTCGTCGTGGGGAATCGTTTCGCCTTTCAGCTCGTAATAGCGCGTCAGCAGCGACGCCAGAAAGATCGTGATTGCGCCGCCGTCCGCCAGCGAGTGGAAGACCTCCACGCTCACGCGGCGCTTATAATACAGCACGCGGAAATTCGGTTGATCGGTCCCTGTCAGCGGGATCGGGCGGTAGGGGTAGTCGTGTTCCTTTTCGGGCACGGGCAGCGCGTCGGTATACTGAAAATAACTCCAGAAAAAGCCGTCCTGCAGCTGTCCGCGAAACGACGGAAAGCGCGGCGTGATTTCGCGCAGCGCCTCGGCCAGCACCGCGGGATCGACCTCCTCCTTGAGAATTGCGCTGATGCGGAACGTGCGGCACCAGTGCTTGCGCCGTGCGGCGGCATACAGGATCGCCGCGTTGTCGATCGGGAACCAGCGGCGGCCGGGCAGGGTGCTCGGGGTTGTTTCCATTTCCATAGTCTCCATTCGTCTCTCCTCTGTTTATAGATATAGGACACCTATTTTTTTATCATATCGGGATTTCATGCTTTTGTCAAGGTTTGTTCAGAATTCTGTTGCATTGTGTTGTCAAAATTTACCGTTCCGTCATTTTTTTTAAAAAAAGTGTTGACTTATGTTTCAAATTCATATAAAATGAGAACGATAAGCTGTACCTTTATGGCTTACGATGATTTGCTTGATGAATTACATTGCATAAGGGAGGATATTATTATGCAAAAAAAATCCAAGGCCAAGACGATTATTATCATCGTACTTGCCGTCGTGCTTGTGATCGAGTCCTGCGTGCTCATTTTCGGCAACAAGGGCAGCTCGGAACCGGAACCGGTGGAGCAGCCGCATGCTGAACTGGACACCTCCAATGTTCCCGTCATGCCCGATCCCGCGATGCAGATCGAGGAAGGCAAGATCCTCTCGAAAGTGCTTGGCGATAAAAACATCGGCGATATGCTGCGCGGTGTGATCTACTCCAACAGCATTGTCAGCGCCCTGATGAGCGCCGTATATCCGATGCTTTACGAAAAGGTCGAAAGCATGCTTGACCTCGTCGGTTTCATCCATCTGTATCCCACCGGTCCGGCGCTGGCCGACCAGCTGGGCGACGTGTCCTATACCGCCGTTGACAAGGACGGCGTGCGCAAGCCGCTGACCGACGTGCTGCGCAAGGTCGGTTCCAACTGGAGCTATATGGACACCAAGGTCAAGTGGACCACCGAAGATGAAGAGGGCAACAAGACCGAGCATGAAGACTCCATCTATAACTCCATCGACTGGCTCGTCCACGACCAGGCCACGATGGGCTTTTCCATCCGCCGGAAGGTCAGGATGCAGGAATCCACATGGGGCGGCGGCATAAAGCAGCTCCTGCCCACGTCCATGAGCACCTCGCCGGTGTACCGCGCCGCCAGCATGGCCGGCATCGATTTTCTTGCCTCCATCCCGCTGGAGCTCGAAGCCGCAAAGGTTTACAACCCGTCTGAAATGACCGGTTACCAGGCGTTCTTTGTCTATCTGTTCAATATCCTCGGCCTTGTGGACGGCGAATATCTGTCCAGCGAAGTGGTCTGCAGCTATGGCACCATGGGCGAAATGTGGAAGGCGATCATCGAATCCGTGATCTTCGCAGTGGAAAAGATCATGCTCGATCCCGCCAAGAACCTTGCCAATGTGCTTGTCACGCTGGTGGAAGCCATCGATTCCGGCAGATTCATGAAGCGTTTCCGCATGACCAGCATGTACCTGGAATACAACCCGCTGGTCGGCAAACTGATGAAGGCTGAAAACTCCGAACAGTTCAACCTCGGCGGCACCATCGCCGATGTGGCAAAAGGCATGGGTATCAACCTGGACGCCAATTGGAATGATCTGATCGGCGGCGTCGTCAAGATGATCGGCGGCGAAAATGTGAAGGCCCCGACGTTCAACACCAAGGCGCTCATCGCAGCCGGCACCCCGGTGACATTGCCCAACGGCAACAAGGTCTATAAGGCCAACCCGGACAAGGTGACCGCCGTCTTCGTCGACTATCTGATGCAGGGCGAAGTGATCGACGCGCTGCTTGCGAAGGTCAACATGTTCTCGGCAGAGGACAACAAGAAGATTGTCAAGGCGTTCAACGAAGCGGACGCCGGTCTGAGCAACCTGCTCAAGGTGATCTTCAGCGTCGTGCTCGCCAACCTGATTTAACGTTACAACAAAAAAGCTGCCGCGTTTGCGGCAGTTTTTTTGTAGGGCCAAGGGACACTGTGAAAGAAAGCCGCCCGCGGGCGGCTTTTTGTGTTGACTGACGATTGGTCGAATGGGCTGCCACATGGGGCAGTCCCTACATCAATCCAACCGATACAGGCCCGATTTGAGCCACACGAATTCGCGGCCGCCGACGTTGATGTATTTGTAGACCTTTTCGTTGAACACGCGGTAGTCGCGGATGGAGTTGGTCTGCACGTTGAGCACGCGGACCTTATACGACGCCTGGTTGCAGATATACAGATTGCCGCCGAGCATACACAGCGAGCTCGGACGTTCAAACGCCGTGGTTTCGCCGCCGCCCACGCGCAGCAAAATGCGTCCCTCGCGCGGGGAGTATTTGATGATGGCGTTTTCGTTCGGCACGGCGCACCAGATATAGTTGCCGTCCACGGCGATGTCGCACACGCTCGAGCCGTGATAGGTCAAAAGGGAAGAGATATTGACGGTGCCATCGGTGTTGAAGATATGATATTCGCCGTTGGGGAAGATCGCCATGATCTTGCCGTCGGACAAAACGCCCACGTCGCACGACACATAGTCGCCGAGCTGCTTTGCGATATCCTCGTATTCATAGCCGAATTTGACTTTGAGGAAGACATTGCGCTTGATATGGCTGAACGCGTCGTTGGCCGCGTCGTAGCCGTAAAAATTGACCACGAGCTTGTCGTCCTGCTTGGTATCCTTTGCGGCAAAGACAAAGCCCTGCTTGAACGGCGTGATGTTGAGGATCTCGCCGGAAAACACATTTTGCATGATTGAGTCTCCTTTTTTCGGCGCGGCTTCGGCGGCGCCGGTTTGTCTATTCCTATGATACATGATAAATGCCGTGCCGTCAAGCGCACAGGACAAAAATATTCTTGGGTTTTCTGGTGGTGCATGTTGACAAACGCGGTATTTTTCGGTAAAATAGGTATGCCTGTATTTTGGTTGAAAAAAACTGCATATTCAATTGAAATGAATCTATGGAGAGAAAGAGAATAGAGACGTTTTGAACTTCACACCGCAGAGATCCTTCGGTGGCGGTGACGCATTTCTATTCTTTTTGCTTTTTTCAACAGCTTTAAGGAGGAAACGAAGACATGGCAGGAAAATATGTAATGGCGCTTGACCAGGGAACGACCAGCTCGCGGGCGATCGTTTTCGACAAACACGGCAATATCATTGCCAAGGCACAAAACGAGTTTGACCAGATCTATCCGAAGGCCGGCTGGGTGGAGCATGATCCGCTGAAGATTCTCTACAGCCAGCTCAACTCGATCACGGAAGTGCTCAACTCCGGCGCCGTTGACGCAAAAGACATCGCCGGCATCGGCATCACCAACCAGCGCGAAACCACGATCCTTTGGGACAGATCCACCGGCAAGCCTGTGTATAACGCGATTGTGTGGCAGTGCAGAAGAACGGCGGATATGTGCGAAAAAATCAAGGAAGACAAAGAGCTTTGCGATTACATCACCGAACACACGGGCCTCATCATCGACGCCTATTTTTCCGCCACCAAGATCAAATGGATCCTCGACAATGTGCCGGGTGTGAAAGCGCTTGCCGAAGCGGACCAGCTTTTGTTCGGCACGGTGGAAACGTGGCTGATCTGGAATCTGAGCGGCGGCCGTGTGCACGTGACGGATTATTCCAACGCTTCCAGAACCATGCTGTTCGACGTGGATAAGCTGCAGTGGGATCCCTATCTGTGCGAAAGACTCGGCATCCCGATGAGCATTTTGCCGGAGCCGGTGCCCTCCAGTCACGTGTACGGCTGGGTGGCCGGCGGCATCCTCGGCATCGAAGCGCTCGAGCACGTGCCCATCTGCGGCGCCATCGGCGACCAGCCGTCCGCCCTGTTCGGTCAGGCGTGCTTTGAGCCGGGTATGGCAAAGAACACCTACGGTACCGGCTGCTTCCTGCTGATGAATACCGGCGACCGCCGCGTGATTTCGAAAAACAACCTGCTCACGGGCGTTGCCTGGAGTCTGAACGGAAAAACGACCTATTCCATCGAAGGCTCGGCCTTCAACGCCGGCTCCGTCATCAAATGGCTGCGCGACGAAGTGAAACTGATCGACAGCCCGCGCCGCTGCGATGAGCTTGCGGAAAGCGTGCCCGACGCCAACGGCTGCTATCTCGTGCCGGCCTTCACCGGTCTCGGCGCACCGTATTGGGATATGTACGCCCGCGGCTGTATCGTCGGTCTGACCCGCGGCGTCAACCGTGCCCACATCTCCCGCGCGGTGCTGGAAAGCATCACCTATCAGATGACCGATCTGCTCGAAGCGATGAAGGCGGATTCCGGCATCGATATCACCGATCTGCGTGTGGACGGCGGCGCTTCCGTGTCCAACATCATGATGCAGATCCAGGCGGATATGGCGCAGACCAAAGTCGACCGTCCGAAGTGTGTGGAAACGACCGCGCTCGGCGCCGCCTATCTTGCAGGTCTTGCCGTCGGCGTGTGGGACAGCCTCGATGATATTCAGCAAAACCGCGAGATCGACCGGATCTTTGAACCGCAGATGCCGCTCGACGTGCGCAACAAGTACTATGCCGGCTGGAAGAAAGCCGTTACCAGAGCAATGAACTGGGAAGAAAAAGAATAACATTTCGGTAAAAGCACCGCGATCCATCATCACGGTACAATTATAAAAACATCATAAAACAGGAGTGAATGATCATGGGAAAAGTAATTCTTGATTGGGACACCGCGCGAAACTTTATGGAAGACGCGTTCAAAGGCGTCGGCGTGCCTGCCGACGACGCGAAGATCGTTGTGGACGTTTTGCTCGAATCCGACAAACGCGGCATCGAATCGCACGGCTGCAACCGCTTTAAGCCGATCTATATCGACCGCATCAACGACGGCATCCAGAACCCCGTCACCAATTTTGAAATCATCAAAGAGACCGAATGCACCGCAGTGGTCGACGGCCACGACGGCATGGGCCAGGTCATCGGCTACAAATCGATGCAGATGGCGATCGACAAGGCGAAGAAATACGGCATGGGTATGGTCGTTGTGCGCAATTCCTGCCACTACGGTATCGCCGGCTACTATCCGACCATGGCCTGCAAACAGGGCTGCATCGGCATCACCGGCACCAACGCGCGTCCGTCCGTGGCGCCGACCTTCGGCGTGGAAGGCATGTTCGGCACGAACCCGCTGACCATCGGTATCCCGACCGACGAAGATTTTGACTTCATCATCGACTGCGCCACCTCCATCACCCAGAACGGCAAGATCGAATACTATGCCCGCATCGGTGAAGACGTCCATCCGGGCACCATCATCGACATCGACGGCAACCCTGTTGAAGGCGACGCCGGCGTGGCGCTCAAAAAGATCCGCAACGGCACAGCCGCGCTTGCCACCCTCGGCGGCATCGGCGAAGCCCTCGGCGGCTACAAGGGCTACGGCTACGCGATGGTCGTGGAACTGCTTTCCTCCGTGCTGCAGGACGGCCTGTACGGCAAAGACCTTGACGGCAAAGACGAAAACGGCAACAAGCGTCCGTATCATCTGGGCCACTTCTTCATCGCCATCGACACCAACCACTTCCTCGGCGAAGACCTTTGCCGCAAAAAGGCCGGCGAAATCATCCGCTCCGTCCGCGCTTCCAAAAAGCAGCCGGGCGCAGAACGCATCTGGTCCGCAAACGAGAAGGAATGGAACGTCTGGCTGCAGAGAAAAGACAGCGGCGTGCCCATCAACGAATCCGTCCAGGGCGAAATGTCCAAGGTGCGCGACGATCTGAAGCTGGATTACGTGTTCCCGTGGGAGAAATAAGCAATATGTAAAGCGGTCGGAAGGCGGGAGACCGTCTTCCGATTGGATAGTATCTTTTCAGAAAGAGGTAAATCAACATGGATTACGCAAAAGAATCACTCAGACTGCACTATGAATGGAAGGGTAAGCTCGAAGTGACGCCGCGCGCGGCCGTCGACAGCAAAGACGCCCTCTCCCTTGCCTATACGCCGGGCGTTGCCCAGCCGTGCCTTGAGATCCAGAAGGATATCAGCAAGTCCTATGAACTGACCCGCCGCTGGAACACCGTTGCCGTTGTCACCGACGGTACCGCTGTGCTCGGTCTCGGCGATATCGGCCCCGAAGCCGGTATGCCGGTCATGGAAGGCAAATGCGTGCTGTTTAAGGCGTTCGGCGGCGTGGACGCCATTCCGCTTTGCGTGCGCAGCAAGGACGTGGACGAAATCGTCCATACGGTTGCGCTGCTTGCCGGCTCGTTCGGCGGCGTCAACCTCGAAGACATCAGCGCGCCGCGCTGCTTCGAGATTGAAAGAAAGCTCAAGGAATGCACCGACATCCCCATTTTCCACGACGACCAGCACGGCACCGCGATCATCACCCTTGCCGGTATGATCAACGCCCTCAAGCTTGTCGGCAAAAAGATCGAAGACGTCAAGATCGTCACCTCCGGCGCAGGCGCCGCGGGCATCGCGATCATCAAGCTGCTCATGAGCATGGGTCTCAAAAACGTCATCATGACCGACCGCACCGGCGCGATCTATAAGGGCCGCGAAAACCTCAACCCGATCAAGGAAGAGATGGCCGAGATCACCAACCAGAACTGCGAAAAGGGCAAACTTGCCGACGTCATCAAGGGCGCAGACGTGTTCATCGGCGTGTCCGGCCCGGGCACCCTCACCAAGGACATGGTCCGCACGATGGCGAAGGATCCCATCATCTTCGCATGCGCCAACCCGACCCCGGAAATCTTCCCGGACGAAGCGAAAGAAGCCGGCGCCGCCGTTGTTTCCACCGGCCGCAGCGACTTCCCGAACCAGATCAACAACGTGCTCGCGTTCCCGGGCATCTTCCGCGGTGCGCTTGACGTGCGCGCAAGCGACATCAACGCTGAAATGAAGGTCGCCGCCGCCTACGCGCTGGCGAACCTGGTTTCCGACGAAGAACTCAACGCGGATTACATCATCCCCGCTGCGTTCGACCCGCGCGTCAAAGACGCCGTTGCCAAGGCTGTGGCGCAGGCCGCGATCGATTCCGGCGTTGCCCGCATCTGAGCGATTCCCCTTTGAACAAAAAGGCTCTCTTCCTCGGAAGAGGGCTTTTTCTTTTGCTGCCTTGATTCCGGCGGGGAAATATGGTAAACTATAAAAAAGGAGTGATTCTGATGATCGACAGAGAAGATCTTTTAACGCGGTTTTTCCGCTATGTAAAAATCGACACCCAGTCCGCAGAGGAGCAGGAGGCGCAGCCGTCCACGAAAAAGCAGCACGAGCTTGCCGCCGTGCTGTATGAGGAACTGCAGGAAATGGGCATCGACGCGACCTATGACAAAGAGCACTGCTACGTCTATGCCGTTTTGCCGGGCGACGCGCCGGCGCTCGGCTTCGTGGCGCATATGGACACGTCGCCCGCGGCCAGCGGCAAAAACGTGCAGCCGCGCATCGAAGAGAACTATCAGGGCGGCGATATCGTGCTGCAAGCCGCCGCCGAAACCGCGCCCGCGATTTTGCTGACGCCCCGTGAATTCCCGGATCTTACCCGGCATATCGGCGAAGATCTGATCGTGACCGACGGGACGACACTGCTCGGCGCAGACGACAAGGCCGGCGTCGCCGAAATCATGGAGATGCTGCGCTATTACAAGACGCACCCCGAACTGCCGCACCGGACGATCTGCGCGGCGTTTACCCCGGACGAGGAAGTCGGCCGCGGCACAGAGCAGTTTAACGAAACGCTGTTCGGCGCAAGGGAAGCCTATACCGTCGACGGCGGCAAACTCGGCGAGATCGAATATGAATGCTTCAACGCCGCAGCCGCCAAGGTGGAGATCCGCGGCCGCAGCGTGCACCCGGGTTCCGCCAAACACGCGATGCTCAACGCGCTGGGTGTGGCGATGGAATTCCACGCGATGCTGCCCGCCGCGGAGCGTCCGGAGCACACCGAAGGGTATGAGGGCTTCTATCATCTCGACGACATGGCGGGCGATGTGGAAAACGCCGTGCTGCGCTATATCATCCGCGACCACGACAAGGAAAAATTCGAGCAAAGAAAGGCGTTTTTGCAAAAGGTCGGCGACTACCTCAACGACAAATACCGCGCCTTCCTCGGCGGCGATCCGGTCAGGCTGACGCTCCGCGACCAGTATTACAACATGGCGATCCCGATGAAGGACCATCTGCATCTGGTGTCCGACGCCGAACAGGCGCTGCGCGATCTCGGCGTGGAGCCGGCCGTCGTACCCATCCGCGGCGGCACCGACGGCGCGGCGCTGACCTACCGCGGGATCCCGTGCCCGAATCTGTGTACCGGCGGCTACAACTTCCACGGCCGGTTCGAGTACGCATCCGTACAGGAAATGCTGACGACGTGCGAGCTGCTGGTGAAGCTGGCGTCGGTGTAAAAGACGGCGCCAAACGTAAAAATTTTGTGTTTGGGTATAGACTTTTTTGTTTGATGTGTTGTATAATGGTTTTATAAAAGATATGGGAGGTTCCTGTTATGAAGAAAGCCAAAAGCCTTTTCTCTGTTTTATTTTGTATCTTGATGCTTTTGTCCTGTATGGTTCCGGCGTTTGCCGAAGATGCAGATCCGACGACCTGCGAACACGAATGGCAGTGGGTGGTCGACAAAGAAGCGACCTGCACAGAAGCCGGAAGCCGGCATGAGGAATGCACACAGTGCCACGCAAAACAGAACGAAAACACTCCGATCGAGATGACGGCGCATCAGCCGAAATCGGTTGCTGCAAAAGAGCCCACCTGCGGCGAAGCCGGTAACATTGCCTGCTATCAGTGCAAAACTTGCGGACAATATTTCAGCAACGAAGCCTGCACGCAGGAGCTTTCGGAAGCGAATTATGTGGTTGCAAAGCTTGACCACGAAACACTGGCGCACACCGCAGCAGTCAAAGCCACCTGCGACAGCGACGGCAATGTCGAATACTGGTACTGCGCCGTTTGCGGTAATTATTACAGCGACGCCCAGGGCACGGCAAAAATCACAGTCAACGAAACCATCGAACCGGCGCTCGGCCATAACTATGTGAAAACAGACGAAACGGCGGAGAGCTGCGTAAAAGAAGGCACGATCACTTATACCTGTTCGCACGATCCCAACCACACCTATACCGAATCGATCCCGACGATTGCGCACGCGGACAACGACGGCGACGGCAACTGCGACAAATGCGGGATGGGGATGAACCGCAACAACAAAACGGGCATCGCCGGCTTCTTTGCCAAGATCGGCATGTTCTTCCGCAATCTTTTCTGGTTCTTCAACGAACTGCTCAAATGATGATTTGACCAAACAAAAAGCGAAGGCGCAGCAGCCTTCGCTTTTTTCAATTCCGGACTTTTACGCCTGCGCCGCATCCATCCGCTTCCCGGCGCGAAACAGCACCAGAAACACGACGAAGACATACAGGGCAGTGACGGCGATATTTGCCATCATCTGCTCGCGCAGCAGCAGCATCAGCGCCACAAAACTCACGGCGAGCGCCGCCATGCCGCCGAGAAACTTTGCGCTCAGATGGCAGCTTGTTTTGGCGTAGCTGCTGATCATGAACAAAAAGATGTAATAGAACACCAGCGAGCCGACGAGAAACAGCATCTTCGGCAGAAGTGCGATCTTGTCGTTCTGCATGAATTCCAGTGCGCATGTGATGTTGTTGAGCACAAAGATCAGTCCCACGTGCACCAGCGTGTATCTGAGACCGTCAGTCTCTTTTTCGCGGTCGATGATATGGTCATACACCACGCCGTAGCTGAGAAACAGCCCCACCACAATCAGAAAGCCCATGAGCGAAAAATACAGGCTGCGATAGTTGAACGCGCCGTCAAAATACGACGCGATGGCGATGATCATTTCGCCGAAGGTGAACACCACAAACAGCATCACGCGCTCCGACAGATGCGGGAAATCCACCGGCAGTTTTGTTTTTTTGCCGCCGGAAAAGCTCGACGCCACCATGCCGAACAAAATCGCGGCAGGGGAGAGGATCTCGAGTCCGGTTTTGGCAAAGACCGGAATTGCGCCCACCACGAGCGCGGCCTCCACAAGCAGTATCACCATGATCCGGCGCGCCAGTGTTTTTTCCGCTTTGGTTTCGGCGTGCAGTGCTTCGATCAGATACTGCAGCGCAATGTTGCAGAGAATCAGCGCCCACGCCGCGTGGTACTGCGTGTGAAAGCTCTGCCAGTGCAGCCGCGTGCCCTCCGCCAGAAAATACAGCAAAAACATGTTGACAAATAAAAACACGTGCTCACGCACCTTGTGTTTGCCATAGAGGTTGATGTAATAGGTGGAATACATCCAGATCTGGATCACGGCGAGCGTACACAGCAGATAGGGCAAAAACAGATCCCAGGTCAGAAATCCGTCCTCCAGATGGTGCAGCAGCGAATTGTTGCGCCCGATGATATACACGAAGATCAGATCATAGATCAGCTCGAGATATTCGACCTTTTTTTCTTTCTTTTCCAGAATTGCCTGCAGCAAGAGAACGCCTCCTTTGGCGTGTGGATTTGCTAATACTATAGCATAAACGCGCCTTTTTTGCAATCGGCTTTTGCAAAATGCGGCGGAATGTGCGAACCGGCGACAAAAAAATTAGAATTATTACAAAAAAGAATATACATTCGGGCGGCGGTATGCTATAATAACCGTGAGAAAGGATTCTCGGATGAAATACGAAAGGAGTCTTACTTATGGGACTGATTAAGGCCGCCGTCGGCGCAGCCGGCGGTATGCTTGCGGATCAATGGAAGGAGTTTTTCTATTGCGACGCGCTTGAAAAAGACGTTTTGGTTGTGAAGGGCCAAAAGCGCACCTCGTCGCGTTCCTCCAACACCAAGGGCAACGACAACATCATCTCCAACGGATCCGGCATCGCCGTGGCAGACGGCCAGTGCATGATCATCGTGGAGCAGGGCAAGATCGTGGAGGTCTGTGCCGAACCGGGTGAATTCACCTACGACACCTCCACCGAGCCGAGCATCTTTGCCGGTTCGCTGGGCGACAGCATCAAAGAGACTTTTAAGGTGATCGGCAAGCGTTTCACCTATGGCGGCGACACCGCGAAGGATCAGCGCGTGTACTATTTCAACACGAAGGAAATCATGGACAACAAGTTCGGCACGCCGAACCCGATCATGTTCCGCATCGTGGACAGCCGCATCAACCTCGACATGGAAGCGGACGTGCGCTGCAACGGCGTGTATTCCTACCGCATCACCGACCCGATTCTGTTTTATACCAACGTGTGCGCAAACGTGGCAAACGAGTTCCGCCGCGAAGAGATCGACAGCCAGCTCAAGACCGAATTCGTCGACGCGCTGGCAGCAGGCTTCGGTGCGCTGACCGCGCTCGAGCTGCGTCCGTCGCAGATCAACTCCCACACTCGCGAGCTCAAGGACGCGATGAACG
>CADABX010000057.1 GCA_902786285.1 Oscillospiraceae bacterium | reverse complement strand
CTTAGCGGGAGCAGCCTTCTTTGCAGGAGCAGCCTTCTTTGCGGGAGCCTTCTTAGCAGCGGTCTCCTTCTTAGCAGCGGTCTCCTTCTTTGCAGCAGTTTCCTTCTTTGCAGCAGCCTTCTTGGGAGCTATTGCATTGAAGATATCTGCACAGCCGGCATTGTTGTCGATAACAGCGAGCTTGCCGGACTTGAGAGCAGCCTTAGCTGTAGTCTTGCCTTCAACAAGAGCGATGAAAGTATCTGCATCAGCTTCAAAAATAGCGGTGTGATCGTCGTAGCTGAAATTCTCTACTGCGAGTCTGGAGTAACCTTCTTTGAACTCAACATAAAAAATTCCGGCAGCGTCTCCCGTTACATTGAACTGAAATGCAAAGGAACCTTCAAATTTCGAGGTGTCGGTCTTCTGAATGCTCTTCTTAAGACTTTCGTAAACCTTTTCGTAAGCGGATTTAGCCATCTTTATTTCCTTCCTTTTTTTAACTGAGATACGGGCAAACGCACCGTTCCTTTTTTACTTTAGTATTATATCACATAATTTTGGCAATTTCAAGCAATTTCAAACATTTTTTTGCAAGTTAGTGCAATTTCAAACATTTTTTTGCTAGTTAGTGCAATATGTTTAAAAAATAACAATTTTTATTGCCCGGTTAGGTATTAATTGACTACAATTTTGACGGCTTTTCTGTGTTTTACACGGTTTCCGGTGCATTTTCCGGCTGAAAAAACGGTGCGGTTCGCAGACTGCGGACACGAATTATCGGGACATTCCGCGAATAAAATTTAAAAAAGGAAAACGCACAGTGCCGCGGGCGGACGTTCACATCAAAATCAAATTTAACGAGGTGGTTCGTATGCTCTGTACATTTGACGACATCAGAAACAAGGAGATAATAAACATAAAAAGCGGGATAAAAATGGGATACGCGGACGACGTGGAATTCGACACGGCTACAGCGAAGATATGCAGGATCGTGATATTCGGGAAAGCGAAGCTGTTCGGGCTGCTCGGAAGAGAGGACGACATCGACATCTGCTGGAGCGATATCGAGATAATCGGAGAGGACACGATACTTGTGAGCTGTGAAATGCCCATACACACAAAAAGGAATGGCGGGTTTATGAAAAATTTGTTGAAATAGCCGAAAAGAAAAATATTGTAAACACAGTAATTATGTGTTATAATATTAAAGCATTCCTGCACAAGCAGATGCAAATCCACATGCGTGCTATAAGCGCCGGCTGTGCCGTCAGTGACGGTTCGGCGTGGTGAGTATGCAGAGGAAAAAACAAATTTAAGGAGGATACAAACATGGCAGTTGTATCAATGAAGCAGCTTCTTGAAGCCGGTGTCCACTTCGGTCACCAGACAAGAAGATGGAACCCGAAAATGGCGGAGTACATTTTCACCGAACGCAACGGTATCTACATCATCGATTTGCAGAAGACCGTGAAGAAACTCGAAGAAGCCTATGCTTTCGTTCGTGAACTGAGCGAAAACGGCGGCGAACTGCTCTTCGTCGGCACCAAAAAGCAGGCGATGGACTCCATCCGCGAAGAAGCGATCCGCTGCGGTATGCCGTATGTCAACGCCCGCTGGCTCGGCGGTATGCTGACTAACTTCGGCACCATCCAGAAGCGCATCAAGAGACTCGCGCAGCTCAAGGCAATGGAGACCGACGGCACGTTTGCCATGCTTCCGAAAAAGGAAGTCATCAAGCTCAACCTCGAAATCGAAAAGCTCGAAAAATTCATGGGCGGCATCACCGGCATGAAGAAGCAGCCGGCCGCGCTGTTCATCGTTGACCCGCGCAAAGAGCGCATCGCGGTTGCCGAAGCCCACAAGCTCGGTATCCCCATCGTCGCCATCGTCGACACCAACTGCGATCCGGACGAAATCGACTATGTGATCCCCGGCAACGACGACGCGATCCGTGCTGTCCGCCTGATCTCCGGCGCGATGGCTGACGCGATCATCGAAGGCAGACAGGGCGAATCCAACGCGCCCGCCGCTGAAGAAGCACCGGCAGAAGAAGCCGCGGCTGAATAAGGAGGAAACGGACATGGCAGCATTTACAGCAAAAGATGTGCAGGCGCTGCGCGAAAAGACCGGCGTTGGCATGATGGAATGCAAAAAGGCCCTTGTGGAAGCCGAAGGCGATATGGACAAGGCGGTTGAGATCCTCAAGGAAAGAGGTCTTGCCACCCAGCAGAAAAAGTCCTCCCGCGTGGCTGCCGAAGGCGTTGTTGTCGCATATAACGACAAAGAAAACAAAGTCGGCGTGCTCGTCGAAGTCAACTGCGAAACCGACTTCGTGGCCAAGAACCCGCAGTTCGTGGCCCTTGCCAACAAGATCGCCAAGACCGTAGCCGATACCAATCCCAGCGACGTGGACGATCTGCTGAAAAAGACCGTTTCCGGCGAAACCGCAACAGTCGAAGAAGCGGTGCAGGAGCTCTTCCTTGCGATCCGCGAAAACATGAAGGTCCGCCGTTTCATCCGTGTCGAAGGCATTGTGGAAACCTATATCCATGCCGGCGGCAGCGTGGGCGTTATGGTGAAGTTTGACACCGACGACGCGACCGCAGCGAAGGACGAATTCGTCGCGATGGGCAAAAACGTGGCCATGCAGGTCGCGGCTATGAGCCCCGAATATCTGAGCGAAAGCGACATCACCGCAGACGAGCTTGCCAAGATGAAGAACATCACCATCGAAAGCGCACTCAACAAGCCGGATTCCCTGCCGAAGCCGATTCTGATGCAGGTATTCAAAAAGGTGCTTGACGACAAGCTTTGGAGCGACGAAGATGTGGCCGCTTATGAAGAGCAGAAGAACAACAAGTTCCTGTTCAACTTCCTGAGCAAGGAAGGCATTGCGAAGCTGGCAGAGGTTGCCGTTTCCATGAAGGAAGCATTTGTCGGCAACGTCATCTTCCAGAAGGCGACCGAAGGCCGTATTGCAAAGCAGATCAAGGAAATCTGCCTGCTGAACCAGGCGTTTGTCCGCTCCGATCTGTTTGACGGCAACGTCGGCGGTTATGTGGCGGATGTGGCGAAGAAGCTCGGCGCCGACATCAAGGTGACCGGTTTCACCCGCTTCCAGCGCGGCGAAGGCATTGAAAAGAAAGCCGACAACTTTGCGGCTGAAATCGCCAGCATGGTGAAATAAGATTGCAAGAAGCAAGATAACAAGCATGCAAGAAGGCAGCCGGTTGGCTGCCTTTTTTTGTTGATCAGTTGACAGTCGAAAGCATTGTAGCCGATCAGGGAGCGGTGAGTAAGAAAACAAGATGGCAAGAAGGCAAGATGGCAAGATGTAGCGGCGGCCGCTTCGGCCGCTATGGAACCTTATCTTTGCACATCAGTCGCCCACGGGGCGACCGCTACAATGCTGACCGCTGACAGCTCATCCGCACAACATAAAAAAGACGATCTCAACCGAGACCGTCTTCTTTTCTTGTATTCTTGCCATCTTGCAATCTTGCTATCTTAGAACCCGAATCCACCGAAATACTGACGGAAGAAATCTTCAAAGCTGCTGGCGCCGCCGTAGTTGTAGCCGTCGATGGAGGTTGTCGTTTCCGGCTCGGTGGTGCCCTTGTCCTCCACCAGCGTGATCGTCACGTCGAACGTGGAGGTCTTGTAGGTGCGGCTTTCCACACGGCAAAGCGTGAGCGTCAGCGAATCGCCGACCGCGCCCTTGTCGATCAGATCGAGCAGCACGGAGGAATCGTCCATCTTTTTGCCGTTGACCGCGATAATCAAATCGCCGACCTGCGCTTCGGTGTTGGCAAGCGAGCTGTCGTTACTGATGCCGGCAATGACCAGCGATCCCGCGGGCAGACCCTTGATGGCAACGACCATCGAATACATCTGATAGGAGCTGACGGAGGCGTACTGGATGCCGAGCTTCGGACGGTTGGGGACGTAGTTATACTTGATGAGGTTTTCCACGATCGGCTTCACGGTGGACATCGGCACAGCAAAGCCCATGCCTTCATAGTCGGTCGCCGCGATCTTGGAGGAGTTGATGCCGACGACCTGGCCCTTGGAGTTGACCAGCGCGCCGCCGGAGTTGCCCGGGTTGATGGCCGCGTTGTGCTGGATCGAGGTGAGCGTATAGGTGGAGGACACGGAGCGGTCGATGGCGGAAACGATGCCGTTGGTCATCGAGCCGAAATACTCGGAGCCGCCCGGGTTGCCGATGGCGTAGACCGTTTCGCCCACACGCAGCTTGGTCGAATCGCCAAACGTTGCGGCGGTCAGATCGTTCGCTTCCACCTTGAGCACGCCGATATCGGTGCGTTCATCATAAGCCACAAGCGACGCTTCATAGCGCTTTTCGTCGAGTGTGAGGATTCCGTAGGTGAGACCGCTGCCCTTGATCACATGGGCACAGGTGATGATATAGGTGTACTTGCCGCTGTTGTCGGTACCCATGACCACGCCGCTGCCTTCGCCGGACAGCTTGCCGTTTTGATAGGTCATGACGCCGACCACGGAGATGCGGCACTTTTCGGCGATCTCCACCGCGGTGAGCGTGCCTTCTTCCGCCGACGCGTAGTCGATCACGTTGACGTCGTTGCTGCCGTCGCTGTTTGCCTTGTCGGTCGTGGTGCTGCTGTCGATCAGTGTGCTGCCCTGTTCGTCAGTGACGGCGGGCTTGTTGCCGACCGGCAAAAACTGCGAGCCGATGATAGCGGCAAAGCCGACCAGCACGGCGATGACCAGCACGATGATGGCGATCTTTTTGCCGTTGCCCTTCTTTTTGGGCGGCTGCGGCGCCTGGTTGTAGCCGTAGGGCCGGTAGGGCTGCTGCTGCGGCTGATGGGGCTGCTGCGGATTGCCGTTGTAATACGCCTGATTGTAGGTGCGGTTTTGCTGGTTGTAGCCGTTTTGATAGCCGTTATACGGCTGCTGACGGAAGGACTGCGGCGTCGGCGGCACGTCCGGCTTCGGCGGCTGCGGCGCTTCGGGCGCTTTGTATGCCGTGTCCTGCGGCGTTGGCTCCTGTGCCGGGAAGCTGAAGGAAGGCGCCTGCGGCGTTTCCGGGGTCTGCTGCGGTTCGCTGTTTGCAGACTGCTGGTTGTTGTTCAGATCAAAGTTGTCATCCATGGTGGTTTACCTTGCCTTTCTATGCGCATTGGCGGCCGGCGCCCGTTTGCGCCGTTCGCCGTTTGTTCATTTGTTGTTTATATATTTAGCATTTGCGGCTAAAAAAAAGCTTAAAATTTCGTTAAAAATTACTTTAATTTGGCAATTCAAACGAAAACTCCGTATATTCGCCCTCCTTGGACGACGCACGGATCGTCCCGTCGTGCATATTGATGATCGTCTTGACAATATACAGACCCAGCCCGACGCCCTTGACGTCGAAGGAGCGGGATTTGTCGACCTTGTAGAATCGCTCGAAGATGCGGGAGATCTCTTCGTTTGACACACCGGCGCCGGAGTTGCGGATCGTGACGCGCACGCCTTTTTCCGTCGGCTTCGCGTTTACAAAGATCGTGCCGCCCTGCGGGGTAAATTTGACGGCGTTGTCGAGCAAGTTATAGATGACCTGCTGGATCAGATCGCGGTCGGCTGTGACGTTGACAACGCCCATATCCTCGAACCCTTCGATCTGGATCTGCTTGTCGTCGATCGTGCGCTCAAACGGCAGCAGCGTTTCAAATAACTGCGCGCCGATATCGTAGCGGACAGGGGAGAGGTCCACTTCGCCCGCTTCGATTTTGGAAAGATTCAGCATCGACACCACGATGCGCGACAGGCGGCGGATCTCTTTGGACACGATCCGCAGATACTGCGTTTCCTGCTCCTTGGGCACAGTGCCGTCCAGAATTCCGTCGATGAAGCCGCCGATCGAGGTCATCGGCGTTTTCAGCTCGTGCGACACGTTGGCGATAAAGCTGCGCTGCGCCTCCTCCTCCACGGCCAGCTCGTCCGCCATCTGGTTGAGCGCGACGGCGAATTCGCTGAGATATCCGCGCTTGTAGTTTTCGTTGGCGCGGTGCTGAAATTCGCCCTTGGCAAAGTGCTTGGTCACTTTCTCCATCTCATACAGCGGCCTGGTGATGCCGCGCGTAAAGAAATAGATCAGGATCGAACACAGCAGCAGCGCGACGATCATGGAGAAGAAGAACGTTTTTAAAATACTCAGTACATAGGGCAAAAGGCCCGTGATCGCATCCTCCACACCAAACAGCGCGCCAATGGGTGTGTCGTGGATCACGACCGGCACGGCGATCACAAATTTGCCGGAGCCGAACACCTCGTCGTTGATATAGTCTCGAAAGCCCGAACGGATGGCGCGCAGCATATAGTTTTCCGTGATCTGCAGCCCGGCGTGATAGACGCAGTCGTCCAGTTTGTGGATCTGGCCGGCCTCCTTGCACGCGATCACACGGCCGTCGTTGTCCACAAGGAAGAAGTCCGACCCCGTGGCGCTGGACACGATCTTGAGGTTGTCGATAAAGTCGTCCATATCCGGCCCGCCGGCCAGAAACTTGTCGGGATCGTTCGACCGGATGGCGGAAACAATGGAGCGTGCGTTGACCGTCAGCGCCTCGGTGCGTTCGGTCCACCACTGGCTGGCAGTAAACACGATCATCGTGCTGCCCAGAATCAGCAACGCCAGCACGACAATGGAGGCAGTGATGAAGAAATAGCGGCGAAACAGCGGCTGCTTTTTGCGCCGCCCGGCAGTCTGCTCGCTTATCATAGCGTTTCGTCCTTCCCTTGAAAAATAGTAAAAAGGCTGCTGCATGGAGCATGCGCAGCCCTTTATGCGTTTCGATCAGTCCTTCGTTTCAAACCGATAGCCGACGCCCCAGACCGTGCGCAGTTCCCATTTGTCGGATACGCCGGCGAGCTTTTCTCTCAGGCGCTTGATATGGACGTCCACGGTGCGGGAGTCGCCGTAATAATCGAAGCCCCACACCTCGTCGAGCAACTGGTCGCGGGTGAAGACGCGGTTCGGGTTTTTGGCCAGATGGAAGATCAGCTCCATCTCTTTGGGCGGGGTGTTGACATGCACGCCGTTGACCTTCAGCTCGTAGTTGGTCAGGTTGATCGACAGCTTGTCGTAGTGTACTTCCTTGATCTCCTCCGACTGTGCGGAGGCGGAGCGGCGCAAAACCGCTTTGATCCGGGCAATGACTTCCTTGGCGTCGAAGGGCTTGACCACATAGTCGTCCGCGCCGAGCTCAAGGCCGAGCACACGGTCGAACACTTCGCCCTTCGCGGTCAGCATGATGATGCGCGCGTTGGAAAACTTGCGGATCTCGCGGCAAACCTGCCAGCCGTCCAGCTTCGGCAGCATGATGTCCAGCAAAACAAGCGCCGGGTTTTCTTCGCGGAAGGTTTTGATTGCGGCCTGACCGTCGTTTGCGATCACGACGGAATAGCCTTCTTTTTCAAGATACAGTCTGAGCAGTTCGCAGATGTTGAGGTCGTCGTCGACGACAAGGATCTTTTCAGCAGCCATAGTATTTCGCTCCTTTTCGTTTTTTCGGTTTTATCTTATATTTGCAACCTTAATTCAACCATAATATAAATATAGTATACGACGCAGGAAACCGGATAATCACATTTTTTCCGGCGCGTCCACCTTGAGCATCGTCAGAATGCTGCGCAGCGTGTCCTTGACACAGATGCAAAGCAGCAGCCTTGCTTGCAGCAGCGCTTCGTCTTCCACATTGACGCGGCAGGCGTTGTAGAACTTGTGGAACAGCGTAGCAAGCTCGATCGCATAGTGTGTGACCTTCGCCGGGTCATAGTTCTTTGCGGCATTGACGATCACGTCAGGCAAAGTGGAGAGATAGCGGATCAGCGCCGTTTCCTCCGGGGCGGTCAGCTTTTGCAGCTCCTCGCGGGCGCACTCACGCGCCGCTTTGCCCTCCGAAGCGAGCTTTTTGAGAATCGAGCAGATCCGCGCGTGGGCGTACTGGCAGTAATAGACCGGGTTCTGTGCGCTTTGCTGCACAGCGAGATCCAGATCAAAATCCATCAGCGAGCCGGGCTCGCGCATATTGAACAAAAACCGCACCGCGTCGATGGGCACTTCCTCGAGCAGGTCGACCAGCGTGATCGCCTTGCCCGTGCGCTTGCTCATCCGGACCACTTCGCCGTCGCGCATCAGGCGCACAAACTGCATCAAAAGAATGTCGAGCCGGTCGGCAGAGATGCCGATCGCTTCCATCGCGCCCTTCATCCGCGCCACATGGCCGTGGTGATCCGCGCCCCAGACGTCGATGGCCTTGTCGAACCCGCGGGTTTCCAGCTTGTTGCGGTGATAGGCGATGTCCGCGGCGAAATAGGTCGGGTTGCCGTTGGCGCGTACCAGAACGTCGTCCTTGAGCTCGAGCTTGTCGATGTCCTGTTGACTCTTGCCTTCGCGCAGCAGCATTTCGGTTTGCACCTGCTTGTTTTTATACCACAGCGCGCCGTCTTTTTCATAGGTGTAGCCGCGGGCGGTGAGCAGGTCGATCACGTCTTGGATCGCGCCGGAGGTATGGAGCGTCAGTTCGCTGAACCAGGTGTCGTAATCGATGCGGTAGACGCCCATCGCTTTTTTCATGTTCTCGATATTCTTCGGCAGCGCGAAGTCCACGAGCGCTTTGCGGCGGTCGGTTTCGCTTTTTTCAAGATAGCTGTCGCCGTATTGCGCGGCGAACTCGGCGGCGCGTTCTTTGATATCCTCGCCGTGATAGCTGTCTTCGGGCAGCTCGACAGCGTCTTCGCCCTTATAGATCTGCTGATAGCGGATGTCGAGCGACAGGCCGAATTTTTCGATCTGGTTGCCGGCGTCGTTGATATAGAATTCACGGTGGACGTCATAGCCGGCATAGTCGAGCACAGCGGCCAGACAGTCGCCCAGCGCGCCGCCGCGCGCGTTGCCCATATGCATCGGGCCGGTCGGGTTGGCCGACACGAATTCCACATTGATCTTCTGTCCCTTGCCGTAATCGCTGCGGCCGTAGCTGTCGCCGGCGGCGTGGACGTCGAGCAAAACGTCGGCATAAAACGCGGCGCCGAGATAAAAGTTGATAAAGCCCGGACCAGCCACCTGCACATCGTCAAAATAGGTGTCGGCAAGATCCATGTTGGCTTTGAGCGTGTCCGCGATTTTGCGCGGCGGCAGCCGGAACGTGCGGGCGTTTGCCATGGCGGCGTTGGTGGAATAATCGCCGTTTTGTTTGTCGGCGGGCACTTCAATGTTGAACGGCGCAAGCTCGCCTGCCGGCAACTGGCCGCTTTGCTGCGCGGCCTTGGCTGCGTCAAAAACAAGGGACCGGATCTGGTCGAGTGCGCGTTGAACGGTTGTTTTCATAAATCGGAACCTCCGGGAATGATTACTGCAGCAATGAGGCGGGCGGATGGTCGAGCTTTGTCAGACGGATATCGAAAAAGATTTCACCCAAGGGCACCATGTCAACATCGGTGCAATAGCGAAAGCGCAAAAAGCCGCCGTCCGGTTTGATATCGGAATCTACCTGCAACGCCGAAACGCCGAGCATGAACGCGCCGTAGGGCGTCTGGTGCTGCGACATGTGGCGCACATTTTTTTCAACGATCATATGCGATTCATACACGCCGTCGCGGCTGATGGTGACGCAGCGGCCGTTTTCCACATGCAGAGACGTCGTGCTGCCCCTGAGGTCGCCGTCTTCGTCGAGGTAGGTGATGGTGTAGTCCATCCCTTCGCCCTGCAGCGCGGCGCGCGACGTCATGTCCAGCGTTTGTTTTTCGCCTTCCACATTCTGTTCGGTGTGGATCCGGATCAAATATTCCTCCTGCAACCGGTTCACGCTCCTTTCCTTTTTCATGCGTTCGGCATGCTTTCCATTAACTATAACATAATTGTGAACAAAAAGCAAGACCTCGCCGTGTCTTTTTCCATGCTTGACGAAGTGAAAAATCGCGAGTATAATAAGGCGTATTGAAATAAGAAGGTGATACGATGTTTTTGTGTTATAGCACGCCGGCAAACATGAGCTATTTCGGCTGGGAAAACGAAGCGCTGCCGCTCGGCAACGGCCGCATCGGCGCCAAGATCTTCGGCGGGCAGGAATGTGAGCTGCTGTCGTTTAACGAAAAGACGCTCTGGTCCGGCGGCAAAGATGTGCCGGGCTATGACGGCGGGGTCAAGAACCCCGACGGCGGCAAAGCATTTTTCGCTGTGCGCGACAAACTGCTGAACGGCGACATGAAGGGCGCGCAAAAGGCGATGGAAACGCTGCAGGGCGACGATTGCGGCCTTGGATCCTATCAGGCGTTCGGTTCGCTCTATCTGCAATTTGAAAACGCGGGCGGCGCCGACCACTATGTGCGCGATCTGGAGCTCGATTCCGCTTCGGCGATGGTCAACTTCCGCGCCAACAAGGTCATCTATTCGCGCCACTATTTTGTCAGCTATCCCGACAACGTGTTTGTGGGCCGGCTCGAGGCGCAGCACCAGGACGAGCCCGCGGAGGGCGAAGAGGAGCAGGCGCCGCCGACGTTTTCGTTTGACGCCTATTTCGTGTCGGAGCAAAACGGCGTGCCGGTTTCGCAGGACAACACGATCCTTTTGGAGGGCACCGTGATGGCAAACCACGGCCTCGGCGCCGAGCCGGGCGAACAGCGCAACAACATGCGCTACGGCGCGGCGATCCGGTTTATCCCGAAAGACGGCACTGTGACGGCGACAGAAGACGGCCATATCCATGTGCAGGACACCAGCAGCGTGGTGGTCATCGCGTCGTTTGCAACCGACTATCGGAACCACTATCCCGATTACTGCGACGGCGCCGATCCGCTGCGCGACAAGGCACTGCCTGCGGTCGACGCCGCTTCGGAAAAATCCTTCGGCGCGCTGTACCGCACCCATCTTGAGGATTTCCGCCCGAAGTTCCGGGATGTGCAGTTTTCGCTCGACGAGGAGCAGGTCGCCCATCCGGTCGATTTCATGCTCAAACGCTTTGACAAAAAGGGCGAATACAAACGCCAGCTGATCACCA
>CADABX010000056.1 GCA_902786285.1 Oscillospiraceae bacterium | reverse complement strand
AGTGTCTTTTGTCTAGCTTGATTTCTCTTGTGTCTTCATTATACATCTTGCTGTCCAAAAAACTACCCCCTTGTGTCCAATTTTAGTTTACCACTTCAATACTTTGGACTGAATCTTTACATTTAACATTCACATTATGAAAGAATCCGAAGCCTCCTTGGCTTCCCCTTTGAAGGGGAAGCTGTCACGCGCCAACCAACGCTGTGGTAAAACCGAAGCATTAAAAGCGCGTGACTGATGAGGTTGGAAACGTCGCGTAAACGCAATCTTCATGGTACAGAACATTTCTCCTCCGCGCCCTGCCGCTGCAATGCTCATCGCTGACCACACGCTGCTCAGCCGGCCATTGGCCGGCGCTGCTGTGCGCTATGCACTGCGCACGATGCACTGCGCACTGTCAAATAAAAAAAGCGCCCCATGGCGCTTTTTTTATTTGACATACTTTTCAATAAACGCGTCTAATTTCGCTTCATACGCCGGCTGATCGGTGATGAACGAGGCGGCGTGGTCGGCGCCGTGGACGATCAGAATGTCCTTGTCGGGGCAGGCGCACGCGTCATAGACTTCATAGACCATCTTGGTCGGCACAAAGGCGTCGGCGTCGCCGTGGACAAACAGGGTGGGAGTTTTGGATCGCTTGACCGCTTCGATGGCGGAGGTGTCCTTTTTGAAATCGTAGCCCGCAACCACCTTGTTGACCGCGTTGACAAGCTCGACCAGCGGATGGGCCGGAACCTTCATTTCACCGAGCTTATAGGTGAATTCATCCCACGCGCTCGTATAGCCGCAGTCGGCGACGCACATCTTGACATTTTCCGGCAGATTCGGGCTGCCGGTCATGAGCATCACGGTGGCGCTGCCCATGGAGATGCCGTGGAGAATCAGCTTGATATCGGGGCCGAAGGTGTTGTTGAGATAATCGAGCCACTTGATGCAGTCCTTCGATTCATACGCGCCGAAGCCGATCAGGTTGCCTTCGCTCGATTCCGCGCCGCGGTGGTCGCAGACGAAGACGTTGATGTTCCGGCTCAGATAATACTGGATCAGGGCGCAAAACTCGGTTTTGCCGCTGCTGCGGTAGCCGTGGGCGCAAAAGGCGTAGATGTTGCTCTCCTCTTTGGCGCGGAAGAAAAAGCCGTTGAGCATCAGACCGTCGTCGGTGATCATGTGGTGCTCTTCATAGCCGTAGTTTTCCAGCCAGTTCATATAATCGTCGCGCAGCGCGTGCAGCTCGGTCATGTCCGCGCCGGAAACGGCGTCCTTGGCGCCCTGGGGCAGTTCAAACTTGCGGTGCACCAGCAGATGGTCGATCAATACCGGGATGGCGGCGCCGACGGCGCCCGCGCCGAGCGCGGCTTTGAGAAGGGTCGTCTTTTTCATGGGAAAGCCTCCGTTTCGTTTTTTTGCAGATTTCGCTTTATTGTAGCACAAGGGCGAAAAAAAGGCAAGCCTTTCCGGCGCCGGCCGCCGTTTTTTCCCACGATCATTCATTTTTGTTTCATAAAATCGCAAACTTTTCTTGACCGTCTCCCTTCGCGGTGCTATACTTATTTTATACAACAACCGGACGCGCGTCCGAAGAAAGGAAATGACGAAGATGAAACAACAGGCAAAACGCATCCTCAGCGTCCTGCTCGCATTGGTGCTGGTGCTTTGCTGCACCGCGGTCGCGTTTGCGCAAGCGCCCGAAGAAAAAACGCCCATCGTGCTGATCCCGGGCTTTGGCCAGAGCGAAACCAAGGTCTATGACGGCGAGGAATATCTCGGCATGATCAACGCGTTTGAGCTGCCGGGCCTTTCGGTGGAAAACATTTTGAAAGCGGTCCTCGCCCCGGGCGTTGCCAGCATTCTCACGCGCTCCGACGCGAATCTTTCCAAAGCGGTCAAGGGCTTTATGGACGAGCTGTTCAAGGCGTTCAAAACAAACCCCGACGGCACGCCGGTCTATACCAAGGTCGTCACGCCCTACGACGCGGCGTACAGCTTTTTGCCGCCCGAAAAGCAGCAGGAGGTGCAGCACCATATTGCCATCCACGGCCTGGACGACTATAACGACGTGCGCTATTTCTATTCCTACGATTCCTTCGGCTCCATCAAGCAGGTGGCGGCGGGCCTGCACCGCTATATCGAAGACGTGGTGCTCGCGCAGACCGGCGCCGAACAGGTCATTCTGGTTCCCGTCTCCCAGGGCGGAACGGTGCTGACCGAGTATCTCGCGGACTTCCCCGGGGACGCAAAATATATCAAAAAGATCATCTCCGTCATCCCGGCGTTCGACGGCGCGCAGATCCTCGGCGACGTGATGACCGACAATGTGACGATCTATGACGTCAACTATGACCACGAGACCGTGCTGCCAGCGCTGCTGCCGGGCGATCTCGGCTATCAGGTGTCGCTGGCCCTGCGGGTAGCGCTGCCCGCACGCGTCATCGAAAAGGTGCTGCGCGAGGCGCTCGAAGAGGTGCGCCAGCTATTGGTGGTCAACTCGTCCATGATGTGGGCGCTGTGTCCGGCGGCGGACTATGCCGCGGTCAAGGACAAATACCTTTCCGGCGCGGAGCACGCGGCGGTGCGTGCGGAGTGCGACGCCTATGACGCGGCGCGCAAGGCGCTGCCCGCAACGCTGAACCGGCTGAAGGACAGCGGCGTCAATGTGCACATCGTGTCGTGCTACGGTGTGGGCAACATTATGCCCGTGCTGTTCGGCTCCGGCAACATCAATTCCGACGAGCTGCTGACCCCGGCGTCGTCCGGTCTGGGCGCCACATTTGCCAACATCGGCGAAACACTCGGCGACGGCTACACCGCCAAGGGCACCGTTTGCAGCGACCCGAGCCACAACCATCTCTCGCCCGACGGCATGATCGACGCTTCCACCTGCGCCCTGCCGGAAAACACCTGGTTCTTTTCGAACATCGGCCACACCTATGTCAACACGCGCGAAGACATCAAGGACTTTGCGGCGAAGTTGATTCTGCAGGACGTGGCGGATATCTATTCGCTCCCGGGCTATACACAGTTCAACGATCCGTATGAACGGGCGGCAAAGTCGTATGAAACCGACAACGGCGTCTATTACTACGACGAAAACAACCACTATCTGTTTACCGATCTGAAGCCGCAAACGCAGGAGGCGTCGCCGTTCTGGAAAGGGCTTGCCGGCGTGGTCAACCGGCTTTACCGCATGCTGGAAACCGTGCAGACCAAGCTGCATCTTGACAAGCTGCGTCCGTTTGCATAGAATAGAAATACAAGCAAAGCCGCCGGTCGTGGATCGGCGGCTTTGCATCCCGCAAGGAGGTACATCTATGAAAGTTTTACTTGTCAACGGTTCGCCCCGCAAAAACGGCAACACCGCCCTCGCGCTTCGGGAGATGGAGCAGGTATTTGCCGCCGAAGGGATCGAGACCGTTACCATGCAGATCGGCGCCGAAGCTATCCGCGGCTGCGTCGCGTGCGGCGGCTGCGGCAAAAAAGGACAGTGCGTGTTTGACGACAGTGTGAACAAAGCGGCGGCGGTTTTCAAAGAGGCGGACGGGCTTGTGCTCGCGTCGCCGGTCTATTACGCCGGCCCCAACGCCACACTGACGGCCTTTGCCGACCGGCTGTTTTTCAGTACACCGTTTGACAAAACGATGAAGGTCGGCGCGGCGGTGGTCTGTGCGCGCCGCGGCGGCACATCCGCGAGCTTTGACCGGCTCAACAAGTATTTCACGATCAGCGGTATGCCCGTGGCGTCGAGCCAGTATTGGAACAGTGTGCACGGCCGCGAAAAAGGCGAAGCCGCCGAAGACGCCGAAGGGCTGCAGACCATGCGCACGCTCGCGCGCAACATGGCGTTTTTGATGAAGAGCATCCAGCTTGGCAAAGAGGCGTTCGGGCTTCCGGAAAAGGAAGAACACGCCTGGACACATTTTATCCGGTAACAAATGGCCGCCGCTCCGAAAGGGGCGGCGGTTTTGGTTTGCGGTTGCAGGGATTTTGTGCGGCGGGTGGAGGCTCGGCCACAGCCGTCAGCGATCAGTCAATCACACGTTCAAACCTCACCCGTCACGCGCATGGAACTCGATCGGCGAAACGCCGACACTGCGGGTTGCCCTTGCCCTCCCCGAAGGCGGGGAGGGTGGCAGTGCGCACCGCGCACTGACGGGAGAGGTTTGAACCCCACCACAACGCACCGTTGGCGGCAAAGCACAACCACGCCGTTCGCGCCCAGTCGATCGCTGATCGACGCTACGGGCGCTGGGTTGTCGTTTAACGCTTGCGCTCCGGGTCGGCGAAACGCCGACACTACCTTGCCCTCCCCGAAGGCGGGGAGGGTGGCAGTGCGCACAGCGCACTGACGGGTGAGGTTTGAACCCGGCCGCAACGCACCGTTGGCGGCAAAGCACAACCACGCCGTTCGCGCCCAGTCGATCGCTGATCGACGCTACGGGCGCTTTGTTTGATGTTGTATTTGTAGCGCCGATCAGTGATCGGCTTCGTCGTGTCCGCGCTCCGGGTCGGCGAAACGCCGACACTGCGGGTTGCCCTTGCCCTCCCCGAAGGCGGGGAGGGTGTCACGCGCCCACAGACTTTCCGGCAAAGCAAATCACATCCAATGCGCGTGACGGGTGAGGTTTGAACCCGACCGCACCCGCTCTGTAAACCAAGCACACAGCACAAAGACGGGCGCGGTCAACCCGCACCCGCCCTGTTCGGTTCACTTCTTTCTGTGCCGGATCAGATAGATCGTCGCACCGGCTGCCGCCACGGCGCAGATCCCGGTAATGAGATACCACACAAACGGAATCGCGCCGGTGCTTTGTGTTTTTTCCGCCGCCTGCGGATCGGAAAGCTTCGGCGCGTTCGCGGGCGGAGCTTCGGGCGGCGTTTGGTCATTTGCGGGCGGCTGTGCTGCGTCGTCCGGGGGTGTTTCGGGT
Organism: Oscillospiraceae bacterium; assembly: GCA_902786285.1. GTDB lineage: Bacteria > Bacillota > Clostridia > Oscillospirales > Acutalibacteraceae > UBA6857. Next base: position 5,639 of record CADABX010000056.1, on the reverse strand, counting down.
GGTTCGGCGTCATCCGGTTGTACGGGCGCTTCGGCCGCAGCGGAGGCGTTTGCTTCGTCGCCGGTCGTGTCTTGCGGTTGGGCGGTGGTCGGATCGGCGGCGTCTTTTTGCTTTTGCTGCGTCGTCTCGCCCTGCTGCGCTGCGGTGGTTGCGTCGGCGTTTTCGCTTGCGGCAGTTGTCGTGTCCGTTGCGGCGTCGCTCTTTTGTTTCTTTTGCTTCTTTTCTTTTTTGGCGGTCGTGCCGTCGCCGTTTGTTTGGGCGTTTTTGCCTTTTTGCGGCGGCGTCCTCTTGGTGCCGTCGGCGTTCGTCGGCGGCTGTTTGTGCTGTTTGGTTTCGTCCGCCGCGACGGATGCGGTCGTTTGCGCGGCGTCGTCGCTCGTTGCGGCAAAGACCGCCGCCCCGGTGGTACACAGCAGTGTCAGCGAAAGCAGCACGGCTGCGCCTTTTTTCATCAGTGTGTGTTTCATAGGGAAACCTCCTTTTGGTTTTTTTTCGGATATCCGTGTTCTGCCCTCTATGATACCCGCCGGGCTGAAAACCGGCTTTGGCAAAAAACGAAAAGTTTTTCAGCATTTTTTCAGAATCGGGCGTACAATTGTGGTATAATGAAAAAAACCTCAAAGGAGGGGCAACGATGAATATTTTATTGGTAGAGGACGAGCTTTCGCTCGCACGCGCCGTCAAACGCATTCTGGAACAGCAGGGCTACTTGGTGGACGCCGTCCACGACGGACTGTCCGCCGTCGATTACGCCACGGGCTTCGATTATGATCTGATTATCCTCGACGTGATGCTGCCGAAGCTCGACGGGTTCGAGGTGGTGCGCATTTTGCGCAAGGACAATGTAAACACACCCGTTCTGATGCTCACCGCGCGGACGACTGTGCGCGACAAGGTCAACGGCCTCAACCGCGGTGCGGACGACTATATGACCAAGCCCTTCGACACCGAGGAATTGCTCGCCCGCGTGGGTGCGCTGACGCGGCGCACCGGCGGCACGGTCGTTGTGGACACCGTGTCGTTCGGCGATCTGACGCTCGATGTCAAAAGCGCGTGCCTTTCCTGCGGCGGCAACGACGTGCAGCTGAGCAAAAAGGAGTTCGAGGTGCTCAAGCTCTTTTTCTATAATCCGACCATGACCATCACAAAAGAGATGATGATCAACAAGGTCTGGGGCGCGGAATCGGATGTGAGCGACAACAACGTGGAGGTCTACATCTCCTTTTTGCGCAAAAAGCTGCGCTATCTGAAATCGAAGGTCAGCCTCAAAAACATCCAGAAGCTCGGCTACCGGCTGGAGGTGGAGGCATGAAGCGCTTTCGCAGACGGTTTATCCAGTTCAATATGCTCTTTGTGTCGTTCATCCTTTGTGTGATCTTCGTCGCTTTGAGCGCCGGGGCCTGGCGCAGCCAATACAGCGAGCTGCAGCACACGATGCATCAGGTGCTGCAGCCGGTCGGCATGCAGATGCTGCCCGACAAAAAGCCCGACCGCAAACCGGACGACACGACCGGCGGCGAGACCGACAGCGCAGAACCGCCCACTCTGCCCGACGACGCGCAGGCCGACGCCGGCCGACGCAAGGAGCCGCGCTTTGACGAAACCATGCAGACGCTGCGGCTCGACGGGAGCAACATCGTCACCGCGCTGTATGACAGCGAAACGGACACGGTGCAGATCATCTCCGGCGGCGAAAACGCCGACGCCGACAGCATGACGGCAGCCGTCCGGCAGGCCGCGGACGAAGACAGCGACTTCGGCCGGCTCAAGGGCGCGGGACTTTACTATTACCGCGAAGTCCGCGACGGCGCCGTGCGGGTGGCGCTGGCCGACACCGGCTATCTCACAGCGCGCATCGCCCGCAGCATCGGCGCACTGGCAGCGGCGTTCCTTTTGGCGTTCGGACTGTTCTTTGCCGTGAGCGTGGCGCTTTCGCGCCGGGCGGCAAAGCCGATGGAGGACGCGCTCGAAATGGAGCGTCAGTTTGTGGCGGACGTGTCGCACGACTTAAAAACGCCGATCACCGTCATCCTCGCCAACAACGCCATCATGGAGCAAAGCCCCGAGCTGCCCATATCGCAGCAGATGCAGTGGCTCGAAAGCAGCGACGAAGCCGCGCGCAATATGCGCACAATGATCGATCAGATGCTCTCGCTCGCCGCACTGGAGGAGGGCCAGCCGAAAATCGCGCTCACGCAGGTGGACCTGTCCGCCGCGGCGGAAAAAAGCGTGCTGCAGCTCGAGTCGGTCGCGTTTGAACGCGGCGTCACGCTCGACAGCGAGATCGAAGAAAACGTCTTCGCTGCCGCCACCACGGAATATGCCGAGCGCATCTGCACGAGCTTACTCGAAAACGCGCTGAAATATGAACCGGCCGGCGGCAACGTGACGCTCCGGCTGGAACGAACCAAAAAGAAGGCGCGCCTGACCGTGCGCAACCAAGGCAGCCGGATCGACCCGCAGGATCTGCCGCACATCTTTGAGCGCTTTTACCGCGCCGACAAAACGCGCGGCGAAACGCAGGGCCACGGGCTCGGGCTGCCGATCCTCAAAAAGATCACCGAGCTGTGCGGCGGCACGATTGACGCAGCGAGCAGCGAGGAGATCGGAACGGTGTTTACTGTGGAGTTTCAGTCATCCGTCAACAGTCATTAGTCAACAGCAACAGCCGCCTGCGGGCGGCTGATTTTTGTGTCGGTTTCCTCAATCCCCAGTCCCTTTTTTCGCTCTTAGCTTTCCGAAATGTAAACTTTCCGTGAACTTGTCAATTTTGTTGCACATTTTGCGCACAAAACCGGCTTGTCGGCCCTTATTATGGGAGGACTTTTTTTCTCCACGACTTTGACGGAGGCTTTACAAATATGGAAGGCTGGTTTAAATTTGAACGCAAGTGGCTCGACAACGGGGTGATCAGCCGCGACAGCGACCATCTGGCGGTCTGGGTCTATTTGCACGCCCGCGCGGTGTTTGAACCCTGTCAGACCATGTTCGGCAAAGACCCGGTCGTGCTGCAGCCCGGGCAGGTGATCACCGGCCGCCGGTCGCTCTCGGAGCAGTTGAAGATTTCCGAATCAAAAATCACACGGATCCTTCGGCTGTTTGAAAAGGCCGGGCTGATAAGGCAAAAAACGGCCTCCTCCTGCCGCATGATCACGCTGCTCGACGCCGATCCCGCGCGGCTTTTGCAGGAAGAAAACGCAAAAAGTGAACAGCATTTGAACCGTGATAAAGCCCCAAACGACGGGCTTTGTGAGGGGTCGCCGAAAAAAAGTGAACAGCACGCGAACCGCGCGCGAACCACAAACGAACCGCGCGCGAACACATATAAAGAATGTAAGAATGAAAAGAATGACAACAATGCAAATAAAAAAAGGCGCGTCTGCAAAACGCAGACGCGAAAAGACGCGGAGAGTATTTTTTCGGGTGAAGCGTCATATGATCTTGCGGCGTTTACCCGCAGCGCCATCGGCCTCGAGGATCTCGACCGGCCGTAGGGCAGGGCAGTCAGTTGCCCAAAACCGGGATCGGCAGCGAGCGGCGCAGCGCTCTGACCAGCTTCAAAAGCGTGTTGCCGTGGTCGCGTTCGTCCTTTGCCACCTGCCGCAGCGCGTCATACTTTTTCGCCAGCGGCTGATAGAGAAAATACGCCCCGTGTTCGCCGAGCGCCAGCAGGGTGTAGGTGCCCTTTGCGCCGAGCTTTTCCCGCAAAAGACCGATCGGCTTTGCCATCTTGTCTGTGGGCTTCAAATCGCTGACGCCCGTAAACCCGCGCAAAACGGCGGCGTGGCGGCCTTCCACCGCGCCGAGCTGCCGCAGCAGTTGTTTTTCGTCTTCGCCCGCGGCTTTGTCGGTCAAAACCTGATACATTTTCACGGCGTCGAGTTCGGACTGCTGAAAGACCAAAAGCAGTTTCTGTTCCATTCGTAAACCTCCTCTGACAGCTTTGATGTGATCTTATTGTATCAAAACGGCGGCGGTCTGTCAAGCAAAGCGTTCGGCAAAATGCGGTTGCCTTTTCGCGCCGGATGTGGTATACTCGAAGCAGATTTTACGAAAAGGACGGATGACGATGAAACGAACGATCGCGCTTTTGTGTGCGCTGGCGCTGGTGGCCTTTACGCTCACAGCCTGCGGCAGCGGTTACAGCAGCCCTCAAAAAACGGCGCAGACCTTCTTTGCGGCGGTGCAGTCGCTCGATCTGGACGCGATCAACGATTGCGGCGAAAACGGCCGGCTGGTCGAATGGGATCTGATACAGCAGACGGAGAGCGGCGACGAAGGGCAGTTGCTCGCGTTTTTGCGCGAGCTTGCGGCAAAGATCAGCTACCGGATCACGGACACGACCGTGGACGGTGACACTGCCGCGGTGCAGGCCGCGGTGGATTACGCAGACGCGTCGATGCTGGTCAAAAGCACCATGACGGACGTGATGGCGGACATGCTGATGGCGCTGCTGTCGGACGACGGCGAGGCGGACGCGCAGACACGGTTTTTTGCGAAGCTGCGCGAAAATCTGAAAGCTGAAACGCCCGGAACACAGACCGTGGACGTGACGCTGTCGATGGTGAAAACGGACGACGGCTGGCGCATCCGGGAGCTGCCCGACGCGATGCTCACGGTGCTCACCGGCAACACGACCGAGATGCTGCAGGAGGCCGCCCAAACGTTTTCCGGCGTCGCTTCGGCGCAGGTGGAGGCGTGAGGGAGTGCACAGTGCCTGGTGCACAGTGCACAGTAGCGCCGGCCTATGGCCGGCTTTTAGTCATTAGTCGTTAGCAAGATAGCAAGAAAGCAAGATGGCAAGAAAGCAATAAAGCAAGAAGCGAATGCGCGGTAGCGGCGGCCCCGCGGGCCGCTGTGCGTGCAGCTTTGAATGATGGGTAGCAGTCGCCCACGGGTTGCGGGTTGCCACCGGCGACCCGCAATCTCCCCAACTTTGGGGAGGGCAAGGAAGGTTTTCCCTTTGGTTTCACATTTTTTTCTGAGGAATATTTCGAGGATGAAGGAGCCTGGCCAGACCTTTGCCCACAGGGGCAGATCCAGCAGCGGGTTTTTGATGGCGTTGGTTCCGATGAGTTTATCGAGGTACTGGGTCATGTTTTCGACATCCAGCACCTGAAGCTCCCTGCCGTCTATATCGAGGGGTTTAAAATCCACCCTGAAGCGGGACCGGATGCGTTCGAGCAGCTGGTCGAGAGTTTCTTCTTGCGACATGTAATACTCCTTGGTCTGCCCTGAATAGCATACAAGGTTGCTGAGAAAAAGAGCCGCCGCAGCGCTCTGGCATACGCCGCCGCTTTCTGGCACAATGGGGAAGCCGGGGGGGCGGCCTGCAGTCTCCGTTTCCCGGAGAGCCCGGCGCCCAACCCGAGAGAGGAGCATATTGCCATGGCTAAAAAGCTTATCCGGCTCACCATCGATACGGACACCGAGGAGACGTACGATATTGTGTCCGGCATTCTCACCCTCATGATTTCCTTTGGCTGGGAGGAGAAGGTCCTTCCGGACGGCAGAACGCGCTTCCTTGTGCACTGCGAAAACGCTGAGCTCATTGAAGACGTGCGCCGTGCCATCACGGACAGGCTGCCCGGTGCGGCCGTAAAAGTGGACAGCGTGGAGCAGGAGGACTGGGTGTCCGC
>CADABX010000055.1 GCA_902786285.1 Oscillospiraceae bacterium | reverse complement strand
ACGGGCACCGCAAAGGTAAACGAGATGTGCAGCGTGGTTACGTCGTTTTCGTCGGTTTCCACCGTGTAGGTCATTTCATATTCGCCCTTGAGGGAGATGTTGATGATGGGCAGGGTGAAGTCGGCGGCAACGATGGAGCCGGTGCCGTCCTCGTTGAAATCGAAGCCGAGAATGCCGGCGGAATCACGCCAGGAACCGATAAGCTCTTTTTTCGGATCCGGCTTGCCGCAGGCGGCAAAGAGCGAGACGATCATGACAAGCGCAAGCACGAGCGCGGTAATTCTTTTGGTCTGTTTCATAGTAACTACCTCCGTTTTGGAAATGCATAATTTGGTAGTTTGATTATACTATATTTTTTCGGATTTGTAAAGAGGAAATTAGGGACAAGGGACTGGGGAAAAGGGCCGAGGGAATGGGAATTTGAAAGTTCTGATTAAGAATGAAGAATTGCGGAAGTGATGGACAATATGGACGGGTGGAAACGCGGGGAAGGAAGACTAACCAGCGGAATATATAAAGGACAGAATCATTGGAAAAAGAGTGAATAGAACACGCAATTCACCGGCTATTCACGCGCTATTCACTCGCTATTCACTCGCACGAATGCCCGAACGGTGGGCTTTGTTGGGGTTTTAGTGAATAAGATTCTCTTTTTTACAAGTAAAAAGTCTGAAAAACAGAAAACATGAAAAAACGGGAAATGTTGGGAAACGCTGGTTACTTGTGTTTTGTTTACACTTGAAAGCAAAAACCCAGCGCCCGTAGCGTCGAATCAAATGCTGCCGCAGGCAGCCACCAAAGACGCCGTCCCCAGCGCAGGTGGAGACCTCTGCCGCAGGCAGAAGCGCCGACCGAACCGGCAGGCGAGAAGGCAGTGCGCCAAAGCGCACTGACGGAAGGGGTCGATCGACTGGGCGCGGACGGCGTGGTTGTGCTTTGCCGTGAACGGTGCGCGGCGGTCGGGTTCCACCTCATCCGCCGTCGCGTTTTTACGTTGTTGTTATATCGGAAATACGTGGCGCGACGGCACCTTCCCCGCCAGCGGGGAAGGCAAGGGCGCTTCGGATTATATTGTAAGGTTTCAAAAAAGTAAAACTTCCCATTATTCATTTTCAATTTTGCAATCCCTCGGCACTTGGCCCTTGGCCCTTATTCCTCGGAGTCTCGCCTGCCGGCTCGGTCGTTGCTTCTCAGCCTGCGGCTGAGAGGTCGCCACCGGCGACCCGCAACCCTTGGCCCTAAAAACATTGACTTTTCACGCCGCAGCAGCTATAATAAATCCAACGAACAACAAGGGAGGATTACTCATGGATCAAAAATATGCACCGCTGTTTACGCCGTGGAAGATCGGCAAGTGCGAGATCAAAAACCGTATCGTTCTCACCAGCATGGGCGGCACCGATCTGTTCGGCTGGATGGAGAAAAACCACTTTGACCGCGACGGCGCGAAGTTTATATTGGAAGTCGCCAAAAACAACTGCGGCCTTGTGCTGCCCGGCTGCCAGCCTGTCTATAACCCGATGCTTGGCCAGTGGCTGCATAAAAACAAAAAGATGTTCCGCGACCTCAAAGCGTGGATGCCCGCATTCCACAAGACCGGCGCCAAGCTGTTTGTCCAGCTCACTGCGGGCTTCGGCCGCTCGTTTACGATCAGCTCCATGATGGAGACGCTGTATTCAAACCCCGCGCTGCGTGTGCTTTCCAAGCCCTTTATGGATCTTGACAAGATCACCGCCTCGGCCAGTCCCGCTCCCAACCGCTGGAGTGACAAGGTGCCCTCCCGCGAGATGACAAAAGCGGAAATCTACGAATTCATCGACGCGTTTGCCAAGTCCGCAAAGCTTTTGCAGGACGCAGGCGTCGACGGTGTGGAAATCCATGCTGTGCATGAAGGGTATTTGCTCGACCAGTTTACCCTCGGCTACGTCAACAAGCGCACTGATGAGTTCGGCGGCTCGCTCGAAAACCGCTACCGCTTTGCTGCCGAGATTGTGAAAGCCATCAAGAAGGCGTGCGGCGACGATTTCCCGGTGTCGCTGCGCTATTCCATCATCTCCAAAACCAAAGGTTTCCGCCAGGGCGCGCTGCCCGGCGAAGAGTATATCGAAGTCGGTCGCGATATGAAAGAGAGCGAATTGGCCGTCAAATTCCTTGAGGACGCCGGCTATGATATGCTCAACTGCGACAACGGCACCTACGACGCGTGGTACTGGGCGCACCCGCCGGTGTATATGCCCGAAAACTGCAACCTTGCCGACTGCGAACATATCAAGCAGTTCTGCTCCATTCCCATCGTCTGTGCCGGCCGGCTCGACCCCGCCGTGGCGGCGCAATCGATTGCCGCGGGCAAACTGGACGGCGCGGGCTTTGCCCGTCCGTTCCTTGCCGACCAGCAGTGGGTCACCAAGCTGCTTGCCGACCGCGAAGACGATATCCGGCCGTGTATTTTGTGCCACAACGGCTGCTTCAACATGTGCCACTATAAAGGCGTGCCCAACGATCAGGCGCTGTCCGATTCGTTGCACCTGGCACGCTGCGCGGTCAACGCGGAGACGATGCAGTGGAACAAGCACTATATCAAAGCAACCAACAGCCCCAAAACCGTCCACATCATCGGCGGAGGAATTGGCGGCATGGAGGCCGCCCGCGTGCTCAAGCTGCGCGGCCATTACCCGGTGATCCATGAAAAGAGCAGCGTCCTCGGTGGTACGTTTATCCCGGCCTCCGCGGAATCGTATAAGGGCAAGCTGCGCGATTTGCTGGCATGGTACCGCAGACAGATGCAGGAGCTGCATATCGAAGTCAAGCTCGAAGACGAGGTGACAAGCGCGTCCGTGTTCGGTGACGCGCCGGTGATCGTGGCAACCGGCAGTGTGCCCCGCGTGCTGAAAAAAGTACCCGGGCATGAACGGATGATCGAAGCGTGCGACTATTTGAACGGGACGCCTGTGGGCGACACCGTGGCTGTAATTGGCGGCGGACTGACCGGCTGCGAAATCGCGTATGAACTGGCGCTGCAGGGCAAACACCCGATCATCGTGGAGATGAAGGACGATCTTGTGAGCCAGACCGGCGTCTGCCTTGCCAACAGCTCCTATCTGCGCGAATGGTTCGCGCTGCACAAAACGCCCGTCTATCTGGAGACAACGCTCAGTAAAGTCAAAGACGGCGCCATTCTTTGCAAGGACAAGGACGGCAAAGAGATCGAAATCGCGTGCGACAGCGTGATTAGCTGCGCGGGCTACATTCCTGCACCGCTTGAAGGCAAGGGCAAAAACGTACAGCTTGTGGGCGACTGCTTGGCTGTGGGCAATCTGCGTTCGGTCATCTGGCGCGCGTATGAGGCGGCGATGAAGGTCTGATCGCGAAGCGATCAGACCTTCGGTCAATTCGGAATTCGGAATTCGAAATTCGGAATTAAGGTCGCGGGTTTACACTGCAAAAACGGAAAACGGTCTGCCGCGGCGCGAACAACTCGCAGACGAAAACGGGTAAATGATATCCGATGAAGATTTCCGAATCCGAAACCGGTTGCCCGCCAACGAACCGATTTGCAATCTTTTGTGGCAAAGGAATCTTGCCTTTACACATTTGACGCATCGCCGCAGGCGGCGTCCATCAATTCCGAATTCCGAATTCCGAATTCCGAATTTCACATCACCGGAGGTGATTCCATGCTGCCAAGCCAAATTGCCGAACGCTCGATTCAGAAAACCTATCGCAAGGATATCTGGAACCGCTTTGTTGAAGGCGTCAAAACCTATGAGCTGCTGCGGGAGGGCGACCGCGTGTGCGTGTGTCTGTCCGGCGGCAAGGATTCCATGCTGCTTGCGAAGTGTATGCAGCTTTTGCAGCGGCACTCGGATTTTCCGTTTGATCTGCGTTTTCTTGTCCTCGACCCGGGCTATTCGCACGAAAACCGGCAGCGCATCCTCGACAACGCCGCGCTGCTGGATGTGCCGGCGGACGTGTTTGACGCCAATATTTTCGGCTATGTGACAAAGCAGGACACATCGCCGTGCTATCTGTGCGCCCGGATGCGCCGCGGTTATCTTTACAAATATGCGCAATCGCTCGGCTGCAACAAGATCGCCCTCGGCCATCACTTTGACGATGTGATCGAAACGACGCTCATGAGTATGCTTTACAGCGGCGAGATGAAGACGATGCTCCCGAAGCTTCACAGTCTCAACTACCCGGGCATGGAGCTGATCCGGCCGCTGTATCTGGTCAAGGAGCACGACATTGTGCGCTGGGTGAACTACAACGATCTGCATTTCCTGCGCTGCGCATGCAAATTTGAGGAAGAGAACGCCAACCGCAGCGACGACCCGACCGGAGCGCGGGCAAAAACAAAAGCCCTCATCGCGCAGTTGCGCAAAGAGGACGGCAATATTGACAAAAACATTTTCCGCGCCGCACAGAATGTGAATCTCGAGACGCTCATCAGCTACCGGAAAGGGGAGAGGGTGACGACGTTTTTGGACGACTATGATTGATCAGTGCATAGTGCGCAGTGCATCGTGCATAGAGACGCGCCGGACGTGGGATATGACGGAAAACCATGCGCCGCGCAGGAAAAGTGGGCTACTATGAAACCTAGCTGTTTGCAGTAGTCGGCCGCGGGCCGACCGCTACACAGCGCCCGTAGTTGTCGGCTAGCAGCCGACTTGGCGCGATCGGTTTTCCGCAATAGCCGCCAGATTGGCGGTGACTACGAGAATATGATTGCTGCGTCGCCGTTCACACCAAGCTGCACGGCGTTCAGCGCTACAGTGTTTCCTACGCGGCGAATCGTTTCCCACAGCGCACATGTCCGGCGCGTCACTAACCACTATGCACTTTGCACTGTGCACTAAAAAAAGCACCCGTCGGGTGCTTTTTTCATGCCTCTATTTTTTCAAACAGATATTCGGTAAACTCGCGGATACGCGGCTGAACGAATTCCAGAAACTCCTGTACTGTGCAGGTGTCTTCGCCCTTCGACCACCATTTGATCAGGCTCACTGCGGCGCCGGCGTAATAGTTGGCGATCATCGGGAGCTGTGTGCCGAGTGCGGCGCGGATCTTTTCGTTGCCGGACAATCGTTCCAGCATAAAGGCGCATACGGCGTTCGACAAGATGTCGAAAAACACAGAGGAATAGTGTTCGCTGTGCAGGGTGTGCAGAAACTCGCTGTTTTGCGACACATAGGCCATCACGTTGGTGATGATGCGGTTGACGTTGCGCCGGTAGGCGTCCTGGGTAAGCGACGGCTCGAGCTTGCCGAAACTCATCTCGTCGATGCTCACCGTGAGGTTTTTGCTGAGAAAGTCGTATTTGTCGACAAAATGCTTGTAAAACGTGGCGCGGTGGATGCCGGCTTTTTCGCAGATCTCGAGCACGGTCAGATCTTCAAAACTCTTTTCCTTGAGCAGCTCGCTAAGTGCTTCGCCGAGCATCTGATAGGTTTTGCGCACGCGGACGTCCATCTTTTTCATACAGCACTCCCGTTATTGCATTTCGCCGTTTTCAAACAGCGTGGCTTTGATCTCGTCGCGCAGATCCTTGAGCTTTTGGATCTGGCGGCGGGTATATTCTTCGATTTTGAAGTTGTTGCGCAAAAAGCGGCTGGAATACTTGTTTTTGTCGTGCGCTTCGGTACGCTTGGCCGAAAAGCGCAGCTCATAGTCTGACAGGGTATCCTGAATCTGCTGGAACAGCTCGTTGCGCTTATCCAGCCGTTTTTCCGCGTTGGCTTCGTGGTTTTGCTGCATGGTGGTCACCGTGTCTTCAATCGACGCGCGCACATTGGCAAACCCGTCCGTGACCGTGGCGATCAGCCCGAGCATACGGTCCTGCAGCCGGCGGATATCCAGCGCCTTGCGCATGGAGTTGACCCAGTCGACCAGAAACACCGCCAGCACGCCGAAGCCCACCCAGGCGAGGTATTTTTCGGGGATGCCGTGCAGCAGCCGGTCAATGCCGGGATGGATGACATAAACAAACGCGATGGACAAAATCGCCCAGTACATCGTGTGCTTGAGACAGATGCGTCCGCGGATGTTCATGAATTCATAGGTATAGTCCCACCAGCGGGCGTGGAAGAGCTTTTCCATCAAAAAGCTCGTCATGTATTCCACAACGTTGCAAAGCAGCATACCGAGCAAAAACACGAGCAGGGGACGGTCGAAAAACGGATTGTAGAGACACACGGTCATCACCAGCGCCGCCGTGCCGTAGATCGGGCACATGGGACCCGTGAGAAACCCGCGATTGATGATCCGGCCTTCGCCGATAGAACAGTACAGGCTTTCGATCAGCCAGCCCGCCGCGGAATAAAAGAAGAATTCCACGACGTAAAACAATACGGTATTCATGCGTCCAGCCCCTCCAGATCGCGCAAAAATTTGGCCTTACAGCGTTTGTTGGTGGAATACAGCAGTTCCATTGTGGCGCAGAATTTGTCGCTCAGCGACACCACAAAGCCTTCGGGGCTGTTTGGCAGCGGGAAGGTCAGCGGCCACATATGATGCGTGATGATATCGCGCTCCTTGCGCGACAGGGCAGGGTAGAGCTCCTTTGCGTTGAGCGCGGCGTACTTCGGGTGCTTATAGCCGTGCAGCTTATGCCACCGGCCGGTCTCACCGTCGCGCCAGTCGTAGTAAAACAGGTCGTGCATCGTCGCGGCGCGTGCGGCGCTTTTGTAGTCGAGCCCGAGCTTTTTGCAGGCTTTATAGGCCAGAAACGAGACGCTGGTGATGTGCTGCAGCCGATCGATTTCAAGATGCTGCTCATACTGCTGCAGCGACTGCACCTCCGGGCTGTCATAGATGCCTTTGACCGTTTGGAAAAAGCCGTCGTCGTTTTTTTCGTTGAGTTTATACGCCGTGAGATAGGCGCGGTAGAGTTTGTTCAAGCGGGATCATCCTTTCTTATAACCGAATACCGTGCCGTTCCAGCACAAAGCGCACCACGGCGTCTTCATCGTTGCTGCCGATCACGCCGGTGGCCTTTTCTTTGAGCTGCGGGTGTGCGTTGCCCACGGCGTAGCCCTCATCCGCGGCCTCGATCAGCGGAATATCATTCAGGTTGTCGCCGAACGCCACGATTATGTCGGCGCCGAGCATTGCTTTCAGTTCCAGCGCGCCGCTCGCTTTGGAAACGGTGTCGCACATGCCTTCGAGAAAATAGCAGTCGGTGTAGTTGTCTGCGTAAAAATTGAAGCTGATGCCGGGCAGGGCGTTCATCTCGTGATAGAGATCCTCGATCTCTTCCTTTTTGTCGAGCGTTACAACATAAAGGAAGTCGCCCTCGTCAAAGTGGTAGGCGTCGACCTGTTCGAAGCCTTTGTTATAAAAGTTGTCGCGCTGCGCAACATAGTGCTTTTGCGGCTCGTTGACCAGCACTTTATACTCCACACGCATCGTGGAATCCTTTTCAAAGTAGAGCATCGGGTTTTTGCCGTACTTTGCAAAGATCCGTTCGGCTTCTTTACCCAGCTCCACCGGCAGCGCATGGTGGCGGATCGTCTGTTTTTTGACCGGATCGTAGATGCACACGCCGTTCATCAGCACCAGCGGACACCGCAAATCCACGTTGCGGAACATTGGGATCACCGTGGCATAGGTACGCGCCGTGGCAAAGGTAAAGAGCACATCATGCGCACTCAGCGCGTCGATGGCGCGTTTGGTAAAAGGGGAGAGGGAACCGTCCGACCGCAGCAGCGTGCCGTCCAGATCCGTGAGGTACAAGGTTTTCATTCTATCCCATCCTAACTTGTTTCCATAGTGTAACACGAAACGGAAAAAATGACAACCGTTCTTTTCATTTTTGACGAGAAATTCACGAATTTGTGATAATTCCCTGTGCTGTGCCGGGTTTTCCTTGGCGATTTGTTAAAAAATCGGGCAAACCTATTGAAATTGATGTGCCTTTTCAGTATAATAGACCCAACTATTCTGTGCGGCCCGAAAGATCGGAAACGTCTTTTTGAGGAGTGTAGGCCGCATTTCGTTTAAAAGGGGACACGTATGTTAGGAAAATTTGTCAAGGTACACGTGACCGCCCCGATGTATTCCTATAACAAGCGTTTCGGATTCAAGTATCAGCTGAACTACGGGATCGTGGAAAACGTGAAGACGGCCCGCAACACGGTGCAGTGCGCGTATATTATGGGAATCAGTCACCCGGTCCGCAATTTTGACGGACGGGTGATCGCCATTGTTCGCCGCAACGGCGGCAAGGGCGTGGTCTGGGTGGTTGCACCGAAAAGCACACGCTTCATCATTCACGAAATCAAGGACGCCATCGACTTTGCCGAGGGCAAAAACGGCTATCATATCGAATGCTTTTATGAAAGCTCCTGCGGCGCGGTGGTGTTTCGCGACGACGGCCGCGAGCGCCGGTTCCTTCTGATCCGCAACAAGCGCAGCGCACACTGGGGATTCCCGAAGGGACATATTGAACGGGGAGAAAGCAAGGAGCAGACCGCCATGCGCGAGGTGCGCGAGGAGACCGGGATCGATATCGAATTGCTGCCGGACTTTTCCCGCAGCTCGGAATACACCATTCAGGGCCGGATTGAAAAGAATGTGATCATCTTTCTCGGAAAAGCGCAGCAGACGACCATCACGCGCCAGGAAGAGGAGATCGACGAATGCGGCTGGTTTGCCTACGGCGACGCGATGGATACGCTCAACTATGACAACGACAAACGGATATTGACGCAGGCACACGAATACTTTTTGCAGCACGCCGGCGTGTGAGGGGATTATGGCGGAATCAATTGCGCAATCTTTGATCGACCTTCTGGGCGACAAGCTGCCCGGGGAAGTGATCGTGTTTCTCATCTCGCTCCTGCCGGTACTGGAGCTGCGCGGCGGTCTGATCGCAGCAAAGCTGCTGGGGCTTCCGGTGCTTCGTGCGTTCGCGATCTGCTTTGTGGGCAACATGCTGCCGGTTCCGTTTATCTTGCTGTTCATCCGGCGAATCTTCGCTTTTTTAAAGCGGTTTTCCCGGGTGGAGCATCTGATCGACAAGCTGGAGGCCCGGTCCATCCGCAAGGCGGACAAGGTGGTCAAATACCGGTTATGGGGTCTGCTGCTTTTGGTTGCGATCCCGCTGCCCGGCACGGGCGCGTGGACCGGTGCGCTGGTTGCGGCGCTGCTGGATATCCGGATGAAGCACGCGCTGCCGGTGATTGCCGCGGGGGTACTGATCGCCGGCGCCATTGTGGGCGCAGTGATGTATGGGGTGTTTTCGTTTTTATAAGTGAAAAGAAAGCAGCACGTTCGGGTGAACGTGCTGTTGTTTTGTAGATGTGTACTTTCTGCTTGATTTTTTCAAAGAATTATGGTAAAGTATTAACGCGAAACAAAAGTCGAAGATTCAACTTTGATACATATTTTTTTCATCAAAGGGAACACCTTGGAAAAAGTGCGTTCTCTCTCTTTGATGTAATGAAA
Organism: Oscillospiraceae bacterium; assembly: GCA_902786285.1. Classification (GTDB taxonomy): domain Bacteria; phylum Bacillota; class Clostridia; order Oscillospirales; family Acutalibacteraceae; genus UBA6857. The sequence goes on along the minus strand of CADABX010000055.1, from coordinate 12,967 downwards.
TATGTATATCTTGAGACTTTTGTTTCGCAGCAAATGAGAACGGCATTTTTCGGCGTCTCATTTGAGGCGCTTTTTTATTTTGGGGGAGATGCAATATGAATGAAATGCTCAAAGAATTATGGTACGGCAATCTTCGTCCGCAGGAGGAAATCACACGCCAAAGTCCGGTCTATCGCAAAATGGCAAAGCAAAACGAAAAGGACTGGTCGGCGTTTCTCAAAACATTGACTGAGCAGCAGCAAACGCAGGCGAAGGCGCTGTTGGAAGATACTGATGAAATGCACGCGTATTATGCCTATCTTGCGTTTCGTTTTGGCGTTCAGATGGGGCAGGATTTTTTGTATAAACCGACGCGTGAAATGATTTTATCGGGCAAAAAACCAAAATGATTTTGTTTCAACCGATTGACAACCCGCGTCCAATCTGCTATATTTGAATTATCAAAACAGAAAGGATGATTCTCATGAAAAAAGCTATATCTGTTCTTTTGGCCGTGCTGATGGCACTGAGCGTGCTGAGCGTTGCTGCCTTTGCCGCAGACGATGATCTGATCCTCACCGGCGACGCGTTGGACGCAGCCGTTGCCGCAGCCGCCGCCGAGCTTTCCGGTGCGTCCGACAACGCAAAAGTGACCGTGCAGTCTCGTGTGCGTCAAAACGCCGTGGCCGCAAAAGATCTCGCCAAGAGCTTTGCCAAGTACATTTTTCTCAATCCCAATAAAGTGGAAGGCCTGTCCGACGAGATCGCAAAGGACGCCGATTACACCGTGACCGTGCTCGAGGGCGGCAAAAAGACCGTGTATATTTCCGTGGATCTGCGCGAGCATCCCGAGATCGCGAACCTCGATGTGTTCCGCGCCACGGTCAAAAAGCTGGCCGACAAGCAGAATGCGTTTGTCCCGGCAGGGGAGGAAGGCGATTATGACCTGATGAGCTATCAGCACATCGCGGGCGAACTTGCGCTGCATGTGATCATTGCCGCTGCGATGAGCGCGATGGGCAAAGACGAGAGCGACGACACGCTTCATTCCTCGATGGTCGCTGATCTGAATAAAGACGAAAGCCGTTTCCCGAGCCAGCTCATCGAATTCATCGGCAAGTTCCTGATGGACTATATCATCCGCACGATGAACTCCATCATCGGCTATCTGTTCAAATAAGATTGTTTTCGGCCGCGTATGATTGCGCGGCCGTTTTTTATTTTGCGCCGGATGATGCTTTGATCGCTGCGATCATTTTTATCAAACGGCTGTTTTTTTCGAAATCTTGACGAAACAGGGCACAAGCGGTATAATATGGACAATGTCCTGTAAAAACGCTGTGGCAACTATACAAAATAAATGTTTTGTATAGTTGAGGGGATTGTAATAGTGTTTTGAAAGTGTATGAAATATGAAATGGAATGTTCTATTAAAATCCATGCTTTATCCGCGTATATGTCCGGCGTGCGGCAATGCGATTCCGTTTGGCCGTGCATATTGCGTTTGCAGCGACAGTGCGCCGCGGACCGTTGATCCGGACGCACAGCTCATTCGTGCAGATGATCCTGTCCGGCTGCAGCATCTGTGTGCACCCGCGCACAATTGCTTTCATTAAAATTTCAGTCACAGACTGTGCATGTGAAACCGCTTGCAGGCGCCATGGCGCAACAGCTTGCTTTGTCGTTTCCGGGCGTTTCGTTTGACTGTGTGACGTTCGTACCTATGACAACGGACGATATCCGTGAACGTTCATTTAATCAGAGCGCGCTGCTCGCACAAACCATCGCCGGACTGCTTTTTATCGAATGCAGCGCTTTGCTTGTCAAATCCGGACCGACGCCGAAACAACATACCTTAAGTCGGAACGAACGGCTGCAGAATTTGCAGGATGTCTTTCGGCCGACGGCGCGCTGTGTACCCGGATCGACGGTTTTATTGGTTGACGATATCAAAACGACCGGCACCACGCTTTGGCGCTGCTGCGAAGCGCTGACGTCCGCCGGCGTCAAAGACGTCTACTGCGTTTGCGCCGCTGTTTCTCAACCGATCTCTCCCGACTTTTGAGGATCCCCTCTTGTTTATGTGAAACCGTTTCACAGAAAGGTGCATATGATATGGCTTCGATCGACCGTGCGCGTTTGCCCGACCGCGTCAATGAGTTTCTCAATTATCTGATCAATGTGAAAGGCAGCGGCAAGCTGACTGTGGAAAGCTATGCCCGCGATCTGCAGCTGTTTTTCTCGTTTCTGATCAATCAAAAAAATGCATCCGACCCGCCTGCGCCGGACGAAAAGCCGGATCTCTCCTCGTTCGATGACGCGTTTCTTTCCGCAGTTACGGTGCGCGATATCTACGATTTTTTGACCTATTGCGGCACGGCGCGCGGCAACAGTCCGACCACGCGCCGGCGCAAATCCTCTGCCCTGCGCGGCTTTTTCAAATATGTGTGCGATAAAATGCATTACATCGATAATAATCCAACGGTCGGCATGGAGTTGGCCGGCGGCAAACAAAAGCTGCCGCGCTACCTGACGCTCGAGCAGTCCGAAGCGCTGCTGCAGGCGGTTGAGGGCGAAAACGCCGCAAGAGACTATTGTATCCTCACGCTCTTCCTCAACTGCGGTCTGCGTCTTGCCGAGCTTTGCGCGCTGAATCTGTCGGATATCGACCTTGATAACCGCACCATGCGTGTGACCGGCAAAGGCAACAAACAGCGCATGCTTTATCTCAACGACGCCTGTGTCGAAGCGATTTTGTCCTATCTGCAGGTGCGTCCGCACGACGGCCTGCAGGGCGACGCACGGTCTGCGCTGTTTGTCAGCCGGCTCCATAAGCGCATCGGTCGCCAGACAGTACAGCTGATGGTCTATCACTATCTCGCGAAGATCGGCCTGGACGGTCAGCACTACTCCGTCCATAAGCTGCGCCACACGGCGGCAACGCTGCTGTATCAGCACGCAAACGTCGATCCGCTCGTTTTAAAAGAGATGCTCGGCCACGAAAACCTGTCAACCACGCAGATCTATACCCATGTGGACAATAAGCAGGTACGCGACGCGATCGATCAGAATCCGCTCAATAAAAAGCATTAAGCGTTTAGGCAAAACCGCTGCAGCGACGTGTCAAGCACAGCCGCCAAAAGCAGCAAGAGCAGCGCCGGCAAACAGGCGCGGATATAGGAAAACGTCCAGTTTTCGTCCTTCAGGCTGTCTCTTTTGAGACAGCTTTTGACATATTTGCTGCATCGAAGCGCATGGATACAAAGCAAAAACAGCGCCCCGAACGCCACCGCGCGCCCGGGAAACAAGCCGGCAAAATACGCGGTCAGGCCCTGTTTGCCGTTTGTCTTCACCAGATACGCCGCCACGCTGCCCATTGCGGCACAGCGAAGCGACACCAACGGCAGCAATGTCCATGCGCCTGCCGGAGAAACGCCGAGATATACGATCAACAATCCGGTGCCGGCCGTCGGCAACAGCGATGCGCAGAACCGCATGCACCACGAGGAATCGTGCATGGCGCTGTAAACGTCATAGACCGCCGCAAGCTGCGGCTGCATCGACGAAGAAAACAACAGATATAATATCGCACCGCCGAAGAGCGACGCCAGCATCAGAAAAAGCAGCAACAGCTGCAGCCCGGGCGATTCCGGTTTACTTCGCGGCTTGCGGACGTTTTTGCGTATCGGCCGGCGCAGCTTCGGTTTGCCGATGAATGCAGCCTGAATCTTCATGTGCGTGTCACCATTGACCGGCGCAGCTTTTGCCTTTGATTGACGCCCAGCACACCGCCGAGCATCGACAGCAGCGAAAGTATAATAAACGAAAGCAGCATCGTCCAATCGGCGCGGCCGCGGCCGAGCAGCAGCGACAAGCCAAACAGCAGAACGTGTAGCGGCAACGTCCACACAAAGCCGGTCAAAAGTCCGTTTTGTTTTTCCTTTTTTGCTGCCAGAAACGACGACAGCAGCACAGCCGGAGCAAGACACAGCAGCACGATATACAGATCGGAAACAGGCAGGGTGTCGCACCGCAGAAACACCAGCGCACAGCCGAACAGCCCGACGGTATACAGCAGGATCGTCAAAAGCAGCAGCGGCAGCCGTTCTTTGAGACGACCGCTCCCCTCTTTTGGCTTTTTGGCCGCAGCGTGCAGTTGCGGTCGTTTTTTCTTTTTTGCCATAAAAAAACCTCCTCGCGCTTGATAAAGCGTATGAGGAGATTTGTTGTTTTATGAAAGAAATCAGTCTTCCTTCTTGCTTTTCTTTTCCTTGGGCTTTTTGCCTTTAGCGGCCAGCTTTTCGGCCTTTGCTTTTTCGGCGGCTTCCTTCGCGGCGGCACGCTCGGCTGCCAGACGCTCGTTGGCCGTGTTGTTTTGCTGGATCGCCCAGCGGGTGATCTGCATCCGGTTGCGGTCTGCGCCGGTTTCGATGATGAGATGCTCTTCCTTCACAGTGACCACACGGCCGCAGATGCCGCCGATGGTGGTGATTTCGTCGCCCACGTCAACAGCGGAGCGCATTTCCTGCTCTTCCTTCTGACGCTTTTTCTGCGGACGAATCATCACGAAATACATGATGGCGAACATACCGACCATCAGAAGGATCATGGTAACGGGGCTGCCCTGGCCGCCTGCTGCGGCGCCGGTTGTCAAAAACGAAAGGTTCATTTGTTTTCCTCCATAGATCATAATGCAATCATTATACAGACATTTGCGACGAATTGCAAGCTTTTTTTGAAAATTATATCCGCGTGTCCAGCAGATCGACATACTTGTTGTGGAACTGCGTGAACAGGTCTTCATCGAGTGCCAGCCGGATCTCTTCCATGAGATGATTATAGAACCACAGATTGTGCATCACACAAAGGCGCATGGCGAGCATTTCCTTTGCCTTGAACAAATGGCGGATATAGGCTTTGCTGAAAGAGCGGCAGGTCGGACACTGACAGACCGGGTCGATCGGCGTGTCGTCGCGTTCGTATTTTTGGTTGTTGATATTGATGATGCCGTTCCAGGTGAACAGATGGCCGTGGCGGGCGTTGCGCGACGGCATCACGCAGTCAAACAGATCCACGCCGCGATACACAGATTCAATAATGTTGCCCGGCGTGCCCACGCCCATGAGATATCGGATCTTGTTTTTGGGCATATAGGGCTCGATGGCGGAAATAACACGATACATTTCTTCTTTCGGTTCGCCCACGGCAAGCCCGCCGATGGCGTAGCCGTCGAGGTCGAGGTCGGCGATCTGCTTCATGTGTTCGATTCTGAGATCGTCAAACGTGCAGCCCTGGTTGATGCCGAACAGCATCTGATGGGGGTTGATCGTGGTTTCCAGATTGTTGAGCCGATGCATCTCGTTTTTGCACCGCACCAGCCAGCGGTAGGTGCGCGCGCAGGAATCCTTGGCATACTGATATGGCGCCGGGTTTTCCACACATTCGTCAAACGCCATCGCGATCGTGGAGCCAAGATGCGACTGGATGCGCATGCTTTCTTCGGGACCCATAAAGATTTTACGGCCGTCGACGTGGGAATGGAACGTGACGCCCTCCTCCTTGATCTTGCGCAGCCCTGCCAGTGAAAACACCTGAAAGCCGCCGGAATCGGTCAGAATCGGGCCGTCCCAGCGCGTGAAGCGGTGCAGGCCGCCCATGTCATAGACGAGATCGTCGCCCGGGCGCACATGCAGATGATAGGTGTTGCACAGCATGACCTGACAGCCGATCTCCTTCAGATCGTTGGCGCTCAATGCGCCCTTGATCGCGCCGCAGGTCGCAACGTTTTGAAACGCCGGGGTCTGCACGGTGCCGTGGACGGTATGGAAGGCCGCGCGTCGTGCGGTGCCTTCCTGTTTGATCAGTTCGTACATATCTTGTCCTCTTGCTTTCTCGTCTCTTGCTGTCGTGCTGTCTTATTACGCGATAAAGCACGCGTCGCCAAAGGAGAAGAATCTATACTTTTCTTCCACAGCGACCTTATAAAAATGCATCGTATTTTCATACCCGCAGAACGCGCTGACGAGCATAATCAGCGTACTTTCGGGCAGATGGAAGTTGGTGATCAGCCCGTCGATGCACTTAAATTCGTAGCCCGGATAAATGAAGATATCCGTGTCGCCCTCGGCGGCTTCAATCTTGCCGCGGAAGGTTGCAACCGATTCCAGCGTGCGGCAGCTTGTGGTGCCGACGGAGATCACGCGCCCGCCGTTTGCCTTGGTTTTATTGATGAGATCCGCGGTTTCGGGCGGTAACACGTAGTGTTCGGAATGCATAATATGCTGCGTGATGTCTTCCTCTTTGACCGGTCGGAATGTGCCGAGACCGACGTGCAGCGTGACATAGCCGATAGAAACACCTTTTTCTTCCAGTTTTTGCAGCAGCTCCTTTGTGAAATGCAGCCCGGCCGTCGGCGCGGCGGCGGAGCCGAGATAGCGCGAATAGACGGTCTGATAGCGGCTTTGATCCTCGAGCTTTTCCGTGATATACGGCGGCAGCGGCATCTGGCCGATCCGGTCGAGTACCTCATAGAAGTTGCCGTCATAGGTGAAATGCGCCAGCCGGTTGCCGCCTTCAAGCACGTCAAGGACTTCGGCTTTCAAAAGACCGCCTTCAAACGTAAACGATGTGCCGGGCTTTGCGCGTTTGCCCGGGCCGGTGATCACTTCCCAATTGTCGTCGCCCTTGTTTTTCAGCAGCAAAAACTCGACCTTTGCGCCGGTGCCGTCCTTGATACCGAAAATGCGCGCCGGCAGCACCTTGGTATTGTTTAAAATCAGACAGTCGCCGCTTTGCAGCTTGTCGAGAATATCGTAAAAATGCCGGTGCTCCAGCGCGCCCGTGACCCGGTTCACACACAAAAGGCGCGAATGATCCCGCTGCTGCGACGGGTGCTGCGCAATCAGCGACTGCGGCAAATCATAGTAAAAATCGCTTTTATTCATAGTGCTTCTTTCCTCAAAAAAAGATTGACGAATCGTCATTCTCGTGATATGATAATCAATAACTTCAATATTATAGTGCATCGCGGCCCGTTTCGCAACCGTTTTGTAAAATTTTTTGCACCGGCCGCCATAAAGCGCATAATATGAGACGGAAGAAAGAGGTGTCAGTCACTATGAAACAGTACAATGTCGGTATCATCGGCGCCACCGGTATGGTCGGTCAGCGCTTTTCGCTGCTGCTCGCGGATCACCCGTGGTTCAAGGTCAAGGTACTCGCGGCGTCCGCACGTTCGGCAGGCAAGCCCTATGCAGAAGCCGTTGGCAAAAAATGGGCGATGACAAAGCCGATCCCGGAAAATCTCAAGGACATCATCGTCAAGGACGCTTCGGCCGATATCGATGAAATTGTGAAAAGCGTTGACTTCGTGTTCTGCGCCGTGGATATGAAAAAGGACGAGGTTCGCGCGCTGGAAGAAGCCTATGCCAAAGCGGAGTGCCCGGTGGTTTCCAACAATTCCGCCAACCGGTTTACCCCCGATGTGCCGATGGTCGTGCCCGAGCTCAACAGCGACCATATCAAGGTGATCGAAGCGCAGCGCAAGCGTCTTGGCACCAAGCGCGGCTTTATCGCCGTCAAATCCAACTGCTCGCTGCAAAGCTATGTCCCCGCCATCTGGCCGCTCGACAAAAAGTACGGCATCGACTCTGTGCTGGTGTGCACCTATCAGGCGATCTCCGGCGCCGGCAAGACGTTTGAGACCTGGCCGGATATGCTCGACAATGTGATCCCGTTTATCGGCGGCGAAGAGGAAAAGAGCGAAAAAGAACCGCTCAAGATCTGGGGCAAGGTCGAAGACGGCGAAATCAAGCTCGCAGACAGCCCGAAATTCACGGCGCAGTGCATCCGCGTGCCCGTTTCTGACGGCCACATGGGCGCGGTGTTCATGCGTTTCAAGGACGGCAAAAAGCCTTCTAAGGAAGAAATCCTTGAAACGTGGGCGTCCTTTGCCGGCCGCGCACAGGAGCTGGATCTCCCCTCCGCGCCGAAGCAGTTTTTGCACTACTTCACCGAGGACAATCTGCCGCAGACCAAGCTGCAGCGCGACCTTGAGGGCGGCATGGCGATCTCGATCGGCCGGTTGAGAGAAGACACACAATACGACTATAAATTTGTTTGCCTGTCTCACAACACCCTGCGCGGTGCGGCAGGCGGCGGCGTACTGCTCGCTGAGCTGCTTTGCGCCGAGGGCTTCATGGACTGAGACAGCCTTTAAGAAGGTGTTTTCGAATGAAGCATCCCTTCATCGGAACCGGCGCCGCGCTTGTGACGCCGTTCCGGGAGGATTATACTGTAAACTACGAACTGTTTGACCGGCTGATCGACTTTCAGCTGCAAAACGAAACCGACGCTGTTGTTGTATGCGGTACCACAGGCGAAGGCGCGACGTTGACGATCAAGGAACGCATGGCACTCTTTCAAAGAGCTGCCGATCGGATCAACGGACGTGTCCCACTCATCTGCGGCACCGGCAGCAACAGCACTTCTTTTTGCCTGGAAACGGCAAAACAGGCCGAAACAAACGGCGCGGACTATCATCTGATCGTGACGCCGTATTACAACAAAACGAGCCAGCAGGGCCTTTTACGCCACTATTTCACGCTGGCGGACGCGCTGCAAAAGCCGGTCATCGTCTATAATGTGCCGTCGCGCACCGGGATGAACATCCGGCCCGAAACGTATGAAGCGCTGTCAAAGCACGACAACATTGTCGCCGTGAAAGAGGCCGATCCCGACATCGGCAAGCTCACGGAATCCATCGCCCGCTGCGGCGACCGCCTGACCTTTTACAGCGGCAACGACGATCTGTCCGCCGCGGCGTGCGCCGTCGGGTGCAAGGGCACGATCTCCGTGCTGTCCAACGTGTTTCCACGGTTCGCCCACGACCTCAACACACTGGCCGTCAACGGCCACACCGCCAAAGCTGCCGCCATGCAGCAGCAGGCTGTGGCACTCAACAAAGCGCTGTTTTGCGACGTCAACCCGATGCCGGTCAAGTACGCGATGGAGGTGCTGGGCTATCCGGTCGGCGGATGCCGGCTGCCGCTCGTCTCGCTTTCCGACAGCGCGAAGCGGATAGTGGAAGAAGCCTTAAATCGTTTCAGTGCACCGTGCACAGTGCATAGTGCATAGTGATTCATTCATGAAAAGAACTCCGTGCCAAAGCGCGGAGTTTTCCTTTTATCTAATTGCCACAATGCCGCCAACGTCCGTCAGCGGGAATCCGGGAATATCGACATAGATCATCTCGTGTTTTTGCAGAAACGCTTTGATCTCCGCGCAGTTTCTGTGGGCAGACAGATCGCCGAAAAACGCAACCTTGTCCGGCGCGATCATGGCGCTTGCGCCGCCGATGAAACCATAGGGATGGCCGTTCAGCCGGATGTCTCCCTTTTCGAGCAGCAGCACATCCAGGCCGCAGCGAATGGCCGCCTGATAAATACCGCTGTCGTCAGTCAGCATGGCGTTCTTTCCAACAGGACACACCGAGCAGCGCGCATAGCCTTGTTTTACCGGCTGCAGCGTGATTTTGTGTAATAGAAAGAATCTTTGCAGTTCTTCATGCAATGCCGTTTTATGGGCAAAAACAACGCTATCCAGCCACGCCGCGTTCAGCGCGCAGTCGGTCGGATAGCCGCCTGCCACCGTGCACAGGTGCAACTCCCTTGGCTGCAGCGGTTCAAATACCGGCACCATCGCTTCGTCACAGAAGAAGACGCCGTTTCCTGCGTGAAATACATTTGCGTCCGCATGGGTGCGGACAATGCCGGAGAGCTTTTCATTCACCGGCAGTCGCACTAGTTCGATATCGCGGGAAGTCAACAGATGCAGCACTGCGTCCGGCGCGTCACCGATCAGCGCTGTCTTAACCGGGCGTTCCGGTGTTTGCGGCGTTTTGAGAAAGTCCGTCATACAATCAGCGCTTCAAACGCCTGCCGGATTGTGCGCACACCGACGACCTCGATTTCGCTTTGCAGCTTTTTGCCGAGACTGCGCAGGTTGTGTGCCGGGACAATGCAGCGCGTAAACCCGAGCCGCGCGGCTTCCTTGATCCGCTGTTCGCAATGGGAGATGGCGCGGATCTCACCGGCAAGGCCGATTTCACCGAACGCCAGCACGTCGTCGCGGATCGCATAGTCCTTGAGCGACGACACGAGCGCCATCGCAATCGTCAGATCGAGCGCGGGCTCGTCCAGCTTCATGCCGCCCACAACGTTGATGTAAGTGTCCATGTTGTTGAAAAAGTAGCCGCCGCGCTTTTCGAGCACGGCCAGCAGCATGGCCATGCGGTTATAATCAAAACCGTTGCTCATCCGGCGCGGATTGCCGAACGACGTGGGTGTGACAAGCCCCTGAATCTCCGCCAACAGCGGCCGTGAGCCCTCCATCACACAGGCGACGCAGGTGCCCGGGGTGTTTTTCGGGCGTCCGGAGATCAGCATCTCCGATGGATTTTTGACCTCCTCCAGTCCCCTGTCGGTCATTTCAAATACACCGATCTCGTTGGTGGAGCCGTAGCGGTTTTTGACCGCACGCAGAATGCGGAACGACAGATTGCGTTCACCTTCAAAATACAGCACCGCGTCCACGATATGCTCGAGCACCTTGGGACCGGCGATATTGCCGTCTTTGTTGACGTGGCCGACAAGGATCACCGGGATGGACAAACTCTTTGCCGTGCGCATCAAAAGCGACGTGCATTCGCGCACCTGGGTCACGCTGCCCGGCGAGGACGAAAGCTCCGCGTGGTTCATCGTCTGCACGGAGTCGATGATGACAAGATCCGGCTTTTCCGCAAGGATATGCTCCCCGATCGCCTGCATATCTGTTTCACACAGCAGCCGCAGTCCCGGCGCTTTGACGCCCAGCCGGTCGGCGCGCAGCTTGATCTGGCTGTAGGATTCTTCGCCGGAGACATAGAGCACGTTGAGTGTTTGCGCCAACACCTGACAGACCTGCAGAAGGATCGTCGATTTGCCGATGCCCGGGTCGCCGGAAAGCAGGACCAGCGAACCCTTTACGATCCCGCCGCCCAAAACGCGGTCGAGTTCGCCCATCCCGGTGCGGTAGCGCAGCTCGTTGTCGGGCTCAATATCGTCGAGCGCAAAGGATTTCATCGGCGCGGAACGCTTTGTTTTGGCTGCAGCGGCCGGGGTCACGGCCACACGCGTTTCTTCTTCGAGCGTGTTACATTCGCCGCAGCCGGGGCATTTTCCGAGCCATTTCGGCGTTTCATAGCCGCACTGGTTGCAGACATAGATTGATTTGGTTTTTCCTGCCATAGTCTCACGTCCTGTTTTCGGTGTTGGTTATATCTTCGATTGGTTTGTGACCTAAATAATGCAGCAGCCCGTTTGCGATGCACGCAGCGACCTTTTGCTGATAAGCGTCGGTTTTCAGCTTGTCGCGCTCCGCTTTGTTGGACAAAAAGCCGCACTCCGCCATCACAGCCGGCACCTTGGTCTGATAAAGCAAAAAGATCTCCGTGCCGCTTTGTTTGATTTTGCGGGTGTTGTCCGGCTGCAATTCGGCGACAAACGTATCCTGCAAACACTGCGCGAGCGCTTCAGACTGCGGATGGTTCGGCGAATAGAACATCTGTGCGCCGTCGTATTGCGGGTCGGTAAATTTGTTTTGGTGGATGCTCAGCAGCACACAGTCCGGCGTTTGCTGCGTACAGGCCAGCCGGTAATGCAAATCGGCGACCTTCTTTTCGCGCATGGATGAGGCCGACGCGTCATAATGGAGCGTGTCGTCCGTGCGGGTCAGCAGTGTGCGAAAGCCCTGCGCCTGCAGCAGCACGTCAAGCTTTTGCGTGATGGAAAGGTTGATATCCTTTTCCATCGTGCCGTCTGCGGCCACTGCGCCGCCGTCCTCCCCGCCGTGGCCGGCGTCAAGAATAATCAGCGGCATCGCACCGGAAAGATTGGCCGACGCCGTTTTTGCCGCACGGCCGCCGAACAGCAGCGCGACCGTCACCACCGCCAGAAGACCCAGCGGCAGCAGCAGCGCCCGCAGCCGGAACGCGCAGAAACAAAACTTTTTCAAAGCGGATCACCTCATTGCATTCTATGGCGATCCGCTACGGTTCATGCGTGTATTATACCATAGTTACTCGTAGATTTGCAAGTATTCTTCAAGCGTCAGTTGTTCTTCCTGTATCACCTGCGCTGCGTCTGTGCCGACATAGCGATAATGCCAACGTTCATATTGAAACCCGGTTTCCTCTGTTTTGTTTTTTGGATAACGGAGGATGAAGCCGTAACGATAGGCATTGTTTTCCAACCAGGCATAAAGCTGATCCGCGTTTGTTTTGCCTTTCTTTTGGATATCTATCGCCAGTCCCAACTGGTGTTCACTGTGATCCGGCAGTGCGACGGTGAGCTGCGCTTCCGCGGTTGCCTGTTCTTCTGTATATCCCTGCTTCATAATTTCATGGATGCGGGTTTTCAGAATATCTGCCTGCTGCTGTTTTGTGCGGTAGCAATGGGCAGCCTGTAAGTCCAGTCCGTTTGCACGCGCATCGTCAAACATTTCCTGCAGTTCCGGATAGATTCTTCGATCAATCTGTTCGCCGTTGGCTAGTTTACACAACTGTGGAATATACGTTTTCGGAACAGAACGGGTTTTTGTGACCAATGTCAGGTACCAGGGTAAATGATCGTACTTGGTTTCCGCGTTGTTTTTATCTGTCAATTGCAGCATCATGACAGTTGAAATAAGCAGTACGAGCATAACAATAGCTACACGAAGGATTCTTTTCGTATGTTTGTTCATCTTGAACAACTCCTTTCGTATCCATGATACCAAAAAAGCGCAGATGATGTCTTAAGAAATCCTTACGTTATTCTTACACTTTTCTGAAAAAAAGAAAAGCGCCGCTTGGACAATATCATTAAGATAAGGAACAGGACACTCACAAAAAGTGGGTGGCCTGTTTTTTTGAAGAAATATTCAAAAAAGACTTGACAAAACAGTAAAAATG
>CADABX010000054.1 GCA_902786285.1 Oscillospiraceae bacterium | reverse complement strand
AAATCTGACACTCTTTTCTCCGGTTCAAGAAACCAAATCCATTGCATCATATTTTTTTGAGGAAAACTGTTACCTATCATTGACGACTCTACAAGAATCCGTCCAATAATTTTTAATTGTTTATTGACAAATTGGAATCATGGTGATAAAATTTAAAAAAAGAATTTTCGCGGGAAGGGTTGACCCGGATATGTTTTTCTGCGATAATCGACAGACAGACAGACAGACAGACAGACAGACAGACAGAATAAGTCTGCCCTTTTTGCAATTCCATCGTTAAAACCAACGGCGTCGTGCGTCCCTTGGCGTGCTGTGCCGTTTTTTGTTGCCTGATATTCCCAATCGACATATACGGTCAGCAGGCAAAACAAAATTCGACCATCAACAAAACAAAACATCAATTTTTAAAAGGAGGAATTTCCTATGATTCAAAAAACCAAAAAACCAAGCAGCATCCTGCTCTCGCTGCTCATGGTGCTGTCCGTCTTTGGCGGCATGGCGTTCACCGCGAGCGCGGAAAACAAGACGATCGCGGAAGGCGTGATCTACAAGCTGGGAGATACCATCGTTCTCCCCGGGGATGGCATCTACTATGTAAAAAGGGATAAGTATTCCCACGCGCAAGAAATTTACGGCAACGGAACGATCACTCAATTCGAGGGCGACGAAGACGGATATTCCTATACGTTAATGATCGACGAGTGGGGTATATCCGCCCCTTTGCTTACGTTTGATTATGAGGACGAAATGAACCAGGGACTGTCCGTATTGGGCATCACATTTACCGGAAGCGGTACGGAATCCGATCCTTATATGCTGAAGCTGGCCTTCGGTGAGGTCGAGTCGACCTGGGCGGGCGAGGGCGAAGGCACCGAAGCCTCTCCGTGGCTGATCAAAGACCTGAACGACCTGCGCACCCTTTCCGCCAACGTGGCAAGCGGTATGACGTATTCCGGAAAATTTTTGAAGGTCACGGACAATATCGATTGCGGCAGCGATAACTGGGAGCCGATCGGCGGCAAGAACCAGTTCAGAGGAACTTTTGACGGCGACAGCCACACCATCACCTACGTTGTGAACATTACCGGAGACGAGGGCAATAAAGGTTTGTTCTATCAAGTCGGTGTGGGCGGTACCATCAAAAACCTGAAAACGGCGGGTTCCATTACCAGCACGAGCTTGTATGCGGACTGTTTAGGCGGCATAGCGGCTTTAAACAGCGGCACGATCCAGAACTGCCACAGCGCTGTGGATATCACCGGGTACGGCTCTCACAACGTCGGTATTGCCATGAACCGGGGAGACACGGCAACGTATGATCATTGCGTTTCCTCCGGTACCCTTTCATGGCCCCAGACGGGGGATTTCTATTCGAGCACCGCGGGCATTGCATCCGATGACTACGAAGCAACGATCACCAACTGCGTCTCGCTGAGCGACATTTACGCACCGGTTTCCGACGGAGATTCGCGTGTAGGCCGGTTGATCGGCGACTCATACAACAACGGCACCTTATCGGATAACTATTACCTTTCATCCGCACAGACCACCGGCACGGTAAATACGTATGGCGGAACCGCGAAAACGGCGGACGAACTGAAAGAGATCGGGCAGGCCGCGTATGACGCCGGTTATACCGTATACGGCCTGGCGCTCGGCGCTGTCGCGTCCAACCCGGATCAGGAGGCGGCTGATGCCGTCATCGCTCTGATCGACGCCATCGGCGAAGTGGCTCTGACCGACGAATGCAAAGCGAAGATCGACGCCGCAAAAGCCGCCTATGACGCTTTGACCGACAAACAAAAGGCGCTTGTGAACAACTATGAGACGCTGCAGCTTGACGAAGGACAGTACGCCGCTCTTCAGCTCGCCGCAGATATGACAGCTTTTGAAGCATACAAGACAGCAAAGAAAGCCGACATGGATGCTCTCCTTCAGGAGGGTGACAGCGAAGCCGTTCAGAGCATCGTCGGACTTGCAAAGACGCAGATCGAAGGTTTCACCTATGACGAGAGCAAGACTCTTGACGAAAACAAGGTTGCTTTGGACACCCTTGTTGCCAACGTGCCGAACGCAGTTGCCGAACAGAGAGCCGCCGACAAGCTGGCCGCCGACAAGGCCGCGTTTGAGGCTTACAAAGCAGAGAAGAAAGCCGCCGTGGAAGCTGTGGCCGAGGAAGGCGACAGCACGGATGCGCAGCAGATCATTGCCGACGCTGTGGCAGCCATTGAAGCGCTGACCTATGACGAGAGCAAGACGCTCGACGAAAACAAGGCCGCTCTGACTGAAATCGCAAAGCAGGCAATCGCTGAGGTTGCCGCGCAGAGAGCTGCCGCTGTTCTCGCTGACGCGAGAGCAAAGCTGCAAAATGCGATCAACAACGCAAAGGCGTTCTATGACACGATCAAGGACAATGAAAAATATGAAGAAATCGCCATCGAGCTGAACACCGTGATTGAACGCGGCGAAGCTGCCCTTGCAAGCGTGGTCCCGTCAGAACTGCGTGACTTTACAAACAATGTTGCGTTTGCTCTGATGAACGCGAAGGCTGCCAAAGCTGCTGCCGACGAAGCTGCTGCCCTCGCTGACGCGAAAGCACAGCTGACCGACGCTGTTGATACTGCGAAGGCGTTCTATGACACCATCAAGGACAACGAGAAATATGCGACCATCGCCGACGAGCTTGACACTGCGATTCAGCAGGGCGAAGCGATGCTGAACAGCGACGACGCGAACGACATCCTTGCAAAAGCAGAGCAGGTGGCTGCCGTGCTGGCCTCCGTGCAGGAGCAGAAGGACACCATCGACGCAGAACCGTCCACGCCGGATGAACCGTCCACACCGGATGAACCGACAGACGAAACCGGCGACTGCCCGCTGTGCGGTCAGAAACATGACACCAAATGGGTGCGCATTGTGCATATCGTGTTGTGGTTCCTGCAAAACGTGCTGAACATCTTTAAAAAGTAACCCGTACCTTTTACGCCCGCTTCGCGCGGGCGTTTTTTTGCGCTTTGGGCGGCGAAGCAAATGAATGGGGGACGGTTCTGTGACGCAATGCTGCGCCGCGGGAACCGTCCCCTTTTTATACAAAATCAAGATTCTTTTTTATTTTCCGCACATCACGGCGAATTCCTGCACGCTGGACGGCATCTTTGCGTCATCCTGCACAGCGCCGGCAAAAAACGTGACGCCCAGCAGCATCAGCAGCGACAGCGCCATGGCTGTCAGTCGGCTGCATCGTTTCATCTGCATCCTCCTTTTCCGTTTGTTGTCTCTATTATACCCGCGCTTTTGCGGTATCGGTGAAAAAAGTGTAAACAATCTCTTACAATTTTTGCCGTTTCTCTTAAAGTTTTCCGCGTTTCGTCCTTGCAATTGCCCGCATAGTATAGTATAATATATCGGTATAGTTTTTAGTTATGCCCGTTTCGGGCAGCAACGGAGGAATGACCAATGGCTGAAACAGAAAAAAGCAACCGCTTTATCAACATGGAGCACGAGATCCTCGACTTCTGGGAGCAGAATCAGTGCTTTGAAAAACGCAAAGAGAAAAACGCCGGACACGAGATGTTCCGTTTCATCGACGGCCCGATCACCGCGAACAACCCGATGGGCATCCACCACGCCTGGGGCCGTTCGCTCAAGGATATTTTCATCCGCTACAAGTCGATGCAGGGCTACGACTGCCGCTGCCAGAACGGTTTTGACTCGCAGGGTCTGTGGGTCGAGGTGGAAGTGGAAAAACAGCTCGGCTTTGAAACGAAAAAGGACATCGAAAACTACGGGATGGACAAGTTCACCCAGCAGTGCAAGGACCGTGTGAAGCATTTTTCCGGCATCATCACGGAGCAGAGCAAACGCCTTGGCCAGTGGATGCAGTGGGACAACTCCTACTTCACCAATACCGACACCAACATCGGCGGCATCTGGCACTTCCTGAAAAAGTGCGACGACAACGGCTGGATCCGCCGCGAGTATAAGCCGATGCCCTGGTGTCCGCGCTGCGGCACCTCGCTGAGTGAACACGAGATGACCGGCTCGTATAAAAACATCACCCACAACTCCGTGTTCTTCAAGCTTCCGATCGTGGGCAAAAACAGCAAGATTTTGGTCTGGACCACCACGCCGTGGACGCTGTCTTCGAATGTCGCCCTCGCCGTCAACCCCGAGATCGACTATGTCGAAGTGAAGGTCAAGAGCGACGAGTGCACGCTGTTTCTTGCGAAGAACGCGATCAAATACCTCGAGGACGACAAAGAGGAAGTGCTGCGCATGCTGAAGGGCAGCGAGCTTGTCGGCCTCGAATATGAGACCTGCTTCCCCGAATTCGAAAAGCAGCAGGGCTTTACCCACAAGATCGTCGCCTGGGAAGACGTGGACGCCGAAGAGGGCGTGGGCGTTGTGCATATCGCGCCGGGCTGCGGTATCGAAGACAACGAGCTGGGCAAAAAGCTCGGCCTGCCCGAGGTTATGCCCGTGGACGACATGGGCGTCATCCTGCCGGGTTTCGGCTTCATGACCGGCTACACGACCGCCAACGTGGCGCAGCCGGTGTTTGACGAACTCGAAAAACGCAACAAGCTTTACAAGATTCTGCCGATCGAGCACAGCTACCCCGTTTGCTGGCGCTGCAAGAGCGAAGTCATCTTCCGTCTGGTGCCCGCGTGGTACATTTGCACCGAGGAGCTCAAACCGCGTCTCATCAAAGCGGCGCAGTCCGTCAAGTGGGAGCCGGAATCCAACGGCAAACGCATGATCGACTGGCTCAACAATATGGGCGACTGGAACATTTCCCGCAAACGCTACTACGGCATGCCGCTGCCGTTCTATGTCTGCGAAGACTGCGGCCACGTCCACGTCATCGGCAGCAAGCAGGAGCTGCGCGAAAAGGCCGTTGACCCGGCGAAGGTGGACGCGCTGCCCGAGCTGCACCGCCCGTGGATCGACGAGATCGAGATCAAGTGCCCGAACTGCGGCAAACCGGTCAAGCGCGTGAGCGAAATCGGCGACGTGTGGCTCGACGCCGGCATCGTGCCGTTTTCCACCCTCGGCTATTTCTCCGGCGACAAGAGCTATTGGAAGAAAAACTTCCCGGCCGACTGGGTCGTGGAAATGCGCGAACAGGTGCGGCTTTGGTTCTATTCGCTGCTGTTTATGTCCACCGTGCTCGAAGACTGCGCGCCGTATAAGCGCGTGCTGTGCCACAGCTCCGTGGTACAGGAAAGCGGCGCCAAGTTCTCCAAGACCGGCTACATGATCCGCTTTGACGAGGCCGCCGAAAAGATCGGCGCCGACACCGTGCGTTATATGTACGCCGGCGCGCCGGTGGCCAACGACGTGCGCTTCGGCTTCAACCTCGGCGACGAGGCGAGAAGAAAGCTGCTTTCGTTCTGGAACGCCTATACGTTCTTTGAAACCTACGCCAAGATCGACAAGCCGAACTTCGAAGGCTATGTGCCCGATAAGAGTAAGATGACCGTCACCGACAAATGGCTCGTCATCCGCACCAACGAGTTTATCAAAAAAGCGACCGCCCAGATGGACGATTTCAAGGCGTACAACGTCATCAAGGAATTCGAAATCTTCGTGGACGATATCTCCAACTGGTACATCCGCACCAACCGCCGCCGCTTCTGGAAGACCGGCGACGAAGCGGACAAGATGCTGGCCTACTGGGTGCTGTTCCACGCGATCAACACCTGCACGCTGATCATGGCGCCGATCATCCCGTTTATGACCGAGGAGATCTGGCAAAAGCTGACCCGCCGTGTGCTGCCCGGCAGCGCGCTGTCTGTGCACCTCGCCGACTGGCCGCAGCCGCTCGAAGGCTTTGACGACGACGGCGTGCTGCAGCAGACCGCCGACGCGCGCGACATCATCGCCGTGGCGCTCAAGCTGCGCAACGAGCATCAGATCAAGGTCCGTCAGCCGCTCGCCAAGCTCTATCTCTCCTGCGACGAGAGCGAGATGGCAAAGATCGCCGTGTTCGAAAAGAACATCCTCGACGAGCTCAATATCAAGGAGCTGGTGCACGTGACCGACGCGTCCGTGCTCGAGGACAGCTTCTTAACGCTCAACTTCCGCGCTGCCGGCGCCGTGCTGAAGCAAAACGTCAACAAGATGAAGCAGGCGCTCGAAGCCGCAACGCCCGAAGAAATGGCTGCCTATACCGCCAAGGCGAAGGCCGGCGAGCCGGTGCTTGTGAAGGGCTTTGACGCCGCCTATGACCCGGCGATCTTTACCGTTTCCACCAAGACCAAAGCGGGCATCGTTTCCGCCGAAGCCGCGAGCGGCGCTGTGGTGGCGCTCGACGTGGTGCTGACCGACGATCTGATCAAGGAAGGTCTTGTGCGCGACACCGTGCGCCAGTGTCAGCTTGTCCGTAAAGAGGCCGGCTACGAAGTGGAACAGCGCGTGGTGCTTTCGGTTGAAACCGCAAACGACGCGCTTCTGGCAGCCCTTAAAGAAAGCAAAGACCACATGGCGAGCGAGCTGCTCGCCGACGAGATCGTGTTCGGCGCCCTTGCCGACGCAGACTTTGAAAAGACCGTGTCGATCGACGACGGCGACGTGGTGATTCGGGTACGCAAAGCCTGAGGGCTTTGCAGTGCATCGTGCATAGTGTTTAGTGCATAGTTGCGCTGACGCGAAGCAGATGCTGATCCCTGAAAGGTCTATCCATTTTTACAGTCTGAAGCAGCCCTGGCGGACATTGTTCTCCGCTGTTGACTGTCTACTATGCACTATGCACTGTGCACTGTGCACTCTAAACCGGAGGTTTTCTATGGCTCAACAGAAAAAAATGGTCGAAGAAATCACGTCGATGGAAGAGGATTTCGCGAAGTGGTATACCGACATCGTCAAAAAAGCAGAACTCATTGAATACACGTCCGTCAAGGGCTGCATGGTGATCCGTCCCTATGGCTATGCCATCTGGGAAAACATGCAGCGCATCCTCGACGGGATGTTTAAGGCGACCGGGCACGAAAACGTCTGTATGCCGATGTTTATCCCGGAAAGCCTGTTGCAAAAAGAAAAGGATCACGTCGAAGGCTTCGCGCCCGAAGTGGCGTGGGTCACCCAAGGCGGCACCGAAAAGCTCGAGGAGAGATTGTGCGTGCGCCCGACCAGCGAAACGCTGTTTTGCGAACACTACGCCAACATCATCCAGTCCCACCGCGATCTGCCCAAGCTGTATAACCAGTGGGTGAGCGTGGTGCGCTGGGAAAAGACCACGCGTCCGTTTTTGCGTTCGCGTGAATTCCTGTGGCAGGAGGGTCACACGATCCACGCCACCGCCGAAGAGGCGATCGAGGAGACCGAGCGGATGCTCAACGTCTATGCCGATTTTTGCGAGCAGTACCTCGCAATGCCTGTGGTCAAGGGCAAAAAGACCGAAAGCGACAAGTTTGCCGGCGCGGTCTCGACCTATGCGATCGAGGCGCTGATGCACGACGGCAAGGCGCTGCAGGCCGGCACGTCGCACTACTTCGGCGACGGCTTTGCCAAGGCGTTCGGCATTCAGTATCAGAGCAAGGAAAACAAGCTCGAATATCCCCACCAGACGTCCTGGGGCGTGACAACGCGGCTGATCGGCGCGATCATTATGACCCACGGCGACAACAACGGTTTGGTTTTGCCGCCCGCGGTGGCGCCGATTCAGGCGGTCATCATCCCCGTGGCGGCGCACAAGCCCGGCGTTTTGGAAAAGGCGAACGAGCTCAAAGACACCCTTGCCGCCGCCGGCATCCGCGTCAAGCTCGACGACTCCGACAACAGCCCGGGCTGGAAGTTCTCTGAATACGAGATGAAGGGCGTGCCTGTCCGCATCGAGCTCGGCCCCAGAGATATCGAAAGCGGCAACTGTGTGCTCGTGACGCGCCACAACCGCGAAAAGACGGTCACGCCGCTCGAAAATGTGGCGGACGCTGTGAGAGAAAAGCTCACCGAAGTGCGCGACGCGCTGTACAAAAACGCGCTCGAAAACCGCGAGCGCAGAACCTATGCGTGCAAGACGATGGACGAGATCACAAAGGCGCTCGAAGAAAAGGGCGACGGCTTTGTCAAAGCCATGTGGTGCGGCGACGAAGCATGTGAAGACAAGGTCAAGGAAGTGACCGGCGTCGGTTCGCGCTGCATCCCGTTCGAGCAGGAACAGCTTTCCGACGTGTGCGTCTGCTGCGGCAAACCGGCGAAATGCATGGTCATGTGGGGCAAAGCGTACTGATTTAATTCGGAATTCGGAATTCGGAATTGCGGCTGCGGAGAGATCCGTGGCCGCATTTTTCAGTGCACAGTGCACAGTGCGTAGTGCACAGTCGGGGCGGCCATTGGCCGCCCGCCAAGTCGGGCGTTCATAGCGGTCAGCAGTTAGCAGTCAGCAGTCAGCATTGCAGCGCCGTCGCGTCGGCGGCTCAGCAGTCAGCGGGAACATAGCGCCCGTAGTGTCGAATCAAATGCTGCCGCAGGCAGCCACCAAAGCAGCCTTCCCCCAGCGCACGCAGTGCGCGTTGGGGAAGGGCGCGGGTCTCCAGTGGAGACCTCTGCCGCAGGCAGAAGCGCCGACCGAGCCGGCAGGCGAGAAGGCAGTGTGCGCAGCACACTGACGGAAGGGGTTGATCGACTGGGCGCGGACGATAAAATAGCCGATCGCTGATCGGCGCTACAAACCGTTTGCCGTCAACGGTCTGCAAGCCACACGTTCCAACCTCATCAGTCACGCGCATTTTGCTCGTCTGCTTTGCCATAAATCGTGTTGGCGCGTGACAGCTGTCTCACCTGCCGGTTCGGTCGGCGCTTCTGCCTGCGGCAGAGGTTGCCACTGGCAACCCGCGCCCCATAAATGGGGAAGCCAAGGGAGTTTCGGATTTATAGTTGAGTTTTCATAAAAAGCAAAACGCCCTTGGCTCCCCCACACGCGTGGGGGAGCTGTCGCGCCCAACGGGCGTGAGGGAGGGGGCGAATCCACGATTGACGGATGAGGTGGAAAACCCGTTTGCGACCGCTTGACAACCGCTGCAATTCGGTGTATGATGAACCTGTAAAGAACGAGATAGAAAGCGAGGAAACTTCACATGGTTTTCGGCGTGATTGTCCTGTTTGCCGTCGCCGCGCTGTGCGTGGTGCTCGGCCTTGTGATCTGGAAAAAGCAAAAGATCAACCTCGTCCACAGCTACCATTACGCCAACGTTCGGGAACGCGACAAACCGGCCTATTGCAAACAGATCGGCATCAGCCTGCTCGTTATTGCAGGCGGCGTTGCGCTGGATGGCGCGGCAGTGCTGCTTCGCCGGGATTCGCTTGGCATCACGCTGATGATGGTCGGCATCGTCGGCGGGCTATTCATCATGCACAAAGCGCAGAAAAAATACAACGGCGGCTGGTTCGGCTGAACCGGAAATATAAAACAAACAGTCCGGCACTGCTGTGTCGGGCTGTTTTCTTGCTGCATCTGACAGGGCGGCTGCGGCAAAGCACTTCTTCACCCGGCCGCGCCCAGCCGATCATTGATCGGCACTACGGGCGCTTTGTTTGATGTATATTTGTAGCGCCGATCTCCGATCGGCTTTGTCGTGTCCGCGCCCAGCCGATCGACCCCTTCCGTCAGTGCGCTTTGGCGCACTGCCACCTTCCCCAACGCTCACTGCGTGCGCTGGGGACGGCTGCTTTGGTGGCTGCCTGCGGCAGCATTGTATTCGACACTACGGGCGCTTTGTTCTTGCTGTTTTGCTCTGCTAACCACTAATCCCTAGTCCCTGGTCCCTAGTCCCTAATCGCTGACCACTCGTCCCGCGTCATCCGGTTCACATACCCCGTGCGGTACTCGTCCATCTGCGCAACAAACAAACGCTGCGTCTTCCATTGGAACGTGAAGCCCAGCTTCTCCTGCACGCGCTTTGACTGCGCGTTGCCCTCGTAATAGCCGCACCAGACCGTTTCGAGGCCGAGATCCTCAAACGCGTGGCGCAGCACCGCCTTTGCCGCCTCGGGCATATAGCCCTTGCCCCAAAACGGCACGCCCAGCCAGTAGCCGAACTCGCGCTCCGCGTCGCCCGACGCAAGGTCGCTGTCGCGTCGCAGACCGATCGAGCCGATCACGGCGCCGGTTTCTTTCAGCACAACGGCATAGCTTTCTTCGGTTTGCAAAATGTCCCTCAGAATGCGGCGGCTGTCGGCGATATCCTTGTGCGGCGGCCAGCCGGCAACCGGTCCCACGCGCGGATCGCGTGCCAGCGAATAGAGCTGTCCGGCGTCGCGGTCTTCCCACGGACGCAGCAGCAGACGCGGCGTTTCGTGTGTCATTTTGATCCCTTCTTTTTTCTGCTTTTTGTGTTGGTTTTATTATACAAAACCGGCTGTGATTTGTCAATTTCGGGGCTGTTTTTCCCGGAAACCGGAAATTTTTTAAAAAATATTTTTCGCCCTTTTTCGCCCGCGTTCGCGCCCGGTTTTTCCGCGTTCGGCGTCCGGGTGTTCGTCCTCTTTTTATGCGCCCTATATTATAATAGTATACGCGTCCCGGCGGCGTCCGAATTTGTTTGAGCGCGGCGCCTATATTATAATAGTATACGAAAAACGGGTGCCGCAGCCCAAAAACCGCAGGCGCCGCCGTGTTGGAGCGAAGCGGCGCGTCACGGCTGAAACTGTATCAGGTGAGACAAAAACAAGGGGTTTTTCTTTTCTTCTTAGGGGGTTCGCCGCCGGCAACGTGTGGACGGCGGCAAAGCGCGGCGCGAAACCGGTCGAACGGTTTTTCCCGCCGGTCTGATTGAACGGCGGCCTGAAAAGCCAGACTGAATTTGTCCGTTGTTTTTGGCGCAAAAACGCGGGCAAAAGTCGGGGAACGAAAAATATCGGCGCGCCCTGTGAAGACGTGCGACAGGGGCAAAATCGGGCCGCAAAAACGCCTTGAAACGATTTGTCGCTTGACAAATCCGGATTCGTCTGTTATAATAGGCGACGCTGTAAACCCAAGCAGCGTTCACTTCCCGTTTCAGGACGTGCCGCGCGCCGTGCTTTTTGCCGTATGCGCCGACACAGTCGATCCTCTGTAATAAAACGAAGTGAGGTGATTCGCATGAAGAAGACAATCAGCTTGTTTTTTTCCATGTTGATCCTGCTTGCCGTTTTGATCCCGGGCACCGCGCTTTGCGCCTTCGCTTCCAACCAGTCGCAGGTCTTCTCTTACCTGACGCAATCGCTCGGCTTCAACTCCGCCGCCAGCTGCGGCATTATGGCAAACATCGAACATGAATCCGAATTCAAACCGAATCTGGTCATCCGCGACGCCAACGGACTTCCCTCGGGCGGTCTGTGTCAATGGAACGGCGGACGATTCACGAATCTGAGAAACTTTTGCAATAACAGAGGATACGATTACCTGAGCATTGAGGGACAATTGGAATATTTGAAATACGAATTGCAAAAGGACTCGTTCATCCACATCTACAAATATCTCAAATCCGTGCCCAATACCCAAGAAGGCGCCTACAACGCCGCCTACTATTGGTGCTACTATTTTGAGATCCCACGCGACCGCGCCAACAAGGCGGCCCACCGCGGCAACCTTGCGGTCTCAAAATACTGGCCGGTATTCTCCTTCCGCCCGATCGGCGCCGTCACCCTCAAGAGTGCCGCCGACGGCAAGACCCTCGACCTCGACGACGTTGCCACCGTGAAATGGACGGCGGCCGAAGGCTCGGTTTCCGGCTATCAGGTGCTGTTGGCCGAAAAGGTGAAAAACGCCTTCGACTGGGACAACGCCAAGACGTGTACCGTTTCCGCGTCTACCCGCGGCATCGATTTTGATCTCAGCGATCTTGCGCCCGGCCGCTACGCGGTGCGTGTGCTCGGCCGCGACGATCTGCACGGACAGACCGGCAAATGCGAAAACACCGTCAAGTTCGACGTTGCGTGTCTGACCCACGATTTCTCCTTGCGCAAGGAGGCGCTGCCGACCTTCGAAAAGGACGGCAAGCGCGTCTATAAATGCGACCAGTGCGGCGAAAAGAAGTCCGTCTCACTCAACAAGCTGACCCAGAGCGGCTACGCAAAGCGCATCGTCCAGTCGTTCACGGCTGCCGAGACCGCCGCCACCCGCGTCAAGCTTCAATGGACGCCGGTGAGCGTTGCCGAGGGCTACCGCATCTGGCAAAAGGTCGAGGACGAATGGGTCAAGATCAAGACGCTGACAGCGGATACGCTGACCAGCAATGTGGTCGGCCTTGAGCCGAACGAAAGCTACGACTTCAAGATCGCGTCCTATGTCAAGGACGGCGACACCGTGGTTTACAGCGCGCCGCAGGAGCTGGCCGTTTCCACCCGGCCGGAGCCGACAACGCTGACCGATGCAGACGGCAAATCCAACGGCCGCATCTCGCTGAAATGGGACCGTGTCAAGGGCGTGGACGGCTATGTCGTCTATGAATCCGACGATCCGGCGGGCGAAATGACCGAGGTTGCTGTCTGCAGTAGCTGGTGGCCGTTTATCACCCTGCGCGACCGTACACCCGGCGAACGCCGTTTCTTCAGCGTATGCGCCTTTGTGGAGACGGACGACGGCCGTGTGCTTTCCGAACCGTCCAATCTGCGCCACGCGACTGCGAAATAAAAAATTCCGCCCGATCGGGCGGATTTTTTATTTCAGGGCCGAGGGCCAAGGGGAAAGGGACTGAGGGACTGAGGGTGCACTAGTCAACAAAAACTGGACACGAAAATGAGAAATTAGACCAGATCCAACTGACATTAGACAGCAACAAAATCAGAAAAGGATTCACGGTATTGT
>CADABX010000053.1 GCA_902786285.1 Oscillospiraceae bacterium | reverse complement strand
ACACCGATGGAATACCGATGCCAGTTCGGTGCTTGAAAACTCAATATCGTGTCATAGAGGGCCTTTTTTGTACTGTCCGTACAAATTGGAGCAGTTCACGGGGATACGCCTTCCTTTTCTTTTTTCACTTTTTGACATTGCGCAGAAAAATCCGCTGCGCAAACGCGCCGTTGGTCGTTTGCTTTTGCTGCTTAAATGCGAGCACATCTTCAAACGTTGCGCCCTGATTCTTTGCCAAGGCTTCCACAACCTCCAGAATATCGGCAAGCTCCATTAAGTCTTTGCTGCGCAGATACTCACGCGTTTCCTCTTTGAGCTTTTTCTCCAGTGCGGCGGTATAGCGTTTGCCGTCGAGGACCGTTGTATTGGCGGTTTTTCCGTTTTGTGCGATGATCGACGGGATCTTGTCGCGGACGAGTTTATGGTATGGAATCAGCATATGTGCACCTCTGACAACTCTATTCCGACCACGCCGCATCGCTCGATTTGTGCTCTCGTATAATACGCAAGCATATCGTCTGCTGATGCCGCCGGTACCTCCTGTTTTGTATAGCCGTATTGTTCAAGCGGCAGCGTGCGGTACAGCGTTTCAAAATCGGGAAAAACGTGCAGCGCTTTCACTTTTGCGGTTACGCTTTCTCCGTCAGGATTTTCAAAACAGATCTCATCGTCCGGACGGATCAACTGCCGTTTCGAATCAAACAGACGCAGTTCGATTGTCTTTCTTCCGCTTTTGATCGCCGCGAACGGCTGCGCCAGCAACCGCATCTGATGCTTCATGAACAATCACATCCTGTATAGCAACCGGGTCCTGAAAATGCAAAAGTCCTTTTGCCGAAACAAAAGGACTCTTGATGGTCGGAGTGACGGGACTTGAACCCATGGCCTCTTGGTCCCGAACCAAGCGCGATACCAAACTTCGCCACACCCCGATGCAACGAATGATATTATAGCGGATAGAAACGAAAAAATCAAGCCCTTTTGCAAATTTTTTTATTTTCCGTTTGAAATATTCTTTTCTCCCCTCTTGCGCAAGGCGGCAATCTTTGCTATACTAAACAGCAGTTTGATGATTACAATCAAAGAAGGCATGGCAATGGACAAAAAAAGCAAACGCGCCGCCACGCTCATCATCTTTCTGTGCTGGGCGGCGTATACGGCGGCGTATATCGGACGGCTCAATTTCAACGCCTATATCGAACCCATCCGCGACCAGATCGGCGCAAGCAAAACGGAGATGGGGCTGGTCAGCTCGTTTTTCTTTTTCTCCTACGGCGCAGGCCAGCTGATCCACGGCATTCTGTCGCGCAAGTACAACACGCGCTGGTCGGTGGCGGTGGCGCTGTTTGGCTCGGCGGCGGTCAACATCGGCATGACGCTGAGTCCGAGTGTGGCGAGCATGAAATATGTCTGGCTGCTCAACGGCTTTTTTCAGTCGATTTTGTGGAGTTCCCTCATCAAAACGCTGTCCGACCGGCTGCCGGACGAGATGCTGCCCAAGGCGATTGTGGTGATGAGCACCACCGCCGCGCTCGGCACGTTTTTAGCCTACGGTATGAGTGCGCTGCTCTCGTCGCTCGGCGCGGCCTACCGCTGGGTGTTCCTGATTCCGGCAGTGCTGCTGGCGGTCATCGGGCTCGGCTGGTTTGTGTTTGTCGGCAAAGCGGACAGCCGGCTGCAAAGCGCGCAGAACGTCTATGTGCCGCAAAAGAAAACGATGCCGCGTCTGACGCCGGTGTTCGTTTTCACCGGGCTGCTGCTGACGGTTGCGGCCATCGCCAACGGCTTTCTCAAGGACGGCATCACAACATGGACGCCGTCGATCCTCAAGGAGAACTACGGCATGAAGGAATCGCTGTCGATCCTTGTCACGCTGCTGCTGCCGATGATTTCGATTTTCGGCGCGTGGTTTTCCACCACGATCCACAAACGCCAGAAGAACACCTCCGTCATCAACGGGATCCTGTATTGTATCGAGACGGTCGTTTTGCTGCTGGTTTTGCTGCTCACACGCCACGCGACCGCCGGCGGCGCCAAAGGCGCGGTGCCGCTCGTGCTGCTGTTCGGCGTTTCCGCCATGATGATGGCGGCGGTCAACAACGTGATTACGTCGATCGTGCCGATGTATATGCGCGACACGATGGATTCGGGACTGCTGGCCGGTGTGCTCGACACATTTTGCTATGTGGGCAGCACGCTGAGCACGGCGCTGCTCGGATATATTGCCGACCGCGGATCGTGGAACGGTGTGTTTATGTGCCTTTGCCTGTTCGGCGTGGCTGCATGTGCGCTGTGCTGGGTGTCCGTTCTGGCTGCGCGACGACGCAAGGAAAACGAAATTGTATTTTAACAGGAAACTAAGAAAGCGTAAAAATGTAAGAATTTTGTCATGTATTCTTCACATTTAATCTCTATAATACCGTGTTGAAACCCTATGGAAAGGAAGCACATACATGAAACAAACATGGAAAGCCCTGCTGTGTGCGGCGGCCGCGTTTCTGATGGCTGCGTCACCGGCTGCGCCTGCGTTTGCGGCGGCAGATCCGGTTGCGACAACGGCAGCGGCATCCCAAACATCTCAGCACAAACACACCTACACCGGTTGGGAGATTGCACGCAGGGCCACGAATCAAAAGAACGGCCTGCTGCTCAGAGCCTGCAGCGTCTGCGGCAGCAAACAGACAAAACGCATTGCCCGCATTGCGTCGGCACAGGTCAAAAATATCGAAATCACCTATACCGGTAAGGCGGTCACCAACGGAATCACGGTCAAAAACAAGGACGGACGTGTACTTAAGCGCGGCCGCGATTATACCGTTGAATATCTGAACAACAAGAAGGTCGGCGTTGCCACAATGGTGATGACCGGCATCGGCAAATACGACTGCACCTTCACCCGCTCGTTCCGCATCATTCCCAAACGCACGCAGTTCACTTCGATTTTGCCGAGCGCGAAAAAGGTTTTGCTCAAATGGACGCCGGTCACCGCCCAGGCGGACGGCTATCTGATTCAGTACAGCACCGACAAAGCCTTCAAAACGAATACCGCGGTTCAAAAAGTCAAAGACGCCGCAAAGGCTTCGCTGACGATCGGCGGGTTAAAAGAAAAAACGGCCTACTATGTGCGTATCCGCACCTATAAAACCGTTCAGGGCCGGACCTTCGTTTCCAAATGGCCCAAAACGCTGACGTTTCAAACGCCGGCCGCTGCGCCCTATGCGATCGACGGACAGGTGCCGAAGTCGGCGCGTGTGAGCAGCTCCTACTTTGACGACGTGGTGTTCGTGGGCGATTCCATCAGCGAAGGGCTCAACTATTACGAAGCCGCCAACGACGTTTTGGGCAAAGCAAAGTTTTTGACCTCGGTCAGTCTCGGCTCCACCAACGCGCTGTGGGACGTCTCCGAGCGTTCGGTGCATCCGCGCTGGAACGGACAGAAGATGAAGATCGAAGACGCCATTCCCCTCACCGGCGCAAAAAAGGTCTATATCATGCTCGGCATGAACGACATTATTTCGGTCGGCGTGGACAAATCGATACAGAACTTCACCACGCTTTGCAACAAGATTCTTAAAAAGTCGCCTAACGTGCAGCTTTATGTGGAATCGGTGACGCCGCGTACCAATCAGGGCGCCAAGAGCGACAACGGACCGCTCAACAACAATAGCATCACCGCCTACAACAAAAAGCTTTCCGCGCTTTGCCAGACCCGCGGCTGGTACTTTATCAACGTGGCGGAGGTCATGTTTGATTCCACCGGCTATCTCAACCGCAGCTATTGCAGCGACCCGAACGGCATGGGCATGCATTTCGCCTATGCGGGCTGTAAGGTGTGGGTGGATTATCTGTATACCCACACCGCCTGACACGCGGCAAAGGGAAGCCATACTCTTTGTCATGAATTGCAGCCGTGTGCTGTTTGTAACCCCAAGGAAGGATGATTGAAATGAAACAAAAACGCAACGCGCTCGTTGCCGCAGTGCTGGCGGTGCTGATGCTGCTGTCAGTCGCAACGGCCGCCTTTGCCGCCGAATCGGAGCCGACGGAACCGGCGCTCGATCAGGTTGCAACCGAACCGCCGGCAGAAGAACCGTCCACCGAAGAACCGACGACGGAACCGACCACGAAAACACCGACACAGCCGTCGACCGAACCGACCACGGAAAAGCCGACGCAGCCGACCACCAAGCCGGCGCCGCATACACACAAATTCGGCAGATGGAAGCTCGCAAAAAAAGCGACCAACAAAAAGAACGGCCGGTATGTACGCGTATGCAGCTGCGGCAAAAAAGAAACAAAAACAATTGCACGTGTCAAATCGGCCACGCTGAAATACAAGCAGTTCGTCTATACCGGCAGTCCTCTGACCAACAAAGTGACACTCAAAGACAAAGCCGGCAAAACGCTCAAGCAGGGCAAAGCCTACACGGTTTCCTATAAAAACAACGTGAGGGTCGGCATTGCGACGGTCGTGATCAAGGGCACGGGCAACTACAAGTTCAAAACCACGCGTTCGTTCCGCATTGTGCCGATGGCGGTGGCGCTCACGGGGGTGACGCCCTCCGCCACCAAAGCGACGGTCAACTGGAACCATGTGCCGGCGCAGGCGAGCGGCTATCAACTGCAGTATACGACGGATCCGGCGTTTTCCAAAAATCTCAAGCTGCAGACCAGAGGCGGCGGACTTGCAACGTCGGATGTGCTTTCCGGTCTGACGGAAAAAACGACCTATTATGTCCGCGTGCGCACGTTCAAATATACGGGCGAAAAGTATTATTACGCCGCGTGGTCCAAGCCGCTGTCGTTTACAACGCCGGCTGCCGCGCCCTACGCCATCAGCGGTCAGCTCCCCCGCCGCGCCCGCGTTGCGTCGAGCTATTTTGACGACGCCGTGTTTGTCGGTGACTCGGTCAGTCTGGGGCTCAGCTATTATGAAGCCGCCAACGACGTGTTGGGCAAAGCACAGTTTTTGACCGCCGGTTCGCTCGGTTCGGGCAACGCGCTCGGCGCTGTGACGGAAAACTCCGTTCACCCGCGCTATAACGGTCAGAAGATGAAGGTTGAAAAGGGTGTGGCCGCCTGCGGCGCGAAAAAGGTCTATATCATGCTCGGCATGAACGACATCGGCGCCTACGGCATCGACAAGTCCGTGGCGAATTTCAAGACGCTGTGCCAGAAGATCCTCAAGGAAGCGCCGGGCGTGAAGCTTTATGTGCAGTCGGTGACACCGCGTGTGGCACAGGGCGCCAAGAGCGACAATGTGACGCTCAACAACACGAATATCACCGCCTACAACCGCAAGCTCGCGTCGCTTTGCGCGCAGCAGGGCTGGTACTTCGTCAACGTGGCAGAGGTCATGTTTGATTCCACCGGCCACCTGATCCGCTCGTATTGCAGCGATCCCGACGGCATGGGCATGCATTTTGCGTATGCAGGCTGCAAGGCCTGGGTCGATTATCTCTATACACATACCGCATAACAAACAGGAGGAGTTACTTATGAAAAAAAGAATCATCGCCATCGCACTGCTTGTCGTTTTAACACTGGCCCTTTGCGCATGCAAGAACAACAGTGAACCGACTGACGACACCACAACAACCACAACGGCTGCCGCAGTGCCGGACACCACAACAACCGCACCGACGACCACAGAAGCCCCCACAACCACGACGGCTGCACCGACCACCACAACAGCAGCACCGACAACGACGACCGCCGCTCCCACGACAACGACCACCCAGGCGGCAAAAACGGTAGACCTGTCTGCGCTGAGCAATCAGATCATCTCCAAAGCCGGCGTTGAAGGCGCGATGCCGCTGCCGCAGGACCGACTGACCGACCTGTACGGGATCGCGCAATCTGACATCGCGTCCGCGGGCTGCTTCATCACCGTGAACGGTTCGTTCCCCGAGGAAGCGATCATGATCGAAGCGAAGGACAGTGCTGCGCAAAGCCGCATCGTATCGGCGCTGAACACCCGTCTTGCCGACGTGATGGTTCAGGCCGAAAACTACGACGCCGAAAACTACGCCCTTGCCAAGCAGTGCAAGGTGATCACCGCCGGCAACTATGTTGCCCTGTTTGTTTCCCCGCAGCACGCGGCCATGGAATCCGTTTTCAACGCCGCTGTCAAGTAAGATTTTGCAAGTGACCCAAGGGATGCAGCAAACGCTGTGTCCCTGTTTTTAAGGAGTGTTATTTTTGGTCTTTTCCTCTTTGCCGTTTTTGTTCTTCTTTTTGCCGGCAACGCTGATCCTCTATTTTCTGATGCCGGCAAAGGGCAAAAACGCCGTTTTGCTGATCGTCAGCCTGCTGTTTTACGGCTATGGCGAACCGGTCTATATCCTGTTGATGATCGGCTCCATTTTGCTCAACTATGTATCCGGTTTGCTGCTCGGCAAATTTGACGGCAGCGCAAAAAAGCGCAAGGCGGTGCTGGTGATCTGTGTGATCCTCAACCTGTCGCTGCTCGGCTTTTTCAAATACGCGTCGCTGTTCGTTTCCACGATCAAGGTGCTGCCGGTCTTTTCGTTTTTGCCCGACCCGCAGATCGCGCTGCCGATCGGCATCTCGTTTTATACCTTCCAGAGCATGTCCTATGTGATCGACACCTATCGCCGCAACTGCGCGCCGCAAAAAAACGTGGTCACCTTCGGCACCTATGTGGCGCTCTTTCCGCAGCTCATCGCCGGCCCGATCGTGCGGTATGTCGACGTTGAAAAGCAATTGCAGCACCGCACACATTCGATGGAGAAATTCTCAAACGGTGTGCGCATGTTCCTGTACGGTCTTTGCAAAAAGGTATTGCTGGCGAACGCGCTGGGCAGTATCTGGGATCAGTGCAAAGCGACCGCCGGTCAGAACTCCACGCTGACCGCGTGGATCGGCATACTGGCGTTTACGTTCCAGATCTTTTTCGACTTTTCGGGCTACTCCGATATGGCGGTGGGACTCGGCAAAATGTTTGGCTTTGAATTTGTACGCAACTTCAACTACCCGTACACCGCCACGAGCATCACCGACTTTTGGCGCAAGTGGCACATTTCGCTCGGCACCTGGTTCCGTGAATACGTCTATATTCCCCTCGGCGGCAACCGCAAGGGCAAGGCGCGGCAGACGCTCAACATCTTTATCGTGTGGGCGCTCACCGGCATCTGGCACGGCGCGAGCTGGAACTTTATGCTGTGGGGTCTGTATTTCGGCGTGCTGCTGACGATCGAAAAATTCGGACTGCTCAAATGGCTGCAAAAGGCGCCGAAATTTGTGGCACACTTTTATACGATGCTGTGCGTTGTGCTCGGCTGGGTGCTGTTTGATTTTACAAAGCTCGGAGAGATGGGCGCGTATTTTGCGAATCTTTTCACCGCGCAGCACAGCCTGTATTCCGCCGATGCGGTCACACTGTTGCTGACGCATCTGCCGCTGTTCGTCTTTGCGGTCGTATTCAGCGTGCCGACGGCGCGTGCGGTGTTTGAACGCTGCAAGGAAAAGCGCGTCTACCGCGTGCTGGAGCCGGTCATCGGTGCCGCGGCGTTTGTGCTGTGCATCGCGTCGCTTGTCAGTTCGACCTATAACCCGTTTTTGTATTTCCGCTTTTAAGGAGGTGCCCGCATGAAACACAAAAGAATCTATTGGGCACTGCCCGTCTGCTTTTTACTCATCCTTGCCCTGTTTTGCGCCGGCTTTTTCCTGCTGCCGAAGCAGAGTTTTGCCGAAAATGAAAAGCGTGTGCTCAGCGAGCCGCCCGTATTTTCGTGGCAAAGCTTGCTTGACGGTTCGCTGACCGAACAGGCGCAGACCTATATCGCCGATCATTTTCCGTTTCGTGAAGCGTTTGTGGGGCTGCACGCCTACTGGGAGCAGTTGCTCGCCCAAAACGGCGACAGCGGCATTTATCGCGGCAAGGACGGCTATCTGTTTGCGACCCAGGGCGCGATCGATCTCGGCAAAGAAAAGAGCAATATCGACGCCATCCGCGCGTTTGCAAACCGCAACGATCTGAAGACCACATGGATGATCGTCCCGTGCGCCGGCGCGACGCTCGGCGATAAGCTGCCGAAGTTTCACAAGGCATATCGTGACGGCGAAATGCTCGCCACGCTGCGCGAAAACATCGGTGACGATGCAATGATCGACACGGAGGCGCTGTTTAAAGAGCACCTTGACACGCAGCTGTATTACAAGACCGACCACCATCTGACAAGCGAAGGGTCGCGGCTGCTGTATGAGGCGTTTTGCAAACAGAACGGCATTGCGCCGCACGACTTCACGCTGACGAAAACGACCGACGATTTTTACGGCACGGCGTATTCCAAGAGCGGCCTTTGGCTGACCAAGCCGGACACGCTGGAGATTTGGGAAGAGGACGGCGGCGACTACACGGTGACAATTACGGAAGGCACGAACGAAACGACGAGCGATTCTCTTTATTTCCCGGCACATTTGAAGGATAAAGACCAGTATCCCGTCTTTTTGGACGGCAACCATGCGCTGGTGAAGATTCAAAACAACCGCTGCCATAACGGCAAAAAACTGCTCATTTTGAAGGACTCGTTTGCGCATTGCATGACGACGTTCCTTTCGGCAGAATATGAGACGATCTATATGGTCGATCTGCGCTACCATCGCTCCCCTGTTGCCGAGCTTTTGCAAAGCGAAGGCATCCGCGATCTGCTGGTTGTCTACGGTGCGGAAAATCTTGCAACAAGCACCGATATCGCCTGGCTGACGATGCTCGGGTAACAGATTGCAAAAAGGCAAGAAACAAGAAAGCAAGATAAAAACGGCAAAGCCAGCGCTTTGCCGTTTTTTGTTATGTCAGTTTATAACGCCCGATAGCGTTTGACCCACTTTTTCACACTTTCTTCGTCGTAGTCCTTCGGGATCGCGTTGCACACAAGCGAAATAAAAGGCAGCGTTTTGAAGCATTTTGCGGCGGCCGGCACAAGCTTTAACAGCGGCAGTCCCGTTGTGAGCAGGTTCAAAAAGTATTCCGCCGTCAGATTCAGCGGTCCGTTGCCGACATGCAGCAGCTCGTTGGTCAGAATCTTCTTTTCCATCAGATAGTCGATATCCGCACCTTTGACATAGGTGAACAGCGTTTTGACGCGATCCTTCCGATTAGCGCCGATGTTGTAGCCCACCACCGGGATACAGCCCGCGGACAGGCCCACAGAGATGGAAATAGCGATCTGGAAGAATTTCATCACGATGCCCAGCACCGCCAGGGGGATTTGCGTGTACTGGGGCTGGCCGAATACCGGGTCCAGCGCGCCCCACTTGGCGGTGGAATTCTGCACGGCAGCCATGGAGACCACCAAACTGGCCTGGCCCAGGAAGCTGGTGATGCCCAGGGGAATATACTGCTTCATCAGATCCGGGAACATGCCAAAGCTGCGCTTTTCCAGCTTTACGGTCTTCATGTGGCACAGATACCAGATGGCCAGCACGGCGGTCAAAATCTGCCCGATCACGGTGGCGATGGCCGCGCCCATCATGCCCATATGCAGGGGATAAATGAACAGCCAATCCAGGAAAATGTTGGTGACAGCCCCGGCCACGGTGGAGATCATGGCAAAGCGCGGGCTGCCGTCGGAGCGGATGATGGGGTTCATGGCCTGGCCGAACATATAAAAGGGCATGCCCAGGGTGATCCAGAAGAAATATTCCTTGGCCAGAGCAAAGGTTTCATCATTGACCCGGCCGCCGAACAGCGTCAGTATGGGCTCAGAAAGCAGCAGATACAGCACGGTCACGATCACGCTGCTGCCCACCGTCAGCACCACGGCGTTGCCGATGGTTTTGTGAGCGTCCTGCTGATTTTTGCGGCCCAGCAGGATGCTGACGAAGGCGCAAGCTCCGTCGCCGATCATCACGGCGATGGCCAAAGCCAGCACCGTCATGGGGAACACGGTGGTGTTGGCGGCGTTGCCAAAGGAGCCCAGGTAATCGGCGTTGGCGATATAGATTTGGTCCACGATGTTGTACAGCGCCGCCACCACCAGGGAAATGATGCAGGGGATGGCATACTTGCGCATTAATTTGCCGGGCTTTTCCTTCACCAGGAATTCATTGGAACGAAGTTCAGACATGGTTGTTTCCTCCCTCTTCATAAACAAACATGCGAATCACCGCCGTATCGTATCTGCGGGGATGACTCGCATGTATCGTGTCGAGGGATTGCTATGCTGTTGATCTTATTATAGGACAAGCGAGCAGCTTTGCCCATGGAGCTGACGGAAAATTATCGGCTTTTTCTTGCAGCTTCTCATGATTTGCCGCAAATTCGTTTGGCAATACGGATGGCGGGCCGCTGGGTGATCAGGCTTACGATAAAGCAGGAAATCCACACCGGGCCGATCATTTCCAGGAAGCCGCCGGGAATCGTGCTGATAGGCAAGCCGCCCAGCAGGCAAGCCGTGAACCAGTGCATCACCGCCGTCATGATGACGCAGAAAACAGTATTGACCACCAGGTTCACCAGAATATCAAAAGCCCAAGTACCTTTTTTCGCTCCGCATTTCTCCGCGAAGGCAAAACCCCATGTATCCGTGGGAATAAAAAAGGCAATCAGGAAGGCGATGAAATAGGAAAAGCAGAAGCTGACAGCCATGCTGCCCCATTCAAAATGCTGCATGTGTCCATGCAGGATATTGACCCACTGGGCCACGAAGCTCATGGTAAGAGAAACCGGCAGGTTCATCAGCAGGGATTTGACGGTTTTGAACTTGTTCATGGGATCCTCCATCCGCAAGATGTCTTCGATCATTCTACAACGATCTGTGGGACCGGAAGGAAAAGCGCCTTATTCGGGCGCATTCGTATTGTGGGTGGGAATGCGGTCATACCGCCGCAAAAGCAGGAAGGAGCAGGCAAAGCTCAGGGCGAAGCCCAGCAGGATCGCTAGATCCAGGATGCCGCTGAAGGCCTGAAAGCAGGATACCACGCCCGCCGCGAAGGCTGCCGCCATCAGCAGCATGTGACATTGGGCGGACCAGCGCATCATATGGTGGACGCTGTCAAAGCCGCGCTTGTCCAGCATGCTCTTCGCCATCCGGAAGCGTACCGCGCCAATGACCTCCATCATCAGGGCGATCAGCGCCGCCGTGGCTGCAAAGCTGACCCAGTTATGCCGGGTGACGCCGGTGGCAATCACGCCGCAGGCGATGGAGAGCGCGGCGTTCAGCAGGCTCAGCAGCAGAAAGGTGTTTTTCTCCCGCCTGAGCGCCTGCTCCGGCAGATCCCAACCATACAGCTTGGTATCCACGATGAAGCGCGGCATGCTTTTTCCCTCCCTTGCTTACAGATGATACAGCTTTTCGGCGTTTTTGTGCAGGATCAGCTCTTTTTCTTCTTCCGTAATGTCCAGATTGCGCACAAAGTCCGCGCCCTCCAGCAGCCACACGGGCCGCACGGGATAGCTGGAGCCAAACAGGATGTGATCGGCCCCTAACGCTTTTACCGCGCATTCCAGCTGCGCCTTGCCCCAGGGCTGGGCGTGGCTCATTTCAAAATACACGTTGTTTTTCAGCTGCTCCACCACCAGTTCGTTATCATCCTTGAACCGACTGACGGCCTCCTGCACCTTGGGCCGTTTGGGGAACCACAGGCTGGTGAAGGCAAAGAATCCGCCGCCCAGCATGGAATGCACCAGCTTGACGTTGGGATACTTGGTGAAGAATCCGCTGAACAGCTCCCGGCCGATGGCTGTGGCCTGATCCACGCAGCGGCCATAACTGCGGCGCAGATTGGTATAGGCCGTCAGGCTGCCGTACTGCACGGGCACCGGCGTATGATGCACATAGCAGGTGACGTCGCGCTCGTTGAGATAGGCGAAAAAGGGCGCGAAGGCTTCGTCGTCCAGGTACAGATCGCCGTAATGGGCGGAAAGCTGCAAGCCGCCGAAATGAAGCGCATCCAGGCAGCGGTCGATCTCCCTGAATACGGCGGGGGTTCCTTGCGGCGGCACCACGCCCAGGGCGGCCATGCGGCCGTTGGATTTTTTGACGTGCTCGGCCATGCCGTCGTTGAACAGGCGGCACATGTCGAGGCTCATCCATTCCTGCTGGCAGGAGAGCTTCAAAACGGCCTTGTCGATCCGGGCCTTGTCCATATCCTTAAGCTGCTTTTCCAGCACGTAATCGCCCTGCACGTAGTTCAGGTTTTCGCTGCCCACGGGCTTTTCGATCACGTACTGTTTCAGGCCATTGTTTTCCTTCAAATAGCCCTTGATGCCATACTGTACGGGCACCTCGGACAGAAATTTTTCCGCCAGTTCTTCGTTGGTAAACAGATCTTCCGGGAACCAGTACAGGTTGGCGTCGATCACTTGGCCCATGATACGCACCTCACCTTTCATTTATTGTCAAATATTTTGTTGATATCGTATACGATGGCGGCAGGCGCTTCGCCGTAGATGCGCTTGGTGGTTTCCCGCTTTTCATTCCAGCGCACGTCCTCGATCTTGCCGTCGCTGCCCTTCTTCTGGTGCTTGGGCCCGTCGCCGGGATGAGGCAGCTTGCGCTTCCAGATGAAATACTGATGACGGGCTATGCCGTGCTCGTCAAAATAACTTTGAAGAGATATACCGTGTTCCTGGCAATACCGGTCTATCTCCAAGATTTGTTCGCGGGTCATCATGACTTTGTGTTTTTGTCACAAAGTTACCGTCACTTCACGCCGCTGTCAATATGCAGTTGCCCGGAGGCTTACCTATGCAGTTAGTCGGAGGCTTATAAGTTGTGGCACTGAGAACAAAAAAGGGTGCGGCCTTGCTGGCAGCACCCTTTGGGGATACTTATGTATACCGATTTATTCGTAATAGGTATACGTTACAGAGATAGCATTCACTTGGGTCCGGCTGTCATTCTTATTTGCTTT
>CADABX010000052.1 GCA_902786285.1 Oscillospiraceae bacterium | reverse complement strand
AATTTCGTTTTACGAAATTATTTCTTTGCGGCTTTGGGACGTTTGGCACCGTACTTGGAACGGGCCTGCATTCTTCCGTTGACGCCCTGCGTATCGAGGGTGCCGCGCACGATGTGGTAACGCACACCGGGAAGGTCCTTTACACGGCCGCCGCGGATGAGGACAACAGAGTGTTCCTGCAAATTGTGGCCCACGCCCGGAATATAAGCGGAAACTTCGATTCCGTTGGTGAGACGCACACGGGCGATCTTACGAAGCGCGGAGTTCGGCTTCTTCGGAGTCGCGGTCTTCACTGCTGTGCACACGCCGCGCTTTTGCGGAGAATTGTGATCCGTCATCACGTTCTTCTTGGAGTTGAGACCTTTCAGAAGAGCGGGCGCCTTCGGCTTTTTGACGAGGGTTTCTCTGCCGTTGCGAACTAACTGGTTAAAGGTTGGCAAGTGGAAAGCATCTCCTTTCATAGAATATTGCATCCGGTTACCGCGCAAAACAAGGCGCAGTTATACCGCATACCCGAGTATTTTACATGATTATTTGCAATTTGTCAACTGCTTTTGCAAAATGCGGAAACAAGAACTTCATTTTTGTTGCTTTTCCCTTGTGCGGCGGGCGTTCGCGCCGCTTTTGTGGGCAGTTTTGACGAAAGAACAGGCGTTTATACATTCCGTTTGCAATTGTCGGCGTCCCATGCTATAATAAATTGAAACGAAATGAGGATGTGATTTGCCATGAGAAGGGTGCTCTCGCGCTTTCTTTTGCCGGTGGTGCTGTGTATCAGTTTGCTGCCGACGGCTCTTGTGTTTGCGCTCGACGACACACAGCCGCTACCCGAAACGCTGCTTGTGCCGCCGGCAACGCAGATCGCGCAGCAGGAAAATGCCGGTGATCCGGCTGCAGCGCCGGAAACGGATCCCATAGCCGCGCCGGAACCGGCAACCGCGCCGGCCGTGCCGGACGAAGACCCGACTAAAACGCCGGAAACACCCGCAGAAGAAGAAACAACGAACGCGACGGAGCCCTCCACCGCTGCGCCTGCCGCGATTCACCTGAGCCAAAGCGACGTGCGCATCGGCCAAGGCGAAGCCTTTTATCTGTTTGCGCAGGATGAAGGCGGCCGGACCGTGTCCGTGTCCTACACCGTCGGCGACACCAGTGTGCTGCAGCAAACAACGCCCGGCTGTTTCACCGCCGCGGCGCCCGGACAGACGACGGTGACTGCACACGCGTCCGACGGCGCAGCCGCCGGCTGCACCGTTACAGTCCTCCCTGCCCCGACCCGGATCGAGCTTGCGCAGACCGACGTGATGCTCGGCGTCGGCGAAACCTTTACCGTTGACGCAAGGCTGCCGGACGGCACTTTTACGTCTGCGCTGCAATATGAGACAAACGACAGCTATGTGCTGACCCATGTGTCCGGCGGCGCCTTCCGCGCCCGACACAGCGGCACGGCCGCGATCACCGTCGCCGCGCAGAACGGCGTTTTTGCCGTCTGTACCGTAACGGTCAAAAAAGCGCCCAAAACGCTGACGCTGCCCGAACCGGTGCTGACGCTCGGCGTCGGTGAAACGCTCTTGCTGCAGCCGGATTTGCCCAAGAACACCTGGTGCAGCGCCTTCACCTATTCATCGGATGCCGGAGCCGTCACCGTTGACAAAGACGGCAAGCTGACCGCAGTAAAAAAAGGCACAGCCACCGTCACCGTCACCGCACAAAACGGCGTTGCGGCGGTGTGCAGCGTTGCTGTGAAAAAAGCGCCGAAAAAGATCACCGTTCCCAAAACGGTCAAGCTCAACCCGGGCGACGCCTATACCTTTGCGCCCGCGGTCAAAGAAGGCTGCGCGTCGCACAGCTTTACGCTCAAAAGCAGCAAAAAGAAGATCGCCGCCGTGTCGGACACGCTGACGATCACCGCCAAAAAGCGCGGCAGCGCCACCGTCACCGTCACCGCCTATAACGGCGTCAGCGCGCAGTGCGACGTGCAGGTGCTGCCGCTGCCGGAGCAGTTCCGCTTTCAAAAGAGCGCCTACCACACGCAGATGGGCAGACACATCACGCCGAAGTTTGTGCTGCCCGCCGGTACCTGCTGCACACACTACACCCTCACCTCCTCCGATCCGTATATCGCCGAAATTGACGAAAACGGCGTGATCGTCTGCCGCTCGATCGGCACGGCAAAGATCACAGCCGAAACGCCCGACGGCAAAACAGCCGCCTGCACGGTCAGCGTATCGTCCATCGCGGTACCTGCCGTGTCGCAGCTGCCAGCCTATCCCACCGGCTGCGAAGCCGCCTCCTGCACGGCGCTGCTTCGCTACTACGGCTACGACATCACGCTGCAGGATATGATCGCCGCCATTCCGCGTCAAAGCCTTGTTTACCGGAACCATAAGCTCTACGGACCCGACATCAACAAAAAGTTTGTCGGCAATCCGGCCGGCTCCTATACGAGCAGCTCACCCGGCTACGGCGCGTTTTCGCCCGTGATCCGCAAATCGCTGCAAAAGGTCATCAACCGTCGGGGCGGCGCACATACCGCAAAGCGTATCAGCGGCTGCAGCTTCCAGACGCTGCTGCAATATCTGTCCGAAGGCCACCCGGCTGTCGTCTGGTCCACCTACAATATGCTGACGCCGCAGACGGTCAACGCGTGGTATATTTCGCAGCCGGACGGCAGCACAACGTATTTCGAATATCCGCGCGGCACACATGTGACGGTGCTCAAGGGCTATTCACGCGGCACGGTCACCATGATGGACCCCTATGGCGGCAACACCAAGACGTTTCACCGCGATACCTTCCGGGCACGCTGGAACCTGCTGGGCAGGCAGGCGGTT
This sequence comes from Oscillospiraceae bacterium, assembly GCA_902786285.1. Taxonomy (GTDB): domain Bacteria; phylum Bacillota; class Clostridia; order Oscillospirales; family Acutalibacteraceae; genus UBA6857. Next base: position 10,438 of record CADABX010000052.1, on the reverse strand, counting down.
GTGCTCGTCTGACGAAAGGAGCGATTTTCATGCAGGCAATCCTGACCTTTATCATCAACCTGTTTCTCGTTTTATACGCCCTGTTCAGCCCGTCGCTGACGGTGGACACGGCAAATGTGACCGGCAAAAAGCGCGGCGGCGCCACCGGCTTTCTCTACGGTGTGGCCGAGCCCGGCGTGCCGTCAAAGGAGATCACCGACGCGCTGCACATCACCTCCATGTCCGCCAAAACCGCCGGCGGCCGCCAGCACCCGGTGGGCGACGTTTCCCATATTGCCGGGCAGATCGCGTCGGACGATATGCAGTATCTGATCGTCTATCTGCAGGACATGTACAGCACGTGGTATTATGACGAAGCGGCCATCAACGCGCAAAAGAAAAGCGGCAATTACGACTGGAAGACCTATCTGGAAACGGTCTACTACCCGCTGGTTGACAAAGCGCTCGAACGCTACCGCGGCTGCGACTATTTTGACAAGCTTGTGTTCTGTCCGTTCAACGAAAGCGACAACGGCGTGTGGTTCGGCACCTGGATGGACGGCTGGAGCGCCTTTGACGAACAGGGAAGACAAAACTTCTATGAGGCATACGCCCAGACCGTCGCCCGCATCCGCGCCGTGTTCCCCGACGCCCGGTTTGCAGGACCGGCCTACTGCGGGTTTGACGAAACAACAATGGGCGAGTTTCTCGCCTATGCCAAGGTGCACGACTGTGTGCCGGACGTGATCGTCTATCACGAGCTCAACGGCCGCTCCATCTTTGAATGGAACGCCCATGTGGACAAGCTGCACGAGATCGAACGCGCAAACGGCATCGACGAACAAACGCCGGTCGTGGTCAACGAATACGGCATGATGGAGGAAAACGGCGATCCGAACGCCGTTGCAAAATATATCAGCGTGATCGAGCAAAGCGGCGTTTACGGCGACCAGGCCTATTGGCTGCTGGCCAACAATCTGAGCAACACCTGCGCCGACCAGAACACCCCGAACAGCGCGTGGTGGGTCTATCGCTGGTATGCACAGATGGGCAAAAACCGCCTTGCCGTCAAGCAGGGTATGCCGGTCTACGGCGCAAAGACCGTCCGCAACGAAAGCAATTTCCAATACTATAAACGGCTGGCCGTCTTCGGACTGGCCGCCGCAAACGACCGAAACGACGATATCCGCGTGCTGCTCAATGGCCGCGACAGCGCCCAAACGGTGCGGTTCACGCATCTGAACCAAACCGCACTCAAAAACAAAACGCTGCGCGTCGAAGTACAGAAGGTCACCTATCAGGGACTCGGCGGCTGTGTCTATGCGCCGGAGGTTTTGCAAAGCTATACCGCCTGCGCCGCCGCGGGCAGGCTGAACGTCAGAATCAAAGACGCCGACCCGAACGCCGCCTATCTTATCACCCTTTCGGACGACACGGCGGCCACGCCGACGCCGGTCAGCGAAGACAGACTGGCGCGCTATGAATTCGAACGCGGCACCCTGCACGGCACGGCCTATACCTACGACAGTGCCTACGCCACCACCGGCGACGTGCAAGGGATGACCGGCGGATTTGAACATCCGGGCGACGGTGTGTCGCTGCCCTTCCGGGTGGACAAAGCCGGGCTGTATGATCTGACGCTGATCTACGGCAAAGACAAGGACGGGCTGCGCGATCTCGAACGCAAAGACGCCAAAGTGCGCATGCAGCTCGACAATCTTGAAAAGACAATTCTGCTGCCGAACACGGTGCGCAGCGAAAACACCGGCGCTTTTACGCTGCAGATGCAGCTTTCCGCCGGCAGCCACACGCTGACGCTGTCGCACAAGGACGGCACCTACGTACTCGACAGCCTGCTTGTCCGCCGCCACAGCGACAACGCGCCGGTTTATTTTGAACCCGACGCCCGCACACCCGGCCGCTTTCTGGTTGTTGCGCCGGCTGACGGCTACTACCGCTGCGACAGTGATGTGCTGTTTTTCAAACGCGGCGTCAATATCCTTGACCGCCCGGCGCTGCATCGCGTCACAGCGAATGACCGAAAGCCGGCAGACGAAAATCTGGCCAAAGCGCTGACACCGTTCGGCGGCGCAATCACTGCCGCCGACGCCAAAGGCACCGCCTATTACGACGGCTTCGGCGAAAACGCCGGGCTGCAATTGACCGTTGACGCACCGGCGGCCGGCGACTATGTGCTGCTGCTGACCTACGCCTCCGGCCGCGAAAACGGCGTCCACGCCTATAACATCGACCTGGTGGAAGACTTTGTGACCGTCAGCGTCAACGGCGAAAAACGCGGCAACCACTATTGCCGCAATACGATGAGTTTTACGCAGTACACCACCCTCGCGATCCCAGTCACGCTGCAGAGCGGCACCAACGTCATTACGCTGACCAATGACAGCGAAAACGCCTGGGACGGCGTCGGCTTCGCGCCGCGGATTGCCGATGTCCTGTGCTGCCCGGCAGCGCTGCAAAACTAAAACGGAAAAGAGCTGTCTTATGAAACAACAACGCAACTACCCCATCGTGACCGTCAGCGACAAAGGCGCCGCGTTTTTAAAAGCGGGACACGTCTGGGTCTATGAACAGGAGGTGCGCGAGCTGATCGGCGCGCCAAACGACGGCGACCTTGTGGACGTGCTGAACGGCAAGGGCCGCTATCTCGGCACCGGGTTTTACAACAGCCGTTCCAAAATGCGCGTGCGGCTTTTGTCGGCCAACGCCAACGACACGTTTGACGAAGCCTTTTTTGCGCGGCGGCTGCGCTACTGCTTTGACTACCGCAAAACCGTCATGGGCGACGACTTTCGCTGCTGCCGTCTGATCTTCGGCGAAGCGGACGGCTTCCCGGGGCTGACGGTCGACCGGTTCGAAAACGTATTGGTCACCCAGACGATGTCGCGCGGGATCGAGCAGAGAAAGCATATCATCTTTCCTCTGATGGCAAAGATCCTCGCCGAGATGGGCGCACCCGTCGACGCGATCTATGAGCGCAACGACATCGCTCTCCGGGAAAAGGAAGGGCTGACCCAAAGCACCGGCTTTTTCGAGGCAGACGGTCTTCGCACCGACCTTGACGGAAAGCTGCTGCTGACGGAAAACGGCATCGTCTATGAAGTCGATTATATGTGCGGACAAAAGACCGGCTTTTTCCTCGACCAAAAATACAACCGTCTGGCCGCCGCCCGGCTCGCCAAAGGCAAGACCGTGCTCGACTGCTTCACCCATACGGGCGCATTCGCCCTCAACTGCGCAAAGGCGGGCGCAAAGCGTGTGACGGCGGTGGATATTTCGCAGGACGCCATCGCGCTGACAAAGGCGAATATCGCGCGCAACGGGCTTTCCAACGTGGACACGCTGTGCGAAAACGTGTTCGATCTGCTGACGCGGCTGTATGAACAAAACGATGGCACCTACGATTACATCATTCTCGACCCGCCGGCGTTCACCAAAAGCAGCGCCACCGTCCGCGCAGCCCGGCGCGGCTACAAGGAGATCAACCTCAAGGCGATGAAGCTGCTGCCCCGCGGCGGCTATCTTGCCACCTGCTCGTGCTCCCACTTTATGACGGACGAACTGTTCCGCAAAATGCTGCACGACGCCGCGAAGGACGCCGGCGTGCAATTGCGGCAGATTGAAGACCGCCGCCAAAGCCCCGACCACCCGATTTTGTGGGGTGTGCCGGAGACGGAGTATCTCAAGTTTTATCTGTTTCAGGTTGTGTGACCTGTGAATTCAAAAGGGGCAAAGCGGAAATTCCGTTTTGCCCTTTTTTGTTATTGTTTTCTTTCTTTTTTCCGCAACCGCAACGCCGCAAGCAGCCAGCCGAAACACCACAGTGCGTCCGTAGCGGCGATCTGTATCGCTGCAGAGGCGATCGAATACCCGATCTCATAAGAACGGTAGCGCACCTCGGTATCGGTCAGCCGCAAAACGGTCTGTATTTCCTGCAGCGGCAGATCACCGAACAAAGCGCTGTCAAGCAGGTGCTCTTGTACATAATCACGAAGCGCATCTGTCGTTTCGAAGGTATAGACACGCACATCGCTTTGTAAAAACCGTTCATCGCGCAGCGGCGGATCCAAGTCCTCCGGCATATAAACGTCAGCGTCCACCGGCGCCGGATCCGCAGGCGTCTGTAAATTCACAGCATCAATCGAATTGTCCGACACATACTCCGTTTGCATCAGGCTGTCATCAGGCGCCAGACTGCTGAAACTGCGGGCAAGAACATACGCCGTCCGCTGGGCGTCGTTTTGCTGCAATAAAACGTCCTTTCCCTCCTGCCATTGGATAAACGCATCTCTCTGTGTTCTGCTTTGAAGGGTATAGACATTTTGCGACGTCCACAGAGCGATCACATACGGCAGCAAGGCAGACAGGATTGTCAGAAGCACCAACCCGAACACAAAGGTACGTCTTGCCTTTTTCGAAAAAAGATGCGTCCGTTCTTTTGTCTGCAGATGCGCACGAAACAGCCGCGTCAGCACACCAAAGCAAAGGGCACAAAGTGCCGCCCAAAGCAAATAGAGTGTCGGTGATTCGATCACACCGTTCGCATAGCTGAAACCGTCCGGGCAGCCGAGGGTGCCGCCGATGCCGAGCATCAGCCCGAGCAGCACCGGCAGCAGCGTGAATAAGATACCGTTTCGCAGCGAACGGTAAAATCTTTGCAGCGGCAGATCATCAATATCTGCGGCGCGCAGCGAAAACCAGTATTTATTCACACCGACCGCCTGCACAATCAGCGCCGCGAGCATAAATAGAACTGACGCGCCGAGAGACAAAAAGCAGCGGTAAAAGCTATAGCCGACCACCACGGCAGCCACCGGTGACAAAACGCCAATGCTAACACTGATGATTGACACGGTGCGATAGCGCATCCGGGCACTGTTAAGCAGATAAGCTTTTTGCTTTTCCGTGCGCTCCTGAGCTGATGCACCGAGCATTTGTTTTTCACCGTTGACTTCGCCGCGCAGTAGCTCATCCACCGTGATGCCGTATATTTCCGCGATCGCGGGCAGCATGGCAATATCTGGGCAGCCGTCGTCGCACTCCCATTTGCTTACCGTCTTGTTGGAAACGCCGAGCCTGTCTGCCACCTGCTGCTGGGTTAAGCCCCGGGCTTTGCGCATTGCAGCCATCAGTGTGCCCATCGTTCGTTTTTCCATGTTCCATCGCTCCTTTGCTTTTTGAGCAGTCGTGCCGCTCTTGATGCTCATTCTTGCATCGGCAGACAAAAAAAGCAACAGTGCAGACGTGGAATTTGTCTACGCTGCGTGGATTCTTATGTTTTTGGATAATTACAGCTCTGCCAGCACGCTGCAAAGGAGCTCAAATGTCCGTTCCGCCGACGAGAGCGACAGCCGCTCGTCGTAGGTGTGGATGTCAAAGATATCCGGTCCCATCGACACACAGTCGAGCTCCGGCTTTTTGCCGCAGAAGATCCCGCATTCGAGCCCCGCGTGGATCGCCGTGATCGCCATCGGCTTGCCGTACTGCGCCTCGTAGCAGCGCAAAATCGTGTCGCGCAGACGGCTTTCGGGTTTATACTCCCACGCCGGATAGTCGCCGAAGGTGGACACCGCCGCGCCGAAAACCGCCGCATGGGCAGTCAGCGCGGCCAGCAGCAGCTCTTTTTCCGCCTGCACACTGCTGCGCAGCGCGTGGCCGGTGAGGACACAGTTGCCCTTCGTTTCGAGCATCCCGAGATTCAGCGAGGTCTGCAACAGCCCCGGCACATGCTCGCTCATGGCGATCACGCCGTTGGGCATATCGCAAAGCAGGGACAGCAGGGCGGCTGTGTCTGTTTCGCTGAACGCCGGCGCCGCGTCCGCGTTTGCCGTTGTCAGCGTCACGCTTTGTTCGCTCGCGGCAAAGCCCGCTTTCGCGTCGGCAAACAGCGCAGCCAGCGTTTCCGCAAGGCCGTCTTCGGTTTCGACCACCGCCGTGCAGGCCGTCGGGATCGCGTTGTCCGCGCTGCCGCCGTCGATGGAAACGAGGCGTTTGACGCCCGCAGCTTTCAGCAGCTTTACGAGCACCAAAACGGCGTTTTCGTGATGTTTGTCGATCTCCGTACCGCTGTGGCCGCCCGGCAGTCCGTCGAGCGTCACGCGCAGGCAGTCCCCTGCCGCTGTCTTTTCGTCGGCGGCGGTCCATTTGAGATCGGCGCGCACGCCGCCCGCGCACGAGGTCAGAAGCGTGCCCTCGTCCTCGGAATCCACGTTGATCAGCATCCTGCCCTTGAGCGGCATCAGATCGAGCGCCGCCGCGCCGAGCATGCCGATCTCCTCGTCCACGGTGAAAACCACTTCGAGGTTCGGGTGTTTGATTTTGTCGCTGTCGAGGATCGCCAGCGCATAGGCCACGGCGATGCCGTCGTCGCCGCCGAGCGTGGTGCCGTCGGCAAAGAGAAAGTCGCCGTCCTCCCGCAGATCGAGGCCGTCATGCGAAAAGTCGATGCTTCGTCCGTCCTTCTGCACACAGACCATGTCGAGATGCCCTTGCAAAATCACGGTTTCGTCGGAGCCGTTGGTCGCGTCTTTAAAGATGATGACGTTATTGCTTTCGTCCTGCAGATACCGCAGGCCGCGTTTTTTTGCGAAATCCACACAGTAGTCGGAGATCGCTTTGGTGTTGCCGGAGCCGTGCGGGATCGCGGCGATTGCTTTGAAAAAGTCGAGATATGTGTTTGCCATGAATAAAAGTTCCTTTCAAAAAGCAGTGCCGCCAAAAAAGCGGCACTTTTTTGTATCAATGCTTAGAATTTTCCGCCGCCACCGCCGTGCGACACACCCGAGGAACCGAAGCTCACCGAAGAGCCGCCACCGGAAAATCCGCCGCCGTGGGAGCTGTGGTTGTCTTCGTGCTGCGGAATCGGCGTCTGGGTCACGTTGGAATACAAAAACCGGTCTTCGCTTTGGCGCAAATTCAGCGACCCGGGCACCACATAGTTGGACGCTTCATAGCGGTGGTGTACCGTTTTGAGCTTGCCCTTCATGGCGGAAACGGTGATCAGCGCGAGCACAAAGCCGATCGCGAGTGCAAGCAGCAGACTGGTTACCACATTGAACGGACGCGCGGTCGTTCCCGAAAAGTCTTGGCCGCCAAAGTATTCGTAAGCGTCGTTGTAGTAGCCGCCGTAGCTGTTGTCGCCGTCGGAATCGCTGCTGTAATAGTCGTAGACGTTACCTGCGCGCGCCGACTGGATCAACGTTTCGCAGCCCGCGGCAAAGGTGCGGAATGCGTCCGCATAGCTGCCCGCAGACAGCGACGGCAAAAAGTCGTCTTCGATCGTTTCCCGGCCGTAGTCCGTAATCGCCTCGATGCAAAAGCCGGTCGTCGTGATCCAATAGTCGCGCTCCGCCATGGAGATCAGCAGCAGCACACCGTCGTTGTCGTCGCCCTGGCCGTAGCCGTTGTAGTCGTAATAGTCCATCGCATAGTCCGCCACATCCGCGCCGTCGGTATCTTCCACAGTCACCACGGCGATATCGGCCTGTACGGCGGCGCTTTTTTGTTCGAGCAGCGCGAGCAGCGCCGTCTCTTCGCTGTCGGACAGCAGATCGGCGTCATCCACCAGCAGCGGCTTTTGCCGGTCGGCCGGGATTTCGCCGGCTGCGGCAAAAGCGCCCACACACAGCGAAAGCAGCAGCATCACAGACACCAGCAGGGCGAGCGTTTGTTTTTTGAAACCTTTCATCTCGTCCCCTCCTTAGAAAAAGTGATGCAGCAGCCAGAGGATGCCGAACGCCACCGCGCCGTAGGCCGGTGTGAACGCCAGAACGTATTTCCAGAACTGGCCGTTGTCCACGGGCAGATCACCGACAAATTTGCCGGTCTGACCGTTCATGGCGAAGGTGTATTGTTTGCCGCGCCAGGTGGTGTTGAGCAGCCACACGGGATACAGCGCATATTTCGCCTTGCCGTTTTGAAACCGCACGGAGCTGTTTTCGAGCGTCAGGGTATTGTAGCCGTCCACGGTGTTGCGAAACGCGTTTTCGGCGCTTTGCTTGATCCGGGCGTTGGCGTGCGCCTTGCTCTCTTCGGCGCCGACGTCATACTTGTCGGCAAAAAAGCCGGACAGATACGCCGTCTGGAAATCGACCGCCTTGGAAAAATCGAACGGCTCAATGGACTCCATCAGATCGTCCGCCATCTTCTGCGACCCGTCCACCGGCACATTTTGAAAGCCGAGGGAACCGGAACGGTGGATGGCAAAATGGCTCGTTTCGGTATAGTTGAATTTGGAATCGCTCCACATACGCGTGCGCGTGCCCTTGAAATTGAGGTCGGCATCCGCCGACGCGTCAAAGAGCCAGAACGGTACATAGATGCCCTTGATCTCGTCGATATGATGTTCGCTTTTGAACACCTTGGGCAGCAGCCGCTTGCCCTCCAGATGCTTTTTCAGCGCGTCCTTGGCAGCCTTTTTGTCAAGCTGAAACGGGATCACATAGTCGGGCTTCAAAACACCGCTCAGCCGCCCGGACAGCACCACGGGATTGCCGCAAAACGGGCAGGACGTGGCGGCGGTGTTTTCGTCGCTGATGATTTCGCCGCCGCAGGATTTGCAAACGTAAACCTGCATGGCGGCCTGTTCGCCCTCGGACCATGCGGCGCCGGCGTCCTCGTGATAATGCATCTCGTCCGCCGGGGTGTTTTTCAGCACCTCGTCGAGGTTTTGCAGCGCCGCCACGTCGACAACGGAATCGCAGTAGGGGCACTGCATCTGTTCGGTGCCGGGCTGAAATTCAAGCTTGCCGCCGCAGTGCGGACATTTGTAATCGAGTGTTGTTGCCATTGTTCACACTCCTTTGTTATGACAAAGGCGTGCGGCGCAGTTGCCGCACGCCGGGGAATCTTTGGTTCAGCCGAGTTTTTCGCCGCAGTTCGGGCAGAATCTGGAACCCGGTTCGAGTTTGAAGCCGCACTTCGGACAGTTGGAAAGCACGACCGGCTTCGCTTTGCCGCAGTTGGTACAGAAGTTGCCGCTGTTTTCCGCGCCGCAATCGCAGACCCAGCTGCCTGCCGCCGGTGCCGGCGCGGGCTTTGCGGTGCCGCAGTTGGTGCAGAAATTGCCGGTGTTGACGGTGCCGCAGGCACATGTCCAGCCGTCGGCTGCCGGTGCTGCCGGCGCGGCGGGCTGCTGCGACGCAAACTGCGGATTCGGGCCCTGCCCGGCTGCGGGCTGCTGGCCCTGACCCATCGCAAACAGATTGGTCGCCTGGCCGCCCATCATGTTCATGCCCATGCCCATGCCGACAAAGCCGTTCATGGCGCCGCCCGCGTTGTTGGCTGCGTCGCCCATGGCGCCGGACAAAGCGTCGACCATCACGCCGCCCGCCATGCTGGGATCGCGGCCGGTGGTGTAGGCACGCTGATAGCGTTTGAGCGCTTCGGCGTCCTCTTCGGTGAGAGACACGGGGTTCATGGCGATGGAAACGATGGTGATGCCGCGTTTTTCGGCCCAGTCCTTGGACAGCTCGGCGTTCATCGCGTCCTCATTGGCTTTGGCCGCTGCCTCTGTAAGAGCACCGTCATAGATGCGGGCAAAGACGAAGGTGCTGGCGGAACTGCTCTCGCAGTTATTCAGGCTGGAGTTGGATGTGCAGTCTCCGCCCAGGCATATCCACATACCCGTCTTGCCGGCTGTTGTCCCGCGTTTGGGCATCAGCATGTCGGTACCGCACCGGGTGCTGGTGTGTACCAGGTTTCCGTTTACGAAATAGCGCATGACATGACTGGTGCGGTCCATTGTCATGACCACGTGATAGAACTTGCCCGGAACCATGATGGAGTCACCGGTGAAATCCTTGGCACTGCTCCGGTATTTGGTGGTATGGGTATAGGTAAAGGTATTGGCATAGCGGGAATTGAAGAAAGACCAGCCGCCTTCCTGGTCGGTGCTGAAGTAGCAGGTGCGGTCACAGGTTCCCTGTACATCGGCAAGGGATTCCAGGCGGACCAGCATCTCCCAAGTGACATTGTTGTTGAAGGCGAAGCCCAGCTCGGAATTGCTGTCATAGTTGGCATAGAAGTAATCCGTATTGGCGGCCTTGCTGCATCCCAGCCATGTATCGTGCTCCGGATCATAGAGGGTGGAAGCCCTGCCGTGCGCCCCCACCTTGGTCTGGTAGGAACCGTTGTTCACTATCCCTTCCTCATTGAAGGAGAGGTCCAGTAACGGCCTGGCCTCCTCCACCTCGCCCGTTCGGTGAAGGTCGGCCGTGATGATACCGGCCTTGATAAGCCCCTTACGGATACACTCCGACAGCAGCCTGCAACCTTCGGGACGGGGATGAAGCTTGTCAATGGTATATTTGTCCCAGTTGGAACTCCAACCGATGTTGGTACAGTCAATGTAATAGCAGCCGAATTCACCTGATATCTTCTTGATACTGGCATTGGCCTGCGCCAGTGTCCACCCCATATTGTTAGTGGCATTATATCCCTG
>CADABX010000051.1 GCA_902786285.1 Oscillospiraceae bacterium | reverse complement strand
TTCTCAGCTTCCGAAATTACTGTGTAAGAGTACTTCTTACTTCAAAAAATCTCGGGTTCCTTTTCCATCGTTGTTTAATTTTCAAGGTTCATCGCTGTCCGCTCTTCGCAGACAGCTTTGCAAGTATACCACTTCGTTTCTGCTTTGTCAAGAGGTTTTTGGAAGTTTTTTAAAATTTCTTTTATTGAACTTCCCTCGTGGTATCCTGCCGCTTTCCTTCCCGAAAGCGTGCCTTATTTTATCACCTCTTTTTCCCTTTGTCAACACTTCTTTTCAACCTTTTTCGCCCTTCTTTTCCCCTTTCGCAAACGCGCCCGGGCGTTTTTGTGCCTCCGCCTTTTTACTATACTACATCTTGTGTCAGCGCCGCTTTTACGCTTTTATGTACTAAATGCAGACTATCAAATCAGCAAAAAAGCCGCCGAACAGATCGGCGGCAAAAATAAGGTTGTTCTGTGAGGTTATCCGAGATAGGTTTGCGCGTACTGGCTCAGCAGCGTATACATCCGGCTTGTCGCGTCGGCGTCCTTGTCCAGCCCGTGTCCGGAATTCGGAAATTCGACGAACACATGGGTGACGCCGTTGGTTTCCAACGCCGCGTTCAGCGCTTCGGCGTTGGAAAATGGAACAATTGTGTCTTTGCGTCCGTGGCCCAGCACGGTCGGCACGGTTTGTGCGTTGACAAAGTTCAGCGGGGAATAGGCACGCAGCGCCTCCATCCACCGGTCATACTGTCCGGTGTGGTTGCGGTAGTCGTCTATACTGATCGTGACGCCGCAAAGCTGATTCATCAGACCAATCATGCCGCCGATATCGCCGAGTTCGTTTTGTTCGACAAACGCCGGATCGCTAAGATCGGTCGGACCGCAAAAGCTGACAACGGCAGCCGGACGCACCGGCGATGTGTCCGCATAGCGATAAGCATACAGCAGCGACATGTGCGCGCCGGCGGAAGAACCGGTCAGCAGCACTTTATTGAGCTGCATCCCCTGCCCGGCGGCAAGCTCTTTCATTTTGCCGAGCGCAGCGGCAACGTCGGCCATCAGACCGTCCATGTGTACGGTGTCGGAAAGATAGCGGTAGTTGATCGCGCCGGCTGCATAGCCAAGCGACGCCGCGTAGGTCAGCGTGTCACGGTAGCCGTCCTTGTTGCCCTGGATCCAGGCGCCGCCGTGAATATAGAGCACGAGTCCTGTTTGGCCGCTTTTGTTTTCAGGCAAAACCAGATCGAATCTCTGGCGGGCTTCATTGCCGTAAGCATAGTCGTAATAGGTATAGGCGGTCGGGTTGCTCGGTTCGGGTGTCGGCTGTTCGGGCTTTTTGCCGCCGGAAAACAGACCGGCAAAAAACGCGATGATGGACATAAAGAATGCGATGATTTTTTGGAAAAATGCCATGGATACCATTCCTTTCATTTGTGCGCGTCACGCACAGGGTTCTGCAACCACCCTCCCGTCGCTGCATCACGATCATAACACTCTGTTTTTTGATTCCTGTCAAGAAATTTTGAATATTTTATGTAGAAAATCGGGCACCGCCTTTTCCTGCGCGGCGTCCGGCCTTCCGTTGCGCGGCGCTTTCCCGCGTCCCGCCGCAAGCCTTACAGGGCTTTGAACGTGTAGCCGTATTGTTTTGCGTAGTGCATGGCGGTGCTGTCCGTCGGCGCACTGATTCTGATCTTGTCGGGGAAGATGTATTGCGTGTCCACGATCAGCGCGTTTTGGCTTTTGATCGCCACGGACTGCAGATTGTCGCAGCCGTAAAACACGCCGTTGCCGAGATAGCGCAGTGTTTTGGGCAATGTGACCGACTTGAGATTCGCGCAATAGGCGAACGCGTTGTCGCCCAAAAAGCGCAGCGTGCTGCCGGTCGTGACCGAGTTGAGCTTCGAACAGTAGTAAAACGCGGACGGGCCGATCGTTATAACACCCTTGGTGATCTTCACCGTGCGCAGCTTTTTGCTGAACGCAAAGGCCTCTTCGCCGATGACGCGCACGGATTTCGGAATCGAAAGCTGCGTCAGATAAACGCTTTCGGCAAACGCACCCTGCCCGATCGTCTTAACTGTGGAAGGAATGGTGTAGGTGCTGCCGCCCTTGCGGCTCGGATAACACAGAAGCGTTGCATAATCTGCGGTATACAGCACGCCGTTGGCGTCTGACGCAAAGTGCGCGTTGTTGACGTTGACCGTAATCGACTTGATCGCCGTGTCATAAAACGGTGTGAGGCCGAGCTTTGTCACGGTTTTCGGTATCGTCAGCGCCTGCAGGCCGCTGTAGGCAAATGCCATGTCGCCGATGGAAACGAGCTTTGCCGGCAGCGTCATCTTTTTAAGCCCGCTGCACAGCATAAAGGCGCGGTCGCCGATCGCCGTCAGTTTTTTCGGCAGCGACACACTTTTGAGCCGTTCGCAGCTTTCAAACACGCTCGTTTCCAATTTCGTCAGGTTGCTCGGCAGCTTCACCTTCGGCAAAAAGCTGCAGCCCATGAAGGCGTTTTCGCCGATGGTCTTCACGGAATCCGGAATCGTCACACCGAGCATCATCTGCTGATTCTGAAACGCATAGCCGGCAATCGCCGTGGTGCCGTCTTTGATGGTAACCACAGTTTCTTCGGGCATCTCGCCCGCCCAGGCGACGGCTGTTTTGCCGAAATAGACCACGCCGTCGGGACGCGTTTTGAGCCACGGCGTTTCCTCAAACGCGCACGCACCCACCGCGCGGATGGCGGACGGGATGTTGATCTTTGTGAGCTTACTGTTTGAAAACGCATAGGGCTCGATCGTCTCAAGCGTGTCGGGCAGTGTGGCGGTCTTCAGTTTTGTGCAATACATGAAAGCGCTTTCGCCGATCGTTTTGACCGAAGCAGGCACGGTGTAGCTTTTGGCCGGCGCCGCGGTCGGGTACGCAATCAGACGGCTGCCGTCCTTGCTCAAAAGTACGCCGTTTGCATCGGACTGATAGACCGGGTTGTCCGGCGACACCAGAAACGCGACGAGCTTTTTGCACTCCTGAAACGCCTTGCCGGACAGATCGCTGACGTTTCTGCCGATGGACACGGTGGAAAGACCGGTATTGCCAAACGCGTAGGCGCCGATCGTTTTCACACTGTCGGGGATCGACACGGCCACCAGACCGGGCTGATAATAGCACGCGAAGTCGGTGATGGACGTGGTGCCGTCCTTGATTTTGAGCGTTGTGTTCTTTTTCAGCTGCCCCTTGATTGCATACAGCGCGGCACCGACATAGACCGGGCCGTCCTTGCGGGTTTCCCACCAATCGCAATACGGCATGGCGTTGGCGCCGACCTCTTTGACCGACGACGCCACGCTGACGCTTTGGAGCATGGTCAGCATGGAAAATGCATCTTCACCGATCCGGCTGATCGGCGCTTTGACCACCAGCTTCTTCACCGCGTGCTGATAATCGCTCCACGGCGCGGGATCGGTATAGGAATAATCGTCCACGCTCCCCTCCCCGCTAACGGTCAGCGTGCCGGCGGTGCTGAGGGTCCAGACCGCGTTTTTGCCGCAGGTGCCTTTGGCAAGTGTGGACGCCGCGGACGCGGGCAGACAAAGCGCCGGCAACAGCAGCAGCGCGCAAAGCAGCAAAGCGAGCAATCGTTTTGTGTGTTTCATCGTGTTTCCTCCTTTTATAAACAGCCACCGTGAAAACGATGGCTGCAGTTATACCATATATTACCAGAACAGATGGACAAAGAAATCCTTGACGGACGCAAAGAGCAGTTTGACGCGTGCGATCAGATAGTCAAACCCGGTTTCACCGTCTGCATGCACTGTTGTTTGCAGCGGCGCGGACTGCACACCGTAGGCGGTTTCGGCAACGACCGTAATCGTGTAATCCCCGGTGGAAAGGCCCTGCAGCTCCAGATCGACCGTATTTTGCTCCACAGCGCGGTAATATTGCGGCATGGTCCAGGTTTTGCTGACCGTCACGCCCAGCTTGTCTTTGGCCGCCGCGCGATAAAGCACGACCGGCATCCCGTCGGCAGACTGCGCTGCGTCAACGGTCACTGTGCAGCCGCCGAAGGTCGGCGCTGCCGTGATTGCGGCGTCAGAGGCAAAGACCGGCGCTTTGGACGCGGCCCTGCGCTTTGCCGGAGTATAGTCGCGGTTTTTGGGGTCGGCGGGATTTTGCAGCACATAGTCGCAAAGCGGTTTGCCCGCTTCTACATCCATGCCGCAAAGATGCAGATCGCCCTTGTCGTTCGCTTCCACGATCCAGCAAGTGGCGGTCTGTTCGGAATCCGCCGGATGATAGCAGCGCAGTCCCTCCACGGTGAACTCGGAATAATAGATCGCGCCGGTGCCGACGGCGGTGAATTTGCCCTGCCACACGGAGCGCGGATCGTTCAGCGGGAAATGGGAATGGCCGGAAAAATCGACCACCTGCGGATACTGATTCAAAATCGCCTTGAAATACGGCACGCCCCAGCCCTCATAGACCGAGCTGCCGTAGACGGTTCCGATGTTATGCTCGTGATGGGTCACAAAGACCGGCTTGTCAGGTGTGTCGGCAACGGCGATGTCGAGCTGCTGTTTGAGCCAGGAGAGCTGCTTTGCGTCGTAGTGCGCCGCCTTGCTGGGCGACACGGAAACGCCGATGAAATGGAAGCCGCCGATCACGGTATGGAAATCGGCGTCGTTGCCGGAAAGCTGCTTGTAAAAATCGCGCATCTCCTCGCGCGACAGCTCGTAGCCGTCGTGGTTTTTGGCAACGACAGCGAGAAACGCCGTTTCCGGACGCAGTGCGGCGTTGATGGCGGTCTGGAATTTTTCAAACTCCGTTTTGGTGCCGTCGTCCGTCAGATCGCCCGCCACAAGCAGCGCGTCGATGTTTTGATAGTTCGGGTCGGCGTCCGCCCTTGCATAGGCCAGCGCCATCATTTTGCCGATCCGGTCGCGCGTCATGTCGCTGCCATCGCGCACATGGGTGTCGCTCGACGCAACAAAGCGCATCACGGGCACAAACGCGTCGCTCTCCTCCGCGGCGGCAACAGCCGAACCGGCGGACAAAACGAACAGCAGAACAAACCCGAGGGCAAGCATTTTTTGTAGCTTTTTCATAGCGAACGCTCCTTTTCCGACTGTGTGAAAACGCTGTCAGACATCATAGACGCCGAGCACCGCGATGCCGAGCATGACGACCACGATACAGGCGTATTGGGCTTTGGTGAGTTTTTCCTTCAGGAAGATGCGCGAGAGGATCATGGAAATGATGCTGTAGCACGCGACCATCGGCGCGGCAACGATCGCTTCGCTGCTCATGGCATACACGTAGGTGAACTGTCCCACAGTTTCAAAGATGGCAGCCACGGTGCGCGCGCCCTGCTGACGGACGGGCATCTTTTCCTTTTTGATAAAGCGCATGTAGCAAAACAAAATTACGGCCACAATCAAAAAGGTCAGCTCATACGACGTGTTGGCCACCGCTTCGAGCGTGTCCTCCGTCACATCGCGCAGCGGCGTTGCCGCATAATCGTCGAGATAATACGCGTCAAAGAACGTGCCCAGCGCGTCGATCACGCAGTAGATGATGGGCATGAAAAACGCGATGAAGCCGATGCGGTATTTTTCGTCGCCCGCTTCGCGCAGCCGGTCGGCCTGTTTCTTTTCGATCACGCCCAGCAGGAAAATGGCGATATAGATCACCGTCACCGCCACGATCAGCGGCCATTCCATCGACTGGTGCAAAAAGATCGCGCACAGAATGCAGACGATCGCGCCGGAGGTGTTTTCGATCGGCGAAGAGATCGAAAGCTCCAGATACCGCAGACCGAAATAGCCGACAGTCATGGAGAGAATATACATCGCCGACACCGGCAGATACAGCAGCAAATTGATCGGACTATAACCGATGCCGCCGAAAATCAGTGTATAGATTGCGTGGATGCCCATCACAACGCCGACCATCACAGACGTTTTCAGATGGCTGTAGCGGTCGCTTTCGTCGGCGCCTTTTTTATAGAAAAGATCGGCGGCGCCCCAGGCGAGCATGGTGATGAGTGAAAATACGAACCAGTTCATGGGTATCAGTCCTTTGCCAGAGATAAGAGCGGATATCTGTAGTTTTATTATAATGCAACGCGCTTTGATTTGCAAGACCTTCGGGGAAAAACGCCGCCCGGCCGGAAAACTGACAAAAGAAAAAGGGCCGCCCGCGGGCAGCCCTTTCAATTTCAAGCTTATTTGATGTTAAAGATTGCAAACGCAACTTCAAACATTCTGTCGAACACTTCCGAAATCTTGTGGATGATGTTCTGGAACAGGCTCTTGATATAATCCTGTGTCTGTTCGGGAATGATGGGCTTCATCTCGCTGTCTGCCGCGTCGCCGGTGCCCTGGCAGAATTCGCATTTGCAGGTCTTGCCGCAGGTGCAATCGTAAAAGCCGGTGCAGTTGGCGCAGCAGAAGCCGCCGTCTTTCTTCACGCCGTTGGCGTCCTTTGCGCAGGCGGAAACCTTACTCATGTCAAGATACGGGCAGTTCAGACAGCAGTCGCATTTACCAACCTCGGTGGAGGTGTGGGGTTTTCCGCAAAACGCGCAGGTTGTGTCGCCGTCCGCAAAAACAGCAAAGCCGGCGGTCAGCGCCGCAAGCAGCATCAGAACAGCAAGCAGAACGGATAATGTTTTTTTCATATAGATAGCCTCCTTTAAGACTTTTCAGCAATTTCATTATAAAGGATGAATCGTCAAATGTCAATAGTCGAATTATCAACAGTTTGTTAAAAAATAGGTAAATGTTACAAATTTTTGCGTTGTCCGGCCTTCCGCGGCGTCGCAGGACTGTTTGTCTGCGGCTTTTGTCGCGGCAGGATTTGCATTCTTTGGAAAACTGTGTTATAATAGAAAAGTATCTGAACCAATTTGCTTTTCTCCCGGCCGGCTGATGTCCGGCGGAAAACTGAAATAAAAGGATGTTTACTTATGAAATACAATCAAAGACCGATCGCGTTTCTGCTTGCCGTTCTCATGCTGATCAGCGTCTGCGCCGCGGCGCCGTTCACCGTTTTTGCTGCGTCGGAAACGCCGCAGGTTCTGTTTGATCTGATGGCAAAGTTTCCCCATAAGGCCTATTGGAACCACGTCGGCTCGCCGATCAACAACCCGGACGGCGTCACCGATACGCCCTGCCCCAGCCATGTCGGCTGCAGCTGGAAGGAGGGCGGCTGCACCTGCAATTCGTTTTTGCAGGCGATCCAGTGTATGGGCTTTGCGTTCAAGGCAGGCTATGACATCGTCGGCAGCAATCCGCGCGAATGGGAACAGCGCGATACGCTCGACGCAGACAAGCTGCGCGTGGGCGATATCATCCGCTACCGCCACAACCGTCATTCGCTGTGCGTCACCGGCGTCAACGGCAACCGGATCAGCTTTGTGGACGCCAACTGGTACCCCATGTGCCAGATCCGCTGGGATTCCATGGATCTTGACGAGATGCCGGGCTTTTCCTATGTGCTGCACGATCCGAAAAACAAACTGAAAAACCCCAATCTCGATTTCTATCTCTCCATGACGCAGGACACGCCGGGCTTTTTGCAATCGCATGTGGAAAACAAAGAGACCTGGCAGACCACCGCGGTGATGAATCTGCGCAAAAAAACCAGCACCGAATCCGCAGTCGTCAGCCAACTGCCCGCCGGCGTCAGCTTTGTTGTCAGCGAAAAAAAGGTAAACAACGGCTATTTGTGGGGCAAAACGGCCTTTGGCGGCGATGAGGGCTGGGTTGCGCTCGACCATTGCACCTATGCGCGCGGCAATGTGAACGCGCCGCAGTTCAAATGGTTTTCCGAAGTCCGGCCGGTCAACACGTCGTTTACCCTGTTCTGGTCGGCGGTACAGGGCGCGGATTATTACAAGGTCTTCCTCTATGACGCGGACGACAATGTTGCCGCCAAGCTTAAAACAACCGCAACCGAAGCGCCGTTTACGCTCAACCGCACCGGCGCATACTATGCAGAGGTCCAGTCGTTCAGCAAGCACGCCGAAAGCTGGGTGCTCACGGGCGAAACGATGGATTTCAAGGTGCAAAAGCCCGACGAGATCAAGCTGACTGCCCTGGAAGCGACCGACCGCGACTATACGCTCCTGCCCGGCGCCACAGCGGCGATGACGCTCTTTGTGCGGCCCTACTGCGCCTTCAAGGGCACCATCGGCTTTACAAGCAGCGACCCCGCAACGGTGGAGGTGGATTCGCTGGGCAATCTGCTGGCGATGCGTCCGGGCAAAGTGACCGTCACCGCCAAAGACAGCCGCACCGGCCTTTCTGCCGCCTGCACCGTCACGGTGACCCCGAAGGCGTCTGAAAAAATTATACAGGCCGCCGATTCGGTGGAGCCGGACAGCGTTTCGCTCGTCTGGGCGCGTGTGCCGCAGGCCACTGGCTATTACGTCTACCGCCGCGGCAGCGACGGCAATTTCAAATATCTGGCCCGTGTCACAACCAACCGCTACACCGATAAAAAGCTGACCGACAGCTGCACCTATACCTATCTTGTCAAGGCCTTTGCAGATACCGCCGGCGGCACCGTCACAGGTAATGGCAGCCACGCCGTTACGGCGGTCACCCGCCCTTCGCAGGTCCAGGATCTCAAGGTCAAGGCCGACAAGGGCAAGCTGACGCTGGTCTGGAAAACCAATAAACATGCCGACAGCTATCTGATCTATCGCGCCGCCAAAGAAAACGGCAGCTACGAAAAGATTGCCGAAACCGATTCCGCCCGGCTGTCGCTGTTTGTCAAGAGCGGCGCCGCCGCCTATTTCAAGGTGCGCGCCGTGAAGGAATTCGACGGCAAACGCTATGCCTCCGCGCTGAGCACAGCCGCCAAAGGGATTGCCGGCTGAAAAGGATATCGCCTATGGAAAACCCGAATCTGAAAACGCTGCGGCAAAAAGCCATGCGGCTGCCGCTGACGCCGGGCGTCTATATTATGAAGGACGCCGAAAACAAGATTATCTATATCGGCAAGGCAAAGGCGCTCAAGAACCGCGTCAGCCAGTATTTCGGCTCGCAGAACACCCACACCGCCAAGGTGCGCAAAATGGTGGAGCATGTGAGCGACTTCGACTATATTCTGTGCGACAGTGAATTTGAAGCGCTGGTGCTCGAATGCTCGCTGATCAAGCAAAACAAGCCGAAATACAACATTTTACTCAAGGACGACAAGGGCTACAGCTATATCAAGATCACGCCCAACCCGTGGGGCAACATCAGCGCGTGCTTTCGCCGCGACGATCCCCGCGCGGAATACCTCGGCCCGTATACCGGCAACTATTCCGTGACAACGGCGGTTGAGCAGGCCAAGGAGATCTTTCAGCTGCCCACCTGCAACAAGGTCTTTCCACGCGACATCAAATCGCAGCGCCCGTGTCTCAACTTCTTTCTGGGCCGCTGCAGCGCACCGTGCGCCGGCAAGATCAGCGAACGCGACTACAACGAAAGCGTCCAAGCCGCCGTGGCCTTTTTAAAGGGCGGCAGCAAAACGCCGATCAAGGCGATGCAGGAGGAAATGGAACAGGCGGCGGAAAATCTGGAATTTGAAAAAGCCGCCAAGCTGCGCGACCGCATCCGCGCCATGCAGCGCATCGCCAACCGGCAAAAGGTCGTCACCAGCGCCAATAAATGGCAGGATGTGTTTGCCCTCGTCCGCCAGGGCGACAAGGGCTGCCTTGCCGTATTGCGGTTTCAGGAAGGCCTTTTGTGCGGCACAGAGCATTTCATCTTCGACTTCACCGCCGACATGGCCGAAACCAGACAGCAGCTCGTCCTCTCCTATTACAGTCTCGGCCGCGTGGTGCCGCCGAAGATTTTGCTGGACGGTGACGTGAGCGACCCGGAACTGCTGCAGCGGTTTTTGGAAGAGACCCGCGAAAAAAAGGTTGAAATCAGCGTTCCGCAAAAGGGCGATGGCTACCGGCTGATCCAGATGTGCCTTTCCAACGCGGCGCAAAAGCTCGGCGATTATGCCGGCCGCAAGGGCACCCAGACCACAGTACTCGACGAACTGGCCAAGGCGCTCGCGCTCCCGCGCATGCCGGTCTATATTGAATCGTATGATATCTCCCACACCGCCGGCGCCGACAATGTGGCCGGCATGGTGGTGTTTCAGGACGCAAGGCCGCTCAAACGCGCCTATCGCCGCTTTGCCATTCAGGGCTTTGAAGGCCAGGACGATTACGGCTCGATGCGCGAGGTGATCTCGCGCCGGCTCAACCGCTATATGGAGGAAAAGGACAGCGGCGAAGGCTTCGGAAGGCTGCCGGATCTGATTTTGCTGGACGGCGGTCAGGGACAGGTCAACGCTGTCAAGCCCGTGATCGACGCGTTCGGACTGGATATTCCGGTGTTCGGCATGGTCAAGGACAGCAAGCACCGCACCCGCGCCATTGCCACCGGCGGCGAAGAGATCGAAATCCGCGACGGACGGCGGGTGTTCACGCTTGTGTCGTCGATCCAGGAGGAGGTCCACCGCTTTTCGATCGCCTACCACAAGGAAAAGCATACGAAGTCGTCGGTTGCAACAACGCTCACACGCATCCCCGGCATCGGCGAAAAGAAAGCCAGGACGCTGCTCAAAGCGTTCGGCTCGCTCAAAAAGATCCGGGAAGCCGAGGAAGACGCGCTGTGCGCCGTTGCGGGAATCAGCCGGGCCAACGCGCGGCAAATCCGGCAGTACTTTGGCGAGCAGGCGCAAAGTTTGTCGAAAAACGCTTGATTTTTCCCGCCGTTCGTGGTATAGTTACCACCGAAAGAATTTGAAAGAAAGAGGAATCCTTCATGCTGGCAGAACGGTTACGCCAGATCCGTCTGGAACACAATCTGACCCAACAGAATATCGCCGATGTGCTCGGCTGCGACCGCACCACCTATACGCTGTATGAAACGGCAACCACCTCCCCTTCCCCCACCACGCTCTATCGTCTTGCGCAGATGTACGACGTGACCGTGGGCTATCTGATGGGTGTGGAAAAAGACAATCACCCCGAGCGCAAGCGCGAGCCGGGCGCCCACGAGCTGGTTGTGTCGGGCGTCGATCCGCTCTCGTCCCTGTCGCGCGACGAAAAAAAGCTGTTGATGAGCTACCGGATTTTGTCGCCCGAAGAGAAGAAAGAGATTCTCGACCTGCTGCGCAAAAAGGCGCAGGAGTCGCCGAACATCTGAACATCTTTTGCGCCGTCTCTTGACAAGACGGCGTTCTTTTTGTATGATTAAGAGCAGAGAGTCCGACTCTTGAAACTGCGACGAAGGGAGGATATCCGAAATGAAGAAGCTGCTTGCTGTTCTGCTTGCCGTTACCATGCTGTTCTCTGTGATGGCTGTCGGCTTTGTTGCGTTCGCCGAAGGCGAAGACACCGCTGCGACCGATACCGCCCCGGCCGGCGACGCCCAGGACACCGGCGACAGCGCCGAGCAAAAGAGCGACATGCCCTCGTGGCTGACCAGACTGATTGAACGTCTGACGTTTGTGATCACCAAGGTGCTCACCAAGCTCGGCATCAAGTTCGCCCTGAAAACCGGCGCACTTGCCTGAACAACAAAAGCCGCTGCAGCATTTGGCTGCGGCGCTTTTTTTCGCGGTGTTGCGCAAAAATGAATTTTCTTTTGACGTGTGCACACACTTATTGACAAATCTAAAAAAAGCGATTATACTGAAGATACCAAACCAAAGGAGGAAATTCCAATGAAAAAACTCATTTCTGTTTTACTGGCAATTCTGATGGTCTTCTCCGTCGTTACCGTCGCGTTTGCAGCGGACGGCGATCCGGCCGAAGAACCGGCAGCAACGGAAGAAACCCAAGAAAACAGCGCGTTTGATGCGATTGTCAAGCTTCTGATCGGCGACGGCAGCATCGAAAACATCCCGCTCGGCACCGCAAAGGCCGGCCTCAAGATCGCGAAGATCTTCCTTAAACTTGCGAAGGCCTTCATCAAAGTCGGCGACGCACTCGGCTTCATCGACGGCGACAAGATCTTCCTGGATCTGGTCAACTCCATCGCAGGTATGCTGAACAACGGTGGCAACGAGGAAGCTCCGGCAGAACCGACGTCCGAACCGACGTCAGAACCCGCCAATCCGTAAAAACACAAAACAAAAAAGAGCTGCTTCGGCGGCTCTTTTTTTGCGGTCATTTTCAATGATTCATTTTCAATTCTTCTTTTCCCGCTCGCGGATCACAAACCGTACCGGTGTTCCCTCCAAGCCGAACACCTCGCGGATCTGGTTTTCGATATAGCGCTGATAGCTGTAATGGAACAGATCGGCGCGGTTGACGAAGCAGACGAATGTCGGCGGACGGGTGGACGCCTGGGTCATGTAGTAGATCTTCAGGCGGCGGCCCTTGTCTGTGGGCGGCTGCACACGCGTGGTGGCGGCGGCCAGTACGTCGTTGAGCTTGCCGGTGGAAATGCGCATCGCGTTTTGCTCGTCAACAAACTTGATCAGCTCAAACAGCCGATCGAGCCGCTGGCCGGTCTTCGCGGAGATAAAGATGATCGGCGCGTAGGACATGAACGAAAAATCGTTCATCAGCTTTTTGCGGTATTCGGTCATGGTTTTGCCGTCTTTTTCCACAGCGTCCCATTTGTTCACGGCGATGATACAGGCCTTGCCCTGCTCGTGCGCGATACCGGCAACCTTGGAATCCTGCTCGGTAAAGCCTTCGACGGCGTCGATCATGATCACGCACACATGCGCGCGCTCCACCGCCATTTTGGCGCGGATGATCGAATACTTTTCGAGCTGGTCGTCCACCCGGCTCTTGCGGCGCATGCCGGCGGTGTCGATAAACAAAAAGTCGCCGTATTGGTTGGAGATCAGCGTGTCGGTGGCGTCGCGCGTGGTGCCGGCGATGTCGGACACAATGGCGCGCTCTTCGCCCGCGATGGCGTTGACAAGCGACGATTTGCCCACATTGGGCTTGCCGATCACCGCAACGGTGACGGTCGTGTCGTCTTCCTCTTCCTCGTCCGCTTCGGGCAGATAAGACAGCACCGCGTCCAAAAGATCGCCTGTGCCGTGGCCGTGGACGGCGGACACCGCAATCGGTTCGCCGAGGCCGAGGTTATAGAATTCATAGAACTCCAGCGGCACGTCGCCGACAGTGTCGCATTTGTTGACGCAAAGGATGATCGGCTTGCCGCTCTTTTGCAGCATGGCGGCCACGTCCGCGTCCGACGCCACAACGCCGGCACGCACATCCGTCACAAGGATGATCACCGAGGCGCTGTCGATGGCAAGCTGGGCCTGGCGGCGCATTTGCAGCAAAATCACGTCGTCCGTCTTCGGCTCAATGCCGCCGGTGTCGACCAGCAGGAAATGGCGGTTCAGCCATTCGCAGTCGCCGAAAATACGGTCGCGCGTCACGCCGGGCGTGTCGTCCACGATGGACAGCCGCTGCCCGACGAGCTTATTAAAGAGCGTTGATTTGCCGGTATTCGGTCGACCGACAATGGCAACAACGGGTTTCATAGGGGGTTCACCTCATTTGGAACTGGTAGTTTAACAGATAAAGATCGACGATTTTTATAATTCGGAATTCGGAATGCGGAATTCGGAATTGTGGGACGCCGCCTGCGGCGATGCGTCAAAAGCGTATTGGCAAAGCTGTCCCTTAACCGTAAGAGAATACAACTTGTTTGGTTGGCGGGTCAGCGTTTTCAACTTCCGAAACGTATAACGGATAAAATCATCCCGTTTCCGGCAGCGAATTGTTTGTGCCGCGGCATGGACCCGCGACCTTAATTCCGAATTCCGCATTCCGAATTCCGAAGTAACGCAGTCATTGCTCCGCAATGATTGCGTCCAGCAATTCCGCGCCGTCGTTATTTACAACAACGAGCGAAACGCCGAGCGCGCGCTCCACGTCCTCCACGGAGACGTCGTCCAAAAACACGTCGCCCTCCGCACGCAGCATCACCGAAGGGATCAGCAGCCGGCCGCGGAGGTCTTTGCCCTTGAGCTGGGCGATCAGATCCTGCCCGGTGACCAGCCCGGCCACAGTAATGGAATGACCGAAAAAGTCGTTTTCAATCGCGTAGACGTCCACTTTGCCGTTCGGAAACCGTCCTTCCAGCAGCGCCTTGAACGAGCGCAGCAGCGGGAACGACGCGGTACCCGTTGCCATGGCGGCAGCAAACGCGGTATCGTCCGGCAAATCGCAGGCATCCAGCGCGGCTTGAAACTCGCACTCGAGGCTTTTCCAAAGGCCGACGCCGTTTTCGATCTGCGGATAGTCTTCATAGTAATCTTCGTCCGGCAGCGGCAGTCCGGCCTTGAGATAGAACTCGTCGGCGGCATACGCCAACCGGGAGCCGTATTGTTCCTTGCACCGCCGGCCGAACGCGTCGATCGTTTCGATCACGCGCCGTGCGCCGTCGGGCGTATATTCTTCCAGGTGCGGCAGCTTTTCGCGATACTTTGTCAGACCCACAGGCACCGCCGCGATGGACGCGAGGGCGGGATATAATTTTTCGAGCTCGTTCAGACTGTAAACCAGCTCGTCCCCGTCGTTGAGTCCGGGACACAGCACAAGCTGGGTATTCAGCCGGATCCCCGCGTCGGCGATCCGCCGCAGCATCCGCAGGCTTTCGCCCGCATGCGGGTTTTTCATCATCGCAACGCGCAGCGCGGGATTCATGGTATGCACCGACACGTTGACGGGGCTGATGTGCATTTCGATGATGCGATCCACGTCGGCGTCGGTGAGATTGGTCAGTGTGATATAGTTGCCGAACAAAAAGCTCAGCCGCGCGTCGTCGTCCTTGAAATAGAGCGTGTCGCGCATACCGGGCGGCATCTGGTCGATGAAGCAGAACACACACTTGTTTTTGCAGTGCTGCTGCTTGTCCATCAGATAGGTTTCAAATTCCAGCCCGAGGTCTTCGCTTTCGTCCTTTTTGACGGTCACGGTCTTTTCGTGCCCCTTGGCGTTTCGGAACGTCACATGCAGCTTTGCGTCCTGCGCATAGAACTGATAGTCCAGCACGTCGCGGATGGCGTGGCCGTTGATGGCAACGAGCATATCGTTTTCGCGGATGCCTTTTTTCGCAGCCGGCGACTTTTTCAAAACAGCCGTGATTTTGACCGGCATCGGCGAACCCTCCCTCTTTCCTGTTGCTGAACTTTACATACTGCTGAACCGGGACGCAGCGACACTTTGATTAATTCGGAATTCGGAATGCGGAATTCGGAATTGTGGGACGCCGCCTGCGGCGATGCGTCAAAACGCATAGGCAAAGCTGTACCTTGGTTACCAAAGATTGCAAATCGGTTCGGCGGCGGATGATCTGTTTCAGATCGAAAAGCGTACAGCGGATACAATTTACCCGATCCCGGCAGCGAATCGTTTATGCCGCGGCAGATCGTTTTCGGCTGCAGCACAGTGGATCCGCGACCGCAATTCCGAATTCCGCATTCCGAATTCCGAATTTCTGCCTTTTTTAATTTTGCAAAGCAAATTTAAAAAGGCAGAGAAAGCAGGCCGCTTCTCCACCTCTCCAAACCGTATCAAAGACCTAAGATTAATCTTCGTCCTTCGCCACGACAAGCTTGCCGTTGTAATAACCGCAGCTGCCGCAAACCTTATGCGGAACCGTATATTCGCCGCACTGCTTGCATCTTACAAGGGTGGGAGCGTCCAGCTTCCAGACGTTGGAACGTCTTTTGTCTCTTCTTGCCTTTGAAACTCTTCTCTTCGGTACTGCCATCTCCAGCACCTCCTTATTCTAAAATTTAAATTATGAAATTATGAATCGAGCAAATCCAACAGAGCCGCAAACCGCGGGTCAATCTCTTTTTTGCATTCACACGTTCCTTCATTCAGGTTTTTGCCGCACTGCGGACAGATGCCCTTGCAATCGTCGCGGCACAGCAGCTTGCTTGGCAGGAACAGCAGGAGATCCTCCCATGTGAGCTGCGCAAGATCGAGCTTGCCGTCCGGAATGACGATGTAGGCGTCGGCATCATCTTCGCGATTCAGCTCGGCAACCAGCGTATGCGTCATCGGGACACACAGCGTTTTTTCGGCAGGCGCCGCGCAGCGGTCGCAGATATACTGCATGGTGCAGGAAGCCGCAGCTTCCATCGTTACGATGCCGGCGCGGTTGACGATGCTGCCTTTGACCGAAACCGGCGAAGAAAACGGATAGCCGCCGTCGAGTTCTTCGTTTGAAAAATCGAACGCAGCGTCCAGCTCCAGCTTTGTTTTTCCGCCCTGCAGCAGAGGTTCCAGATCGATCAACATGCTTCACCTCATAATAACGCTTAATATTATATCGGTCGCGGGTGGATTTGTCAAGGGAAAGCGCTCAAAAACGCAAAATTTTTCTGCATTTTCAGGTCTCTCAATCGACCAGCGGCTCCATGCCGTAAAACAGATGCACAAACCGCGCTTTGTCCGCCATCGAATAATATCCGTTCTCCGTAACGATGATGTGGTTCACCAGATGCGCATGCATCGTGTTGAGAAACACATACAACTGCTTTGTCGTTTCAATATCCTCGCCCGAGGGGGATGCGACGCCGTTGGGATGGTTGTGCAGCAGCACAACGTCCTGCGCGTTGGTTTCCAGCACAATCGCCGCAATCGCACGCACGTCAAGCCGTGCGCCGACCAGATCGCCCTGCGCCACTTTGCGCACTGCCAAAAGCTTGCCGTTGGCGCCGAAGCACAGCACATAGACCTTTTCGTCCACAGTGTTGATAACCTTCGGGCGCATGAAGTCCACGATCTGTTCCGCGGTTTCCATTGTGTCGCCCGTTTGCAGCAGATCGTCGGCATACGCTTTATAGACGTCGAGCACCAGATGCAGCAAAATCGCCGCGTTCTCCCCCATCCCTTTGACTGAGGCGAGCTCCGGAATACTTGCGCGCAGCACGCCAGACAGCGACCCGAACCGGTCGATCAGCGCATGTGCGATGGGGTTGGTGTCTTTATAGGGAATGGCATAGAACAACAGCAGCTCCAGCACATTGTGTGCCGGTTCTCCCTCGAGCCCGTTGGCAAGATAGCGCTGCCGCACTTTTTGCCGGTGCCCTTTGTGCACATTGCCGTTGTCCATTTCCGTGCCTCCCGTATATACCGGATCAAAAATCAGATCGAGATTTCGTTCGACATCTTGTAAAGGCCGAGGTCGATCTCCTTGCTCATATTGAGCGCTTCAAAGATATCGAAGTCGAGGATCTCGCCCTTCTGGGTGGCGACAACACGGTTGCCGATGCCGTCCTTGAGCAGCTGCACGGCATGATAGCCCATCTGGCTGCCGAGGATACGGTCCGCCGCGGTGGGGCTGCCGCCGCGCTGAACATGGCCGAGCACCGTTGCGCGGCTTTCCACGCCGGTCTCCTTTTGAATACGCTTCGCCATTTCATCGACGCCGCCGATGGCCTCACTGACCATGATGACGAAATGGACCTTGTTGCTGCGCTGGGTGCGCTTCATGCGTTCGATCACGTCGCGTTCAAAATCAAAGGGCACTTCCGGCATCAGGATCGACGTTGCGCCGCAGGCGATGCCGGCGTTGAGCACCAGATAGCCGGCGCCGCGGCCCATGACCTCCACCACGGCGCAACGGTCGTGCGATTCGGTGGTGTCGCGGATGCGGTCGACCATTTCAACAACGGTGTTCATCGCGGTGTCATAGCCGATGGTGCGGTCGCAGCAGGCGATATCGTTGTCGATCGTGCCCGGGATCGCCACGCACGGCACGCCGCGCAAAGACAGATCGCGCGCGCCGCGGAAGGAGCCGTCGCCGCCGATGACGACAAGGCCGTCGATGCCGCGCTCGCGGCACACACGGATGGCCGCCTGCATACCCTCTTCGGTTTTGAACCGGTCGGAACGGGCGGAATAGAGAATTGTGCCGCCGCGGTTGATGATATCGGACACCGTGCGCAGATGCATCTCATACATATCGTTTTCCATCAGACCGTTGTAGCCGCGGTTGATGCCGTAAACCTTCATACCGAGCTCGCAGCCGGCGCGCACAACGGCGCGGATGGCAGCGTTCATGCCCGGGGCGTCGCCGCCGCTTGTCAGAACACCGATCGTTTTAATCATAATACTGAAGCCTCCTGTGGGTTGTAGGTTATTGCATAACGGATATTATACACATTCGCGCGAAAAATGTCAATAGCTGAAAGTGCGCAGTGCACCGCGCACAGCGATTAGCTGTCAGCCGTCAGCGGTCAACAGGAACGCAGCGCCCGTAGTGTCGATCATTGATCGACTGGGCGCGGATGGTGAGGTTGGCGCTCCGCCGACTGGGCGCAAAGGTAATGCACAAAAGCGGTCGAAGCTACAAAGCTATCCGCTAACCGCTAATTCCTTCGCACCACGTTCTCTCTGCCAAACTGACGCTGCAGTTCAAAAAACACACTGTCGCAGTTTTCCACGGTGCCGAAAAAGCGGTAGGTCGACGAATCGGGGTCAAAGGTATAGACCGGGAATGTGCCCTCCGCAAAGATTTCGGTGAGCGTCTGCAATTTTGGCAGGCGCGGATCTTCGGCGTTTCTCAGCCGCACAAAGAAGCCGGCGCGCTGTTTTTTTGCCGGTTTGCCGGGTTCGGCAACGGTCTGTTTTTGCACATTCTTGGGATTGGGCTCCAACCGGTCGAGCACGACCGTGGGCTCCTTTTCCTCCCGCAGCGACAGCCGCCCTTCGCCAAACACGATCTCGCCCTCGCGCAACAGCAGCTGCTTTTCCCTGAACAGCCGGGAGAACACCAGGCATTCGATCGAGCCGGTGCGATCTTCCAGACGGATGAACGCCATGCTGCCGCCGGTTTTGGTCGTTTTCTTTTCCACCTGCTCAACCAGCCCGAACAGTCGCACCCGGCTGCCGTCCTGATAGCCGCTTTGTCCCTCCGCCGCCAGCAAAAGGTCACACACGCGGTCGGCGCGGATCGACGAAGCGATGTCGTCATAGGCCGCCATCGGGTGGCCGGTCAGATACAGGCCGGTGATCTCCTTTTCGTCGTGCAGCATCGTTTCGCGTTCGAGCTCCGGCATCTCCGGCGCCACCGGTTCGTTTTGCGCCGCAAAGACCGATCCTTCATCAAAAAAGCCGATCTGGCCCGCCACATTATGGCGCGCATCGGTTTCGAGCTGCGAGACGATGATCGGCAGCATATAGAGCATCTGGCGGCGGTTCATGTCGAGCCCGTCCAGCGCGCCGCAGCGGATCAGGCTTTCCACAGCCCGTTTGTTGAATTCCCGGCCGCTTGTGCGTTTGCAAAAGTCATAAAACGTGCGGAACTTCGATTGCGCGCGGCACGACAGAATCGTGCGGATGAAGCCGCGGCCGAGGTTTTTGATGGCCAGAAGGCCGAAGCGGATGGAGCCGTCCTCGGTGGAAAAGCCCTCCGCGCTCTCGTTGACATGCGGCGGCAAAACCTCGATCCCCAGCCGCTGTGCTTCGGTGATATAGGTCGCAACCTTCGCCGAGGAATCGAGCACACTGGTCAGCGTGGCGGCCAGCAGCTCGCACGGATAATGGCATTTGAGCCACGCCGTCTGGAACGACACAAACGCGTAGGCGGCGGCGTGGGATTTGTTGAACGCGTAGTTGGCAAACGACGACATCTGGTCAAACAGCGACTGTGCCACAGCCGCGTCGATGCCGTTTTCTTTGGCGCCGGAAAGGAAGTGTTCGCGCTCCTTTTCCATCACATCCCACTTTTTCTTGGCCATCGCGCGCCGCACCAGATCGGCGGCGCCGTAGGAATAGCCCGCCACCTTGCGGCAAATCTCCATCACCTGCTCCTGATAGACCATACACCCGTAGGTCACGGACAGAATGTCCCGCACCTGTTCGCACGGATAGGTCGTCTGTTCCGGGTGGTGGCGGTTGTTGATATAGGTATCGATCGAATCGGCGGGGCCGGGCCGGTACAGCGAGATCACCGCGATCAGATCCTCGAGCGATTCCGGCTTCAGCCGCGACAAAACGCTGCGCATCCCGGCGGATTCAAACTGGAACACGCCGTCGGTTTTGCCGGTCGACAGCATCCGGTAGGTGTTTTCGTCGGTGACGTCGATATCCTCGAGCGAAAACTGCGGCTTGCGGCGGCGAATGAGCTTCACGGTGTCGTCGATCACGGTCAGCGTGCGCAGACCCAGAAAGTCCATTTTCAAAAGCCCCAGCTGCTCGAGCGTCGTCATGGTAAACTGGGTGACCACGCTTTCGTCGTTGACGGCGAGCGGCACATAATAGGACACCGGCTCGCGGGTGATCACCACACCGGCAGCGTGGGTCGACGCGTGGCGCGGCATGCCCTCCACCTTGCGCGACAGATCGATCAGCCGGCGCACCTCGGGGTCGGCGTCATAGAGCGCCTTGAGGTCCGCGGAGCGCTGCAAGGCTTTGTCAATCGTGATTTTGAGCTCCATCGGGATCAGCTTTGCCACACTGTCCACCCTGCCATAAGACAGGCCGAGCACACGCCCGACGTCGCGCACCGCCGCACGGGCGGCCAAGGTTCCGAACGTGACGATCTGCGCCACATGGTCGGCGCCGTATTTGCGGATCACATAGTCGATGACCTCCTGCCGGCGGACGTAGCAAAAGTCGATGTCGAAGTCCGGCATGCTCACGCGCTCGGGGTTGAGAAAGCGTTCAAACAAAAGATTGTAGCGCATCGGGTCGATGCCCGTGATGCCGATGCAATAGGCCGCAAGCGACCCCGCGCCGGAGCCGCGCCCCGGGCCCACGGGGATGCCCTTTTCCTTCGCGTAGCGGATGAAGTCGTGGACGATCAAAAAGTAGTCCACATACCCCATCTGGTCGATCACGCCGAGCTCATAATTGAGCCTGTCGACATACTGCTGCGGCGGATTGTCGCCGAACTTCTGACACAGCCCGTAGAAGCACTGGTTTTTAAAGTATTCAAAGTGGTTCATGTGGTTCGGCACTTCGAAATGCGGCAAAATCGTGTGGCCGAAGGTAAACTCCACGTTGCACTGCTCGGCGATCACCTGCGTGTTGTCGATCGCCTCCGGGAGATCGGGAAACAGGGCGCGCATCTCGTCTTCGGTTTTGACATAGAATTCGTCGGTTGTAAATTCGAGTCCGGTCTCTTCACCGAGCGTGTGGTTGGTCTGGATGCAGATCAGCACCTGCTGCACCTCGGCGTCGTCTTTGTTCAGGTAGTGCGCGTCGTTGGTCGCAACGAGCGGGATGCCGGTGTCCTTCGACAGCTTGACTAAATCGGGAATCAGCTCGAGCTCTTCGCGAAGCCCGTGGTTTTGCACTTCGAGATAGTAGTTGCCGTCGCCGAACAGATCGCGGTACCACAGGGCCGTTTCCTTTGCGCCGTCGTAATCGCCGGCAGAAAGCAGCCGTGGGATTTCGCCCGACAGACACGCCGACAGGGCGATCAACCCTTCGTGGTATTCCTTGAGCAGCGCCTTGTCGATGCGCGGTTTGGTATAAAACCCTTCCGTCCACGCTTTGCTGACCATGGCGATCAGGTTGTGGTAGCCCTGTTCGTTTTTGCAAAGCAGCACCAGATGGTAGCGCCGGGCGTCCAGCTCGCGCAGCTTGTCAAACCGGCTGCGCGACGCCACGTAGCATTCGCAGCCGATGATCGGCTTGATGCCGGCCTTTTTGGCGGCCTGATAGAATTCGACCGCGCCGAACATGGCGCCGTGGTCGGTGATCGCGGCGGCGGACATCCCTTTTTGTTTCAGGTCGTCCATCAGCCGATTGATCCGGCACGCGCCGTCGAGCAGGCTGTATTCCGTATGCAGATGCAGATGCGTAAAGGACATGGAGCACCTCCGGGTAAGGGCCAAGGGCCGAGGGAATGGAAAATGAAGAATGAAGAATGAAGAATGAAGAATGAAGCATTGCGGCGGGCATGGATAATATGAAGGAGTGAAAAAACAATAGATTATGGTCAGTATCGCTCACAAAAATGTTGGTTTAAAACTGAAACATGATGCTTGAAAATACAGTTAAGTAACGTCAGCT
>CADABX010000050.1 GCA_902786285.1 Oscillospiraceae bacterium | reverse complement strand
TCCCGCTGTTCTTCTATGACATCGTCGGCGACAAGAAAAAGAAAATCACGGCTGAGCTTGCCGTGATGCGTAAGGAACGCGGCATAGAAATTTCCGATTGAGCATAGGCATTTAAAGATAAAAGATTTTTGGGAAAGAAGGAGAAATGGTTATGATCTATGGTTCACTGGCAATCGGTCTTGTTTTCTTTGTTTTATTTGTCATCAAATGCCACAATCAGCGCAGTGTCGGCGGCGTGTTTTTGAAGAATATGACCAGCATCTTTTTCATTATCACCGCGGTCATCGCGCTTGTGCAGAATCCGTCGCAGTATCAATACGGCGTCATGATTCTTGCCGGACTTGTATTCGGTATGCTCGGCGATATCTATCTCGATCAAAAATGGGTCTATCCCGCCGACGACCGGAAATACCTGTATGCCGGCTTTGTCTCTTTTGCAATCGGCCATCTGTTTTACATTCCGGCGATCATCATCACCTCCGGCATCCCGCTGAAGCTGTTGTGGATTCCTGCGCTGTTCGCCGCGATCGTCGTGGTGTTTGTGCTGGTCACCGAAAAGCCGATGAAACAAAACTACGGCGAATTCCGTCTGACGGTTGCGCTGTACGGCGTTGTTGTGGCCGGCATGGCCGGAACCAGTATGCTTGCCGCAGTTGTGACTAAACATCCCGCGTTTATCTGCTGCGCGGTCGGCGGTGTGATGTTTCTGATCTCCGACCTGGTGCTCTCTCCGATGTATTTCGGCCCGAAAGAAAAGAACAATCCGACGAACTTCTTCATCAACCATCTGACCTATTACATCGCACAGTACTTGCTGGCGTTTTCCATTTCGCTGCTGCCGGCTGTCGGCACCGCGATAGGATAATCTATCAACATACAAAAAACAGAGGCGCCAAGCCTCTGCTTTTTTGTCTCAACTTCATGCTTCAAACCGCTCTTTGACCTTGGTCATCAGTGCTGCAATCGGCAGGTTCTGCGGACAATGGTTTTCGCATGCGTGGCACTTGATGCATGCATGGGGTTTGCCGTTTTGCGCGGCATAGGTTTCAAACGTGGCAAGAGCCTTTTTCTTGCTGTTTCCATATTCGTTATAAGCCACGAAATAATCCGGAATGGCAATGCCTTTCGGGCAGGCGTCCACACAGTAGCGGCAGGCGGTGCAGGGGATTGCAATGCCGGAGCGGATGATCTGCGCCACGCGCTGCAGCATTTCTTTTTGGGCTTCCGTCAGCGGTTCCATCGTCTGAAATGCGGCGGTGTTTTCCTTGAGCTGCTGAAGGTCACTCATACCGGAAAGCACAAAATCCACACCGTCAAGCGATGCGCAAAACCGCAGTGCCCAAACGGCCGGCGAAAGCGTGGCGTCTTCCTTTTCCAATATCGCTTTCGCCTCCGGCGGCACATTTGCCAGCGCGCCGCCTTTAATCGGTTCCATCACCATCACGCGCTTGCCGTGCTTCATGGCTGTTTCATAGCACAGCCGCGACTGCACCTTTTCGTCCTCCCAGTCAAGATAATTGATCTGGAGCTGGACATATTCGACCTCCGGGTGCCTGGTTAGAATCTCGTCGAGTACTTCGGCGCTGTCGTGGAAGGAAAAGCCGGTGTGGATGATCTTGCCTTCTTTTTGTTTTTGCGCCAACCATTCAAACGCGCCGATCCGCTCGCAGGTGGCAAAGGTCTTTTGGTTGAGCGCATGCAGCCAGTAGTAATCGAAGTATTCGACGCCGCAGCGCCTGAGCTCTTTTTGAAACATCGGTTCGAGCATAGCCTTGGTCTTGATCATGAACATCGGCATCTTGTCCGTGATCGTAAACGCCTCGCGTGGATAGCGCTTTGCAACCGCGTCGCGAAACGCCGTCTCACTGCTGCCGCCGTGATAGACAACCGACGTGTCAAAATGGCGGAAACCTTCCTTCAAAAACCAGTCTGCCATCTCGTTGACGGCGCGCTGATCCACCAGATTCGGCGTCAGCTTTGTCCTTACCGGCAGGCGCATCAGTCCAAACGAAAGCTTGTTTTTGATCTCCATTTCATTACCTCTTTTTGTTCATTGTTATTTCCAAAATTTACGGTCGAGTGCACGGTACTGCACCGCTTCGGCAAGGTGACAGGTCGCAATATTTTCGCTGCCCTCCAAATCCGCAATCGTCCGCGCTACACGCAATATTTTATCATAGGCGCGGGCGGAAAGTCCAAGCTGATCGAATGAGCGTTCCAGCAGCTTTTTGCCGCTTTCGTCGATCCGGCAGAAGGTACGGGTCTGCGACGCAGTCATTTTCGCGTTGCAGGAGATTCCACTGCCTGCAAGACGTTGCTGCTGAATCTTTCTGGCGGCGTTGACCCGTGCTTTAATTTTTGCAGACGACTCTCCGGGCTGATCATCCGAAAGCTTATCAAACTCGACTTGCGGCACTTCGATATGAATATCGAGCCGGTCAAGCAGCGGGCCGCTGACTTTGGCTAAGTATTTTGCCGGTGCGTGCGGCGGGCAGGTGCATTTTTTGGTCGGATGGCCGTAAAAACCGCACGGACACGGATTCATCGCGCAAACGAGCATCACGTCGCACGGATAGGTGATGGAGCCGGATACGCGGGCAATCGTGATGCAGCCGTCCTCCATCGGTTGGCGCAGCGTTTCCATCGTTTGTCGCGGAAATTCCGGCAGTTCATCCAAAAACAGCACGCCGTGGTGTGCGAGCGACAGTTCGCCCGGCTTCGGGATCTGGCCGCCGCCGGAAAGACCGGCAGGGGAGATCGAATGATGCGGCGCACGAAACGGCCGCGAGAGAACGAGCGAATGATGATTGGACAGGACGCCGGCGATCGAATAGATCTTTGTCGTGTCCAGCGATTCCTGCGGCGTCATATCCGGGAGAATTGTCGGAATGCGCTTTGCCAGCATACTTTTGCCGGAGCCGGGCGGGCCGATCATCAGCGTATTGTGGCCGCCGGCTGCTGCGATCTCGAGCGCGCGCTTGACCTGAAACTGTCCTTTGACGTCGGCAAAATCGAGCACCTCGGGATTTTGCGGTTCAAATGCCGGAAACTGTTTGCGGTCTGCTTTGCGGATCAGCTTTTCACCTTTCAGGTGACGGACGAGGTCTTTACAGGTGAGCACCGGATAGATATCGATCCCGGTAATGATACAGCTTTCCGCGGCATTGTCAAACGGAATATAAATCGCCTTGAGGCCGCGTTCCTTCGCGTCAATTACCATCGGCAGAATCCCGTTGACCTTGCGGACCTTGCCCGACAGGGACAGTTCGCCGACAAACGCACAGTCTTTCGTTTCTGCGGAAAGCTGTCCGCTTGCCTTAAGGACGGAAATAAAGATCGGCAGATCGTACATCGGTCCTTCCTTGCGTTTGTCGGCAGGAGACAGGTTGATTGTCACTCGCGCATTCGGAAACAGAAACCCGCTGTTTTTCATCGCGGCACGCACCCGGTCGCGCGATTCGCTGACAGCGGCGTCCGGCAGGCCGACGATATCGATACGGGGCAGGCCGTTTTCCAGCGCAGTTTCAACTGCAACAGGATAGGTCTGCATGCCGAACAGACCGATGGATTGCACACATGAGAACAAAGAAATCGCCCTTTCTTTTGTTTCTTGGTTTTTATTATACACACTTTCTGCAAAAAAGCAAAACATTTTGTGCATGTTTTATTTTTTCAAAAAATATGAAAAAAACTGTTGGCAGAATGCGTTTTTTATATTATAATATATTAGTCTAACTATCTGATGGGGTGATGCCATGGGTTCCAAATATTCCGTAACATTATCGAAGCTTTTGCAGGATAATCCGATGGAGGAAATCTATCTGCCGCGCGACGCGCAGGAGATCCTGATCACGTCGCCCGACGTGAATCGTCCGGGGCTGTTCTTTGCGGGGTATGAGAATTATTTCGACAACGAGCGAATCAATTTCATCGGCATCACGGAAGCGGAATATCTCAACACGCTCTCCGAGGAAGTCCGCGCCGAGCGCGTGCATTCTTTCATGTCCAGCCGCCCGGCTGCAATTGTTGTCACACGCGGCATCAAATGTCCCGAGGACATCCTTTCGCTTGCGCATACTTATGAGGTGCCGGTGCTCGGCACGAATGATTCCACGTCGCGCATTATGGCAACACTGATTGCATATCTGAATGTCAAGCTTGCCGAGCGCATCACGCGCCACGGGGTGTTCGTGGAGGTCTACGGCGAGGGCGTTTTGATCCTCGGTGATTCCGGCGTCGGCAAGAGCGAAACGGCGGTCGAACTGATCAAGCGCGGACATCGTCTGATTGCGGACGACGCGGTGGAGATCAAAAAGACCGGCGCCAAAACGCTGGTCGGTTCCGCGCCGGACAACATCCGCCATTTCGTGGAGCTGCGCGGCATCGGCATTGTGAACGCCCGACGCATCTTCGGTATGGGTGCGGTCAAGCTTTCAGAAAAGATCGATATGGTGGTCGAGCTGGAACCGTGGGACGCCGATAAGGTCTACGATCGTATGGGCATCGAAAACGAATCGATCGATATCCTCGGCGTCAGCGTGCCGTATACGGTTGTGCCGATCAAGCCCGGCCGCAACCTTGCAATCATTCTTGAAGTTGCAGCCATGAACAATCGCCAGAAAAAAATGGGGTATAACGCTGCGCGCGAGCTGATGCATAATCTCGGTATCGTGGAAGACGTGATCCCGCAGGAAGATGAACTGGAGCTTTGGAGCGATTTTTAAAAATGAAGATACAGAAAGGAAGCGTTATTTATGTATAGAATCGGTGTGGATCTCGGCGGCACCAATATTGCTGTCGGCGTGGTTGACAAGGACAACAAAATCATCGGCAGAGGCAAGAGAAAGACCAATATGCCGCGGCCCGCTGAGGAAATTCTGAAAGATATCGTAGCTGCGATCCGCCTCGCCTGCGAAGACGCCGGAATTTCAACTGACGAGATTTTGTCCGTCGGCATCGGCACGCCCGGCACGGTCAACAAACAGACCGGCGTGATCGAATACGCCAACAATCTTGCGTTCGACCAAGTGCCGGCGGTTAAGATTCTCAAAAGCATGCTTGATGTGCCGTATTATCTTGAAAACGACGCCAACGCTGCTGCGCTCGGCGAAGCGATGGCTGGCGCCGGCGTGGGCAAAAAGAGCTTTGTGGCTGTTACGCTCGGCACAGGCGTCGGCGGCGGCATTGTTGTCAACGGCAAAATCTGGTCCGGCTGCAACGGTGCCGGCGGCGAGCTCGGCCACATTTCCATCAAGTTCGACGGCGAACCGTGCAATTGCGGTCGTGTCGGCTGCTGGGAACGATATGCATCGGCGACCGCGCTGATCAAACAGACAAAAGCGATGATGGAACAGCATCCCGAATCGAAGATGTGGGAGCTTTGCGGCGGCGATATCCATAACGCCGGCGGCAGAACCGCCTATGACGCGATGCGGCTGGGCGACGCATGGGCGACCAAGGTCGTCAGACAGTATGAAAAATATGTGGCAGTCGGCACAGTCAATCTCATCAATGCCATGCAGCCGGAAATGATCTGCTTCGGCGGCGGCATCTCCAACGAAGGCGAAACGCTGCTCGCTCCGGTGCGCGACTATGTGGAGCAGTATCGCTACAGCCGCTATTGCAATACGCAGACCGAAATCTGCCGCGCAACCCTCGGCAACGATGCCGGCATCATCGGCGCCGCATTATTAGACGCATAACGGAGGCGTTCAATTTGACAACTCTTATGACCTGTCTGAAGGAAAGACAGATCCCGTTTACACAGTTTGAACCAATGTCCCGCCATACGACGTTCCGGACCGGCGGCGAAGCGCGGCTTTTTGTTATGCCAAAGAGCGAGCAGGCGCTAGCACAGGCGTTGCGCCTTTGCGCACAATGCGGTGAAAAACCGTTCATTCTCGGCAACGGCAGCAATCTGCTGGTGCCGGACGAGGGGCTGGACCGCGTGGTTATCAACATCGGCGACGGGCTTGATACGGTGAAACTGCTTGACCATACGACGATTGAAGCCGGTGCGGGCGCAACACTCGCAAAGGTCTGCAAATATGCGTTGGATGAAAGTCTTGCCGGCCTTGCGTTCGCCTATGGCATTCCCGGCACAGTCGGCGGTGCGGTTTATATGAACGCCGGCGCCTACGGCGGAGAAATGAAACAGGTCGTGTCCTGTGTGCGCTATCTCGACCGCAACGGCTGCCCGGGCGAACTGTCAGGGGAAGACCTCGCGTTCAGCTACCGCAGTTCGGCTTTTCAATCGATGGATGTTGTGATCACTTCTGTCGTGATGCAGCTGCAAAAAGGCGATCCAACCGTGATCGAAGCGGAAATGCGCGATCTTTTGGGCCGGCGCAAAGATAAGCAGCCGCTCGAATATCCGAGCGCCGGCAGCGTGTTTAAACGGCCGGAGGGCCACTTTGCCGGTGCGCTGATCGAACAGTGCGGTCTCAAGGGCAAAACCATCGGCGGTGCGCAGGTCAGCGAAAAGCACGCCGGATTCATCATCAATATCGGCAATGCGACCACAAAAGACGTGACCGACCTCATTGCATATTGTCAAAAAACGGTGCTCGAGCAGTGCGGTGTGCTGCTTGAGCCGGAGATCAAGTGTATCTAAAAGGAAGAAGATAGCATGGAATTCGTTGTCATCACCGGCATGTCCGGCGCGGGAAAATCTTGTGTGATGAACGCACTCGAAGACATCGGCTTTTTCTGTGTGGACAATCTGCCTGCGCAGCTGATTCCGGTGTTCGCGCAGCTTTTGACAAAATCGCAGGAGCATCCGCGCGTCGCCGTTGTCACAGACGTGCGGGCAGGGCAGTCGTTTTCGGAACTGTTTGACGTGTTCGACACACTCAAAGAGCTGCAGATTCCCTATAAACTGATGTTTCTCGACGCGGACGACGACGTGCTGATCAAGCGTTATAAAGAGACACGCCGCCGCCATCCGTTGCAGGGCGAAGCCGCCTCTGTGCAGCAGGCGCTGACGATGGAGCGCAAAATGCTCTCGCAGGCGCGCGCCAAAGCGGACTATCTGCTGGAAACGAGCAATCTTTCCGCTATGCAGTGCCGCGTGCGTGTGCTCGGCATGTTTTCCGATAAAAAGGAGCAGACCCTGCATCTGCACTGCATGTCGTTCGGCTTCAAGCACGGCATTCCCAACGACGCGGATTTTGTGTTTGACGTGCGGTTCTTGCCGAACCCGTTCTATGTGCCGGAGCTCAAGCATCAGACCGGCCTGGACGAGCCTGTGCGCGATTATGTGATGAACTCCGACGCATCCAAAGCGTTTTTGCAAAAGCTGGAAGATTTCTGCGACTACGCCGTGGAGCTCGCGCAAAAGGAAGGCCGCAGCCAGCTCATTTTTGCCTTCGGCTGCACCGGAGGCCACCACCGCTCGGTGACCTTTGCCCAACTGTTTTATCAGCATTTTCAGGATAAATACCGCGCGAGCGTGAGCCACCGCGATATTATGAAATAATCATTTTTAAAACAACGACCCGGAACGGAGGTGTGCCGCTTGTCGTTTTCCCATTCAGTCAAAGAAGAGATCGCGCAGAATCTGCCGCAGTCTCCCTGCTGTCTGCATGCCATGGCATACGGCATGCTGCTGTTTGCGCGTGAGTTTTCGTCGCAGGGCGTTTCCATCATGACCGACCACGACTGTGTGGCAAAGATGTATGAAACATTGCTGGAAACCGAGACGCAGGTGCAGCCGCAAACGAAGATCTCCGACGCCGGAAAGTATACCGTGAGCGTGCCGCCTGCAGATATTCCGCAGGTGCTCTCCGCTTTTTCGGTCAGCGGAAACGAAGCGCTGTTGCGTGTGAACCGTGCGAATCTGCTGAACGAAAGCGGCGGCGAAGAGGGTCTGAACTGCTGCCACAATGCGTTTTTCAAAGGCGCGTTCCTTTCCTGCGGCACGGTCAGCGATCCCAATAAAAGCTACCATCTCGAATTCGTTGTCCCGTATCGCACATTGAGTCTGGATCTGCTCAAGCTTTTAACCGAAGCCGGCATCAAGGCTAAACACATGGTGCGCCGCTATGTCAACGTGATCTATGTTAAGGACAGTGAAAGCATCGAAGATCTGCTGCATCTGATGGGCGCCTCCATGTCGGCGTTTGAGATTGCGCATATCAAGATCTATAAAAATTTCCGCAATGTGTCCAACCGTCGCGCAAATTTCGACGACGCCAACACTTCCCGTGTGGCTGCCGCCGCGTGCGAACAGATCTATGCCATCCGCGCTTTGCGCGAAAGCGGCAGATTCGCCTTGCTTTCGCCGGAACTGCAGCAGATGGCAAAGGCGCGCGAGGAAAACCCGGATGCGTCACTTTCGGAACTCGGTGCGCTGTTTTCGCCGCCGATGACCCGTTCGGCAGTCAACCACAGACTCAAAAAGCTGGTCTCGTTCAGCGAAAGCGATCAGGAAACGAACGTATGAATGCGGAGGAACCAATCTTGCAGGAACAAGCTGTTTCGTCCCGCTTTGCGGTCCCGCAGGCGGAACTGGATAAACAAATTGAATATACCGCTATGGTCGAAACTGTGCTGCAGTCGCGGTTCCCGGACAAAAAGCCGCTGGCATTTGTGCATACCTACGGCTGTCAGGGCAATGTGGCAGACGGCGAAAAGATCAAAGGCATCCTCGTCTCGCTCGGCTATGATCTGACCGAGGAGATCGACGACGCGGATCTCGTTCTTTACAACACCTGCGCCATCCGCGAACACGCGCAGGACCGCGTGTTCGGCAACGTCGGCAAACGCAAGGCATGGAAGGAAGCCGACCGCAGCCGCATCCTTGCGCTGTGCGGCTGCATGATGCAGCAGACCTATGTGGCGGATAAAATCAAAAAGAGCTACCCGTATGTCGATCTGGTCTTCGGTACCCATGTGATCCATAAACTGCCCGAATTTATCTACCGCTGTCTTTGCACCGGCAAGCGCGTGTTCGATCTGTCGGGCGGCGACGGCAATGTGGTGGAGGGTTTGCCGATCCACCGTGACGGCACTTTCAAGGCGTGGCTCCCGATCATGTACGGCTGCAACAATTTTTGCTCCTATTGTGTCGTGCCCTATGTACGCGGCCGCGAGCGCAGCCGGGATTTTGACGCCGTTGTGGAGGAAGCGCGCCGTCTGATCGCCGCGGGCTATAAAGAAATCACACTGCTCGGGCAAAACGTCAATTCCTATAACAAAGATAAAGACGCGTCTTTGCGCTTTCCGGCGCTGCTGCGTGCAATCAATGATATCGAGGGCGACTTCTGGATTCGCTTTATGACGAGCCATCCGCGCGACTGCACGAAAGAACTGCTCGACACGATGGCATCTTGCAAAAAGGTCGCAAAGCATCTGCACCTGCCGGTGCAGTCCGGCAACGACCGCGTGCTGCAGGAGATGAACCGCCATTACGACCGCGAAAAATACCTGTCGCTCATTGCTTACGCCAAAGAAAAAATGCCGGATCTCTCCATCACAAGCGACATCATCGTCGGCTTTCCCGGGGAAACGGCAGAAGAATTTGAAGATACGCTTTCCCTTGTGAAACAGGTGCGCTTTACGTCGCTGTTCACCTTTATCTTTTCCCCGCGTCCCGGCACCAAAGCCGCCGCAATGTCTGACCCGTTTGACCGTGCGGAGAAGAATCGCCGGTTCAAAGCGCTGACTGATCTGCAGGAATCCATCGCCGGTGCGCGCACGGCTTCCATGAAGGGGAAGGTCTTTCGCGTGCTTGTGGAGGAATCGACCAAAGACGGTCTGCTTTCCGGGCGCACCGAAGGCAATGTGATCATTGTATTTCCCGGCGACGAAGCGTTGATCGGCTCCTTCCAAAACGTGGAAGTGACCGAACCGAAGACCTGGATCTTAAAAGG
This sequence comes from Oscillospiraceae bacterium, assembly GCA_902786285.1. GTDB lineage: Bacteria > Bacillota > Clostridia > Oscillospirales > Acutalibacteraceae > UBA6857. The sequence continues at coordinate 4,610 of CADABX010000050.1, read as the reverse complement.
CAGACTGTGTTGATTGCAAAGATATAACCCGCGTTATCCTTTGTGTATCATAGATAATTTTATTCAAGGAGGATGATTCCGATGGACGTCATCAAACTCACAAGAGATCTCGGCGCCGCTATCCAGCAGGACGCTCGCTATCTGCGTTTTGCCGCTGCGCGTGAAGCCAACGAAAAGGATCCTGAACTGCTCGATCTGATGGGTCAGATCCAACTGCTGCAGATGAACTATCAGCAGGAAGCCTCCAAAGAGGAGCCGAACCATGAAGCGATGGCTGCGTTTGAAAAGCAGTTCAACGAAGTTTACGGCACCTTTATGGCCAACAAAAATATGCAGGAATATGAAGCCGCACGCCACGACATCGACGAGCTGATGAACTATGTGATGCAGCTTCTCGGTCTGTGCGTCAACGGCGCCGACCCGGTAACCTGCGAACCCGAACCGCACGACTGCGGCTGCGATTGTGAAAGCTGCCATTCCGACTGCCATCACTAAGCACCGCAAAGGTCAGCTCACTTGTAAAAGAAAGGACGTAACCCAACTATGACAGAAGTCACACCGATGATGAAGCAGTATCTGGAAATCAAACGCCAGTATGCCGATACCATCCTTTTTTATCGTCTCGGTGATTTTTACGAGATGTTCTTTGACGACGCCAAAATCGCGTCGAAGGAACTGGAGCTGACCTTAACCGGCCGCAGCTGCGGGCTGGAAGAGCGCGCCCCGATGTGCGGCGTGCCGTTCCATTCCGCAGACAGTTATATCGCAAAGCTGGTCCAAAAAGGCTATAAAGTCGCCATCTGCGAACAGACCGAAGATCCCGCGCTCGCTAAGGGTCTTGTCACACGCGAAGTGACGCGCATTGTGACAAAGGGCAGCGTGCTGGAAAACAGCATGCTCGACGACGCGCGCAACAACTATCTTTGCTGCCTGTATCTCGACGACAAAACGGCCGGCATCTGCTTTGTGGATATCTCCACCGGCACACTGGAAGTGACTGCGTTTGCCGGCAAAAAACGCGAAGAAAAACTCATCAACGAGCTCGGCGTGTTCCAGCCGAGCGAGGTTCTGCTCAACCGCAAAGCCGCCGACAGCCGGCTGATCGAATCATTCATTTCCACCAAAACGGAGGCTGCGTGCGAACTCGGCGAAGATGACGACTTTATCTATACCTCTTGTTTCGACCGCTGCGTGCAGCAGTTCGGGCTGGAAAAATGCCGTCAAAGCGCGCTCATGGACGAGCCCGCTGCCGTCACAGCCGTTGGCGCGGCGCTGCAATATCTGCAAAATGTGCAAAAAAAGGACCTCGCCTCTGTGCAGGAGATCACGTTCTACCACGACGAGCAGAGCATGCAGCTCGATTTCACCTCCCGGCGCAATCTCGAACTCGTTGAGACGATGCGCAACCGTGAAAAGAAAGGGTCGCTGCTCTGGGTGCTCGATCAGACCAAAACCGCCATGGGCAAACGTCTGCTGCGCGGCTGGATCGAAAAGCCGCTCGTGCAGCTGTCGCCGATCCTCAAACGGCAGAACGCCGTGGAGGAACTCGTCCAGTCGCCGATCATCTGCGGCGAAGTGTCCGCGGCACTGTCCGGCGTCTATGATATGGAGCGCCTGGTTGCGCGTGTGGTCTATGAGACCGCCAACGCCAAGGATCTCAACGCCCTCAAACAGACCTTCTGCAAGCTGCCGGCGATCAAAGAACAGCTTTCCGATTGCCAAAGCGCCATGCTGCGCCAACTGTGCGGCAACATCGACCTGCTCGAAGACCTATATCAATTGATCGACTCCGCCATCAGCGAAGACGCGCCGTTCACATTGCGTGAAGGCGGTCTGATCTGCGACGGATTTCACGAAGAGCTTGACGAACTGCGCGATATTGAGAAAAACGGCAAAGCCTATATCACCGCGATTGAGACCGCGGAAAAAGAAAAGACCGGCATCCCGAAGCTGCGCATCGGCTATAACCGTGTGTTCGGCTATTATATCGAAGTGACCAACTCCTATAAAGAGCTTGTCCCCGAAACCTACATCCGCAAACAGACGCTTGCCAACTGTGAACGCTATATTACACAGGAGCTCAAAGAACTGGAAAGCAAGGTCCTCGGCGCACAGGAGCGGTCGATCAAGCTCGAGTATGAAATCTTTTGTCAGGTGCGCAAGGCCGTGGCCGACGAATATCACCGCCTGCAGCTCACCGCGTCCGCGCTCGCAACGCTCGACGTGCTGTGCAGCTTTGCGCTTGTCGCGCAGGAAAACAATTACGTTTGTCCCACCATGCACGACAACCGCGTGATTTCCATTCAGGAAGGCCGTCATCCCGTGGTCGAAAAGATGCTGCGCGACACGCCGTTTGTTCCAAACGATACCTATCTCGACTGCGACGCCGACCGCTGCGCGATCATCACCGGCCCGAATATGGCGGGTAAATCGACCTATATGCGGCAGGTCGCTCTGATCTGCCTGATGGCGCAGATCGGCTCCTTTGTGCCGGCTAAACGCGCGGATCTGTGCGTTGTGTCCGGCATCTATACCCGTGTCGGCGCGTCCGACGACCTTTCGTCCGGACAGTCTACCTTTATGGTGGAGATGAGCGAGGTGGCGTCGATTCTGTCGCACGCTGACAAAAACAGCCTCATCATTCTCGACGAAGTCGGCCGCGGTACCTCGACCTTCGACGGCATGAGCATCGCCCGCGCCGTGCTGGAATACATCGCCGACAAGAAAAAGATCGGCGCCAAGACGCTATTTTCCACCCACTACCATGAACTCACCACGCTCGAAGATGAACTCGAGGGCGTGCGAAACTATAATATCTCCGTCAAAAAACGCGGCGATACGCTGACCTTTCTGCGGCGGATCGTCAAAGGCAGCGCCGACGGCAGCTATGGCATCGAGGCGGCAAAGCTCGCCGGCGTGCCGAATGCTGTGGTCCAGCGTGCGCGCGTGATTTTGCAGCAGTTGGAGGAAGCAAATCCGCATGTGAAGCCCACGATGCACCTGATGGAGAACGATACGGACGACGCGCCGCTGCAACTCAGTCTGCGCGGTTCGCTTGACGATGAGATTCTCGATACACTGAAAAATATCGACACCGACACTTTAACGCCGCTGGAGGCGCTGACCATGCTGCACAAGCTTGTCCAGCAGGCGAGACACGACATGTAAGGAGGGATACCGATGGCCGCCATTCAGGTTTTGCCGAAACAGATTGCAGATTTGATTGCCGCTGGCGAAGTTGTGGAACGGCCGGCCTCGGTCATTAAAGAACTGCTCGAAAACGCAATCGACGCCGGCGCGTCCGCTATCACGGTCGAGATCCGCAACGGCGGCGTCTCTTATATGCGCGTGACGGACAACGGCAGCGGCATTGCAAAGGAAGACGTACCGAAGGCATTTTTGTCCCACGCGACAAGCAAGCTCCATACCGCCAAAGATCTCGACGCGATTCTGACGCTCGGCTTTCGTGGCGAAGCGCTCGCTTCGATTGCTGCAGTGTCCCATGTGGAGCTGCTCACACGGCAAAACGGGGAGGAAACCGGCACATCCTATGCCATCTCCGGCGGGGAGCAGGTGCGTTATGAAGACGCCGGCTGTCCGCTCGGCACCACGATCGTCGTGCGCGATTTGTTCTATAACACCCCGGCGCGCATGAAGTTTCTCAAGCGCGACGTCAGCGAGGCGAACGCCGTGGCCGATGTGGTGGAACGGCTGGCGCTTTCCCACCCGGAGATCAGTATCCGTTTTATCCGCGAAGGTCGCCAGACCATGCTCACACCCGGCGACAGCAAACTGCTGAGCGTCATCTATGCCGTGTTCGGCCGCGTGTTTGCCGAAACGCTGCTGCCGGTGTCCTACACGCTGGACGGCGTAGAGGTGACGGGCTATGTCAGCCGTCCGACCGCGGCCCGGCCCTCGCGTGCCATGCAATACTTTTTCCTCAACAACCGGACCATCCGCTCGCGCGCCGTCGCAGCGTCGATGGAAAACGCCTTTAAAAATGCGATCATGATCGGAAAGTTTCCGGCTTGTGTGCTGCATCTCAAAGTGCCGGCGCAGTTTGTGGACGTCAACGTCCATCCGGCAAAGACCGAAGTGCGCTTTTCCGATGAGCGGCGCGTCAGCTCTTGCGTATACTACGCAGTGCGTTCCGCGATCGAAACCGAGGACATGCGCAAAAAAGTCGATCTTGACAAGGTCGCCCGCAAAACAAAGCCTGTTGCCACACAGCTTCAGATGGTGGAGGACGATCCTTTGCCTGAAAAGAAGCAGGACTTCTGGTCGCAGATGCCCGCCTCGCAATATCGTGCCGAACCGCAAAAGACGCCGCAGAAGCAGCCACCGAAACCGCAGCAGCCTATGCGGCAGCAAGCGCCTGCACAACCGGCAAAGGTGCCGCTGCCAGAACAAAACCGCGGTCTTTCCGTTGCCTCGCCGCAGGAACCGCGCGTATTTGCAAAGCCGCAGGAGGAACCGGATGTGCTGTCCGGATTCCGCAAAAGGCAGCAAATGAAACAGTCCGAGCCGCAGCCCGTACCGAAACCGACCGCGCCTGCGGTCAAAGTGTCCGACACGCCGGCTGTTCGTCCGCTGCGCCTGATCGGTGAAGC
>CADABX010000049.1 GCA_902786285.1 Oscillospiraceae bacterium | reverse complement strand
GTTTATGGATCTTCACGTGACCGGCGAACATCCGGTAAAGGAAGAAATTCACGAATACATCCGCTTCTTCAATGAACAGCGTCCTGCTTATGCGTTGAGATACTTGACACCGAAACAATACCGTGAATCCTTTTCTGATTTTGTTGCTGTCTAATGTCAGTTGGATTTGGTCTAATTTCTCATTTTCGTGTCCAGTTTTTGTTGACTAGTGCACTAGTCGATCGACCCCTTCCGTCAGTGCGCTTTGGCGCACTGCCACCTTCCCCAACGCGCACTGCGTGCGCTGGGGAAGGCGTCTTTGGTGGCTGCCTGCGGCAGCATTGTATTCGACACTACGGGCGCTTTGTTTGATGTTATATTTGTAGCGCCGATCAGTGATCGGCTTCGTCGTGTCCGCGCCCAGTTGCGCGGAGCGCAACGCTACGGGCGCTGTGTTCTTACCATCTCGCAACAACCGTCATCTTCACCAAAAATCTCCCGTTCCCGTTGTGCATTTTCCACTTGCACAATCTGTCAATTCATGGTAAAATATCAAACTGTAAAACTTTTGAAACGGGTGAAACTATGGACGTCAGACAGGACGTGCGCAATGTGGCGATCATCGCCCACGTTGACCACGGAAAAACAACCTTGGTCGATGAGATGCTCAAGCAAAGCGGCATCTTCCGCGAAAACGAACAAGTGGCGGAGCGTGTGATGGACTCCAACGACCTTGAGCGCGAACGCGGCATCACCATCCTTTCCAAAAACACCGCCATCCACTATAAAAATACTAAGATCAATATCGTTGACACCCCGGGCCACGCCGATTTCGGCGGCGAGGTGGAGCGCATTCTGATGATGGTCGACGGCGTGCTGCTGCTGGTCGACGCGTTTGAGGGCTGCATGCCGCAGACGCGCTTTGTGCTCAAAAAGGCCCTCGGCCTCAAAAAGAAGGTCGTTGTGGTGGTCAACAAGATCGACCGCCCGGGCGCACGCCCCGCCGAGGTCATCGACGAGGTGCTCGATCTGTTTATTGAGTTGGGCGCCGAAGAGGATCAGCTCGACTTCCCGGTTGTTTACGCGAGCGCGCGCGACGGCTATTCCTCGCTGGACAGTTCCGTCCGCCAAGGCGACATGCGTCCCTTGCTCGATTCCATCCTCGAAAACATCGACCCGCCGCAGGGCGATATGCACGGCCCGACCCAGATCCTCTTTTCATCGCTCGACTACGACGACTACATCGGCCGCATCGGCGTCGGACGTGTGGAGCGCGGCACCGTGCACCGCAACCAGACCCTCACGATCTGCAAACAGGACGGCACCAACCACAATGTGCGCATCTCGAAGCTCTATCAGTTCGAGGGCCTCAAGCGCGTGGAGGTGGAGGAAGCAAAGCTCGGCGACCTCGTTTGCGTGTCCGGCATCGCCGACCTCAACATCGGCGAAACGGCCTGCGACCCCGAGCATATCGACCCGCTGCCGTTTATCAAGATCGACGAGCCGACCATTTCGATGAACTTCATCGTCAACAATTCGCCCTTTGCCGGGCAGGAGGGCAAGTTCGTCACGTCGCGCAACATCCGCGACCGCCTCTTTAAAGAGGTCGAAACCAACGTGTCGATGCGCGTGGAGGAAACCGATTCCACCGATACGTTCAAGGTCAGCGGCCGCGGCGAGCTGCATCTGTCCATTCTCATCGAGACCATGCGCCGCCAGGGATATGAGTTCCAGGTGTCGCGCCCGAAGGTCATTTTGAAAAAAGAAAACGGCAAAACGCTCGAGCCGATGGAGCTTCTGATCGTGGAGGTGCCCGAGCAGTATGTGGGCGCGGTGATCGAAAAGCTCGGTTCGCGCAAAGCCGAACTGGAAAACATGGGCGCCCGCGACGGCGGCGCCACCCATCTCGAATTCAAGATTCCGGCGCGCGGCCTGATCGGCTACCGCAGCGAGTTTATGACCGACACCAACGGCAACGGCATCATGAACCAACTGTTTGCCGGCTACGAGCCGTGGAAGGGCGAGATCAAAACCCGCGAGCGTGGCTCCATCGTGGTCCACGAAACCGGCGAAACCACAGGCTACGGCCTGTTCAACACCCAGGACCGCGGCCGGCTGTTCATCGGCCCGGGCGTGCCGGTCTATGAAGGCATGATCGTCGGCGAATGCGCCAAAAGCGAAGACGTGGTGTGCAACGTCTGCAAGCAAAAGCACCTCACGAACACCCGCGCCTCCGGCTCCGACGACGCGCTGCGTCTCGTCCCGCCGACAACGCTCAGTCTCGAGCAGTGCATGGAATTCATCAAGGACGACGAGCTGCTCGAGGTCACGCCGCAATCGCTGCGTCTGCGCAAGGTCGTGCTCTCCAAGGAGCAGCGCCTCAAGCAGCAGTTCAGGAAATAAAAAAAGCCCTGCGGGGCTTTTTTTGTTTTGGTCGTCCGTCGGCAATGACACGGGGAAGGCTGCGGATGGCGGGAAGACGGCTGCAATTCATTCAATCTCCTGCCACGCGTTGATATTGATAAACTCCGCACGCGTTTTGGAGTAAAGGATCTTCTGGCTGCGATACAGACCGAAGTAGCCCGACAGCGCAAAGCTGAACGCACACGCCACGGCAAAGAACAGCAGTCCCTCGCCGCCGAACAGTTCGAGGCTCAAAAGGATCGACGCGATCGGACAGTTGACCACGGCACAAAACAGACACACGAGTCCCACCGCCGCCGAAAAGCCCGCCGGCAGCCCGAGCCAGCCGCCAAACACACAACCGAACGTGGCGCCGATGAAGAATGTGGGCACGATCTCGCCGCCCTTGAAGCCCGCGGAGATCGTAATTGCGGTGAACACCATCTTCAAAAGAAACGCCCATGGCACCGCGTCGCCGTCCATCGCCCGCGCGATCACGTCCATACCCGTACCGTTGTAATCGTTGGGGAACAAAAGCGACAGCCCGATCAGCAGCACGCCGCCCGCCGCCGCACGCAGGACGGTATTTTTCAGCAGCTTCTGCGCCCCGCGCTCGGTGAAGGTCATCAAAAGGCAAAACGCGATCGACACCGCCGCGCACGCCGCCGCGAGCCCGACAAGTTTGACAAACGACAAGGCGTTGTATGCCGGCAGCTCGCCGAACGCAAAGCGCACCGGCTCAATATTGAACAACAGGCTGATGCCGTAGGCGATCAGCGCCGAAATCAGGCACGGGATCAGCCCGGAATAGTACACCACGCCCACCGAGATGACCTCGAGCGAAAACAGCGTGGCTGTCAAGGGTGTGCCGAACAGGGCGGAAAACACGGCGCTCATGCCGCACAGCGTGATCAGGTGCATATCCTTTTCGTCAAACCGCGCCAGCCGCCCGAGCGACGTGCCGATCGAACCGCCGAGCTGCAGCGCCGCGCCCTCGCGGCCGGCCGAGCCGCCGACGAGATGGGTGAGTACCGTTGCGACAAAGATCAGCGGCGCGAGCAGCACGGGAACCGCCCGGTCGGTACGCACGGCGTCGATCACATTGTCGGTGCCGGCTTTTTCGAGCTTTGCCGCTTTATACAGCAGCGCGATAAGCGCGCCGGACACGGGCAGCAGCCAGAGCAGCCACGGCTGCGCGAGACGCAGATCCGTCACCTTTTCCACAGCGATGTGGAACGCCGACCCGACAAGGCCGCCCACGGCGCCTGTGACGGCGGCCACCACGACCCACTGCAAAAGCGTGCCGACATACACGAGCGCACGCTTGCCCTGTTTTGCAACCTGATTCATACTTGCCTCCGGAACACGCGGCCAAAGCCGCAGCAAAATTTGATGATGGTTCATTGTACCATAAATTGCAGCCGACAGTCAACAGTCGGTAGTCGCCCATTGCGCAGCGTTTAAACTTTTTCTCCAAAGGTACTTGCAAACAGACGCGAAAACCGTTATAATACAAAAGAATACAGTAGTCTCGGAGAATTGCGGAGATTCGGCACAGCCGGATGTACTACTCGATCAAAATGCACCTATGAAAGGAAGATCATCATGCTCAACAATGCACCGACCAAGAATCCGACCATCCTCAGCTGGCTGGAAGAAAAGCTTGCGCTCGTGAATCCGGATAAAGTTGTCTGGATCGACGGCAGCGAAGAACAGCTCGAGGCCCTGCGTCAGGAAGCCATCGCCACGGGCGAGATGGAAAAGCTCAACGAAGAAAAGCTGCCCGGCTGCCTGCTGCACAGAACCAAGCCCAACGACGTTGCCCGTGTGGAAGCGCGTACCTTCATCTGCACCCCGACCGAAGAAGAAGCCGGCCCGACCAACCATTGGATGGCGCCCGCCGACTGCTACAAGATGCTCTATGACATCGCGCGCGACTCCTACAAGGGCCGCACCGCCTACATCATTCCCTACTCCATGGGTCCGATCGGCTCTCCGCTCGCCAAGATCGGCATCGAGCTGACCGACTCGATCTACGTGGTGCTCAACATGGCGATCATGACCCGCGTCGGCCAAAAGGTGCTTGACACCCTCGGCGACGACAACGACTGGGTCCGCGGCCTGCACTGCAAGTGCGACGTCGATCCCGAAAAGCGCTACATCTGCCAGTTCCCGCAGGACAACACCATCATCTCCGTCAACTCCGCTTACGGCGGCAACGTGCTGCTTGGCAAAAAGTGCTTCGCGCTTCGCATCGCGTCCTATCAGGGCAAGAACGAAGGCTGGCAGGCCGAGCATATGCTGATCCTCGGCGTGGAAAATCCGCAGGGCGAAACCAAATACATCTGCGCGGCGTTCCCGTCTGCCTGCGGCAAGACCAACCTCGCCATGATGATCCCGCCCGAAGGCTATAAGAAGAAGGGCTACAAGGTCTGGACCGTCGGCGACGACATCGCCTGGATCCGCAAGGGACCGGACGGCCGTCTGTATGCCATCAACCCCGAAAACGGCTTCTTCGGCGTGGCGCCGGGTACCAACATGAAGAGTAACCCCAACGCGCTCATTTCCACCCAGAAGGGCACCATCTTCACCAACGTCTGCCACAATCTGGACGACAACACCGTGTGGTGGGAAAAGCTCGACAATAATCCGCCCGAACACGCGATCGACTGGACCGGCAAGCCCTGGAACGGCAAGGTCGACACCGACCGCCCGGGCGCCCATCCCAACTCCAGATTTACCGCACCGGCCAAGAACTGCCCGTGCCTGAGCCCGGAATTTGAAAATCCGAACGGCGTGCCCATCAGTGCGTTCGTCTTCGGCGGCCGCCGCGCAAAGCTCGCGCCGCTGGTCTATCAATCCCGCGACTGGAACCACGGCGTGTTCGTCGGCTCCATCATGGCTTCCGAAACCACTGCCGCCGCAACGGGCGCTGTCGGCGTTGTGCGCCGCGACCCGATGGCCATGCTGCCCTTCTGCGGCTACAACATGGCGGACTACTGGCAGCACTGGATCGACATCGGCGCCGGCCTCGATCCGGAAAAAGCGCCGAAGATCTTCAACGTCAACTGGTTCCGCAAGAACGAGAACGACGAGTTTATGTGGCCGGGCTACGGCGACAATTTGCGCGTGCTCGAATGGATCCTGAAGCGCTGCGAAGGCAAGGTGGATGCGCGTGAAACCGCGATCGGCTATCTGCCGTATGCCGAAGACATCAACATCGAAGGTCTCGAAGGCGAAGTCACGCTCGACTCGCTGCGCGCCATCCTTGACGTGGACAAGGCGCTGTGGCGCGAAGACGCCAAGGGCATTGAAGAATTCTATGCCAAGTTCGGCGACAGACTGCCGAAGGTTTTGCGCGAAGAGCTCGACATCCTCGAAGCGAACTGCGCGGAATAAGATTGAGAAAAAAGCTGCCGTATCCGAAAGGATGCGGCGGCTTTTTCAGTGGTTCGCAGCGTTGCACACCGTGCGATTCAGTTAACCGTCGACAGTCAACAGTCGGCAGCCGATCGGAGATCGGCGCTGCAAATATATCATCAAACAAAGCGCCCGTAGCGTCGGTCAGTGACCGACTGGGCGCGGAAGGCGAACGACAACCCAGCGCCCGTAGCGTTGCGCTCCGCGCGACCGGGCGCGGACGGTGAGGTTGTGCTTTGCTGTGAACGGTGCGCTGCGGTTGGGTTTCGCCCCTTCAGTCACGCGCATTGTATGCTTCGGCTTTACCACAGCGTTGGTTGGCGCGTGACAGCTTCCCCGCAAGCGGGGAAGCCTTTGTAGCGTCGGCGTTTCGCCGACCTGGGCTGCAACGGTAAGGTTTCATAGCCGCCAGATTGGCGGCGACTACGAATTGCATCAAAAACCCAGCGTCCGTAGCGTCGATCAGCGATCGACTGGGCGCGGAGGGTGAGGCTGTGTTTTGCTGTGAACGGTGCGCGGCGGTGGGGTTGACCACCTCATCCGCCGTCGCGTTTTTTCGCTGTGCTATACCGGTAAAATTGCGGCGCGACGGCACCTTCCCCGCCTGCGGGGAAGGCAAGGGTTTTGAGCTTTTTTGTTGATTCTATTTAGCCAAAGCGCACTGACGGAAAGCCGATCGACTGGGCGCGGATGGTGAGGTACAATAGCCGATCGGAGATCGGCGCTACTGCTGACTGTCGACTGCGCAAACCGCCTCCACCAGCGTCTGCCGGACACCGTATCGCGCCAGAAGATTCCGCACGGCCGAAAGGTCGGGCGTTTTATTTTGCTGCAAAAAGCAGCGCAGCATCAGGTTTTTCGGTGAGTGGGCGAGGTCGACAAACTCCAGCACGTCCACCCTGTAGCCGCATTGGCGCAACACCTCGGCGCGCACCGCGTCCGTCAAAAGGGCGGAGAACCGCTCCTTGAGCAGCCCGTCACCCAGCAGCAGATCAAAGTCGCCGCCCGGGCGGATCTGCGCGTTGATTTCGTGCTGGCAGCAGGGGACGGAAAAAATGTAGGGTACCTTGTGGCGGATGGCGTGCAAAAGGGCGTAGTCCGTGGCGGTATCGCACGCGTGCAGGGTGATCACCATGTCCACCTTGCCGTCAAACAGCTTGTCCGTCGTCACGTCGTTGACGTAAAAATGCAGATCGCCGTACCCGTAGCGCGCGGCGACGGCGTTGCAGTTTTCCACCACGTCCGCCTTGAGATCGAAGCCGAGCACGGTCGCTTTGATTCCGCGCAAAACGGCAAAGTAGTAATAGACGATAAACGTCAGATAGCTTTTGCCGCAGCCGAAGTCGAGGATCGTGATCTTCTTGCGGCCGCTTGCGCGAAACGCGTCGTCGATCAGCTCGACAAAGCGGTTGATCTGTTTGTATTTGTCGTACTTCGCCTTGACGATTTTGAAATCCTTTGTGAACACACCGAGATCGACGAGCGCCGGGATGTTCTCTCCCTCGCGCAGCAGATACTGCTTTTCGCGGTTGTGCGCCTTTGGCACAGCGGCAGCGTTGGCGGTTGCCCGCGCTTTGCGCCGCACGCGCCCGGCGCGGATCGTATACTGGACGTCGGTACCCGCCGCCGAAAGCAAAAGCTGACGGTACTGCTTTTCTCCGGTCGTTTCCACCCATGTGCACAGTTCGTCGAACGAAAGATTCTGATGAAACACCTGCGGACCCTTGAACTGTTCGAGCTGAAAAAGGGTTTCGCCGTTCTTTTGAAACGGCCGCACGCAGATCTTTTCGTAGGGGAAGCTTTTGTCGCTGCGGTCGGAAAACACCAGCTTGCGCAGCGTGTCTTTGTGCTGCCGCAGATCGTCGAGAATCGTTTGTATCATAGTATCACCCGCAAAAAGCATAGCACATCCGACGTAAAAAGTACAGAGCTGCAGCCCGCATTTTGCAAAAAAAAGAGGCGAAAGCGCGGATATTTTGCCGCAGGCTATTGATTTTTTGTCGAATCCCTTATAAAATAAGTATGATTATAATAACAGAGGGAAGTCGTATGGCAAAACAGAATTTTGAAACGATTGCAAAAAAGCGCGCGCTCTTTTCCCAGCGCGTGATCACACTGGTGCTGATCTTCGTCGGTATCTTTACCGTGACCTACATCGTGGGCCTGGCCGCCACGCGCCACAATGCGCGTGCCCTGGTGGAGCCGACCGACAGCCAGAGTGTGGACGCCGACGCCGAAACCAAAGACGGCGAAGACGCCGACAGCGAAAACACGGACGAAACCGGCAATGCGCAAACCGACGAACAGACGACCGCAGCGCCGGAAAACAGCAACGGCCGCACGATCTATCTCACCTTTGACGACGGCCCGGGCCCGTATACCGAGCGGCTGTTGGACATCCTCAAAAAGCACGATGTGAAGGCAACGTTTTTCCTGACGCACGTCTACAGCCAGTATGAATCGATGATCAAGCGCGAGGCGAAGGAGGGCCACGCCGTGGCCGTCCACTCCTATACCCACGACTACAACAAAATCTATGCGAGCACCGACGCCTACTGGCAGGATTTCAACGCCATGCAGGAGGTCATCAAGGCGCAGACCGGCGCCGAGACCAAGATGTTCCGCTTCCCGGGCGGCAGCTCCAACACGGTGAGCAAGAACACGCCGGGGATTATGACCGAGCTGGTCAAACAGGCGGGCGAAAAGGGCCTTTCCTATTTTGACTGGAACGTGGCCAGCGGCGACGCAGCCAACAACATTTCGGGCGCAGAGGTGCTGCAAAACTGCAAGGTGGGCGTTGCCAACTACAAAAACGCTGTGGTGCTTTGCCACGATGTGAAGGAATACACGGTCAATGTGATGGATGAATTCATCACATGGGCGCTCAGTAAGGGCTATACCTTTGCCGCCCTGACGCCGGAAAGCGACGGCGCACATCATCGGGTGAACAACTAAAAAAGCGCCGTGGGGCGCTTTTTTAGTTGAGGGACCAGGGACAAGGGATCAGGGACGAAGTGCCGCGACGAACAGACGCGCTGAATATCAGACGCTGCCCGCGCATGAAAGCGTTTATTCTCCCGCAATCCACAGCCTCTTGCCCCTAACCCCTAGTCCCTTAATCCCTTAATCCCTTAATCCCTAACTCCTCTTGACATACTTTCTTCACATTGCTATAATATTTACAGAACAATTGAAAGGTGGTCTTTTGATGGCAACGGATTTTGAATCGGTCCTTTCCGAAAAACGCAACGCGGTGCCGACGCCGCCCGACATTGCCGACGAAAACGGCAACTGTTATTTCGGCACGTTTGACAAAGAGTTTGAAACGATGGATTTTCTCAAGGTCAACAAGCCCTCCGTTTTGCCCAATAAGCTCAACCGCATGCGGCTGACGCTGTGGGAGGCGGCAGAGGTCAATTTCGGCAAATATGTGCTGCTCACGGCCGTGTGCAAAATGCCGATCTTCGGCACGGCGCTGACCGTGGTGTATAACACCGAGACCAAAAAATGCACCGCCTGGCAGGAGATGCTGCCGCCGCAGAAGGCCGTCATTTCCGAAAACCTTTTGCGCGGCGCCGAAACCAAAGCCGAATCCGGCAAAACCCAGATCCGCTTTATCAACGATTTCCAGCGCGGCGAGGCGATCGTGTCGGGCTTCGGGCTGAGCGAAAAGAAGGGCGACGTGTCCTACCGGCTCAACCTCAAGCGTGTGTCCAAGCCCAGCGTGGTCAACATCCCCTTCGGCGACAACAAACCGCTGTATACCCAGAAGGATCTGTTCCGGGTCGAGGGCTATCTCGAGGTGAACGGCGAACGGCTGCTTGCGGACGAAAACACCCTCGCCATCATCGACGATCATCGCGGCTACTATCCGCGCAAATCCCACTACGACTGGGTTACCACGATGTGCCGCCTGCCGATCAACGGCAGAGAGCAGTATTTCGGCTTCAATCTCACGCGCAACCAGAGCGTTGACCAGGATCAGTTCAACGAAAACCTGATCTGGTTCGAAAACGATTCCACGCTTTTGACGCCCGTCACGTTTACCCACGAAACGCCGCTGCTGTGGCATATCAGGGACGAACACGGCATGGTGGATCTCACCTTCGATATCGGCGACGAGTTTGTGATGAAGTTCAACCTCGGCGTCATGCAGTCGGACTACCACATCACCTTCGGCTCGCTCACCGGCTTTTTGTGCGACCCCAAGGGCAACAAATACATCCTTGACGGCGTCAACGGCGTCGGCGAAGACAAGACGGTTGTGTTTTAACGCAAACAAAAGCAGCACCTGCCTGCGCAGGTGCTGTGTTTTTCTGTTCGGTTCGGTTTTTATGCCGCCGGCTTATCCAGCAGATCGGCGAGGAAGTCGGGCAGCAGCTTTTGCAAAAAGCCGCGGAGAGTGTCGCGGATATTTTGGATGAAATCCTTGAACTGACGCAGAACATACGACGTTTCGGATTCTCCCGACAGAGGATCGTAGCCGGTCGGATCGGGTGTATCCGCTGCGGCACGGGCGGATGCGGCAAGGGCAAACACGGAAAGCAGCATCAGCAGCGCCAGCAAAACGGCGATGAGTTTCTTTGTTGTTTTCATAGGCGGAACCTCCATTTTTCTTAAGATATTTTTATTTTACCTTATAAAGCCGGAAAAAGCAAGCGGCAAAGGAAAAATAATCAGACCGCTGCGGCGGTTTCCAAAAACGCCAGCACCGCGTCGTTGAACGCCTGCGGGCGCTTTGCCGCAATAAAATGGTCGCCGTCGAGCAAGCAAAGCTGCGCGTTCGGGATGCTGCGGGCAATCAGCCGGGTATGCTTTTCCGCAATCATGTCGTGCGTGCCGGCGATCACCAGCACCGGCGCCGTCAGCGCGGCGAGCGCTTGCGGATCGATGTGCGGCTCCTTTACCATGAGGGCATACAGGTCGGCGGTGCGCTTTGCCGTTTCGCTGCGCTTTGCCCGCAGCTTCGCCAGCCGGTATGTCAAAAGGATCTCCGCATAATAGCGGAATCTGACGCCCTTCGGCTCGAGATTCGCGCCGTTGAGGATCAGCGATTTGACCCGTTCGGGATAGCGCAGCGCAAAGAGCAGCGCGATGTTGCCGCCGTCGGAAAAGCCGAGGATGTGCGCCTTTTCGATGTCGTGTTCGTCCAGAAAGTCCCGCAGATCGTCGGCAAACTGTGAGAGGGTAAACGGCTTTTCGCCGCGCGGGGTCTGTCCGTGGCCGCGGGTGTCAACGGCAAACACATGATAGTACCGCGAGAAAACCGGGATCTGATGCTTGAAATACGCGCTGCTTTCGCCGTTGCCGTGGAGCAAAACAAGCGGCTCGCCGTCGCCCTGTTCGCGGTAAAAGAGCCGAATATCCATCATCATCACCTCTGAAAAACAGTATATCGTTTTTTCGCACAAAAGGCAAGCGGCGGGGCGCAAAATCTTTTACGTTTCAACGTGCGTTTGTCATTGACAAGCAGGGCGATTTTATACTATAATAGTAAAAATACAGCGAAAGAGAAAGGAAGAGTGCCATGGCAACCTATATCAACGAACCTTCCCATACCTTTAACGAATACCTGCTGATCCCGGGGTATTCCTCGAGCGAATGCGTACCGGCCAATGTGTCGCTGAAAACGCCGCTTGTCAAATTTAAAAAAGGCGAGGAACCCGCCATCTCTTTGAACATTCCGATGACGTCTGCCATCATGCAGTCCGTGTCGGGCGACCGGCTTGCGGTTGCGCTTGCAAAGAGCGGCGGCGTTTCGTTTATTTACGGCTCCCAGTCTGTGGCGGACGAGGCGGCCATGGTGGCACGCGCCAAGGCGTATAAGGCCGGGTTTGTGTCCTCCGATTCCAATCTCACACCCGACGCAACGCTCAAAGACGTGTTGGAGCTCAAGGAAAAGACCGGCCATTCCACCGTTGCCGTGACCAGCGACGGTACGTCGAACGGCAAGCTGCTCGGCATCGTGACCAGCCGCGACTACCGCGTGACCCGGATGCGCACCGACGAAAAGGTTCGGGATTTCATGACCCCGCTCGACAAGCTGATCACCGCCAAAGAGGGCACTACCCTTGCCGAAGCGAACGACATCATCTGGGACAACAAGCTCAACTCTCTGCCCATCGTCACCGACGACGGACGGCTGCTCTATTTCGTGTTCCGCAAGGACTATGAATCCCACAAGGAAAACCCCGACGAGCTGCTCGACAGCCACAAGCGCTTTGTGGTCGGCGCCGGTATCAACACCCGCGACTATGCCGACCGTGTGCCGGCCCTTGTGGACGCCGGCGCGGATGTGCTTTGCATCGACTCTTCTGAAGGCTTTTCCGAATGGCAGAAGCTGACGATCGCATGGATCCGGGAACGCTACGGCGACACGGTGAAGGTCGGCGCGGGCAATGTTGTGGACGCCGACGGCTTCCGCTTCCTCGCGGACTGCGGCGCGGATTTTGTCAAGGTCGGCATCGGCGGCGGCTCCATCTGCATCACCCGCGAAACCAAGGGCATCGGCCGCGGCCAGGCGACGGCGCTGATCGACGTGTGCAAAGCGCGCGACGAATACTTCGAAGAAACCGGCGTCTATGTGCCCGTGTGCTCCGACGGCGGCATCGTCTATGACCACCATCTGACATTGGCGCTCGCGATGGGCGCGGACTTCGTCATGCTCGGCCGCTACTTTGCGCGCTTTGACGAAAGCCCGACCGAAAAGCTCTTCTTCGGCGGCACCTATGTCAAGGAATACTGGGGCGAAGGCTCTAACCGCGCCCGCAACTGGCAGCGCTACGATATGGGCGGCGACAAGAAGCTCTCCTTCGAGGAAGGCGTCGACTCCTATGTGCCGTATGCCGGCCCGCTCAAGGACAACGTGGACCGCACGCTTTCGAAAGTCCGCTCCACCATGTGCAACTGCGGCGCGCTGAATATCAAGGAGTTCCAGAAAAAGGCGAAGCTGACCCTCGTTTCGGCAACGAGCATTGTCGAGGGCGGCGCGCATGACGTGATTCGCAAAGAGAACTCGGGCGGCGGCAAATAATCGTCTGGCGACGATTATTTGAATGATATGTTTGCTGCGCAAACGTGATATGCCTGCGGCGTGATATTTGCGCTTTGCGCAAGTGAAATGTGCTTTGCACGTTTCGGTCGCGGATATTTGTTGCAGCAACCGAAAACAAACCGCCGCGGCGGAAGCGATCCGCCGACGGGCATGTGTAGATAACAAAAAAAGACACTTTGCGGCAAAGACATCCACTTTGCCGCTGTGCTTTCGACGCATCGCCGCAGGCGGCGTCCAACAATGTGCGAAGCACATTTCATATTGGCGAAGCCAATCTTTCACCGCGCAGCGATTTCACATTTGCGCCGCAAATATTTCACGTTGCGAAGCAACACATTCGACGCATCGCCGCAGGCGGCGTCCAACAATGTGCGAAGCACATTTCATATTGGCGAAGCCAATCTTTCACCGCGCAGCGATTTCACATTTGCGCAGCAAATATTTCACGTTGCGAAGCAACACATTTGACGCATCGCGCTTTGCGCGGCGTCCAGCAATTCCGAATTCCGAATTCCGAATTCCGAATTGTCTTCGGTTTCGGGTTCTGCCTTCGGTCTATCGATATGTTTGGAGGTTCAGCCATGACAGACAGAAGCAGCTATATTTCCCCGTTCTCCACCCGCTATGCGAGCCCGGAGATGCAATATCTCTTTTCCAACGACCACAAATTCAAGACCTGGCGCAGACTGTGGATCTCGCTGGCCAAAGCCGAACAGACCCTCGGCCTCGCAATCACGGACGAGCAGATCGCAGAGCTGGAGGCGCACAAGGACGATATCAACTACGACGTGGCCGAGGCGCGCGAAAAAGAGGTGCGCCACGACGTGATGAGCCACGTCTATGCCTATGGCAAGCAATGCCCCAAGGCGGAGCCGATCATCCACCTCGGCGCCACAAGCTGCTATGTGGGCGACAACACCGACGTGATCATTCTGCGCGAGGCGAGCGAGCTGGTACTCAAAAAGTGTGCGCAGGTGCTGCGCAATCTTGCCGCCTTCGCCGAAAAATACAAGGCGCTGCCGTGCCTTGCCTATACCCATCTGCAGCCCGCGCAGCTCACAACCGTGGGCAAGCGCGCTACACTGTGGATGAACGAGCTGACGGAGGATATTGAAAACCTCGAATTCCAGCTTTCGCGCCTCAAGCTCCTCGGCTCCAAGGGTACCACCGGCACCCAGGCGAGCTTTATGGAGCTGTTTGATAACGACGAAGAAAAGGTCAAAAAGCTCGAAGCGCTGATTGCCGCGGATATGGGTTTTGACGGCTGCGTGCCGGTTTCCGGCCAGACGTATTCACGCAAAGTGGATTCCTATTTCCTCGCTGTGCTTTCCGGCGTGGCGCAAAGCGCATGCAAATTTGCCAACGATCTGCGGATTCTGCAGTCGTTTGAAGAGATGGAGGAGCCGTTCGGCAAACACCAGATCGGCTCGTCGGCGATGCCCTATAAGCGCAACCCGATGCGTTCGGAGCGTATCTGCTCGCTGGCGCGCTATGTGATGGTTGACGCGCTCAACGCGCCGATGACGGCGTCTACCCAGTGGTTTGAGCGCACGCTCGACGATTCTGCCAACAAGCGCATTTCCGTGGCCGAAGCGTTTCTCGCCGTGGATGCGATTTTGCAAATCTATATCAACGTCACGGACGGACTGGTGGTCTATGAAAAGGTCGTCAACCGCCGTGTGATGGAAAAGCTGCCGTTTATGGCAACGGAAAATATCATGATGGAATCCGTTCGCCGCGGCGGCAACCGCCAGGAGCTGCACGAAGCGCTGCGTGTCCATTCCCACGCGGCCGCCGCTAAGGTCAAGCTCGAGGGCGGCGTCAACGATCTGATCGACCGCATTGCCGCAGACGACACGTTCCCGCTGACGAAAGCGGAGATCGAGCAGCACCTCGACCCGACGAAATACACCGGCCGCGCCGCCGGACAGGTGGATGCATTCCTCAAAGACGTGATCGCGCCGATCCTCGCGCGCTATCCGGATTCGGATATCAAGGCGGAATTGAGCGTGTGAGGAAAGCGCGGAGCGCTTCGCGCAATCCGAAGCCGAAAACGGGTGGATTGTATCCGTTGCAGGTCTTCGCTTTCGAAACCGATCATCCGCCAACGAACCGATTTGCAATCTCTGACGGCAAAGGGATCACCTTGCCTTTACACATTTGACATTGGCGAAGCCAATATATCGCGGCGCAGCCATTTCACATTTGCGCAGCAAATATTTCACGTTGCGCAGCAACACATTTGACGCATCGCGCTTCGCGCAATTCGGAATTCGGAATGCGGAATTCGGAATTGCGGTCGCGGGTCAGTCACGCAACAATCTGAAACTCTCTGCCGCGGCGCAAACGATCCGAAGCCGAAAACGGGTGGATTGTATCCGTTGCAGGTCTTCGCTTTCGAAACCGATCATCCGCCAACGAACCGATTTGCAATCTCTGACGGCAAAGG
>CADABX010000048.1 GCA_902786285.1 Oscillospiraceae bacterium | reverse complement strand
CAGCTCTCCCTTGATATGTGTTTTTGTGGTTATTAACATCATATCACATTTGAGTTGAATTTCTTCTTTTATTTGTTACCCATCAATTGTACCATAACAGTATTGTATAAAAGTGCATAGTGCACAGTGCGCAGTGCATAGCAGCGCCGGCCAACGGCCGGCTAAGCGATCAGCGATCAGCGACAAGCGACCGGCGTGCTTTGCCGTGAACGGTGCGCTGCGGTGGGGTTTCCACCTCATCCGCCGTCGCGTTTTTACGTTGTTGTTACACCGGAAATACGTGGCGCGACGGCACCTTCCCCGCCAGCGGGGAAGGTAAGGAAACTTCGGGTTTATAATTACGTTTTCAATAAAAGATAAACTTGCCCCTTGGCCCTTGGCCCTAAAGCAACAGCCGCCCGCAGGCGGCTGTTGCTGTTGTCCGATAACTGTTGACTGTCGACTGACGGGCGGCCGATGGCCGCCCCGACTGTGCACTATGCACTATGCACTGTGCACTCAATACGCCTCCACGGGAATATCGAGCATCGTTGCAAGATCGCGCAGCTCTTGCCTGATGTCGCCCATAGCGACCACGAAGTGCGGCTCCCAGCCGTTTTTGACCGAGGCTTCCACGATAGCGCGGCTGTCGTTTTCGGTTTTGACCACGATCGACGTGCCGTTGAACTGCTTGGGCTTGTCGAGCGCTTCGCCGCCGCACAGGAAGAAACGGAACGTGCCGTCCTTTTCGCGGCCGATGCGGAAGACGGTGACCGCCTTTTCCGCTTTGCAGCCGAACTCGAGCGTCGGGCCGATCTTGCGGTTGCAATGGACGCCGCAAACGGCGCCGGTGTCTTCGCGCGCCAGCGAGCACGCCGCCGTGCCGCAGTGCCAGAACGTGATGGTGTTTTCCGTTTCGTCGAGCGACACCGGGTCGCCGAAGAAGGTGCATTTTCCGGTGAGGGTCTGACCGATATACATCGACAGCGCACCGTAGGCGTCCGCTTCGCACGAGGCGGGCACGCCGTTGTCGCCGAGCATGGCGAGCACCGCGCACACCGGGGTGCCGAAATCCACAAAGAAATCCGGCCAGCAGCGGCTCGACACCGCACCGATGTTGTTGTCCTTCACATACTTGTCATATGCCGCGTAGAGCCGCGCAAAGTCGCGCTTGTTTTGTTCCTTGGTGTCGTCGAGCCCCACGATGCGGCTCCTGGCGTTTTCGAGATAGCGGTCGGCTTCTTCGTCGGAGCAGGCCTTCGCCTGATTTATGAGCTCACGCGCTTCAATCGATTTGAGGTTGACGCCGAAGACGGAGAGCATCTCCGCGTCGAGCCCGCGGCCGAAGCCGAAGCCCTCGGGCGTGTGGCCGATCTGCAGGAGATTCAGGTGGCGCATATTGTATTTGACCTTCGCCGCCGCAACACACGCGCGGATGGCGCGGACGGTTTTGTCCTCCGCCGGGGCGCCGAAGACGTAGGAGAATTTTTGATCGCAGGCGCGCATGATGTTGGCCGCGGAATAGGCGCCGGTCAGGGAGTTGAGACGCAGACGGCCGCCGTCGATCACCGGCTCGCGCAACGTCCACAGCAGCACCGGGCACGAAAACCGGCGCAGCACGGCGCTCATATAGGCGGCGTTGGCAAACGTGACGTTTTGCACGATCACAAAATCGGGCGTGATCGTGTCGAGAAACGCGTTCAGCTTGTCGAGCGACAAAAGCATCTCGTCCGGCACGCGCACGTCGGGGTCGATGGCACGCAGCAGCGACACGGAATCGTCAAAGGCTTTTTGCGCCGACTCGAGATGGAACGTCGGCACACCGATGGGGATGTAGGCGAATTGAAAAGACATGGTTTTTACCTCGCTTTGTTTTTTTGTAATGAAGTCTTCTTTAAAATTCGGAATTCGGAACTTCGTTCAATTCGGAACTTCGTTCAATTCGGAATTCGGAATTCGGAATTCGGAATTGCGGTCGCGGGTCAACCGCGTAACAAACTGAAACCCTCTGCCGCGGCGGAAACAATTTGCTGCCGGAAGCAGGCAGATGATATCCGCTGAAACGCGAACAGACAACAACACGCTGCCCGCCATCTGAATTGTTTGCAATCTCTTGTGGCAAGGCACAGCTTTTCCGCTACGCTTTAGACGCATCGCGCGAAGCGCGGCGTCCAACAATGTGCGAAGCACATTTCATATTGGCAAAGCCAATATATCACGGCGCAGCCATTTCACATTTGCGCAGCAAATATTTCACGTTGCGCAGCAACACATTGCGCTCAGTATTTCAGCTCTTTGTTTTCCCCGATCAGCCCCGGAAACGCGCCCTGTTTCATCAGCGGTTCGCGGTCGGGATGGGACAGCACCCATTTGTTTTTTTGCAGCAGCAGCCGGTTTTCGCCGGTCGGGTCCGCCGGCTTTTCCGTCAGCGGCGTGTTGGTGCCGCGCGGCAAAATCACCACGGCGCGGAAACCGTCGTCCGTCACCCGGCAGGGAGACAGGTGCAGCGTGGTCTGAAACAGCTCGATCGCCGTGCCCTGCGGCACAAAGAAGACCTGCTCGTTGCCGACATAAAAGCGGTTGTCTTCGATCTGCCACGTGTGGCCGAGGACAAGCATCAGATCGGTCGCCGCCACATTGATCTCCGAGCCCTTGTGGTATTCGAAGCCGTTATAGGTGGTGTTGCGGCCGTTGCAATAGCCGATCTGGATCGGCATGCCGCCGTAGACGGTGTTCTGCGTCAGGGCGCAGACCGGCATTGCCTCCATTTTTTCGTCCGACGCGACATAGATGTTGCCCGTTTCGGGTACCGGCGTCTGCGCGATAAGATAATCGCACAGGGGCGAAAAGTCGATATTCGTCAGCACGCGGCCGTAGGTTTTGAAACAGTCGTCAAAAACGGAGCAGATTGTCACGTCGTTGACTTCGTTGAGATGCTCAAGCATAAAGATCCTCCGTGGTTGGGAAAACAAGGCTTTCCATGATGGCTTTCACGTCGTCGGACGCGTCCTTGCGGTAGAACACCGGAATCGACCCGATCGGCGAAGCCACGGTGTGGATGCCGCCGCGATATTGCTTGCCGGTCGGCGCGTGGATCCAGCCGTCCTCCGGCAGATAGACGTCGCGCGTCGTGGCGCCCTGTTCGATCACCGGCGCCACAAGAATGTCGCGGCCAAGCAGATATTCGTGCATCTCCTGGTAGGCGCGCGGCTCGTCGTAATAGAAGAACAGCGGACGCACGATACCGACGCCGGTCTCGCTGTTTTTGCGGTCAGCGGCAACCAGATAGGGCTTGAGCTGCTTGTGGATTTGGCTCATATATTTGCCGTGGCGCAAAACGGGTTCGCTCGCGTCAAACTGAGCGTTGAGGTCGGGATTGAGCCCTTCGTGGCCGCGCAAAAGCGGCGAAAAGGCGTTCATTTCACACCAGCGCATGAACAGCTCCTCGGAACGCCTGAGGTTATAAAACGTCGTGTAGCCGCCGATATCGGAATGGCTCAGACCGAAGCCGCAGCAGGTCAGCGACAGCATGGCCGGGATGACCGACGGCAAGCCGAGATCGACCGAGAAGTCCACATGGTTGTCGCCGTTCCACATCATGGTGGAATATTTGCCCGTGCCGGTGTAGCCCGCGCGGGTAAAGAACATGATCTTGCCCTCGTTGCCGGTCTCTTTGATCGCTTCGCGGTTGCATTTGGCCCAAAGCGCCGGCCACGTGTTGTGGACAACGAAGGGATCTTCGCCGCTGTATAGCACGCAGTCGGTCGGCAGATATTCGCCGAAGTCCGCCATCCAGCCGGCAAGGCCGAAATCGATCATATGCTCCTTGATCACACCCTTGATCCACTCGTAGGCGTCGGGGTTCGTCAGATCGACCATGGCGGCCGGGAAGGTCGTGATGGTCACAAGATAGTCATTGCCGTCCTTGTCCTTGACGCAGTAGCCTTTTTCGGCGGCGATTTTATACAGCGGTTTTTCCACCGCGAGGAAGGTGTTACAGTAGCCGAGGATTTTGACGCCCTTTGCGGCGTATTCCTGAATGCGCTTGTCAAGCTCGGGATACAGTTCTTCATCCCACACCCAGTTCCAGTAAAGCTGTTTGCCGACGGCTGTGACGCGCCGGCCCTCCCAGTCCTGAATCCACACACCTGCCACGGCCATGTCGTGGTCCAGCGCGGTCTGCAGCTTTTGGTCCATGACCGCGGTGCCGCCCTGCACGCCGAGGATCTCGCCGTCGTGAACCCAGTCGGGCAGCATGATCTGGCGGCCGATGAGGTCGGTCAGATTTTCGAGTACCGCTTCAAATGTATCGCCGAAGCCGAAATAAAACGGCGCGGCCGGGTCGATCTGGAGTTTGTGCTCGGTGTCGGATGTGAAATCAAAGCGGGAAATGGTGGTCGCGTCGGAGTGGAAGAAATATTTGCGCGACGAGAGGAACGTCGGCTGGACGTAGTACGACGCGTAGGATTCAAACTTTTTCTTTTTGTCGTCGCGCTTCGTGTGCGTGGCGATATGGAACACCTTGCGCGCGATCTGCATGGCGTTGATATGTTCGCTGACCCAGACGGCGCTTTTGTGCCCGCGCAGGTCAAATTCGCTGAACGTTTCGCCGGTGCCGTAGACGGCTTCGTCCTTCAAAGCGTCCACGCGCAGATACAGCCGGTCATAGACGGCAAGGCCCACCGGCGTCACCCGGATCCGTTCGCCGCCGTACAGGGTTTCGATTTTCAGCTTGCCCTCGTCGAGCACCAGCACAACGCCGTCGGCGGTCTTCTGCATATCCACCACAAACAGCGGCCGGCGGCCGATCACCTTTTCCTTGAGCACAAAGCTGCCGCGGCTCATTTTGTATTTGGCGTCGATGTTGGCCACCTCGGCCACCGAAGCGCCCTGGGCCACCGCAAAAACGGGTTTGCCGTCCCGCAAAACGCGGAACTGCTTGTTTTCGAGTGCAAATGAAATCATGGCTGTATCCCTCCGTGGTTGAAACTATCTTCACTATTATACCTGTCTGTCTTGCAAAAGTCAATTGCAATTCCGAAGACAATCTGCTATAATATGTTCATTACGTATTCTATTTTGTAAAAAAAGAATCTATGCCGTGCGGAAAGGAGGCGCCGCCATGCAGACATTGACGCTGCGGCCCGTGGCCGTTTACCGCTGCGATTTTCCCGATAAATTCGGTCTGCCGCGCCAAAGCGGACTGGCGGGCGATCTGCAGGGCCGGGTGGTGTTTTTGCCGCCGTTTTCGTCTCCCGATTACATCCGCGGGATCGACGGGTATTCCCATCTGTGGCTGCTGTGGCAGTTTGACCGTGCCGGCAGCAGCGATACGCCGACCGTCCGGCCGCCCAAGCTCGGCGGCAACACCCGCGTGGGTGTGTTCGCGTCGCGCGCGCCGTTTCGGCCGAACCCGGTGGGGCTTTCCTGCGTGCGGCTCGAACGCGTGGAGATTTTGACCGACGGCACGCCGGTGCTGCATGTTGCGGGCGGCGATTTAGCCGACAACACGCCGGTGTTCGATATCAAGCCCTATCTGCCCTATGCCGACGCTGTGCCGGAAGCGAAAAGCGGGTTTGCCAAAACGGGCGGCACGCTGCGGGTCGTGTGCGACGAAACGATGCTCGAAGCTGTGCCCGAAGAAAAGCGCGCGGCGCTCAAACAGGTGCTTTCGTTCGATCCGCGCCCGGGCTATCAGGACGACCCCGGCCGGGTGTATAAGATGCGCTACGCGTCGTTTGACGTGGCGTTTCGCGTGAAGGAGGAAACGTTGGTTGTGGTTGACGTCGGAGCGGTGAGCGACTAGTGGCTAATAATCAGCAGTTCGTGTAGCGGCAGGTCTCGCCTACCGGCTCGGTCGTTGCTTCTGCCTACGGCAGAGGTCGCCCACCGGCGACCCGCAACCCATGGGCTGCTATGCAACTTAACCTTTGTGCATCAGTCGGCCACGGGCCGACCGCTACAACTGTCAACTATTGACTGCGCCGCCGACTCCGTGACGCAACTCTAACCACTAAGCACTAAGCACGAACGACTGTCAACTGTGCTATCCTTACAACAACAGAAGGTGATAAAATTGGGACAAGTGTTCCTCTACGCGCTCAACGCCGTGCTGCCGATCTTGCTGCTCGCGGCGCTCGGCTACGGGCTGCGACGGCTAAAGTTTGCCGACGACGCGTTTTTTCTCAAGGCCAACAAGCTCGTCTTCCGCGTGTTTTTGCCGCTGCTGCTGTATTGCAACATTTATGAAATCGAATCCCTGCGGGATGTGCGGTGGAGTGCGGTGGGCTACTGCGCCGCGGCGGTGCTGGCGCTCTACGGCATCGGCGTGCTTTTGGCAAGGCTGCTGATTCCCGACCGGCTGCAAAAGGGCCCGTTTATCCAGTGCGTCTACCGCTCCAACTGCGCTATCGTGGGCATCCCCCTCGCCGATGCGCTCGGCGGTGCGCCGGCGGTGGCGTTTACGGCGGTGGCAACGGCGGTGACGATTCCGCTGTTCAACACGCTGGCGGTCATCTGTCTGTCGCGCTACGCGGGCGAAAAAAAGCCCTCCGCGCTGCAGACCTTTGTGCGCACGCTGAAAAACCCGCTGATCATCGCCGTCTTTCTCGGCATCGTCACGGTGGGCGTGCGGATGCTGCTGCCGAAGAACCCGATGGGGGAGCCGTGGTTTTCGCTCGCGCGCGACTGTCCGTTTTTCTTTTCGGCGCTGTCCATCGCGTCCAAAGCCGCAACGCCCCTGGCGCTGGTCGTATTGGGCGCCCGGTTTGATTTTTCCGCCGTCAAGGCGCTGCGCAAACAGATCACGCTCGGCGTGCTGATGCGGCTGGTGTTCGCGCCGCTTTTTGCCATCGGCGGCGCGGTGCTCCTCTCTCACTTCGGTGTTTTGCCGATGAGCCGGGTGGAATATCCCGCGCTCGTCGCAATCTTTGCCTCGCCGATCGCCGTATCGAGCTCCGTCATGGTCAGCGAGATCGGCGGCGACGACCAACTCGGCGCGCAGTATGTGGTCTGGACGTCGGCCGCCTCGATGGTGAGTTTGTTTATCACAGTGTTTATCATGCGTTCCTTCGGGATCCTGTAATAAAGGAGAAAAAATATGGAAAACAAAAAACTGCTCAAATCCGCTGTTGCCGCTGCCGGTGCGGGCGCGGCTGTGGCTGCTGCCGCCGTGGCCGCGGTCAAGATCAAACAAAAGGAGTTCTGCCCGGTCTGCACGGTCAAGCAGGCGGCGCACAAGCTGCAGCTCAACGAGCGCACCACCGCGCCCTACAACAACGGCGCCGCACTGACGCCGCCGATGGGCTGGTCAAGCTGGAATTTGTTTGCGTCGCACATCAGCGAAGACCTCATCAGGGAGATCGCCGACGCGATGGACAAAAGCGGCCTCAAGGACGCGGGCTACACCTATGTGAACATCGACGACTGCTGGCAAAGCTCGGAGCGCGACAAGGACGGCCGTCTCCAATGGGACAAGGCGACCTTCCCCGCCGGCATCCCGGCGCTCGCGCAGTATGTCAACGCCCGCGGCCTCAAGCTCGGCATCTATTCGTCCAACGGCACCCACACCTGCGAGGACTACCCCGGCTCGCTGCGCCACGAGGCCGTCGATGCCGACACGTTCGCGTCGTGGGGCGTCGAATATTTCAAGTATGACTTTTGCCACAACAAAAGGATCTCGGAAAAAGCGCCGCGCATCCGGCAGGTGGAGCTGGCAAACAGCGACGGCGTGTGCGCCGTGTTCGGCGTGGACGACTTTCTTTTGAAAGGCCGCGCCCGTGTGGTGGAAGACAGCCATGTCGGACAGAAATTCGTCACGGGCCTGTCGTCGCGCGCCGGGTCGTTTTCCGTGCGCGTGGAGCCGCAAGAAGCCGGCCGATACGTCCTCACGCTGCTCGTTGCCAAGGCCGACGACGCCGAACGGTTTGTGCGCCTGACGGTCAACGGCAAAGAGGAATACCACATCTATTGCGCCAAGGGCCGCATGCCGCTGCACGGCGAACGGCGCGTGCAGACCGAAATTACACTGCAGGAGGGCGTCAACACGCTCGTCTTTGACAACCCGGTCGGCTCCGCGTTCGATTCGGCGGCGATCCAGTATAAGCTGATGGGCCGCGAGCTCAAGCGCGCCACCAAGGAATACGCCGAAAAAAACGGTGTTCCGGAAAAGCCGATCGTCTATTCGATCTGCGAATGGGGCTTCAACCGGCCGTATATCTGGGGCGCAGAAGCGGGCAACCTCTGGCGTACCACGGGCGACATCGCCGCCAACTGGCTGTCGATCGTCGCGCTGTATGAGCACACGGTGAAGCTTTGGAAATACGCCGGCATCGGCGGCTGGAACGACCCGGATATGCTGGAAGTCGGCAACGGCAAGCTGACGCATGAAGAGAACCGCGCGCATTTCTCGCTCTGGTGCATGATGAACGCGCCGCTGATTCTCGGCAACGACGTGCGCAAATTCATCCGCGCCGACGGCACTGTGGACACGGACAACAAGATTTGGCAGATCCTCACAAACAAAGAGATGATCGCGATCAATCAGGATCCGCTCGGCGTTCCCTGCCGCCGGGTACGGATGGGCGGCGTGGATGTGCTGGTAAAGCCCCTGTTGGGCGCGAAGGCCGCGGTGTGCCTGTTTAACAAGACGGAGATCACCGTCAAACACACGTTTTCGTGTCAGAAGATCGCCAACGAAGGGTTCCTGCATCTGCCGCAAAAGGACAGCTACACCGTGCGCGACGTGTGGGAGCACACGGAAAGCGACACGGACGGCAAAGTGAAAGCGACCATTGCGCCCCACGGCGTGAAGGTGTATATCGTTGCGTAAAACAAGCTGCCCCGCGGGGCAGCTTGTTTCGAGTGGTTAGTGATGAGTGATGTAGCGGTCGGCCCGCGGCCGACTTACACAAACGATAAAGCGACCGTTGGCAGTGAATCGCTGTCACCAAAGCCGCTCGGAGAGCGGCGCTACTGTGCACTGTGCACTCTGCACGATGCACTGCAAAACAAAAAACCGCCCTTGGGCGGTTTTTGTTTTGCTTAGTCAGCCGTATAGGGCATGAGAGCGACCTGACGGGCACGCTTGATGGCCACGGTCAGTTCACGCTGGTGACGGGCGCAGGTGCCGGTCACGCGGCGGGGCAGGATCTTGGCGCGATCGGACGTGAACTTGCGCAGTCTCGCAACGTCTTTGTAGTCGATCTTTTCCACTTTATCAACACAGAATGCGCAGACCTTTCTGCGGCCTTTTCTGTTGGGACGGCCATTGCCTTTTTCAAATGCCATTGCTGTTTCCTCCTTTTAGTCTTGGTTTCGTTGCTGCTCAGAACGGAAGATCTTCGTCGTCGGTGATCTCTTCAAAATCGTTGACGGCTGCGGACTGATAGGCAGGCGCCTGTGCCGGTGCCGCGGGTGCGGACTGGTTGTAGGAGCCGGCGCCGGTTTCCGCTTTGGAGCCGGTGAACGACACTTCGCGAACATTGATATCGTACGCTGTGCGCTTTGCACCTGTTTTATCCTCATAGTTACGCATCTGGATGGAACCGACGACCGCAATCATTGAGCCCTTTGTAAAGTAGCGGCTGATGAAATTAGCAGTCTGTTCCCACGCAACGCAGGTGAAGAAATCCGATTGGCGCTGTTCGCCCGGTTTGACATAGGAGCGATCAACGGCGATGCGAAAGTTGCAAAGAGTTCTGCCAGACGTTGTGGTACGCAGCTCGGGGTCCGCCACCAGGCGGCCCATGAGAACGACAGAGTTAATCATACTGCATCCTCCTTACTGCTTCACGGTCAGCGAGCGAAGCACGCCTTCGGTGATCTTGACGATACGGTCAAGCTCGGCCGGGAATTCCGGTTCGCTGGTGAAGTTGACGAGCATGTAGTAGCCTTCGGTCTCGTAGTTGATGGGATACGCGAGCTTGCGCTTGCCCCATTCGTCAACGCTTTCGATCGTGCCGTTGGCCTCGATCAGCGCCTTGAACTTTTCAACCAGAGCGGTCACGGCTTCGTCTCCGTTCGCAACGGAAAAGACTAACATGGTTTCGTAGCTGTTTGCCATTTGTTGCACCTCCTTATGGACTTGAGGCCCTGCGAATGCAGAGCAAGGATCCGCTTTGCAAATTTGCGGTTCTATGATTATAGCAGTGAGAAGGGGAAATGTCAAGCGGTTTTTGTATTTTTGTTTTCTTATTTACATTTAAGGAAAAAAGTGGTATAATACAGCAAACCAAAATTGGAGGTAATCACCATGCAAAAACCCATCCGTACCCTGATCGCCCTGCTGGCGGTCGCAGCCATTGTCCTTTCGTTTGCAGCCTGCGGCAAAACGGCCGGCACCGACGCGACCGATCCGACCGCGACAGCCGAATCCGTTTCCGCGTCCGACACAAGCGCACCCGCCGGCACCACCGCAGCCGCCACACCGGCTGACGCCGCCAGAGCCGCGCTGAGCGAAGCCATTGCGGGCGCCAGAGCATATTATGACAGCATCAAAAATGACGAAGCCTTCGCGCAGATCGCCGACGATCTTGACACCCGGCTGCAGCGCGCCGAGGCGCTGCTCGCGAGCAGCAGCACAACGGCTGATGCGTTGACAACCGCCGCGTCCGACGTGGCCGCCGCGCTGAGCGCCGCCAAAGAGCAGGCAGACGCCGCCGGAAACAGCGCCGCCGAAGACGGCCAGAACCCCGTGATGAACTATGTCGGCGACTATGAATGCGACCGCTGCTCCATCACGATTGAAGCCGACGGCGACACCGACGCGAAGATCACCGTCCACTGGGGCTCGAGCGCAACCGAAGCGACGGTCTGGACGATGAGCGGCCGCTTTGATCCCGACACCAAGCGCATCAACTATTCCGACAGCACAAAGACCGTTATGAACTTTGAAGGCGAAGAAGAAAAAGACACCGTCGTTTATGAAAACGGCGTGGGTCGCATCCAGTTCCTCGACGACGGCAAGCTCGAATGGCAGGATGAGCAGGAAATCGATACCGTGCGCGGCATGGTGTTTGAATCGATCGGCTGAGACCCATTTGCATCCACCTGCGGTTTTCAACGGATAACCGTCCGCTGATAAACGAATAAATAAAAAACAGAAACGGAGATCATCTATTATGAAAAAGAAAGCTTTGACCGTAATCGCACTGGCGCTGTGCGCGCTGCTGACCGTTTTGTGCTTTGCCGCCTGCGGCAGCAAGACCGACGCACCCGCCGAGACGAAAGCCGCGCTTGCGGGCACATGGAACGCCAACGAAGCCGAAGGCTGCGCCTATACCTTCAACGAAGACGGCACCGGCCAATGGGATGCCGGCGAAGGCATGATCATGAACTTCACCTATGTCGACAACGGCACAAGTGTGGAGATCACCTATGAAGGCTCCGCAACGGCGCAGACCTGGAACTATGTCATCGAGGGCAGCACGCTGACGATGACCGACACCGACACCGGTACGGTGCTGACCTACACCCAGGCGTAAAACAAACATCTGCAATCAGCAGCGCCGAACTTTGATCGGCGGCGTCAGGGTTCGGCGCCGACCCGTTTGCGGCGGTTTCGTAAAAAGCGAATCCCTTTGCCGATACCCAGCCCGGCAGCAGAGATTGCGGCGCCGGCCAGCAGCAAAGAAAACTCCGGCAGATTCCGGTTGCCGAACGCCATGTGATTGGCGGTTTCAAAGGTAAAGTATTCCGTCATCATATAGCCGAAGCCTAAGATCGGGGCCGCCAGCCACGCGAGCTTTCCCCAGTAGCCGTTTGTGCCGATCAGCACAGATTCCACAAACGTCAGCACCGGCAGCAGCCCCCAGAGAAACAAAAGCGCGAAACCGCCTGCATCGCTCGGTTCCATCAGCACCCAGAAGAAGAGCATGGAAAACGACCAGATCAGAAGATAGACGGAAATTAAAATCAGTTTTCCTTTGTTTCGGTTGCTTTTCACAATATTTGTGCTCTCGTCCAGGTACTGCACATACCTGTTCGGCATTTCTGCACCCTCTTTTAACAGCAGATCCAGCGAAACGCCGTAAAGATCGCTCATCCGGATCACGCTTCGGATATCGGGATAGGACTTTTCGGTTTCCCAGTTTGATATCGTCTGCCGGCTGACACCGAGCCGCTCTGCCGCCTGCTCCTGTGTCAGTTCCGCCTGTTTTCTTGCAAGCCGGATTTTTTGCCCGATTTCATTTTTCATATCAGCACCTCTCTTTCATTCTCATACAGGATAGCAAAAGCGGACGAAAATGGCCACCCAATTTGTTTGACAAGCCGGAAAAAGAAAGTCAAAATGCTTTGACATCCGAGAACAAAGATCGCCGTGCGGCACAGCAGAAAGCCGATCGCAAATATAGCGGCGCTGACCGTTGGTGTTCTGTTGGTTTTTACACGGCTGACCTCTTCCGTCACGCGCTTTTGACGCTTCTGCTTTGCCGGGAATCGTGTGGGCGCGTGCCACCTTCCCCAAAGGGGAAGGCAAGGGCGCTGCTGTGGAACATAAAGCCCTCTCCAAAGGTGGAGAGGTTGCGGGTCGCCGGTGGCGACCTCTGCGCGAAGCGCAGAAGCAACGACCGAGCCGGCAGGCGAGACCCGGGAGCCGAGAACGGCAGGCGAGAATGGCAGCCCAAAGGGCTGACGGGTGAGGTTTGAACCTTGCCGCAAATGATCTGTGAACTGCACGTTCAAACCTCATCAGTCACGCGCATGCGGTGTGGTTACTTTGCCGCGAATCGTGTGGGCGCGTGACAGCTTCCCCACCTTTGGGGAAGCCAAGAAACGTCGCGCCTATATATATGTTATCAATCCTCGGCCCTCAGCCCTCGGCCCTCGGCCCTTAGCTCTTGGCCCTAAAAAAAGCCGCCCAAGGCGGCTTTTTTTACAGTCTCGCTTCCAGCTCCTTGCGGATTTCGGCGATGAAATCGTCGGTGGACAGCGTTTCAGCTTTGACGTCGCCCTGCCACATCAGCGCAAGATCCTTGGTCATTTTGCCGCTTTCGATCACGGCCAGCGACGCGTCCTCCAGCGTTTGCGCAAAGTGCACAAGGGCGGCGTTGCCGTCCAGCTCGCCGCGCTTTTTCAGCGCGCCCGTCCACGCAAAGATCGTGGCGATCGGGTTGGTTGAGGTGGTTTCGCCCTTGAGATAGCGGTAGTAGTGGCGCGTCACGGTGCCGTGGGCGGCCTCGTATTCAAAGTTGCCGTCGGGCGACACGAGCACGCTTGTCATCATGGCCAGCGAGCCGAACGCCGTGGACACCATGTCGCTCATCACGTCGCCGTCGTAGTTTTTGCACGCCCAGATGTAGCCGCCCTTGGAGCGGATCACACGCGCCACGGCGTCGTCGATCAGGGTATAGAAATAGGTGATGCCCAGCTCGTCGAAGGTCGCCTTGTATTCGCGCTCGAAAATGTCCTCGAAAATCAGCTTGAACGTCTGGTCATACTGCTTGGAGATGGTGTCCTTGGTGGAAAACCAGAGATCCTGCTTCGTCTCGATGGCATAGTTGAAGCACGAGCGCGCGAACGATTCGATGGACGTGTCCTTGTTATACATGCCCTGCAGCACGCCGCCGCATTCGAAGTCGTAGATCGTGGCGCGTTTCTGCTCGCCGTCTTCGGCGGTAAACAGCAGCTCGGCTTTGCCGGGCTTTGTCAGCCGGAACTCCGTCGCTTTATACACGTCGCCGTAGGCGTGACGCGCGATGGTGATCGGCTTTTCCCAACTGCGCACCGCGGGCTTGACGCCGCTGACTAAAATCGGCGTGCGGAAAACCGTGCCGTCCAAAATGGCGCGGATGGTGCCGTTGGGGCTTTTCCACATCTCCTTGAGCTTGTATTCCTCCACGCGCTGGGCGTTGGGGGTGATGGTGGCGCATTTGACGCCGACGTGGTATTTTTTGATCGCTTCGCCCGCATCGATGCTGACCTGATCGTCCGTCTCGTCGCGGTGCGGCAGGCCGAGGTCGTAATACTCCGTGTTCAGTTCGACAAAGGGAGAAAGCAGCTCGTCCTTGATCGTCTGCCAGATGATACGGGTCATTTCGTCGCCGTCCATTTCGACGATCTTGTTCATTTTGATTTTGTCCATACAGGGCACCTTCTTTCGAAAAATTCCACCGCTTATTTTAGCAGAAAGAAGCGGGAAGGTCAAGAGGTTTTGAGTGGTTCGTGATTAGCGATCAGCGACCAGCGACCAGCGACCAGGGGTTAGCGATCAGCGATTAGCAACTAGCGATTTGCGACCAGGGGGTGATCCTCTAGCGGTCGGCCCGCGGGCGACTGATGCGCATTACCGTTTGGCTTGTTTGGAAGCAGCGCTTTCCACCTCATCCGCCGTCGCGTTGCAGCGTTGTCACCACACCATTCACTTTGTGGCGCGAAGGCACCTGTCTCGCCTGCGGGGAAGGCAAGGGAGCTTCGGATTAGATTGTAAGATTTCAAAAAAGTAAAACTTCCTTGCCCTCTCCGAAGGCGGAGAGGGTGGCACGCGCCCACACGATTCGCGGTTGGGCGATCAAGTTCCATGCGCGTGCCGGGTGAGGTTTGAACGTGCGGTTCACAAAGCGTTGACAGCAAGGCGCATGTAGCGTCAAATCAAATGCTGCCGCAGGCAGCCACCGAAGATGCCTTCCCCAGCGCACGCAGTGCGCGTTGGGGAAGGGCGCGGGTCGCCGGTGGCGACCTCTGCGCAAAGCGCACTGACGGAAGGGGCCGATCGACCGGGCGACAGCCAAAACAAAGCCGATCACTGATCGGCGCTACAAATATCTATAAACAAAGCGCCCGTAGTGTCGATCATCGATCGACTGGCGCGGACGGCAAGGTCTTGCTTTGCCGTCAACGATGCGCAGCGGCTGGGTTTCCACCTCATCCGCCGTCGTGTTTTTACGTTGTTGTTACATCGGAAATACATGGCGCGACGGCACCTTCCCCGCCAGCGGGGAAGGCAAGGGCTTTCACTTTTTTGTTTGCGTTTTCTAAATATGCACTAGTCAACAAAAACTGGACACGAAAATGAGAAATTAGACCAGATCCAACTGACATTAGACAGCAACAAAATCAGAAAAGGATTCACGGTATTGT
>CADABX010000047.1:15155-17968 GCA_902786285.1 Oscillospiraceae bacterium | reverse complement strand
CCGGCGAGGATGACTACCTGGTATGCGATATGACCAACGGAACGGTCTCTGTAGAAGGTACGTATGTATCTGTCCGCAACGTGGCCGAAGAAGGCCGCGCCCTGTTCAAAGGCAAGAAGGCCGGCGACAAATTCGACGTGGACGTGAACCTGGCCTTTACCAATGAGACCGACCGCGCCGCCATGCTCGCGGATCCCGATGGATTCCGCAAAGCGCTTCAATCGGTTTACAGCGTGGATGCTGTGGAAAGCGGCGAGCGCTACGCCAAAGACAAGCCCGGCGATATTCCGCGCGATTTGCGTCCGTATTATCAGGCGAAAAGCCTTTATTTCATCCGCTATAAGAGCGACATGGAGCCGCTGTTCAACGGCAAAGTGCTCGACGAATTGCGCGAAGCGATTGCGGCGTTTGCGCCGATGTACCGCTTTTTGCTCGGCGTGATGGAACAAACAATCGCTGAAAAGGGGAAGAACTACGATGAAACAATATAAAGCGCTCAAAAGCGGCACCGACATCCGCGGCGTCGCCGTGGAAACGGAAAACAATCCGGTACAGCTCACCGACGAAGCGGTCTATGATCTGGCCGGCGGCTTTGCGCAGTACCTGCTTGAAAACGGCGTGGAAAAAGGCGAACGCGTGGCAGTCGGACATGATTCCCGCATTTCCGCCGAACGCATCAAAACGGCCGTTTTGCGCGCGTTGTGCGATTTCGGCTTCACCGCTGTGGACTGCGGCCTTGCGTCCACACCGGCGATGTTTATGACAACGGTGGATTTCGATTGCGCCGCCGCGGTGCAGATCACGGCGAGCCACCATCCGTTTGACCGCAACGGTCTTAAATTCTTTTTGCAAAAAGGCGGCGTCGACAGCGGCGAGCTCGACCGCATCATTGCTCTTGCCGAAGCCGGCAATCCGCCGGACGGCGTAAAAGGGAAAGCCGAAGCCGCCGACTATATGCCGGTCTATGCCGCAAGATTGCGCGACATGATCAAACAGGAAGTCAACGCCGAAGATTTCGACCATCCGCTGCAGGGCCTGCACATCATCGTGGATGCCGGCAACGGCGTCGGCGGGTTCTATGCTTCTGACGTGCTGCAGCCGCTCGGCGCGGATATTTCAGGCAGCCAGTTCCTCGAGCCGGACGGCATGTTCCCCAATCATGCGCCGAACCCGGAAAACAAAGACGCCATGGCGTCGGTCAGCGCTGCAACCGTTCAAGCGAACGCCGACCTCGGCATCATTTTTGACACCGATGTGGACCGCGCAAGCTGCGTGGATCACCACGGCAAGGAGATCAACCGCAACCGTCTGGTCGCGCTCGCGTCCTATATCGCTTTACAAGGCAACGACGGCGGCACGATCGTTACCGACTCCGTGACCAGTACCGGCCTGACGCAGTTTATCAACGAAACGCTCGGCGGCGTCCACTACCGCTATAAGCGCGGCTACCGCAACGTGATCAACAAACAACTGGAACTTAACGCAAAAGGCGTCAACTGCCCGCTGGCGATTGAAACGAGCGGCCACGCCGCCTTCCGCGAAAACTATTATCTCGACGACGGCGCCTATCTGATGACGAAGATCGTCATCCAATTGTCCGATCTGCGCCGGCAGGGGAAGGAGCTGGACGCGCTGATCGCGTCGCTCAAGGATCCGCTGGAGGCTGCGGAAATCCGCCTCAAAATCAATTGCGACGATTTCAAAGCCTATGGCAACACCGTGATCGACGTGCTCTCGCTCGTGATCCGCGGCAAAGAAAACTGGCGTGCGGCCGACGACAACCGCGAAGGGATGCGTGTGTTTCTCGACGGCAAGGATACTTGCGGCTGGTTTTTGCTGCGGCTGAGCGTCCACGACCCGATCATCCCGATCAACATCGAAAGCGACGTCGCCGGTGGCACAAAGCGTATTGCAAAACAGCTGCTTGAATTTCTTTCGGCGTTCGGCTGCCTCGATCTGAAACCCCTGCGTGATTTTCTAAAGTAACTTTGATGTAGCTTTGCTACTATAATTTGATATCAAACAAGGAGGCGTATCCTATGCCCGATAACAATACTTCCTGTCCGCTCCATAAAACCTCTGTCGGCGGTCAGGCGCTGATCGAAGGCATCATGATGCAGGGTCCGAAGGGCGCCGCGGTTGCCGTGCGTGTGCCGGACGGTTCCATCGACGTCACGATGAAGCAGCCCAAGCACATCCGCGACAAGGTCAAGTTTCTCGGCTGGCCGATACTGCGCGGCTGTGTCAACTTTGTGGAATCCATGATCTTCGGCTACCAGTGTCTGATGCTCTCCGCCGAAAAATCCGGCCTTGAGGAAATTGAAGCGGACGAAGAGAATATGAGCAAATTTGACAAATGGCTCAACGATCACCTGAGCAAGGGCGTCATGAGCGCGTTGTCTGCGGTGGCTTCGGTGCTCGGCATCGCGCTGGCGTTTGCGCTGTTCTTTTATCTACCGACGATCATCACCAACTTCTTCAACAAGCTCGCCGACGGTGCGCTGGATAACTTCCGCGCGCTGATCGAGGGCGTGCTGCGCATGCTGATTTTTGTGGGCTATATCGCGGCCGTATCGCTGATGAAAGATATCCGCCGCACTTTTATGTATCACGGCGCGGAGCATAAGACGATCTTCTGCTATGAACACGGGCTCGATCTGACCGTGGAAAATGTGCGCAAACAGTCGCGCTTCCATCCGCGCTGCGGCACGAGCTTCATGTTTGTGATCATCATCATCAGCGTGCTCATTTCGTCGATCATCTCCGTCGCGTTTCCGGGCTTGCGCAACAGCACGCCGGTCTGGATGCTGACA
>CADABX010000047.1:0-15147 GCA_902786285.1 Oscillospiraceae bacterium | reverse complement strand
AACCTGTTTGTCAAGGTTTTGTCCGCGCCGGGTCTGTGGATGCAGCGGCTGACGACCAAGGAGCCGGAGGACGACATGATCGAAGTGGCGCTGGCGGCGTTCAAAGCTGTCATCACCGACAATCCGGAGGACGACGCGATATGACGCAGCAGGCGCTGCTTGTCAGTCTGACGCACCGTCTGCAGCAGGCAGACATTCCGAACGCGGCGTTTGAAGGTAAGCAGTTATGCTATGCCGCTTTACAAACGGATGCGACCGGTTATTTGCTGCACGCCCTTGATTCTGTCTCAACGGAGACGGCTGACGCGGCCGAAAAGCTGGCGCTTCGCAGGATTGAGGGCGAACCGCTGCAATACATTCTCGGGCAGTGGAGCTTTCTGGACGACACCTTCTTTGTCGGTCCGGGCGTGCTGATTCCGCGACCGGAAACGGAAGAACTGGTGCTGCAATGCGAAACGCTGCTGCGCGGCCGCTGTGCGCCGGTGATCATCGATCTTTGCGGCGGCAGCGGCTGCATCGGTCTGTCGCTGCAAAAGCTGGTGCCGCAGGCGCAGGTGTATCTTGTGGAATACTCCGACGACGCGCTTCGCTATCTGCAAAAGAACGCCGCGCATCTCGGACTTGATCATAAAGTCCACATCTTTCGAGGCGACGTTCTGCGCGGCGCCGGCGCTTTTTCCGGGTTGCCGCAGGCCGATCTGATCGTTTCCAATCCGCCGTATATCCGCGCGGATGAAATCGATTGTCTGCAGCGTGAAGTGCAGCGGGAACCGCGCATGGCGCTTGACGGCGGCGAAGACGGCCTGACCTTTTACCGCTGCTTTGCAACGGAATGGAATTCCAAACTGAAAGAAGACGGCTGTTTTGCGTTCGAATGCGGCGAAGGGCAGGGCAGTCGGATCGCGTCGCTTTTTGAAGACGTCGGTTTTCATTCAACAATAACCTATGATTTCAACGGATTTGACCGCTTTGTGATCGAATCACGAAGCAGAAAGGATCAACTATGATTTTCGATTTATTCCGCAACGGGTTTTCCATGGATCTGGTGCTCAATCTCTGCGCCAGACTGTTTGTGCTGTTCTGTGTGCTGCCTGTCCACGAATTTGCACATGCGTTTGTGGCAACCAAGCTCGGCGACCAGACAGCGCGTCTGTCCGGCAGACTCACCATGAATCCGCTGGCGCACCTCGACCTGTTTGGTACACTGATGATCCTGCTTGTCGGCTTCGGTTATGCAAAACCCGTGCCGGTCAATCCGCGCAATTTCAAAAACCGCAAGGGCGGCATGGCGCTCACCGCGGCCGCCGGACCATTGTCCAATCTGGTGATGGCGGTCATTTATCTGTTTTTGTATGTTCTGATCTTCGCCAAGGTCCGTCCGGAAAGCGGCACGGTTCCGTATTATCTGATGACGTTCTGCAACATCGTGGCGCAGATCAACGTCTCGCTCGCCGTGTTCAATCTGCTGCCGGTACCGCCGCTGGACGGCTCGCGCATTCTGGCGATCGCACTGCCCGATAAGATCTACTATAAAGTCATGCAATACGAGCGCTATATCGTGCTTGCGATTTTTGCACTGCTGGTGTTCGGCGTGCTGGACTGGCCGATTGAAAAGCTGTCGATGATCGTTCTGAACGGCATTCTGCATTTGGTTGCAATGCCGTTTGGCTTGACCTGATACGGAGAAGACGATGGAAAAGATTCAATACAAGCTTGAGGTGTTTGAAGGTCCGATGGATCTGCTGCTGCACCTGATTTCAAAACACAAACTGAATATCTACGACATCCCGATTTTTGAGCTTGTGGAGCAATATACCGACTATGTGCGGCAGATGCAGCAGGCGGATATGGACGTCGCGAGCGAATTCATCGAGATGGCGGCGCGGCTGATTTATATCAAAACGGTGTCGCTGCTGCCGGTCTATGAAGAAGCCAAGCAGCTCAAAGAGGAGCTGACCGGAGAACTGCTCGAATACCGCGACTGCAAGCTGATGGCGCAAAAGCTCGCACAGCAGGCGAAAGGCATGGACTACTTCTGGCGTCAGCCGATGGAGCTGCCTGCCGACAACACCTACCGGCGCGTGCATGAGGGTGAAGAACTGCTCGACGCCTATATCAACGCCGTCGGACGCGGCAAGCGCAAACTGCCGCCGCCGATCGAAGCGTTTCAGGTGATCGTATCCAAAAAGATCGTCTCGGTCTCGTCGCGCATCGTGTCGATTTACCGCAAGCTGTTGAAAAAAGGGAAAACGATATTCAGCGAATTTTTTGAGGGCGCCACTTCGCGCTCGCAGCTTGTTGCAACCTTCCTTGCCATGCTCGAACTTGTCAAAGCAAACCGTGTCACACTCAGCGACGACAACGCTGTAGTCACGCTCAACAGAAAGAAGAGGGGAACCAATGAATCTCAAACAGATGCTCAGCACGCTTGAGGCTGTGCTGTTCGCCGTCGGAGAACCGATTGAACGCGACCGGATCGCGCAGGCGCTCGAATGGGACGCGCTGATCCTCGATCAGCTGCTGGACACGTTGCAGGCAAAATATGACGAAAACGACGCCGGTGTCTGTCTGCTGCGGCTCGACGACCGTGTGCAGCTTTGCGCACGCAAAGAATACGCCGATGCGATCCGCAAGGTGCTGGAGGTCAAGCGCAATGCGCCGCTGTCGCAGGCAGCGTTTGAGGTGTTGGCCATCATCGCCTACAACCAGCCGGTGACCAAGTCCTTCATCGAACAGATCCGCGGCGTGGACTGCTCGGCCGTGCTGTCCAGTCTTTTGCAGAAATCGCTGATCGAAGAACGCGGCAGACTCGATTTGCCCGGTCGTCCGCTGATCTATGGCACCACGCCCGATTTTTTGCGTGTGTTCTGTATTTCATCGCTGGATGAACTGCCGTCATTGCCTGAGCATCCGCAGACGGCGGAGGAAAAAAACGAAGAGAAAGAAAAAAATGAAGCGGAAAATCCAACAGATTTGCCGCAAACAGTTGACGAAAATTGAAATTTATTGTAACATATAACATAGATTTCTATTTGGGAGGAGGATGATCCGATGACGGGCTTTCAGATCTTTTTGATCGTGCTCGCAAGCATCATATTTTTCTTTTGGCTCATCCTCTCCATTCCCGTTCATGTTTCGTTCAGCTATCAGGATAAGCTGTATCTGACGGTACGCTATCTGTTTGTGAAGCTGAAAATCCTGCCAATGGGTGAAAAAAAAGAGAAAAAGCCTAAAAAGGAAAAGAAACCGAAAAAAGAAAAGCCGAAAGAAGAGAAACCTGCCGAAGAAGAACAGCCGAAGCAAAAAAAGCCCAATCCGCTGGTCAATATGGTTAAGGCAAACGGCTTCGACGGCATGATGGACGTTTTGCGTTCGCTCGGCCATGTCTTTTCGCTGTACGGCGGCAAGCTGCTCAAAAGCGTCGTGTTCGATGAGATCGATATCTACATGATCGTCGGCAAGGGCGACGCGGCCGAAACCGCGATCGCCTACGGCAAAATGTGCCAGAAGGTCTATCCGTTGGTCGGCTTCCTTTGCTCCAACAATGTTGTGCACAAATACGACGTTCTGGTAGAGCCCGACTTCCTTGCGAACCGCAGCGAAGGCGAATTCTTTATTGATTTCCACATGGTGATCCGCAAGGTGATCAACGCGACTGTGGGCATGGTTGTGCGCCTGATTTTCCAGGTGCTGCTGAAATTTCTCAAAGGCGCCAAAAAGAAACAGCCGACAGAACCGCCAACACAGCCGTCCGTCGCAGCGGCAAAACAAACCGGAGAATGAATGAAAGGATGATAGATATGTCAGAAAAATCAGCAGGTGCGATCCTCAGCGCAACGATCGAAAAGATCCGCGATCTGGTCGATACCAGCACCATCATCGGCGAACCGATCTACGCCGAAGGCGGCGTGACCATCATTCCCGTGTCCAAGGTGACCTACGGGTTTGCTTCCGGCGGTGCGGATTTCCCGTCCAAAAACCAGAACGAACTGTTCGGCGGCGGCGGCGGCGCCGGCGTCACCATAACGCCGGTGGCGTTCCTTGTCATCAACGACGGGGAAGTAACGCTCAAACATATCACCGCGTATGACAACGCGGCGGAACGTGTGGTCAACCTTGTGCCCGAAATGTTCGACAAGGTAACTTCTCTTGTCAACAAGAGCAAGAAGGACGCTGCAAAAAAGGAATTGCAGGCTGACGCGCAGTAACAAACAAATATAAGGGACAACCGCCTGTTTCGGCAGGTGGTTGCCTTGCTATGTTTTTAGGAGATTCTTATGGCAGATCAGACAGTCCGGCTGCAAAAATATCTGGCGGAATGCGGCGTGGCTTCGCGCCGCAAATGCGAAGAACTCATCGAGCTGGGGAAGGTGCGTGTCAACGGCAAAATTGCCACAATCGGCGACAAGGCCGACCCGAAGCACGACACCATCACCGTTTCCGGCAAAAAGATCGTGCGGCAAAAGACGTATACCTATATCATGCTGCATAAGCCGCGCGGCTTTATTACGACGATGAACGACGAAATGGACCGCAAATGTGTGGCCCAGCTGATCAAGGATGTGCCGGCACGTGTCTATCCGGTCGGCCGGCTCGACCGCGACTCGGAAGGGCTGCTGCTGTTCACCAACGACGGCGCGTTTGCCAATGCGATGACCCATCCGTCCAAGCATGTGCCGAAAACCTATCGCGTTACGGTGCGCCCTTCCATCACCCAGGAACAGCTGACGGCGCTGATGGAAGGCATCATCATCGACGACGCCAAAACGGCGCCTGCCGAGGTGCATGTGATCACACAGGAGGAAAACCGCGTCGTGCTCGAAATCATCCTGTACGAAGGGCGCAACCGGCAGATCCGTAAAATGTGTGAAGAAATCGGCCTCGAGGTCGCACGGCTGCGCAGGATCGCTGTCGGCTCTGTCAAGCTCGGTATGCTCAAGCAGGGCGACTGGCGCGACTTGACAGAGGACGAAGTGCGCAAGCTCCAACTTGCCGCTGGTATGATCCGCGAAAAGAAAACGAGAAACTGGTGATGATATGTTGTTTTTTGAACCGACCGTTTTAAACAGCGAACACTGTACGGCGCGTTTTACCGCAAACGACGGTGACATCCGGCTCGGCATCTGTGAACTGCTGCTGCACAACAATCTTGCGGACATTACTGCCGTTTCGCTCAAAACAGACGATCTTTCCATCGGTGAAGGACTGCTGCGTGCGGCGCTGAATTTCGCCGCCAACCGCGGATATTATATGGCTGTTTTTTCAGCGAAAGACGCCGAAAACGTGCGCAGACGGCTGCCGTTTGAAGAAAAGAACGGCAGTTTCCGGGGCGACATTCCGTCGCTGCTTGCAGGCACTTGCGGCAACATTGACAAATCCTGAAAAATGAGTATAATTTTCTGCAAGAGACAGCAGAAAACCGGAGGAACTTCAGATGATCAGAAGTATGACGGGCTTTGGCCGTGCACAGGATATTCTCGACGGCATGAGCATCAGCGTGGAACTTAAAAGCGTCAACCACCGCTATTTTGAATTCAGCGCGCGTACCCCGCGGACATTCGGCTTTTTGGATGAAAAGCTCAAGCACTTTTTCCAGCAGTATATTTCCCGCGGTAAGACCGAATGCTATGTTTCAATCGAAACGCTCGATATGCAGGACTGTACGGTCGATATCAACCACACGCTTGCAAGCGGTTATATGAAGGCGTTTCAGGAGCTCAGCGATCGCTATGGACTCGAAAACGATATGACGGTTGCCTCCTTTGCGCGCTATAACGATATCTTTTCCATCCGTAAGGAGGACGCGGACGAGGAGCGCGTCTGGAACGCGGTGAAAACCGTTGCCGAACAGGCGCTGCGATCGTTTCTCGCCATGCGCGAAGCGGAGGGCGAAAAGCTCAAAGCAGACGTACTTTCCCGCTGTGATCTGATTCTGGAACACGTTGCGTTTATTGAAGAACGCTCGCCGGAAACGGTGCGTGAATATAACGAAAAACTGCTCGAACGCATGAAGACAGTGCTCGAAGACGTCCATGTGGACGAACAGCGGCTGCTGACCGAAGCGGCGATCTATGCCGATAAGATCGCGGTTGCCGAAGAAACCGTCCGTTTGCGCAGCCATATCGATCAGATGCGTGCGTTCATGGACGCCGATCAGGCGATCGGGCGCAAGATGGATTTTCTGGTGCAGGAGTTCAACCGCGAAGCGAACACCATCGGCTCCAAGGCACAGGACGTCGCCATTGCCAAGCATGTGATCGACATCAAAGCGGAAATCGAAAAGATCCGCGAGCAGATACAGAACGTGGAATAAATCGGAGGCAAAGCGATGAGACTGATCAATATCGGATTCGGCAATATGATCAACGCGTCGCGCCTTGTCGCGATCGTCAGCCCGGATTCGGCTCCGGTCAAGCGTCT
Organism: Oscillospiraceae bacterium; assembly: GCA_902786285.1. GTDB lineage: Bacteria > Bacillota > Clostridia > Oscillospirales > Acutalibacteraceae > UBA6857. Next base: position 8,727 of record CADABX010000047.1, on the reverse strand, counting down.
GATCCAGGAGAGCCGGGACCGCGGAACGCTGATCAATGCCACACAGGGCAGACGTACCCGCGCTGTGATCATCATGGACAGCGATCATGTGATCTTGTCCTATCTGCAATCGGAAACAGTTGCGAACCGTCTCGGCGGTGAAGTCGCGGATCCTGCATGGGAGGATACAGAGGATGCGTAAAGATGGGTTGCTTGTTGTGTTGTCCGGCCCTTCCGGGTGCGGCAAAGATACGATTATTTCCAAGGTTCTCGATCACCTGACGGGCGAAGCGTTCCTTTCTGTTTCCATGACAACGCGCGAACGGCGCGGGACGGAGCAGGACGGCGTCGATTATTATTTTGTCACGCCCGAACAGTTCCGCGAAAATGTGGAAAACGATCTGATGCTCGAATACGCCCAATACGGCGCCAATTTCTACGGCACGCCGGTCGGCCCGGTCAAGCATCTGCTTGCGCAGGGCAAAACGGTCATTTTGAATATCGAAGTGCAGGGCGGCAAAAACGTTCGCCGCCTGATCCCCGACGCAGTCGAAATTTTCGTTGCGCCGCCGTCGCTCAAGGAGCTCGAACGCCGTCTGGTCAACCGCGGCACCGAAACGCGCGACGCCATCGATCGCCGGCTGCTGATTGCGCAGGCAGAGCTGCAGTGCGCGTGTGACTATGATTATATTGTGGTCAATGATGTGCTTGAAGACGCGGTGGAAGATGTTTTGTCAATCATCCGCGCTTCCGCACTCAAGACGAATCATGCAATGTATAGAATAAGTGAGGTATTAAATCATGTTGAATCCTGATCTGAGAGAACTGCTGAAAGACAACGTCAGCCGCTATTCGCTCGTGTGTGCGGTTGCAAAACGTGCACGCTTCATCGCGGAAGACCCCGAACTGCGCGAAAAATGCGGCACGGAAAAGCCCGTGACCTATGCGCTCAACGAATTCTTTGCCGGCGATCTGAAGATTCGCGAGCCGGAAGAAATCCGCAATATCTGAAAAATCAAACAATGAAGGTGTGAAATGATATGGAACAGAGCCTGGCCCTTGTAGCGGTGGAGCATGTTGCATATCATTTTGACATTTTATACGGCTATCTTGTGCCGGATGACATGCGGGAAACGCTGCGGCCGGGTGTGCGCGTGATGGTGCCGTTCGGGCAGGGAAAAAACGCCAAACGGCAGGGAATCGTATTTGATTTTGATGCGCCGCAGGCGGAAAAGAAATACAAACCGATTCTTTCCGTTCTCGACAAACAGCCGCTGTTTTCGCCGGAGATGCTCGCACTTGCCGCTTTTTTGAAGGATCGCACATTCTGCACCTTTTTTGAAGCGGCGCGTGTGCAGCTTCCGACCGGGTTTCATCTGAAAACGATTGTCACATATCTTGCGCTGAAAAGCGAAAAAAACCATCGCCTGAGCGAAGAGGAACAGACCGTATATCAGTATCTGCTCAACCGTGCGCAGTATCTGCCGAAAAAGGAGATCCTGTCCGCGTGCGGCCTGTCGCAGGACAGCGACGCGGTCGAAAAGCTGGCTGCCAAGGGACTGCTGCACCGCAACTTTGAATCGAGCAAAATGCTCGGCAATATCAGCGTGCGCACCGCCCGGCTTTGCGACACGATCGTATCAACCGATGATCTGCCGCAGGATCTGACGGAAAAACAGCGCCGTGTGGCTGAAGTGCTGCTCGATATCGGCTCCGCGAGCGTCAAGGAGCTTTGCTATTTTACAGGTGTTTCCACCGCGGTTGTCAATAATCTTGCCAAACGTCACGTTATTGAACTGTTTGACGCCGATCTGTATCGCACGCCGAAGCCGCTGCAGGTGCAGCCCAATGCGGCAAAAGCGATTGCCTTGACCGATCAGCAGCAGCGCGCCTTTGACGGATTGCTGCGGCATTACAAAAACGGCGGCGGCGTCAGCTTGCTGTACGGCATCACCGGCAGCGGCAAAACCTCCGTGTTTCTCCGGCTGATCGACGATGTGCTGCGCGACGGTCGGCAGGTGATCGTCATGGTGCCGGAAATCGCGCTCACACCGCAGATGATGGCCATCTTCAAGGGCCGCTACGGCGAACAGGTTGCCATCTTTCATTCCGCGCTTTCCGCCGGCGAACGCAAGGACGAATACCGCCGCGTACAGGACGGCCTTGTCAAGATCGCGGTCGGCACCCGTTCCGCGGTGTTTGCGCCGTTTCAAAATCTCGGTCTGATCGTGATGGATGAGGAACAGGAACACACCTACAAATCCGAATCCGCGCCGCGCTACCATGCGCGTGATGTGGCCCGCTGGCGCGCAAAACGCCACAATGCGCTGCTTTTGCTCTCTTCGGCAACGCCGAGCCTCGAAAGCTATGCGCTTGCAAAGAAAGGCGTTTATCAGCTCGAAACACTGTCCGAACGTTACGGCGACGCCGTGCTGCCGGACGTGACGGTTATTGATATGAAGCAGGACCGCCAGCGCGGCAACAAGCATACGATTTCAATTGATCTGTGCGAGATGCTGCAGGAAAATCTGGACAACGGCAAGCAGTCGATTCTGCTGATGAACCGCCGCGGCTACAATACCTTTGTCGCCTGCGACAACTGCGGCGATGTGATCACCTGCCCATCTTGCTCGATTTCGCTGACCTATCATGCCGCCAACGGCCGGCTGATGTGTCACTACTGCGGCTACTCCCAGCCGTTTACAACGGTCTGTTCCCATTGCGGCAAGCCGAAGCTGCGCTATGCCGGCACCGGTACGCAGAAGATTGAGGAAGAACTGAAACAGCTTTTTCCAACGGCGCGTGTTGTACGGATGGATACCGATTCCACCATGACGCGCGAAGCGTTTGAAAAGAACATGCTCGCCTTCGGCAAGGGCGAATACGACATCATGCTCGGCACGCAGATGGTGGCAAAGGGTCTCAACTTTGAAAATGTCACGCTGGTGGGTGTGCTCAACGCCGATCTGTCGCTCAACAACGACGATTTCCGCAGCGAGGAGCGGACGTTCGATCTGCTCACGCAGGTGGTCGGACGTGCCGGACGCGGCAAAGAAAAAGGCCGCGCCGTGATCCAGACACTCAATCCCGAAAACGACGTGATCCGTCTGTCGCAGTTGCAGGATTATGACGCGTTTTTCAAAAATGAGATCATGATCCGCAAGGTGATGACCTATCCGCCGTATTGCGACATCTGCACGCTGAACTGTATTTCCGAGAATGAAACCAAAGCGCTGCAAAGCGCACGGCTGCTGCTCGACGAGCTGCGCGAAACCGCAAGAGATGAGTTTCCGCAGCTGCACCTGATCGTGCTTCCGGTCATGCCGCCGCGCATTGCGCGCATGAACAATAAATTCCGCTATCGGATCATTATAAAATGCAAGAACAACGCCGCGTTCCGTTCCATGATCGCGCTGCTGCTGCGCCGGTTCCAGGCGTTGCCGCAGTTTCGCGATGTGACGTTTACAGCGGATATCAACCCGGAAACTTTAATTTGAATTAATGGAGCTTTATTATTATGGCAATCAGAATTATCCGAACCGAAGAAGATCCCATCCTGCGCAAAACAAGCCGCCCGGTCACAAAGTTTGACGAAAAGCTTTGGACGATCCTTGACGATATGCGCGAAACGATGAAAAAAGCCAACGGCGTCGGCCTTGCCGCCGTGCAGGTCGGCCTGCTGCGCCGCGCGGTCATCATCGACGTGGACGACGGCAGCGGCGTCATTGAGCTGATCAATCCCGAAATTGTGGAATATGACGGCGAACAGGAAGGGCAGGAGGGCTGTCTTTCTCTGCCCGACAAATGGGCGATCGTCAAACGCCCGAACCATGTGAAGGTTCGCGCCCAAAATCGCAACGGCGCCTGGCGCATTGTGGAGGGCGAAGGGCTCAAGGCCCGCGCGCTGTGCCACGAGATCGACCATCTTGACGGCCACCTGTTCATCGACCGGATGGAAAAGCTGCTGACGCAGGAGGAGCTGCGCCGGCTTCAGAACGAACGCATCAACGGCAAGGAGGAAGACGCGTGAGAATCGTATTTATGGGCACGCCCGATTTTTCCGTGCCGTGTCTGCGGGCGCTGATTGAAAGCAAGCACGAAGTCGTCGGCGTGATCTGCCAGCCGGACAAACCCGTCGGCCGCAAACAGATCCTCACGCCGCCGCCGGTCAAAACCGAGGCGCTCTCGCATGACCTTCGTGTGCTGCAGCCGGCAACGCTTCGAAACGGTGCAGGACGCGCGATTCTCGAAGAACTGCAGCCGGATCTTGTAATCGTGGTCGCCTACGGCAAAATTTTGCCGCCGGACTTTCTTTCATATCCGAAATACGGCTGCGTGAATGTCCATGCGTCGCTGCTGCCGCGCTATCGCGGCGCGTCGCCGATCCACTGGGCGATCCTTAACGGCGACAGTGAAACCGGCGTGACAACGATGCAAATGGATGAAGGCATGGACACCGGCGATATCCTGCTGGTCAAAAAAGTGCCGATCGGCCCGGACGATACCGCGGAGGAACTGTTTGAAACTCTTTCCCACGTCGGCGCCGCAGCGATGCTTGAAACAATCGAAGCCGTTGAAGCCGGCGCTTTGCACCCGGTCAGGCAGGACAACAGCAAGGCTGTGAACGTCGGCTTGCTGACCAAACAACTCGGCGAAATCGACTGGTCAAAACCGGCGCAGCAGATCCACAATCAGATTCGCGGCCTCTTTAGCTGGCCGGGCGCCTACACCTATTGGAACGGCACAGTGCTCAAAATCCACAAAGCGCGTCTGAGCACGCAATCCTGCAGCAAGGCGCCGGGCACTGTCGTACAGACCAAGGGCGGTCTGCTCGTTGCCTGCGGTGACGGCAGATGTGTGGAACTGCTGGAAGTGCAGCTTGCCGGTAAAAAACGTTTGGACGCTATGGCGTTCCTGAACGGCAGCGGCCTTGCGAAAGATATGATTTTTGAGTCACCGAAACAATAAGGAGTGACATTTATGTGGTACGACTATTATTATTTTATTCTTGTGATTCCGGCCATGCTGGTGTCGCTCTGGGCGCAGATCCGCGTGAAAGGCACCTACAGCAAAATGTCAAAGCTGCAAAACACCCGCGGTCTCACCGGTGCGCAGGCGGCGCAGCGCGTGTTGTCGTATTACGGTATCAACGACGTGCGGATCGAACCGGTTGCCGGCACCTTGACCGACCACTATGATCCGCGCGACAACGTGATCCGTCTGTCGCAGGGCGTCTACAACGCTTCGACCATCGCAGCGGTCGGCATCGCCTGCCACGAAGCAGGTCACGCCGCACAGCACGCAGAAAGCTACAAACCGATCGCTGTGCGCAACGCGATTTTGCCGGTGGCAAACATCGGATCTTCGTCCGGCCTTTGGATCGCCGTGATCGGTCTGATGCTCAACTGGACGATTCTTGTGCAGATCGGCATCATCCTGTATGCGTTTGTGGCACTGTTCCAGCTTGTAACGCTGCCGGTGGAATTCAATGCCAGCTCCCGGGCGCTCAAGGTGATCGACGAAACCGGGATGCTGCAGGACGAAGAATACAAAGGCGCGCGCAAAGTGCTCTCCGCCGCCGCCATGACCTATGTCGCAGCATTGCTCGTTTCCATCATGTCGCTGCTGCGGCTGATTCTGCGTGCGCGCAGCAATAACCGGCGATGATGGAACAGTCGCCGCGCATGGCCGCGTTTTCGCTACTGCTTCAACAGCAAAAAAGCGGCAGCTATTCGAATTTGCTGCTTGAAAAAAGCCCGCTGATGCAATCGTACGACGCCCGTGACCGCGCGTTTGTTACGGCGCTGTTCTACGGTGTGATCGAGCGGCTGCTGACACTCGATTATAATTTATCGCTGTATTTGCAAAAGCCGCTCAAAAAGCTGCAGCCGGAGGCGCTGTGTTTGCTGCGCCTCGGCGCCTATCAGCTCTTGTTTTTGCAATCAGTGCCCGATGCCGCCGCCGTCAACGAAACGGTGAAGCTGGCCAACAAAAAGTGCCGCTACGCGTCGGGACTCATCAACGCCGTTTTGCGCAAAATCGCGCAGAACGGTCTTTGCCTGCCCGAAGAAAACGACAAACTGTCGTTCCTTTCCGTCAAATACTCCTGCCCGGTCTGGCTTGTGAAGCGCTGGCTTTCCTGCTACGGCGAAGATAACACCATCGGGATATTGGAGACCTCCCTGCAGCCGTCCAAACTGACGATCCGCGTCAACACGGTGAAAACGTCCGCCGATTCTCTCCGGCGGCAGTTGCAAGACGAGGGCGTGGAAAGCGAACCGCTCTCCATTCCCGATGCGCTGGCGCTTCATAAGCTGCCCTGTGCGCTCGATCAGCTTCCCTCGTTTCGTCAGGGACTCTTTCATGTTCAGGACAAAGCGAGCATGCTTTGCGCGCTGGCTGTGGACGCAAAACCCGGCCACACGGTCTATGACCTTTGCGCTTCGCCCGGCGGAAAAAGCTTTACGATCGCCGAAACGATGGAAAACAGCGGCACAGTTTGTGCTTTCGATCTCTATGAAAAACGTGTCTGTCTGATCGCGGACGGTGCAAAACGGCTTGGTCTGTCCTGCATAACGGCAAAGCCGGCGGACGCTTCGGTGTTTGATCCGCTGCGGCCGAAAGCCGACCGCGTGCTGTGCGACGTGCCTTGCTCTGGTCTCGGCATCCTGCGGCAAAAGCCGGAGGTGAAATATAAAGATCCTTCGTCGCTGCAGCAGCTGCCCAAAATTCAAAAGGCGATCCTCGATTGCGGCGCGCAGTATGTCAAAGACGGCGGGCGGCTGGTCTATTCCACCTGTGCGCTGGATCCCGATGAGAATGAGAAGGTGTGCGAAGCTTTTTTGCAGTCGCATTCCGCGTTTTCTTCCGTTCCGCCGCTGCCGGAGCTTTCCGCCGACTGTTTTTTGACCTTGATGCCGCATAAGATGGACTGTGACGGCTTTTTTATTGCTGCTTTTCAAAAAGGGGAAACACATGACTGATCTTCTTTCCATGACAAAGCCCGAGCTGGAAACGCTGATGGAACAGCTCGGCGAAAAACGCTTTGCCGCGTCGCAGCTGTTTTCCTGGTTGCACAAACAGCGCGTGACGAGCTTTGATGAGATGACCAATCTTTCCAAGGCGCTGCGCGAAAAATTGAAAAAAAATTATAACATTTCGACCTGTACTATTGCAAAAAAACTCGTTTCAGTGTATGATGAAACAGTTAAGTATTTATTTACGCTCCCGGACGGCGAACAGATCGAATCGGTCGTTATGAAATATAAATACGGCTATACGATCTGCGTTTCCAGCCAGGTCGGCTGTAAAATGGGCTGCACCTTCTGTGCGTCCGGGATCGCCGGCTTTGTGCGGCATCTGCTGCCGGGCGAAATTCTGGCGCAGGTCTATACCGCGGCACGCGATCTCGATGTGCGCATCAGCCATATTGTAATGATGGGCGTCGGCGAACCGCTGGATAATTTCGACAATGTGCTGCGCTTTTTGCAGCTTGTCACAAACGAAAACGGCTACGACATGAGCATGCGCAACATTTCACTCTCCACCTGCGGCATCGTGCCCGGCATCTACCGGCTGATGGAGGAAAAACTGCAGCTGACGCTTTCCGTGTCGCTGCACGCGCCAAACGATACGATCCGTTCGCGTACCATGCCGGTCAACCGCCGGTATCCGATGGAAGAGCTGCTCAAGGCCTGCCGTGCCTATACCAAAACGACCGGCCGCCGCATCTCGTTTGAATATGCGCTGATCGCCGGCGTCAACGACTCCGATGCATGTGCGTCGGAACTCGCACAGCGCCTGCACGGTATGCTGTGTCACGTCAATCTGATTCCCGTCAACAGCGTAAAGGAACGTGACTATACGCGTTCGGATACGGCACGGATCAAACAGTTTATGCATGTGCTGGAGACCCGGCATATCAACGCAACGGTCCGCCGCACGCTCGGCAGCGATATCAACGCCTCCTGCGGCCAGCTGCGGCGCGGTGAAGGACCGGGAACCGAAAAAAGCAACGAATAGAGGAAGATACTTTGCGCGATACAAGAGGTGATTGCATGAAGACGCTCGGAAATTCAGATATCGGCAAGATCCGGCAAAACAACGAAGACGCGTTCCGCTTCGGCAGCTTTGACGACGGCGTGACATGGGCGGTTGTCTGCGACGGAATGGGCGGTGCGGCCGGCGGCCAGATCGCCAGCTCCATTGCTGCAGATATGGTCGGGAAAAAGATCGAAAAGTGCTACAACCGCTCCATGAGCGAGAGCTCGATCGAAAATATGCTGCTTTCCGCGATAACGACCGCAAACGTGACCGTCTATGACCGGGCGATTGCCGATGATTTTTTGAGCGGTATGGGCACGACCATCGTGGCCGCCGTGATCAAAAACGGCGTTGGTTCCATCGCGCATGTCGGTGACTCGCGCGCCTATCTGATCCATGACGGCAATCTGCAGCTTTTGACCAAGGATCATTCGCTGGTGCAGGAGATGCTCGACAACGGCCAGATTACCGAGGATGAGTTTGAAAATCACCCGATCAAAAACATCATCACCCGTGCGCTCGGCGTTGCGGAACAGGTGGAGATCGAATTCGACACGATCGAACTGCAAAAAGGCGACGTGCTGTTTCTTTGCACAGACGGCCTGAGCGGCACGGTCAGCAAACAGGAGATGCTCGATATTTTCAACCAATACGGATTTGATCAGTTTACCTCCAGATTGATCGAGCGGGCAAACCGCGCCGGCG
>CADABX010000046.1 GCA_902786285.1 Oscillospiraceae bacterium | reverse complement strand
ACGTCAGCTGCAAGCTAGCTGCAAGTTAGCTGCAAGCTGGCAGCACCAACAAAGCCCACCGTTAGGGGCTTTTCGGCACTTTTGCAACTGACTTTTCTTATTTTCCAAGTAAAAAGTCTGAAAAACAGAAAACAGGAAAAAACGGGAAATGTTGGGAAACGCTGGTTGCTTGTGTTTCGTTTACACTTGAAAGCAAAAACGCAGTCCTGTAGCGGTCGCCGCGTCGGCGACTGATGCGCAAGGGGAAGGTTGCATAGCGGCCGAAGCGGCCGCCGCTACATAGCGCTTTTCCGGGAACGGTGCGTGGCGGTTGGGTTCAAACCTCACCCGTCATCGCGCCTGCGGCACGATGCCACCCTCTCCGCCTTCGGAGAGGGCAAGGGTGTTTTGCTTTAAAAGAAAAGGAACTATCAAATTCGAAGTCCTCTTGGCTTCCCCGAAGGCGGGGAAGCTGTCACGCGCCAACCAACGCCGTGGTAAAATGGAAGCGTCAAAAGCGCGTGACTGATGAGGTTTGAACACAGCCGCAACGCACCGTTTCCGGCAAAGCAGAAAGCCGCGCGGAGCGCGGCGCTACAATGCTGTTGACCGTTGACTGATGACTGTCGACTGAGCCGCCGACACGGCGGCGCTGCAATGTGTTGCGGCGCGGCGGCTGCAAACAAAAAACTCCCGCAAGGCCGAGCCTTACGGGAGATGGAGCTGCTAACCGGATTTGAACCGGTGACCTCATCCTTACCAAGGATGCGCGCTACCGACTGCGCCATAGCAGCATCTGTGTTTTACACAGCTTTGATATTATAGCTTAAGTTGCCAAAGTTGTCAACAGATTTTGCAAATTTCTTTGGAAATATTTTTTGATTGCAAGATAGCAAGAACAAAGCGCCCGTAGCGTTGCGCTCCGCGCGACTGGGCGCGAAAGGAAAACGTAACACAGCCGATCGGAGATCGGCGCTACAAATATAACATCAAACCCAGCGCCCGTAGCGTCGATCAGCGATCGACTGGGCGCGGACGTTAAACGAAACGCCGCCGACCGGAGATCGCCGCTGCAATTATCAAGGACAGCTTTCCATTCTTCCTTCTTCCTTCTTCATTTCCCGGTTTTCATTTCAATTGCAAAGCCGTCCGGCGCCTTCCGGCACCGAACGGCTGCGTTCAGTCTTCCACTTTCACAATAAAGTCCGTCATATCCTCCCGCGGGTCGCCGCGCTTGTCCTTCGGCAGCTTCACACCCGAAACGCCGCCCACAAACAAAAACAGCAGCACCAGCACATGAAAGATCACATCGATGAGCATCGTCTCTTCCACGCCGTTCGGGATGCCCCAAAAGCGGCCGAGCACCAGCAGCACCGTGTCGCACAGATGCAGCGCGAAGATCGCCCAGATCAGCGGCGGATGCCTGCCCGCCAAAACAACCAGCGCGACGCACACGCCGGCATAGACTGCAAACCCCACGCAGAACCACACGATCGGCAGCTTTCCCTGCCAGTTTTCCGTAAAAACGGCGGAAAACACGCCGCTGTAGCCGCGGGTGAACGACGCGCTCTTCAACAGCACCTCCGGGATGTAATTGCTGAAATAGAAATTGAAATTCTGCCCCAGCAGCGCCTTGACGAGATAGACGAGCGTCATGATCAGCGACATGCCGAACGCGCCCACGGCGGATTTGATGTTTGTCTGATGTTTTTTAATTTGCTTCGTTGTCAGCTGTTGCATAAGTAACCTCTTGCATCACGACCTGTTCCTTCTCATACTGCGAGACGTACTTGGCCTGGTAGTAGTTTTCCTGGTTGTATTCGAACGTGCCGTCCGGGTTCACGGTGATCACCGTGCAGCCGCGCTGGGCGCCGCGCTTGTAGATGCCCGGATAGGCCAGATAGTCAAGGCTCATGCCGTAGGTCAGGCGGATGCCGTTGTAGTCCATCGAGAAGTTGTTGTCGTGGTCGTGGCCGAAGAACACGCCCTGAGTGGAGCCGAGCGCCTGCATCGTTTCAAACAGATCGTCCTCGTGCATCCCGCAATAGACCACCTTGCCCGTTTCACCGGCCACGCCGTAGATGAGCTTGACATTGTCGCTGTCCTTGTAGCCGTTGTCCACATAGGCGTCCCACGCGTTTTTCATTTCCACCAGCGGAATGTGGAAGAACGCCAGCGATTTGAGATCGCTCTTGTCGGTGCGGCCGAGCTCGAGATAGCGCGCATCGTTTTCGGCGTTGAGCTTTTTCACGCTTTCCTTGTACCAGGCGACCTGATTTTCGTGGATATTATCGTATTTCCAAAGGATGCCGAACCAGTCGTTGTCGGTATAGGAATGGCTGTCGAAGACGAAAAACGACTGCGTGATGATGCCGTCCGGATTGCGCACGTTGATGATCTGGTTGCCGAAGCCGTCCACGTCCTCGGGCCCCGCCGTAAACAGGCAGTGGGGATAGTCGCCCTCTTCATAGAACCGGCTCATGTATGCGCGCGAATAGTAGCTGTACGCTTCGGTGTCGTGGTTGCCGAAGCCGAGCGTCCAATAGACGCCGAGCTGTTCCATCAGAGCGGCAAAGATTTTTGCCGCGCTCTTGTTGTTGAACGTGCCGGCCTGGAACGGCACCGGGTACGCCACGTCGCCCGTGACGATCACGAGATCGGGCTTTTCCGCGGTGACCATCGCGGCGATCGCGTTGAGCACCATGCTGTCCTTCTTGAGACACATCCAGCCCGCGCCGATGTGGATGTCGGTGAGCTGCAAAACCTTGAACGGACGGTCCGTGGTAAACGACCAGTTGCCGTCCGCGTCCTGTTCGGGAACAAGCTGGGTTTCATACTGCGCCGGAGTGAACGACAGCGCTTTTTTCATATTCGCTTTGTCGCCGATCACGGTGATGAGCGTTGTGACACACACAAACACAATCAGCAGACATACGATTGCGCCCAGCACGCGCAAAAAGCGGCGGGCTCTTCTGGATTTGCCTTTTTTCTCTTTAGCCATGGGTTTCTTCGGCAGCCAAAGCTGCCACTCCTTCCTTGGTTATTCTTCCGTTTCCAGGACGAAGCGCAGCGCCACGCCTGTTTGTTTCCATGTTTCCTTTGCTGTCTGCCGCAGCGCCGTGTCCCGCGCCTCGGGCGGCATGGACGGATCATACGACGCGAAGACGAACGCCGTCGTTTCGTCGCCTCTTCCGATATGATACTGTATTTTTTCCAAATTTGCAAGGGCTTTGCACGCGGAAATCGAACTTTCCACCTCGTTTCGCGTCGTTTCGTCCACCACATTCAGCAGCGCGCGCAGATGCTTTACCAGCAGCCGCGCCGCCCCGACGAGCAAAAAGGCGCTGATCACAACGCCGAACACGGCGTCAACCGAAAACTCCAGCCAGCGTGTGAGGGTAAACGACAAGAGCGTCGCCGTGGTGATCACGCAGTCCATCCCGCTGTCCGCCTGCAGCACCCGCAGCACCCGCGAGCCGGTGCGTTTGGCAAAGCGGCGGTAGAGGAAAAAGAGAAAGAGCTTGACGAACACCGTGAGCAAAACGATCAAAAAATACTTGACGGAAAACCACACCGGCGTGGGATAGATCAGCCGCTCCAGCGAGGAATAGGCGAACGACACGCCGACAAACGCCACGACCGCCGACAGCAAAAACGCCAAAAGCTGTTCGCCCTTTTCGGGCAGATCGCGCTGCGCCGATTTGCCCAGCCTGAGGCTCCACACCGAAAAGCCCAGTGACGCGCCGCACGAGAGCGCATCGGCCAGGTTGTTGATCGCGTCGGACCAGATGCAGATGCTGTTGACCGACAGGCCGACATAGAGCTTCACCCCGAACAGCGCGGCGTTGACTGCGACGCCGAGGGCAAAGATTTTGAGAACGGTGGATGCGTGTTTGATAGGATCACCCCCGGGGAAAGGAATGAAGGAATGAAGGAATGAAGAAATGAAGGAATGAAGGAATTGTAGCGCCGATCTCCGATCGGCTGTGTTTCGTTCACCGGCCGCGCCCAGTCGATCGCTGATCGACGCTACGGGCGCTTTGTTTGAGGTTATATTTGTAGCGCCGATCTCCGATCGGCTTCGTCGTGTCCGCGCCCAGTCGCGCGGAGCGCAACGCTACGGGCGCTTTGTTGTCGTTTAACGCTGCGCCCGGGTCGGCGAAACGCCGACGCTACAAAGGCTTCCCCGCTTGCGGGGCGCGGGTCTCCGGTGGAGACCTCAAAAGGCGTAGCCTTTTGAAGCGTCGACCGAGGCGGGAGCCGAGACAGCTGTCACGCGCCAACCAACGCTGTGGTAAAGCCGAAGCATACAATGCGCGTGACTGAAGGGGCGAAACCCCGCCGCCGCGCACCGTTCACGGCAAAACACAACCACACCGGCCGCGCCCAGTCGATCACTGATCAACGCTACGGGCGCTTTGTTGTCGTTTAACGCTGCGCCCGGGTCGACGCCGACGCTACGGGGAATCCTTGCCCTCCCCGAAGGCGGGGAGGGTGGCAGTGCGCACCGCGCACTGACGGGTGAGGTTTGAACCCCACCGCAACGCACCGTTGGCGGCAAAACACAACCTTGCCTTACGCGCCCAGTCTTGGCGCACTGCCACCTTCCCCAACGCGCACTGCGTGCGCTGGGGACGGCATCTTTGGTGGCTGCCTGCGGCAGCATTGTATTCGACGCTACGGGCGCTTTGTTTGATGTTATATTTGTAGCGCCGATCAGTGATCGGCTGTGTTTCGTTCACCTTTCGCGCCCGGTCGATCTTCTTCATTCTTAATTTTCAATTTTCACTTCGCTCCAGCTTCCGTGGTGCAGTTCGCCCTGCCATTGCAGCGCCGGGAAGTTCCATTGCCGCAGCACCTCATATACCCCGATCGCCACGGTGTTGGACAAATTCAAACTGCGCGCCTCTTCGCGCATCGGCAGGCGCACACAGTCGTCCGGATGCTGCCGCAGCAATTCCTCCGGCAAACCGGCATCTTCGCGGCCGAACACAAGGAAAGCGTTGTCCGGGTACTGCTTGCCGCTGTATAGACTGCGGCCCTTTGTTGTGAAAAAGAAGCATCGGGCGTCCGGGTTCTTTTCAAGAAAGTCCGCCCATGAGTCGTAGTATGTGATATCCAGCAGATACCAGTAGTCCAGCCCCGCGCGCTTGAGCTTTTTGTCGTCCACGCGAAAGCCCATCGGCTCCACCAGATGCAGCCGTGCGCCCGTGGCCGCGCAGGTACGGGCGATGTTGCCGGTGTTTTGCGGGATCTGCGGTTCCACCAGTACGATATTGAGTGTCGGCACGTTGTCTCATCTCCTATAAGAATTTTATTATACCATAAAGATTGCGTTTTGCAAAGCCTTTGGCATTTATTTCCTGTCATTTTCCCGCTTTTTTCGGCCATGCTAAACCCATCAAAGAAAAAGGAGAAATGCTTGTGAAAACCAAAACCGTTCTGTCTGCCGTCGGCGGCGCCATGGCTGCCGGCGCGTGCGCCATGCTTGTCGGCGCCGCTGTGTCCACCCCGTCGATGAAAAAGATGTATAAGAAAAAAGCCAACAAAGCGCTGCGCCATGTGGCGGGTATGATTGACGATGTGCAGGATCTGCTCAAATAAGATGCAAATCCGACGTATCTGCGCTCTGCTGCTGGTTTTCTGCGCGGCGATTTCGTTTGCCGCCTGTGTGGACGACCACAAGGGTGTGCCCAACTCGGCGCAGCAGCCCTCCGATTCCGCGGCGGACAGCCAAAGTCAAAGCTCCGCGTCCGGCGCGTCCGGCCAAAGCAGCACATCCGGCACCGATTCCGTAGAGGCCGGACAGTCCACCGAGGTGGCAATTGCGGACACTGTGCCGCTCGGCGAAATTTTGCGCGGAGACCCCGACGAAGCAGCCAAAAGCGGCCTTGCTCCCCTGCCCGCCGTCAGCTATACCGTGCCCGACCCCGACAACCGCCGCGGCCTTTCCACGGCCAAACAGGAGCATTCCCACGGCCCCGCGAGCGGAGGAAAAGCACACTTTACCGTGGAGCAGTTTCAGGACACGTTCGACCGCTTCGGCGCGCTGACGCTCGACCGCACGAGCAAAGAAAAAGTCCTCTATCTCACGTTTGACTGCGGCTGGGAATATGACAATCTGACGTCGGTGATTCTTGACACACTAAAAGAAAAGCAGGTGCCGGCGGCGTTCTTTTGCACCCGCGACCACATCAGCCGCCAGCCGGAGCTGATCGCCCGGATGATCCGCGACGGGCATATCGTGGGCAACCATTCCGACACCCATCCGTCGTTTCCGTCGATTTCCCGCACGCAGATGGTCAAAGAGATTGCCGACACGGAGAACTACCTGCGCGAGCACTTCGGCTATTGCGCCAAATTTTTCCGCTTCCCCGCCGGGGAATACAGCGAAAGCGCGCTCGATGTGGTGCGCCAGATGGGCTACCGCAGTGTGTTCTGGTCGGTGGCATATAACGATTGGAACGTGGACCGGCAGCAGGGCGCCGACAAGGCCGCCGAAACCGTCCTTTCCAGGCTGCACCCGGGCGCTGTGATTTTGCTGCACGCCGTGTCGCGCGACAACGCCGCAGCGCTGGGCACGATCATCGACGCCGCCCGTGCGGAAGGGTATACCTTTGTGCCGCTGACGCATTATGTGCCGCCCAACGCGTGATACGATTTTTAATAAAAATGTCATTTCCTGTTCTTAATTCCGATTTGGAATTATATTTCGATTTTGGTATTATATAATAAGTCGAGATCATAAAGGAGGCATTTTTATGAAAAAGTTTCTCGCTTTGTTGCTTGCAGTTCTGAGCATCGTTTCGCTGATGAGCCTTGCGTTCTTTGGTGTTGCAGCCGAAAAAGAAGAAGACGTCCACATCTACGCCGTGGTTTACGCCAAGGGCGGCGTGCCCGTGATGTATGAGCCGACCCCGTCGTTCCGCTATGACACACCGGGGTGGGTCACCGTTTCGGCCGACACCCCGCTTGCGATCGACTATGAATTTGTCTGTTGGCAGGACAAGGACGGCAAACGCTACGACCCGGGCGACAAGATCTATGTGAACACCGAAGTCAAGCTGACCCCGGTGATGGCGCCGAAAACCGACGGCGACGACCACACCGTGCGCACCATCAAGACTGCGTTCCAGGCGCTGATCCGCGTGCTGGGCAAGGCGTTCGGCTTCTTCAAGACGCTCGAGGATTTCAACGCCGAACCGTAATGTTCCCCAAAAAGCAAAACAGACCGGACAGCCGGTCTGTTTTTTTGCGTCAGCAGCCGCAGCCGCAGCCGTTGTTGTTGTTTCCGCAGCCGCAGCCGCAGCCGTTGCCGAAAATGCCTTCGTTGTTGAACAGCACAAGCAGCAGGATGATGATAAGCCACGTGCAGCAGTTGGAGCCGAACAGTGTGTTGTTGCAGGACATGGGTGAACCTCCCTTTTGCGGTTGACACGTTTTTGCGTGTTCCATTGTCAGTATACGCCATTGCGGCAAAGGTGTGCATCGCGCGCCGTGCGGCTGCGTCGACAGTCGACAGTCAACAGTCGACAGTCAGCAGTAGCGCCGATCTCCGATCGGCTATTGTACCTCACCATCCGCGCCCAGTCGATCGCTGATCGACGCTACCGGTTGCTTGCCTTCCCCGCCGGCGGGGAAGGTGCCGTCGCGCCGCAAATTTACCGGTATGGCACAGCGAAAAAACGCGACGGCGGATGAGGTGGAAAACCCCGCCGCCGCGCACCGTTGGCGGCAAAGTACAACCTTACCCTTCCGCGCCCAGTCGCGCGGAGCGCAACGCTACGGGCGCTACAAATATCAATCTCTCTGACCTTCAGAAAATCCGCTCTTTTGAAAAATCGAGAAACAATGAGAAAAACAGTGAATTTCAAAGAATCCGTGATCTATTCCAAAGTCAAAGATTCTTTTTGACCTTTTTTGACCTTTGTCTTTTCCGGCAAAAGGTCTATAATATTGCTTGCAAAGGTCAAAGATAGTCAAAGTCAAAGACAGTATCAAGGAATGGAAATGAGATGAGAACACCGTGAACCTCAGCAATATCATCGCCCATATGATCTCCGAAATGATGGAGAATCAGGACGAGGTCGAAATCCAGCGCAATACGCTGGCGCAAACGGTCGGCTGTGTGCCGAGCCAGATCAACTATGTCCTCTCCTCGCGCTTTACGCCCGAACGCGGCTATATCGTGGAAAGCAGGCGCGGCGGCGGCGGATATATCAAGATCACCCGGATCCACTGCGACCGCTCTACGGCGCTGATGCACGCGCTGAGCGCCATCGGCGACACCGCCGACGAAAAAACCGCGCGTGCCATTTTAGTCAATCTGGTCTATCACGACCTGCTTTCGCAAAAGGCCGCCTCGCTCATGCTGGCCGCCACAGGCGACAGCGCTTTGCGGCTGGTGGAGCAAACCAAACGCGACGCGGTACGGGCAGCGATCCTCAAGCAGATGCTGCTCACTTTGCAGGCTTAACAGGAGGTATGTATTATGTTATGTCAGAATTGTTCCAAAGCACAGGCAACCACCCATATCAAACGCATCATCAACGGCGAAGCGACCGAACAGCACCTTTGCGCCGCCTGCGCCAAAAAGCTCGGCTTTGACAGCTTCTTTGACGACTTTTCGCTGAGCATCCCCAACTTCTTTTCCGGCTTCTTTTCCGACGCCGTGCCCGCGCTCGCCGGCCGCAAGACCGAGCGGTGCGAGACCTGCGGCAGCTCGTTTGACGAAATCGTGCGCACCGGCATGGTCGGCTGCGCGGATTGCTACGAGACGTTTTACGACAAGCTTCTCCCCTCAATCCAGCGGATCCACGGCCGTGCCCGCCACGCCGGCAAAACCCCGCCGCAGGTGGTAGCCGCCGAACAGACCGCCGCGCCAAAGGAAACCGCGGCGCCCACCAGGGAGCAGCAGATCGAAGCGCTGCAAAAACAGATGCAGCAGGCCATCGACAGCCAGAACTTCGAACAGGCCGCCGTCTTGCGCGACAATATCAAAGCACTGCGGGAGGAACAGTAAGATGAACGAACAAATGATGCAAAGCATTCCCCTTTCCACGCGCATCCGTCTGGCGCGCAATCTCAAGGAATATCCGTTTCCGGCAAAGCTTTCCGCCGAGGAAAAGCAGCTTGTCAACGAAACGGTGCGCGACGCGCTGCTGGACGGCGATGACGCCGGGAACTACCGCTATATCGAAATGAAGGATCTGTCCTCCACCGAGGCGGTCTCGCTCGCGGAAAAGCACCTGATCAGTCCGGAGTTCGCCTCGTCCGCCGACGGCCGCGCGCTGATTTTGTCGAACGACGAAACCGTGTCCATCATGCTGTGTGAAGAGGACCATGTGCGCATCCAGGTGATCGAACCGGGCCTGTCGCTGGACAAAGCGTGGGAAAAAGCCAACGCGCTCGACGAAAAGCTGGCTGCCCGGCTGACCGTGGCGTTTGACGAAAAGCTCGGCTATCTCACCCAGTGCCCGACCAATCTCGGCACCGCCCTGCGCGCGTCCGTGATGCTGCACCTGCCGGCGCTCTCGAGAGCCGGATTGATGCCGCGGCTGTCCTCCACCATCGCAAAGCTCGGTCTGACCTTGCGCGGCACCTACGGCGAAGGCAGCAAGATTGTGGGCGAGCTGTATCAGCTCAGCAATCAGGTCACACTCGGCATCAGCGAGCAGGCCGCGATCCAGAACCTTGCCGCCATCGCGCGTCAGATCATGGAACAGGAAACCGCCGCACGCGAAACGCTGCGGACGGACAATGTGTTTATCGACCGCATCTACCGCGCCAACGGCATTTTGCAAAGCGCGTATATGCTCACCTGCAGCGAATGCACCGATCTGCTCTCTCTCGTGCGGCTCGGAGCTGCCCTCGGGATTCTCGATGTACCGCTCGACACGCTGACAAAGCTGCTCACCGCGATCCAGCCCGCAACGCTCAGCGTCCAGGAAGGGCGGGTACTGCCTGCAGCCCAGCGCGACGTTTTGCGCGCCCAAAAGGTCAAAGAAGCGCTGCAAAACGCCTGAGCACACAGGATAAACCGACGGATCGCTGCCAAGACTGTTGACAGCGATCTTTTCAGAATAAGGAGATGATTGTATGTATAAATTCACCGGCTTTACCGAAAAAGCCAACCGCGCCCTCAACTCGGCGATCGAGGTCGCCGAAAACCTCGGCCACACCTATATCGGCTCGGAGCACCTGCTGGCAGGACTGGTGCGCGAAGACAACGGCGCCGCCACCAAACTGCTGAACGAAAAAGGCGTGTCCTCAGCCAATGTCGACACCCTTTTGCGCCAGACCGTCGGCGTGGGGATCCCCACCGTTTTGACGCCCGACGATTTTACGCCGCGCAGCAAGCATATTGTGGAAAAAGCCGTGGTGCTCGCCCGCTCCGCCAACGCCGGCTATGTCGGCACGGAGCATCTGCTGCTGTCGCTGCTGGACGAAACCGATTCCTGCGCGTGCTATATCCTCTCGCAGCTCGGCGTGTCGCTGTCGGCGCTGCGCGATTCCATCAACAAAGCCGCCGGCGACGCCGCGTCGTTTACAGGCGGCAAACAGACCCGGCCCGGCGCCGCAAAGCACGCCGAAACGCCCACCCTCGACCAGTACGGCCAGGATCTGACGCAAAAGGCGGCGAAGAACGAGATCGACCCCGTGATCGGCCGCGAGCAGGAAATCGAGCGTGTGATCCAGATTCTTTCCCGCCGGACGAAAAACAACCCGTGTCTGATCGGCGAACCGGGCGTCGGCAAAACCGCCATCGCCGAAGGGCTGGCGCTCAAAATTGCGTCGGGCGAAGTGCCCGAGCTGCTCCGGGATAAACGTATCGTCGCGCTCGATCTGACCGGGATGGTCGCCGGCACGAAGTATCGCGGCGACTTTGAAGAGCGTATCAAGGGCTGCATTGACGAAGTGATCAAAGCAAAAGACGTCATTTTGTTCATCGACGAAGTCCACAACCTGATCGGCACCGGCTCCGCCGAAGGCGCCGCGGACGCCGCCAATATCCTCAAGCCCTCTCTCGCCCGCTCCGAGCTGCAGGTGATCGGCGCCACCACGCTCGAGGAATACCGCAAGCATATTGAAAAAGACGCCGCGCTCGAACGCCGGTTCCAGCCCGTAAAGGTGGGCGAACCGAGCGAAGAGGAAGCCATCGAGATTCTGCGCGGGCTCAAGGACAAGTATGAAGCCCACCACAAGGTCAAGATCCTTGACGACGCCATCGTCGCCGCCGTGCGCATGAGTGCGCGGTATATCACCGACCGGTTCCTCCCGGACAAGGCGATCGACCTCGTGGACGAGGCCGCGTCGCGTGTGCGGCTGCGCGCCTATACTGTGCCGCCCGAAATCAAGGCGCTCGAGGATCAGATCAAAAAGGTCAACGAGGAAAAGGCCGCCGCGGTCAACGCCCAGGATTTTGAGGAAGCCGCGTCGCTGCGCGACAAAGAAAAAGAGCTGCGCTCCGCCCTCACCGCGCAAAAGACCAACTGGAAGGAAGAAGCGTCCCATTCCGGCGGCGAAGTGACAGCCAACGAAGTGGCCCAGATCGTGTCCGGCTGGACCGGCATTCCCACCACGGAGCTCACGCGCGAGGAAAGCCGCCGTCTGCTCGATCTCGAAACCGAGCTGCACCGCCGCATCGTGGGCCAGGACAAGGCTGTGTCGGCCGTTGCAAGGGCGATCCGCCGCGGCAGAAGCGGACTCAAGGATCCCAAGCGTCCGCTCGGCTCGTTCATCTTCCTGGGCCCCACAGGCGTTGGCAAAACCGAACTTTGCAAAGCGCTCGGCGCCGCCATGTTCGGCGACGAAAACGCCGTGATAAGGCTCGATATGAGCGAATATATGGAAAAGCACAACGCTTCGCGGCTGGTCGGTTCGCCCCCGGGCTACGTCGGCTATGAGGAGGGCGGCCAGCTCACCGAAAAGGTGCGCCGCAAGCCATACAGCATTGTACTCTTTGACGAGATCGAAAAGGCGCATCCCGACGTGTTCAACATGCTGCTGCAAATTCTGGACGACGGCATTCTGACCGATTCGCAGGGCCGGCGCATCGACTTTAAGAACACGGTCATCATCATGACAAGCAACCTCGGCGCAAAGCAGATCGCGGGCAGCGGCAAATCCATCGGCTTTTCGGGCGAACAGGGACAGACGCTTTCGGACGAAAAGATCCGCGAAGCTGTGATGGGCGAGCTCAAGCAGGCGTTCCGTCCCGAGTTCCTCAACCGTGTGGACGAGATCATCGTGTTCAACCAGCTGACGAAAACCGAAATCGGCGAGATCGCCGCGCGGATGCTCGACCAGACGAAGGCACGCCTTCAGTCGATGGAGATCACGATGGACTTCAGTCAGGCCGTCATCGATATGGTGGCCGACGAAGGGTTTGACCCGGTCTACGGCGCCCGTCCGCTCCGGCGCGCGATCCAGACGAAGATCGAAGATCCGCTTTCCGAACAGATTCTCGAAGGCACGGTGGCCGCAAAGCACAGCTATGTGTGCGAACTGGAAAACGGCGGTGTGGTGTTCAAAGAACAATCAACAGTCGATAGTCAACCGTCGCCGGCAAGTGACGATACGCAGGCGTAACCAGAAGTTTTACGCCGCGCAAACAAATAAAAAAACGCAGCGCCCGTAGCGTCGATCATCGATCGACTGGGCGCGGATGGCAAGATGACAAGATACCCCGGTCGAGGAGAGGTTCGGCCGGGGTGAAATGATTTTAGAGATGAAGTACCGGTTTTGCCACATCCGGCAGCAGAACACGTCAAGGCTGCCATCGTTTTGCAAAAAGAAAGTGGTAGACATTCTTTCAACTCGGTGCTATAATAAAATCAAGCACATGCAACGATCGGTTGCGCTTTTGCAACCGCCATGCGATAGCATGCAACGAAGCGTTATGGCATAATTAAGCCACCAAAGAGAGGTGGCGATTCCTATGATTGTCCTTTGACTGTTCGGTTACACATCTTATTCAGCAGTTTGAAAGGAGTAAAGACTTTATGAAAAAAGCGATAACAATATTATCCGTTCTTGCTTTGCTAAGCTTAATACAACTTCCCGCATTTTCGTCAGGCAATACGAATACGCGCATGGACTTTGACAAGAACGATGAAGCACAGGTTGCTGCTATCATGAAGGGCTATGAAACAAACACTAAGGGTTCCGTTCAATCCCTTCGGGATATCGGCATAGAGCTTATCGGAATTCCTGCAATTGAGCATTATAACGTATCTACAGCACATCCTGTTTCCATTTTTTATTCGGAACCCAAAACTGTTTTTCAAGTAGCTCCGAATGAAATTAAGAAAACAAACCCCAGCGACTACACGTTATCAGTTTATAGTTACAAACGAATCGGGTCCAACATTTATCATCTGCAGTGGTTACTGCAGGCAAATAAAAAAGAAACCTATCCCGGTCCGCTTGACTATGCAAGCTTAGAGTGGGATACACACCATGCCAGTTACTATCAATCGAGCGGAGACGGCACGATCAGTACAATCAGAGGTCGAAAAGCCGGTATTGTTTTGTTCAATATCGAGGACGATAAACTCAACAAAGGCGGCAGTACATTTGGTACTGTACAAGTGCAGCCTACCTCATACGGAACTATGGAATACGGTTCCAAGTTTACGCATACCTACATCATGACGACTGCGACCTCAGGCACAGCCAGCACTTCCTACGGTAATTCCGCGACATTAAAGGCAAACGGAGAAGATGCTTTAGGACTGACCTATACCTATGGATACAAAGTCAACTTATCTTCAACAACCGTGAAATGGCACTTGTGGAACGACAATGCAGTTGTCGTCTGACAGAATGAACCGTAAAGGATGATATCATGCAATTTGGGGAACTACTTGCAAAGAGAAGAAAAGAAGCAAATCTGTCACAGGAACAGTTAGCAGAAAAGCTGAATGTCACCAGACAAGCTGTTTCCAAATGGGAATCCGGCGCATCCATGCCGGATATTGAAACAATCAAACAAATCAGCGACATTTTCTCTGTGAGCATTGATATGCTGATTTACGGAGAAGACCGGTTTCAAAAAAAGCAGATGAACCGGGATATCCGCACACAAATTATTGAGCCGATTTTTATGGCTGTTGTTTTTGTTTGCGGCATCGTTCTGTTCATAATCAGCATGTACGCATACGGCGAATTGTTTCAACCGTTTCCACTGCGGGTTTCGCTATTTTTATGCACGGTTTCACTGCTTTACTTTATTGTTTCAAAAATCATTTCGCTCATACATCACAACCGTTTTTAACGCATACAAAATAGTCCATGCACAAGTCCTCACAACCGATGAACCGTCCGGCAATTTACGCGGGCGGTTCTTTTTTATGTCTAAAACGCCGTATCTCAATTTATGACCCGCTTGCCGTCCGCGCCCAGTCGATCACTGATCGACCCCTACGGGCGCTATGTTCTGCTATCTTGCTTTCTTGCCCTCTTGCTGTCTTGCCTCTTGCTTCTTTTGTCAAACTGTGCTATACTGAAGCGACAAAAGAAAGGGAGGCTGTCACAATGGTCAATTTTCTTTACTCCGCGTTCAGCGACGAAAGCGGCGAAGCAACCCTGCAGGGGCAGATCGATCAGTGCAAGCAAAACGGCATCACCCACATGGAGCTGCGCGGCTTCGGCAAGGGACCCAACATCAACGATCTGTCGGTCGAAACGGCAAAGGAATACCGCAAGATCCTTGACGCAAACGGCATGAAGCTTTCCGCCATCGGCTCGGCCTACGGCAAGATCAAGATCAAAGACGATTTTGCGCCGCACTTTGAAGCGTTCAAAAACACGATCGAAGTGGCAAAGATTCTCGGCGCGAAGTATATCCGCATCTTTTCGTTCTACTTCGACCACGACGACGATTACGCCGCAAACCGCGACGAAGTGCTGCGAAGGGTGCAGACGATGGCGGACTACGCCTTTGAAAACGGCGTTTTGTGCTGCCACGAAAACGAAAAGGGCATCTACGGCGACAACGCCGAACGGTGCCTCGATCTGCTGCAGAATGTGCGCCATCTGCGCGGCGTGTTTGACCCGGCAAACTTTGTCCAGTGCGGCGTGGACACACTGCACGCGTTCGACCTGCTGGAGCCGTACATCGAATATATGCATATCAAGGACGCGCTCTATGCCGACTCCAGCGTAGTGCCCGCCGGCAAGGGCGACGGCAACGTCCGCGAAATTCTCCGGCGCATCAGCCGCCGCGACGGCGATCTGATTTTGACGCTCGAACCGCATCTGCAGGTATTTGCCGGCCTTGAAAACCTCGAGGCAAACAGCGAAACCGAGCGCGCCATGCCTGCCCACGCCTATCCGACCCACGCCGCGTCGTTCAAAGCCGCGGCCGACGCGCTGAAAGAACTGATCGCCACGCTCGCGTAAGAAGGAGAAGCCTCTATGAAAACCGTACTCATCGGCTGCGGCAACATCTCGCGCTGCCACCTCGACGCCATCAACGCGCTGGATGGCGTGACCCTCTCCGCCGTTGCCGACATCCGCCCCGCCCGCGCCGAAGCAGCCGCCGAAACATACCGCTGCCGCGCCTACGGCGACTGGCGCGAGATGCTCCAAAAAGAGCAGCCCGACGTGGTGCATATCTGCACGCCGCACGATCTGCATGTGGAAATGGCCGTCACGGCGCTGGAACACGGCGCCAACGTGCTTTGCGAAAAGCCCGCCGCCATCAGCCACGCGTCGCTTCTGCGACTGCAAAGGGCGCAAACGGACAGCGGCAAACAGCTTGGCATCTGCTTTCAAAACCGCTACAACGCCGGCGTACTCGAAGCGCTGCGGCTGATGCGGGAAGGCAAGCCCGGCCGCCTCGTCTCCATCCGCGCCAATGTGGACTGGTGCCGCGGCGCGGACTATTACAGCGACGACTGGCACGGGATCAAAGCCCGCGAGGGCGGCGGCGTGCTGGTGAACCAGGCGGTGCATACGCTCGATCTTTTGCAAATGTTTGCTTTTTCCCCTGCCGTGTCGGTACAGGCGCATATCGCCAACGACCACTTGCAGGGTGTGATCGACGAAGAGGACACCGCCCTGCTGCGCGCCGTGTTCCGCAACGGTGTGATGGGACAGCTCCATGCGACCACGGCGTTTCAATCGAACGCCCGGGTGGAAATCGACCTGTTTTTTGAACACGACACGCTGCGATTGTCAGGCCCGGTTTTGCAGCGGCTCGAAAACGACGGCACCGCCACCACCCTGGCCGGCGTCGACACCGCCGCGGGCAGCAAAGCCTATTGGGGCACCGGCCACCCGGCGCTGATTGCGGACTTTTACCGCTGCATCCGGGAAAACGTCCCCTTCCCGATCGACGCCTTCGAGGGCGGCAAAGCTGTGGAGCTGTTTCTCGCCGCCTACCGTTCGGCGGAACAAAACGGAGAAACCGTGGACGTGGAATGACCCAAACACAACAACACACCCGCCGGGACGTTCGCGTCACAGCGGGTGTTCTTTTTTATCAACGGTTATGCCGAAATGATGTTCAGCTTTTTTAGCAGCGTCGGATCTGTTTGCAGCACGCTTAAAAACCGCCGCGCAGAGCCGATCGGCCGGTTGGTGCCGGCTTCCCATGCTTCCACGGTTTTCGGAGAAACGCCCATGACCTCGGCAAAGGTCACCTGCGTCATGCCGAGCGACAGACGCACCTGTTTGATCTGTTTGGCGCTGTATTCGGGCGCCGGGTTCACCGTGCATTTGCTGACACGCGCCTTCCCGGTTCCTGCTTCAAACGCAATCGCCTCCTGCAATCCTTGCAGCAAGCTTTCATAAACGCTCATGTGCTCATCTCCTTTTCTGCATCTGTTTCAACTGCTCTGTCAGCTTTTTGAGTTCGTTGCGTTCTTCCTGTGTCAGGTTTTCTTTTTCCTTTTTAGTATATGCTGTAATCAGATAGATACGCGCACTGACAAGAAAATCGATGTAGCACACGCGTGCGCTGCCGCTTTTTCCCCTGCCCTCAAACGCAACTCTGATTATTCGCAAACCGCCGGTGCCGCGGATCAGATCACCCTTCTCGGGGTCGACGGTCAGTTCCTCCTGCAGCATTTTCAATTCCCGGTCGGAAAAGCCGATGGATTTCCACTGTTTATCGAATTCCGGCAGCATGACAAACTCTCTTGTCATGTTCACCACTCCCGCTTTCATTATACCCTATTAAATATGGGTTGTCAACTCTTTTTTGCATCCAACCGAAAACGCTGCCGCAAGAATGCTTGCAGCAGCGTCTTTTTTTATTTGTCTTTCATCGGCGGAAACAGCGTGCAGCCCTGCGCTTGAAACCGGCGGATCATCTCCCACGCCGTGTCTTCGCTGAGGTCAAAGTACGCCGCCGTGCACGATATGCAGCTGCAGTCCGCCGCGCCGCGGTTGACGAGCTTTTTATAGAACCCGACGTCCCACGCGTCCAGCTCCTTGCCGCACTTCTGACACTCCATCACGCGTCGACAACCTTTGCGATATAGACCTTGCAGTCGTGCGCATCGACCGGCACACCGTAGCCGTCCTTGACCGGGCCGATGACGTCACCCGTAAACGCGTCGGTGAGCATCAGCGCTTTGCCGCTGCTTGCCGGCAGACCCAATTCGTCCAGCGCAAACCACACGCGGCTATCGCTGTCGGTGAAATTGGTCATCGCGATGGCGATCTCGTGGTTCGTCAACAGACGCGCATAGGTGTTTTTGAGATTGTCGCAATCCTCATGGACGATGAACGGCGCGCGGCACGCCTCATCCTGGCTAATGCGTAAAAGACAGGGATTGGTCACGGTTTTGAGCGTTGCGTCGTCCATGTCGCGCACATCGCAGCCGAGCATCAGCGGAGACGCAAACATACACCACAGCGCGAATTCCGTGCGGTATTCCACATCGGTGCAGCCGGTGGACGCCACATTGCCGCGGTTGCGCATGCCGACCGTGAGCATATCCATATCGTTGAAGCAGCCGCTGCCCGTGTAGCCGGTTTTGTCGATCTGGCTCAAAAAGATGTCGCGCATCGACTTGAAGTTGTCAAAGATATCGCCCGTGGAGCGGTACATACCGGCGCCCGTGGAGCGGATCCAGGTGTGCACATCGTCGCAGCCCCAGTTGCACGCGGAAAACAGAATGTCGCGTCCGCAGTTTTCCAGCGCCAGACTCATCCGCCGGTAGAGCGACGGGCCGTCGGCGTGCTGCGGCTTGTAGCAGAAATCGTATTTCAAAAAGTCTGCGCCGTATTCCGCAAAGGTTTTGGCGTCTAAAAATTCGTGGCCGTAGGACGCCGGGTAGTCGGCGCAGGTGCGCACGCCGGCGCACGAATACATGCCGAATTTGAGGCCCTTGCTGTGGACATAGTCCGACACGGCCTTCATGCCGTCGGGGAACTTGACATGGTCGGGTATGATCTTGCCCGTCACAGGGTCGCGTTCCTTTTCGCTCCAGCAGTCGTCGATCACGAGGTATTCATAGCCGGCGGCAAGCAGGCCCTTTTCCACCATCGCGTCGGCGGTTTCACAGATCATCTTTGCGTTGATGTTTTCTCCGAAGGTGTTCCAGGTGTTGAAACCCATGGGCGGTCTTTTCGGGAACATAGTATTTTCCTCCTTGTTGTTGGGATTAGGTTCAGTATAGCAGAAACTACGGCACAAAACAAGAGCCAAACGGCGTTTGCAGCAAAAAAACCGCCGCCCAGAAGGACAGCGGTTTGTGCTTGGATTATGCGTCTTTCTTTTTGCGCACGGCACGGTGGATCGCCTTGCCGATTTCGAATGCCGGCACCAAGGAAAATGCGAGCAGGAAGGAGATCAGCATTTCCATCGTGTCCAGATGGAAGTCGCCCGGGAAGAAGATGTCGCGCAGGAAGGGCACGTAGATCGGCAGCAGTGTCAGCGCAGATGTGATGATAAATGCGCCGATCAGCCACCAGTTCATGTTCTTGAACATGCTCTTTGAGAAGATGGAGCCCAGACGGGAACGCATGTTGATTGCGCAGAACATCTCGCCGAAGTTGACTGCGAGAAACGCCATGCAGATCGCGTTCGCGCAGATGCCCTTGTCCATTTCGTTCGCGCCCCAGATCATTTTGAGGGTTTCGACGAAGCCGAAGCCCTGATGCTCCATGAAGAAGCCGATAACGAACGCGGCGATCTCGATGAGCGCGAGGTACACACCCTGCCAGACCATATCGACACCGGCGCCGCCGGAGAAGATGCCGTCGGTCGTGGCGCGCGGTTTGCGGCGCATCAGGTTGCCTTCGGCCTTTTCCATGCCGAGCGCAAGGCCCGGCAGCGAGTCGGTGACCATGTTGACCCACAGCAGATGGACCGGGGACAGAATCGTGAAATTGAGGATGGACGCCACAAACATGATGATGACTTCGCTCATGTTGGTGGAAAGCTGGAACTGCAGCACCTTGCAGACGTTGTCGTAGATCTTGCGGCCTTCCTCAACGGCGTTGACGATGGTTGCAAAGTTGTCGTCGGCGAGCACCATGTCGGATGCGCCCTTGGTCACGTCGGTGCCGGTGATGCCCATGCCGATGCCGATGTCGGCGCTCTTGATGGACGGTGCGTCGTTGACGCCGTCGCCGGTCATGGCGGTGACCATGCCGCGCGCCTTCCACGCTTTGACGATGCGGGTCTTATGTTCGGGCTGGACGCGGGCGTAGACGGAATATTTGAGCACCTCTTCCACAAGCTCTTCGTCGGTGAACTTGTCGAGTTCGGCGCCCACGATGGCTTCTTCGGGGTTACTGATGATGCCGAGCTCTTTACCGATGGCAACGGCGGTATCCTTGTGGTCGCCGGTGATCATCACCGGGCGGATGCCGGCTTCGCGGCATTCCTCGATGGCGGCCTTCACTTCCGGACGCACCGGGTCGATCATGCCGGTGAGGCCCACAAAGACAAGCTCTTTTTCAAGGTCGGCGGCGTCATAGGACGCGGGTTCCTTTTTATATTGGCGCAGCGACACGGCCAGCACGCGCAGCGCGCGGTCGGCCATGGCCTTGTTCGCCCGCAGGATATCTTTGCGGATGTCTTCGGTCATCGGCACGGTCTTGCCGGCAATGATGGCCTGGGTGCATTTTTTGAGGATCTCATCGGGCGCACCCTTAGTATATTGGATGAAGCCTTCGTCTGTCTTATGAACCGTGGACATCATCTTGCGGCCGGAATCGAACGGTGCCTCGCCGATGCGCGGCTGCTTTTCGTTGAGCTTGCCCTTGGGCAGGCCGAGCGCATAGGCGTAATTGACCAGCGCAGCTTCGGTGGGTTCACCCACGGCGTTGTTGGTTTCGTCCAGCTGGGCGTCGCAGCACTGCGCCATGGCGGTGCCGATCAGCTCTTCGTCGTCGCCGTAATGGTCGACGACGGTCATCTTGTTCTGGGTCAAAGTACCCGTTTTGTCAGAGCAGATGATCTGCGTGCAGCCGAGCGTTTCCACTGCGGTCAGCTTGCGGATCAGCGCCTGGCGTTTACTCATGGACGTGACGCCGATGGAAAGGATGATCGTTACAACGGCGGGCAGGCCTTCGGGGATGGCGGCCACCGCCAGCGCGATCGCAGCGATGAAGGTTGACAACGCAATTTCACCGAGCAGCACCAGGGAGAACGGTTCGGACGAGGTAAACAGCTTTTCAACAATACCAACCACAAATACGAGGACGCTGATGCCGATGACGAGCTTGGTCAAAAAGCGGGAAAGTTCGCCCATCTTCTTTTGCAGCGGGGTCTGTTCGTCTTCCGCTTCGCTCAGCGCGTCAGCGATCTTGCCCATTTCGGTATCCATGCCGGTGCCGGTGACAACAGCTTTGCCACGGCCGTAGACGACCGTGGAGCCGGAATAGAGCATATTCTTGCGGTCGCCGAGCGCCACGTCTTCCTGGCCTTTTTGCAGATAGAGCGTTTCGATCAGCTTGGTCACGGGCACGCTTTCACCTGTCAGCGCAGCCTCCTCCACTTTCATGGAGTGGCTTTCAAGGATGCGGCAGTCGGCCGGCACAGCGTCGCCGGCTTCCAGCACGACCACGTCGCCCACAACGAGGTCTTCGCTTTTGACTGTTGCGACCTTGCCGTCGCGCAAAACGTGCGAGGTGGCGGCGGTCATCTGCATCAGCGCCTCCATCGCTGCCTCGGCCTTGCTTTCCTGGACGAGACTCATGATGGTGTTGATGATGACCACGGCGAGAATGATCAGCACGTCGGCGAATTCTGAAAGTTCAAACTTGCCCTTCGACTGCACCACGGCAACGACCGCCTGGATGGCGGCAGCCACAAGCAGCATGATGATCATCGGGTCGGCAAGCGCCTTGATCGTCTTTTTGAGCAGGCTGTCCTTTTCGGCCTCTTTGAGCTTGTTCTTGCCGTTTTCCTCCAGCCGTTTCTGCGCTTCGGCAGACGAAAGTCCGTTTTCGTTGCTGTGTACGGCGGCAAGGACTTCTTCGGTTTGTGTCAGATAATACTTCATACACACAGTCCCTTCCTTTTTATTGTTCCAACAAAAAGACCCTTAACATAGCTGCTTGCTATGTTAAAGGTCTCGCTTACATATTGCTATGCTCCGCAAACCAGTCTTTGGGACGGCTGTTGATTTGCAGACGAAAAGCTACTCCCCTTCAACGGGCGATTCTGTTTGTATCAGTTTACCATTTTTTCTTTCGTTTGTCAACGGAATTTTCACGAAACCCGGCTCACAGTGGCTTTGGCATCTTATCCTTATACTGATAGACGCGCACATAGTCGACCTTGAATTCCACCGGCCAGTTGCCCTGCGGCGTTTTGGTGATCTTGCCCGTGCCGTGGCGGTCCGCGTCGGCGATCCCGTCGTGGCCGGCGACCTCAACCGACAGCAGCAAAAATTCGGGGTTCTGGCTCACGCCGCCCGTCGATAGCCGTCCGGTCTCATGGCCGTTGATGTAAAAGATATATTCGTTTTCGTTCCACTCGACGCCGTAGGTGTTGTATTCCTTGTAGGGGTCGTTGTCGATCCAGATTTTGCCGATGGAATCGCTCCCCTCGTCTTCGCCGTAGCCGTCGTAGTGGATGCCGGTAATCACGGCGTCGCCGCCCCACCAGTGGTCTTTGTAATACATCGATTCGAATACGTCCACCTCGGTGCCGTCGCGGCCGGAGCCGTCCACATTGTAGACGCCCTCGTTCATCATCCAGAACGCCGACCAGAGGCCGTAGCCCGCCGGCAGGATGCAGCGCGTTTCAAAATAGCCGTAGCACTGCTCGAATTTGTCGCGCGTGACGATCTGGGCGGAATAGTAGCCGGGCTTGTAGGGCTTGAAGTCGATCGTGTCGTGCCATTTGTCGTAATAGCGGTTTTCGAGCGGTTCGTCCTTGTAGTCGCAGCGGATAACAAGATTGCCGTCTTCCACCGACACCATGTCCTCATGCCAGTAGCCGCCCTTGCGCTCGGTGATCCACCATTCATAGGACCAGTAATCGGTGTTGAGCGTGTCGCCGTCGAATTCATCCTGCCACGTCAGGGTGAATTGGTCCATATCGAGTGTAGATTTCGCCGCCTTTTTGGGCAGCCCGAAAAGCTGCGGCGCGGCGGAGGAAAACAGCATCAGAAAAGAAATCAGCGCGGAGATCAGTCGTTTCAGCATGAAAAGCCCTCCTTTGGTTTTGTACTTTCAGTATAGCACAGTTTTACCGGTGCGTCAATCGTCTCAGGAAAGCAGATCGGAAAGGATTGTAGAGTCGTCAATGATAGGTAACAGTTTTCCTCAAAAAAATATGATGCAATGGATTTGGTTTCTTGAACCGGAGAAAAGAGTGTCAGATTTGCAAC
>CADABX010000045.1 GCA_902786285.1 Oscillospiraceae bacterium | reverse complement strand
TCTCCCTTGATATGTGTTTTTGTGGTTATTAACATCATATCACATTTGAGTTGAATTTCTTCTTTTATTTGTTACCCATCAATTGTACCATAACATTTTTTGGCGGAAAGTGAACTTGAAACCAAAGGCGATACATAATTCGGAATGCGGAATTCGGAATTCGGAATTGCGGTCGCGGGTCAACCACACAACCGCCGCAAGCGTTCTGCCGCGGCGCAATCGATTCGTTGCCTGAATCAGGTGAATTGTATCCGCTGAACGCCTCTGTTTCGGAAAGAGATCATCCGCCAACGAAACGGTTGGCAATCTTTATCAACCAAGGTACAGCTTTGCCTATACGCTTTTGACGCATCGCCGCAGGCGGCGTCCATCAATTCCGAATTCCGAATTCCGAATTCCGAATTCAAAAAAGAACCGGCCGCAGCCGGTTCTTTTTTTAAAAGTGCTTCTTGATTTCATACAGATCGATGCATCCGATCTGGCAAACCTCGTGGCATTTGCCGCAGCCGACGCATTTGTCGTAGTCCACTTTTGCGCAAAAGTTTTCCACCGTGACGGCGCCGTGTTCGCAGGCCTTCACGCACTTCATGCAGCCGATGCAGCCGGCCTTGCACTGCTTGCGCGTCTGGGCGCCCTTGTCGTGGTTGACGCACAGCACCGCCGCCTTGACGGTGTCGAGCGGAAACAGGTCGATCAGATGGCGCGGACAGGTGTTGATGCACAGCTTGCACGCGCGGCATTTGTCGGGGTTGATGCGCGCCACGCCGTCGCAGATGAAGATCGCTTCATACGGGCACACGCGCACGCAGTCGCCGAAGCCGATGCAGCCGTGGACGCACGTTTTGGGGCCGCCGAAAAGCTGGGTTGCAATCTTGCACGAGCGCACGCCGCTGTAGTCGAGCTTTTCCTCCACATTCTGGGCGTTGCCGCAGCACATGACCGCCGCCACCTGCGGGGTGATATTGCCGGCTTCCATGCCCATGATGGCCGCCACCTGTTTGGCAACGTCGTTGCCGCCCGGGGTGCATTTGTTGCATTCGGTGGTTTCGCCCTTCGAGAGCGCCGCGGCATAGCCGTCGCAGCCGGAATAGCCGCAGGCGCCGCAGTTGGCGCCGGGCAGCACTTCGCGCACGGCCTCCGCCTTTTCATCCTTCGGCACGGCAAACACGATCGACGCCACCGCAAGGCCGAGACCCGCGATCAGACCGATGGCCGCCACAAGGACGACGGGAATGAGAATCTGTGTCATATCGCTTCGCCCTCCTTAACCGAAAATGTGTTCCACGATCCCGGTGAAGCCCAGGAACGAAACCGACACCAGCGACGCCGCCACCAGTGTGATGGGCAGGCCGCGCATAAACTTCGGGATGTCGCACGACTCCATGCGCTCGCGCACACCGGCGAACATGACCATCGCCAGCATAAAGCCGAGGCCCGCGCCGACCGAGTTGAACATCGACTGGGCGAAGCCGTAGCCGTTGTCCACGTTGAGGATCACAACGCCCAAAACGGCGCAGTTGGTCGTGATCAGCGGCAGATAGATGCCCAATGCGCTGTAGAGCGCCGGGATGTATTTTTTGAGGATGATCTCCACAAGCTGCACGAGCGCCGCAATCACGAGGATGAACACGATCGTCTGCAGATAGGCGAGATCCTTGCTTTCGAGAAAGAGGTTGATCGGATAGGTCACCGCCGTGGACAGCGCCATGACGAAGATGACCGCCGCACTCATACCGACTGCGGTATTGAGCTTTTTCGACACACCCAGAAACGGGCAGATGCCGAGGAATTTGGAGAGCACGAAGTTCTGCGTGAGAATCGCCGTGAGCAGAATCGCGACTAAGCCTTTGGTCATTTCCATTATGCCGTCGCCTCCTTCTCCTGCCCGGCGGCAGGCGTTTCTTCGCTGTGGAGCTTACACGTTGCCGCCATCGGACACGCTTCGCAGCCGCGCAGCTCGGCACGCGGTTTGCCGCGGTGTTCGGCCAAGCGGTTCACGCACGCCATCAGCATGCCGAACACGAAGAAGCCGCCCGGGGGCAGGATGAAGATGAGCATCGGGTTTTGCGACAGCACGGGGATGCTCATACCGAGGAACGAGCCGGCGCCCAAAACTTCGCGCACCGTACCCATCAAAAACAGCGCAGCCGTAAAGCCGACGCCCATGCCGAGACCGTCGACAGCACTCGCCAATACGGGATTTTTGCCGGCAAACGCTTCGGCGCGGCCGAGGATGATGCAGTTGACGACAATCAGCGGCAAATAGACGCCGAGCTGTTCGTCCAGCTCCGGCGTAAACGCCTTCACGAGCATCTGCACAATTGTCACAAACGCCGCGATCACCACGATGTAGGCCGGGATGCGCACCTTCGACGGGATCACCTTGCGCAGCGCGGAAATGACGATGTTGGAGCAAACGAGCACGATCGACGCCGCAAGCCCCATGCCGAGCGCGGAGCGCACCGACGTGGTGGTGGCAAGCGTCGGACAGGTGCCGAGCACCAGCCGCAGCACCGGGTTTTCGATCACGATGCCTTTACTGAACTCTTTAAAAAGCGATTTTTTCTCAGCCATTGTCCGCACCTCCGATCATGGCGTTGACCGCCTGTGTTGCTTCGTTGACCGCCTTGACCACCGCTTTCGAGGTGATGGTCGCCGCAGTGATGGCCTGGATATTCTGGCCGTCGTTGGAGTTTTTGTCCACAGTCAGCTCGCCCGCTTTGCCGATGAACCGACCCATGAATTCGGGCGTTTTGCTGTTTTGGCCGAGACCCGGCGTTTCGTTGCTGCAGTCGAGGATCGTAAAGCCCACGATCGTCCCCGAAAGGTCATAGCCGACCATCACCTTCACGTCGCCGCCGTAGCCCTTGGCGGCGGAGGTCACGATATAGCCGACCACATTGCCGTTTTCATCCAGGCCTTCGTTATAGATAAGACCGGTGTTCGCCTCCGTCTTGTCGTCGCTGTAGGAAGCGACCTTGACGCCGTCTACTTCGGAAAGCACCTCGGCGCGCGAGGCGATGGCGGTCTCGGCCGCGTTTTCGTCAATCTTTGCCGCGGTCGCTTCGTTGGTCAGCGCCAAAAGCACCGTCGCGATCAGACAGATCAGAAAGAGCGCGAGCGTGGGCAGCAAGATATCTTTTGCGTTCATCTTTTTCATGCCTTTGCCGCCTCCTCTTTCTTCTTTTCCGGTTTCTCATAGCCGAACGGCTTGGGCGTCGTCAGACGCTCGATGTGCGGCACAAGAATGTTCATCAGAATGATGGAGAACGAAACGCCCTCGGGGAGCGAGCCGAACAGGCGGATCACCGACGTGATCAGACCGCAGCCGATACCGAAGATGATACGTCCCTTGCGGTTGATCGGCGATGTGGAATAGTCGGTCGCCATAAAGCATGCGCCGAGGATCAGACCGCCGCCGAGCAGCTCATAGGCCACAAACTGCAAATTGCCCTTGCCCGCGATCAGCATGATGACGGCCACCGTGCCGATAAACGACGCCGGGATCGCCGGGGAGATCACGCGGCGCAGCAGCAGATAGCACGCGCCGGCAAGCAGCGCAACGGAACAAACCTCGCCCATAGAGCCGCCGTGGTAGCCGATGAGCATCTGCGTCAGCGAGGGCAGCCCCTCTGCCGCGGCAAGGTCGGTTGTGCCGTTGAGAATCGCCATCGGCGTGGCCGCGGTCACCGCGTCGGGCGACCAGGCGGAGGAAAACGGCACGATCCATTTTGCCATCGCCGACGGGAACGACATCATGAGGATGATGCGCGCCGTGATGGCGGGGTTGACAAAGTTTTGGCCGATGCCGCCGAACATCTGCTTGACGATGACGATGGCGATGATGGAACCGATCGCCGCCATCCACAGCGGCAGCGTGGCGGGCAGATTGAACGCGAGGATCAGACCGGTCACAACCGCGCTCAGATCGCCGAGCGTGTTGTCGCGTTTCATAATTTTGCGGGCGAGGTATTCGCTGAGCACCGCCGTGCCGACGCAAACCGCCGCCAAAGCCAGCGCACGGGTGCCGAAATAGACCGCGCTCATCACAAGCGCCGGCACCAGAGCCAAAATCACGTCGAGCATGATGCCGGTGGTGGTCTCATGCGACCGGACGTGCGGCGACGCGGAAACAGTCAGTCGTTTTGCCATTATTTCGCACCCTCCTCTCGAAGCACCTGTTTTGCAAGGCGCATATACTGCACCAGCGGACGGCCGGACGGACACGCATAGGCGCACGAGCCGCACTCCATACAGACCATCGTGTGGCTGCGGGCGAGCCCTTCGGCGTCGCGGATGCGGGCCTGGCGTTCAATCAGCGTCGGCATCAGGCTCATGGGGCAAACCTCCACGCAGCGGCCGCAGCGGATGCAGGCGCGCTCGCGCTTGACGGTGCCCTTGCGGTCGGCAAACGCCAGAATAGCGTTGTTCTGCTTGCAGATCGGCGCGTTCGTGTCGCAGATGGCGATGCCCATCATCGGGCCGCCGGAAATGATCTTGCGCGGCTCTTCCTTGAAGCCGCCGCAATAATCGATGATGTCCTGGATATTGGTGCCGATCGGGACACGCAGGTTTTTCGGCGTGGCGATGGCGGAGCCGTCCACGGTGATGGAGCGGCTGATCAGCGGCTTGCCTGTGGCAAGATAGCGTGCCACAAACGCGGCCGAGCCGACGTTCATCACGATGCAGCCCACATCCGCCGGCAATTTTCCGGGCGGGACCCGGCGGCCGGTGGCGGAGAGGACCATCATCTTTTCCGCGCCCTGCGGATAGCGGGATTTGAGCACCATCAGCTTCACCTCGTCGCCGCGGTCGTTGTCGAGATCGGCGATGGCCTTGAGGTTTTTGAACGCCTTGGGCTTGTTGTCCTCAATGGCGATGATGACGTTTTTGATCCCGAGCAGCTCCTTGAGCGTATAGACGCCGTCCATGATGTTTTTGCTGTTTTCAATGCACTCGCGGTAGTCCACCGTGATATACGGCTCGCACTCCGCGGCGTTGATGACCAGCGTGTCGATGGGCTTGTCGGGCGGTGTGTTGAGCTTGACATGGGTCGGGAAGCCCGCGCCGCCGAGACCCACAAGGCCGGACGCGCGCACGGCGGCAAACAGCTCCTGTTTGTTGGTCACCTTCGGCGGTTCCAACCCTTCAAACATCCGCATTTCCCCGTCGGATTCGATCGTCACACCCTTGGTGATCAGACCGTTGGCGAGCTTGACGTCGCCCACTGCCTTCACAGTGCCGGAAATCGTGGCGTGGATGGGCGCGCTGACAAATTTGTCCGTGTCGCCGATCACCTGTCCGACCGCCACCTTGTCGCCCACCTTGACGGTGGGCACACAGGGCGCGCCGATGTGCTGCTGCATCGGCAGCACCACCCGTTCGGGGATCGGCATGCGCTCCACAGGCAGCTCGGCGGTGTTTTTGTTGTGCGCAACCGCCACACCGCCGCGGCCGTGGCCCACCGCGGTGAGCACGCCGTCAACCAATTTACTCATGCTTTCATCTCCAATTCTCTTGTTCAGCATTTTGTTTTTTTGTAAAGATATTTGAAAACCTCGTTGTCCGTTTGAGCCGCGGCAGCAGCACACAGAGCACAAGCCCGGTGAGCGTGCCGGAAAAAAGCGCAAACAGCAGCAGGTATTTTCCGTAATAAAAAAGCGACAGACTGCCGGTGAGTGCCATCGACATCAAAAGTTGGCCGAGGTTATGCGCCGCCGCGCACAGCACGCCGACGCCGAGGTACGACACGGTTTTGTCCGTTTTTTTGAGCAGCAGGCACAGCGCCAGAGTGCTCAAAACGCCGCCGGCAAGGCTCATCAGCCCCGCCGTGGCGCCGCGGGTCAAAAACGAGAACAGCGCCTTAAGAAGCGTGATATACCACGCGTAGCCGCCGCCGAACAGCGCGCTGCACAGCACGGTGACGATATTCGACAGTCCGATCTTTGCGCCCGGCGGCAGCAGCGGCACATCGGGCAAAAGCGTGTTTTCCAAAAACGCGAGGACCAGCGCCAGCGCGCCGAACACGCCCAGCAGCGCGATCTTTTCCGTGTTGGTTCGTTTCATCAGTAGG
This sequence comes from Oscillospiraceae bacterium, assembly GCA_902786285.1. GTDB lineage: Bacteria > Bacillota > Clostridia > Oscillospirales > Acutalibacteraceae > UBA6857. The sequence goes on along the minus strand of CADABX010000045.1, from coordinate 9,536 downwards.
CCACCCCGTCAAACGCTTCGGTTTGCGCCCGCAGCGACACCACCACGCGGTTGGGCACACAGGCCGCCGCGCTGCCGGCATGGCGCAGCATCCCGGTTTTGACACACAGCCGGTCGGGACAGTCGGCGTTGCTGAAGCCGATCGCGCCGTTTTCCACGCTGATGGTGCAACCGGCGTACTGCACGGTGTAGGGCGCTTCGACAGCAGACAAATCGATCGTCTCCACCGTTTCGCCGCCCACGGTGATCACCGCCGTCAAAGGCCGGTTTTGCTGCAGCACCGGCAGCAAAAACAGCACCGCGCAAAGGGTAACGAGGACGAAATAGATCACGCCGTCGCCCCAGCGGAAAAACGTTTTTTTAACTTTCATCGGCGGTAAAATCGACGTCGCCGAAGGTAGAAACCGCGCCGTCCGTTTTGACGAATACGGCCGCGGCGTCGTTCGCTTCAAGCAAGGGCTTGCTCGCTTCCTCGCCCAGCAGATAGCACGCCGTGCTCAGCGCGTCGGAGAGCATGCCGTTTTGGCAAACGACCGTGACGGAGCAAAGGCCGCTGTCGGCCGGGTAGCCGGTGGTAGCGTCCAGCAAATGGCAGTAGCGCACGCCGTCCTGTTCAAAATAGCGTTCATAATCGCCCGACGTGGACACAAAGCCCTCGCTCAGACGGATATAACCCAAAAATGCATTCTCCCTGCGCGGATGGCGGATCGCGATGGACCACGGCTCTTTTTTGTCGCTCTTTTGCCCGAAGGCGAGGATGCTGCCGCCCACGGAGACCACCGCGCCCTTGACGCCGGCGGACGTGAGGTACTGCTTCACCATATCGCACGCGAGGCCCTTGCCAATGCTGCCGAGGTCAAGCTGCTGTCCGGGCGAGGCGGCAACCGTGTCGCCCGTGACGGCGATCTTTCGGTAATCCACCGTGGCTTTCGCGGTTTGCAGCGCGGCGTCGTCGGGCAAACGCGGGGTTTCGGCGTCGAAATCCCACAGCGCGCTGACCGCGCCGACGGAAAGATCGAATTTGCCGTTTGACGCTTCTTCAATCGCCTTGCACTGCGTGAGCACCACCGGCAACAGCGTGCTTTTGCATTTGCCGGTTTTGTTGAGCCGGTATACGTCGGAGCCTTCCTTGTAGCGCGAGATCACACCCTCGAGCCCGGTGACCACGTTCATCGCGGCCTCGGCTTCGCTGCCGGACGGCGCGCCGTAGAGCTTGACGCCCACGATGGTGTCCATGGCGATATTCGTCTTTTCCGTCAGATCGTAGGGCGCGGCCTGCTTTTGAAAAATAAGGATCGCCGCAACAGCTCCGATCACCACCACGAGCAAAGCCAACGCAGACAGCAGCTTCGTCTTCTGTTTCATCGCGATCCCTCCTTTTTGCCAGCGCAGAATAACACCAGTATATTTTATACCATTGTCGCAAAAAAAGCAAGGGCCTTTGGACGCTCCGCGCAAAGTTCGCCTTCGCTAACCCGCTGGCTGCAGCAAACGCAGCCGCCATCTCCCGTTCTCTAAAAGGAGCTCTTGACAATCTCGTCGGTTTCGTATAAAATAAATAGGATGAATTCAAACTATGAATCCGGGGGTGTTTTTTATGATGATCAACAGCGAAACGATTTTTTCCATGACGCAGGCGAATCAGAATTTTTCACAGGTTGCCCGCAGTGTGGATCAAAACGGCAAAGCCGTGATTTTCAAAAACAACAAGCCGAAATATATCGTGATGGACGCGCAAGCGGCGGACGCCATGCTGGAGCTGACCGATGATGAGATCATTGATATCACGGCAAGCCGCGTATTAGAACGATATCTGCCGGCATTTCGGGAGTTGGCGAAATGATTAAGTTTTCAAAAGAAAAAACGCTCCTGCTCCACCAAATGATGGCGCAGGCAACCGGCGGCGGTATCGGTGTGCGCGACGAAGCGCTGCTGGAATCGGCATTGGAAAGCTGCTTTGTAGCCCCCGGCGGCGTGGATCTGTATCCGACAAAGGAGGAAAAAGGCGCACGGTTGGGCTACGCACTGATTTCCAACCACGCCTTTGTGGACGGCAACAAACGGATCGGCATTTATCTGATGCTGACCTTTTTGGAAATGAACGGCATCCCCGTGCATGCAGAAAACGAGGAACTTATCCGGCTCGGCCTCGGCGTTGCAGACGGCTCCATCTCCTATGAAGCGCTGCTTGCATGGGTCAGAGCCCACACAAAATAAGGAGGAACAACCATGGATTTCAACCTGAACATCCCCGTCCGCGTGCTGTCGGGCAGCGGTGTTTTGCCGCAAAACGCCGCACAGCTCAAACGCTTCGGCGCCAAATGCCTGATCGTCACAGGCAAACACAGCGCCGCCGTTTCCGGTGCGCTGGACGATATGAAAAACGCCCTGCTGTCGCAGGACATTTCGTTTGACGTTTTTTCCGAAATCGGGCCCAATCCCCTGCTCTCCGCGTGCCATAAGGCCGGCGCGATCGCCCGCGGCATGGGCGCGGACTTCATCGTCGGGATCGGCGGCGGCTCCGCGCTCGACGGCGCCAAAGCGGCGGCGGTCTACGCGGCAAATCCCGCCTTCGGCGACACGGATATCTACACTGCCGCCCGCAACCCGGCGCTGCCGCTTGTCCTTGTCGGCACCACCGCCGGCACCGGCAGCGAGGTGGGCAAGGTGTCGGTGCTGACCAACGACAAAACCGGGCGCAAAAAGAGCATCAGCGGCGACGATCTCTATCCGGCGCTGACCTTCGCCGACCCGCATTACACGGCGAGTATGCCCTATGGCGTGACCGTCTCCACAGCGCTCGACGCCCTCAGTCACGCGATGGAGGGCTACTGCACCGCAAAATGCACCGACATCCCGACGGTGTGCGGCGAAAAGGCGATGGCGATGCTGTGGGACGGGCTGACGGCGCTGCTGGAAACAAAAGAACTGCCCGACGAAGCAGGGCGCGCCCGGCTCTATTACGGCTCGCTCTGGGCCGGCATCACCCTCGCCTATTGCGGCACGGCGTTTCCCCATCCGCTCGGCTATATCCTGACGGAAAACCACGGCACGCTCCACGGCACAGCCTGCGCGGTGTTTCTGCCGGCCTTTTTGCGCCGCGCGTGCCAATATACGCCCGACAAGGCGGCAAAGATGCTCGCCGCGATGGGCACGGACGCCGATACGTTTTGCAAAACGGTCGAAGCGCTGACCGATCTTCGCGGCGTGACGCTGACGAAGGACGAGATCGACCGCGCCTGCACGCGCTGGGACGACGCGGTACCGAACAACTTCAAGCAGTCGCCCGGCGGCTTTACCAAGCAGGACGCGCAAAGCCTGCTGTATGAGATCTTTTCAGGGAGGTAATCGCATGGCGTCATCGAAAAGCTACCTCGATCTGGTCGTCGACACGATCGCGCTGCCCGGCCTCAGCAGCCGCAAAATGATGGGCGAATATCTGCTGTATCTCGACGGCGTGCTGTTCGGCGGGATCTATGACGACCGATTGCTGCTGAAACTCCTGCCGGCGTTTCGGGCGCTGCTGCCCGACGCGCCGATGGAAACGCCCTACCCCGGCGCAAAGCCGATGCTGCTGGTGGAGGATGTGGAAAACGGAGACAGGCTGCGGGAGATCATCGAAGCAATAAAAAAAGCACCGTGAGGTGCTTTTTTTGTTGACTGCCGACTGTTGACTGAGCCGGCTATGGCCGGCGCTGCGAATCACGAAGCACGACGGACTCAAAACCAATGCTGCTCCAGCGGGCAGACGACCGCTTCGATCGCCGGATCGCCGGCCGGCAGCGACCATTTGCCGTCGGCAGACTGCTGCAAAACAAACACGGCGTCCGGGTAGTAGCCCTGTTTGTCGCCTGATTCCGTGTCGTCATAGACGTTGTAATCACACAGCAGCGCCAGATACCGTTCGCCGCTTTCCTGCTGCGGAAGGCGGGCCACGATGCGGCGCGACGCGGTCTCGTCAAAGCGCACGGCGCACAGGCCGTATTCGATCTTTTGCCCGACAAAATAATCCTTGAGAAACGCCGCGGCGCTCTCCACTTCGTCCGGCGTCCACGCGCTGTTGTCGTTGAGCTGCACAGACGGCTGCAAACGTGCGATCCGCCTGTCGCGCCAATAGAGGATGCCGGCGGAGCCGCCGTCGGTCACAGGCTTGTTGTTGCCGAACACCAGGGGCGCGTAGTGGTCATAGCCGGTCAGCAGCAGCACAAAAGCAAGCACGATGAAAAACAGCCGCACGATTCTTCTTGTCAGCTTTCTCGTTTCGGGTGATTCCTGCATACGCCCACGTCCTTTCTGTTTTTCAGTATAGCAGACGAAACGCAGGTTTTCTTTAAAACATTCTTACGACTTTCTTACGTTTGGGCAGCAGCGCCGCTTCTCTTTTCGGGCGCAATTCATGATATAGAAAAACAGCGGGCCACGGGCCCGCCGCTACTTTGCACTATGCACTACGCACTATGCACTCAAAAAAGCGCAGGGTGCTTTTTTTATCCGATCTCTTTCGCGATCGTGCCGGGCGAACAGGTGACCAGCGTGGCGCTGTCGCCTTCGCCGACCTGCTTTTTGACCTGGCTCGCGGACACATTCGTCATTTTGACATAGCCCTCGTTGCCGTGCAGCAGCATTTGCCACTTGGAAAAAACAGGCAGCACATAGGAGATGATCAGCTCACCGCCGCCGAGCGACCAGATGCGCACGGCAAAGTCGGAACAGTTGGAGCCGAAAAACGCCCAGCGGTTGTGGTTGCGGATCTCGGTGCTGATGGCGTTCAGCTCGTCCTGCGTCAGATCGGTGCTGTTGGAGATCATGCCGCTGAGCGAAAAGTGGTTGCCGCAATAGGCCTCCACGTTGTAATAGGTGCCGTTGCCGTCGGCACGGGTCAGACCGAAGTTGCCGACCGAAACGCCCTGCTTCGCGGGTACCTTATACAGACCGACCTGGATCGGTTTGCCGGAAAGGTTTTCGATATAGACCCACATGTGGCCGAGCGACGGAAAGCCCGACCAGCGGTGGCAAAGATAGAGTTTTGCAACGGGTTTGCTGCCGGTGCTGCCGGCGGCAGTGGCCGGTACGATGCAGCAGCAAAGCACGGCAAGCGCGAGCAGAATAGCGAGTACACGTTTTTTCATAGCGGTTCCTGTCCTTTCTGTTCAGATACGGCGAAGACATCTTCGACCATGTTCGCCTTTATGCTACCATGCAGTTGTGAATATGCTGTGAACGCAAAGGGAAGCGGGTGTGTTTTTTCTATAACGAATCCTTTTGGGGCAAAGGGATCAGCGACCAGGGATCAGGGATCAGGGAGCGGCGATCCGCGCCGCTGCAACGGGGATCAACGAACGACTGATGAGAAACGCCTTCGCCGGCCATTGGCCGGCGCTGCTGTGCACTATGCACTACGCACTATGCACTCAAAAAAGCCCGCGGGGCTTTTTTCAGCCGATCTGCTTCGACACCGTGCCGTCGGAGCAAACGCGCAGCGACGCGCCCGCGCCGGAGCCGCTTTGCTTATAGACCCGGTCGCGCGGCGGATTGTACATGTTCACGTTGCCGCGGTTGCCGTGGGCGTTGATCTGCCATTTGATGAATACCGGGAAAATCAGCGGCATGATAAACGCGCCGCCGCCGGCGTTCCAGACGCGAACCGCAAAGTCGGCGCAGTTGGAGCCGACGGGCAGCCACAGGTTCGTGCGCGTCACGGCGGAGCTGACCTTGTTCAGTTCGCTTTCGCTCAGGTCGGTGCGGATCGAACGGGTGCCGCTGGTCGGAAAGCGTGCGGCGCAGTAGGCCTCCACGTTGTAATAGGTGCCGTTGCCGTCGGCGCGGGTCAGCCCGAAGTTGCCCAGCGACACGCCCTGCCCTGCCGGCAGATCATAGGCGCCCACACGCAGCGTCCGGTCGGACAGGTTTTCGATATAGACCCACACATGGCCGAGCGACGGCGCGCCGGACCAGCGGTGGCAAAGATACATGCGCGCAACGGTGCCGCCGCCGGCGGCAAACACGGGCACGGCGCAGCACAGCAGCAGCGCGAAGACGAGCAACAAAGAGAAGACGCGTTTTTTCATGTTGGAATCTTCCTTTCGTTTTGGATGGAAAAAGCGAAGGCGCTTTGTCCTTCGCTTTTTATGCTATCATGCTGTTGTGAATAAAATATGAACAAACAATTGCTCTCTGTTTATTTTTCGGGCGCGCTGATCGCTTGTCTCCGGTTCCTGATCCCTGCGCGCAGCGCATTACTGCTTCTGGTTGCGCAGCTCCGGCCGGCCGCAGCACTTTTTATACTTTTTGCCGCTGCCGCACGGACACGGATCGTTGGGGCCGATCTTGTCGCTCTTCGATTTGCGCACGGTCTTGTTCTGTTCGCTGCCGTCGCCGGCGCCGGACGCGCCCGTGACCTTGGCCACCTGTTCGCGCTTGACCTCTTCGTCGGTCTTGAACGGCGCGGACAACACGATGCGCACGGTGTCCTCGCGGATCGAGGCGATCATGGCGTCAAACATGTCGGCGGTCTCCTCGCGGAAGGCGATGATCGGGTCGCGCTGCCCGTAGGCAACCAGACCGATGCCGCGCTTGAGTTCGTCCACGGCGTCGATGTGATCCATCCATTTGAGATCGACGCAGCGAAGCAGCATGGCGCGTTCGATCTCACGCATCGTGTCGGCGCCGAACTCCGCTTCGCGCGCGTCATGCAGCGCGTGGGCGCGGCTTTGCAGCGTTTCCAGAATTTCATCCGCGTCGGGAATATTGTCGGTGAAGTCGCTCTCCTTCGTCAGCCAGCCGTTATACTTTTCTCTGAGCGACGCGAGGTGCCATTCCTCCTTCGGCACGCCGGCCGGACAGAAGAACGCCACGGAATCCTCGAGCGTTTCGTCGATCATCTTCGAGATCACGGGCTTCATATTTTCGCCCTTGAGCACCTGGTCGCGCTGGGAATAGATCACGTTTCTCTGGCGGTTCATCACATCGTCGTAGGCGAGCACGTGGCGGCGGGTGGCGAAGTTGTTGCCCTCCACCTTCTTTTGCGCCGCTTCCACCTGCCGGGTGATGAGTCCCACCTCGATCGGCATATCGTTGTCCACGGGCAGCGAATTCATGATGGCGCTCATCCGGTCGCCGCCGAACAGACGCAGCAGATCGTCCTGCATGGAAAGGAAGAACCGGCTTTCGCCCGGGTCGCCCTGCCGGCCGGAGCGGCCGCGCAGCTGGTTGTCGATCCGGCGCGATTCGTGGCGCTCGGTGCCGATGATGAACAGACCGCCGGCTTCGCGCACGCGGTCGGCCTCGTCCTTGATCTCTTCTTTATATTTCGCCTCGAGCTCTTTAAACGTCTTGCGCGCTTCGAGGATCTCTTCGTCGTCGGTGTCGCCGAAGCCGTCGGCCTCCGCAATAACCGCTTCGGGGATCTCCATGCGGCGCATCTCGCTTTTGGCGAGGTATTCGGCGTTGCCGCCGAGCATGATATCGGTACCGCGGCCCGCCATGTTGGTGGCGATGGTGACGGCGCCGAGCTTACCGGCCTGGGCGATGATCTCGGCTTCCTTGTCGTGGTGCTTCGCGTTGAGGACGTTGTGCTTGATCCCGCGGCGTTTGAGCGCGGCGGACAGCTTTTCGCTCTTTTCAATCGACACGGTACCGACCAGCACGGGCTGGCCCTTTTCGTGGCAGGCGAGGATCTGGTCGATGATGGCGTTGAACTTGAACTGCTCGGTCTGATAGATCACATCGTCGTGGTCGATCCGGATGACCGGCTTGTTGGTCGGGATCTCCACCGCGTCGAGCGAATAGATCTCGCGGAATTCGTTGACCTCGGTCATGGCCGTACCGGTCATACCGGACAGCTTGTCGTAAAGACGGAAGTAGTTCTGGAAGGTGATGGTGGCGAGCGTCTTGTTTTCGCGGGCGATCTTGACGCCTTCCTTGGCTTCCAGCGCCTGATGCAGACCCTCGTTGTAGCGCCGGCCGATCATGATACGGCCGGTGAATTCGTCGACGATCAGCACTTCGCCGTCCTTCACCACATAGTCGATGTCGCGCTTCATCACGCCGTGCGCCTTGATGGCGATGTTCAGATGGTGCGACAGCGTGAGGTTGTCGGGGTCGGACAGGTTTTCCACATTGAAATACTGCTCGGCTTTTTGAATACCGCTTTTGGTGAGCGTGGCGTTGCGTGCCTTTTCGTCCACGATATAGTCCGCACCCTCCTGCTCCGCGATGTCCTCGAGGTTCATCTTGGAGTCGGTCTCCTTGATCCGCAGACCCTTCAGGCGTTTGACAAAGTCGTTGGCAATCCGGTACAGATCGCTCGACTGGCTGCCCATGCCGGAAATGATCAGCGGCGTTCTCGCTTCATCGATGAGGATCGAGTCGACCTCGTCCACGATGGCGAAGTTGTGGCCGCGCTGGACCTTTTCGCTCAGATACTGCACCATGTTGTCGCGCAGATAGTCGAAGCCCATCTCGTTGTTGGTGCCGTAGGTGATGTCGGCGGCATACGCCTTGCGGCGCTCGTCGTTGTCCATGCCGTTGACGATCAGGCCGACCGAAAGGCCCAGATAGCGGTACACCTTGCCCATCCATTCGCTGTCGCGGCGGGCGAGGTAGTCGTTGACCGTGACGATGTGGACGCCCTTGCCGGTCAGCGCGTTGAGATAGGCCGGCAGCGTTGCCACAAGCGTTTTGCCTTCGCCGGTCTTCATTTCGGCGATGCGGCCCTGATGCAGCACCATGCCGCCCTCGATCTGCACCGGGAAGTGGCGCATATTGAGCACGCGTGCGGCGGCTTCGCGGCAAGTGGCAAACGCTTCGGGCAGCAGATCGTCGAGCGTTTCGCCGTTTGCGAGCCGTTCTTTAAATTCCACGGTCTTATGCTTGAGTTCGGCGTCGGACAGCGCTTTATATGCTTCTTCATAGCCAAGCGTCTTTTCCACCTGCGGCTTCAGACGCTTGATCTCTTTGCTGGAATAGTCTCCGAAGATTTTTTTAAAGAGTCCCAAAAGTATCACCTCGTAAAAGTCTAATCATGTTATTATAGCACAGCTTTTCAGATTTTACAATATCTAGCTTTGAGGAAGTTTAAAAGAGGGATGAAGGGATGAAGGGATGAAGGGATGAAGGGACTGAGGGACTGAGGGACTGAGGGACGCAGGGACTAAGTGAATGGGCGCCGCCTGCGGCGATGCGCCGAAGTTGTATTCCCTCAATCCCTTAATCCCTTAACCCCTCAATCCCTTAATCCCTTAACCCCTTAACCCCTTAACCCCTCAATCCCTTAATCCCTTAACCCCTCAATCCCTTAATCCCTTAACCCCTCAATCCCTCAATCCCTCAATCCCTCAGTCCCTGAAGTGGTAAACTAAAATTGGACACAAGGGGGTAGTTTTTTGGACAGCAAGATGTATAATGAAGACACAAGAGAAATCAAGCTAGACAAAAGATACTCCAATATGAACAAGGAGGTTTATCATGAAGTACACAAAAGAAGAAAGGCTGGACATTGGCCAACGAATTTACAACGGAGAATTGACACGTTTTGAA
>CADABX010000044.1 GCA_902786285.1 Oscillospiraceae bacterium | reverse complement strand
AAGATCGAACAGATGGACTTTGAATCCGTGCTGCCCGGCGTGCAGCTCGGCAAATTTGACCTTGCCGTGTCCGGCATCACCGCCACCGCGGAGCGTATGGAAAACGCGCTGTTCACCGATCCGTACTGCCTTGCCAACATCGCCATCGTGGTGAAAGAGGGCAGCGAGATCAAGGGCAAAGCGGACCTTCAGGATAAGACCGTGTCGCTCCAGACCGGTACCACTGCCGAACTGTACTGCAACGCCAACGGCTTCAAAAACAACGCCTTCCAGGCCAACGCCGACGCACAGATCGCGCTGACGACCGGCAAGGTGGACGCGTGGATCATTGACGACCTCACCGCGAAGGACATGGTCGCCGCCTATAACGAAGAGAACACTGACAAGCTCGTCATCCTTAACGAAGCGATGACCACCGAGCCCTACGGCTTTGCCACCAAGCTCGGCAACGACGCGCTCATCGCCGAGATCAACACGATCCTCGCTTCTCTGCTTGCCGACGGCACGATCAAGGGCCTGTTCGAGCAGTACGGCGCCGACTTCGTCGATCCCGCAACGGCAGCATAACAACATCAGGATAACGGCCTGGCTGTATCGGAAGATACAGCCAATCTTTTAGGGAGAACATACCATGCAGGCTATCATTGATTTTTTTCAAAAATTTGTGGATATTTTCATCACGCGCGGCATGTATCAGATGGTGCTGGACGGCTTGAAAAACACCGCCATCATCACGCTCGGCGCGCTTGCGATCGGCGTGGTCATCGGCACGCTGATCGCGGTGATCAAATACTTTGCGGAGGACAGCAAAGCCCTCCGGCCGCTTGCCTTGCTCTGTGACATCTATACCACCGTGGTGCGCGGCATCCCGATGGTCGTGCTGCTGATGATCTTTTACTTTATCATTCTGGTACACGCAGAAGGGATCGTTGTCGGCATTGTTGCATTCGGTATCAATTCAGGCGCCTATATGGCCGAGCTGATCCGCTCCGGCATCAACGCCGTCAACGTCGGCCAGATGGAGGCCGGGCGCAGCCTCGGTCTGTCCAAGATGCAGACCATGCGCAAGATCATTTTGCCGCAGGCGGTGCGCTATATTCTGCCTGCCATCGGCAACGAGCTGATCGCGCTGGTCAAGGAAACATCCGTTGCCGGCTACGTCGCCGTGGTCGACGTCACCCGTGCGCTGTTCCTGATCCGTAACAACACATTCCAGTCCGTGGTCACACTGACGCTGCTTGCGGCAATCTATCTTGTGATCGTCATCATTCTGACACGGCTGCTCAAATTGCTGGAAAGGAGACTGTCTACCAATGATAAACGTCGTAAATCTTGAAAAACACTTCGGCGGTGAAAATGTCCTCAACGGCATCAACACCGAGATCAACAAGGGCGACGTGGTCTGTGTGATCGGTCCGTCCGGCTCCGGCAAAAGCACGTTTCTGCGCTGCCTCAATATGCTGGAAAAACCGACCGGCGGCAAGATCATTTTTGAGGGCGACGATCTGACCGACAAGCACATCGACCTCAATGCCCACCGCCAGAAAATGGGCATGGTCTTCCAGCAGTTTAACCTGTTTCCGCACATGACGATTCTCGACAATCTGACGACGGCGCCGGTGATGCTCAAAAAGCGCACCAAACAGCAGGCGCAGGAAAAGGCGCTCGAGCTGCTCGCGCGTGTCGGGCTTGCAGACCGCGCCAAGGACTATCCGTCGCAGCTTTCCGGCGGCCAGCAGCAGCGCGTCGCCATCGTCCGCGCCCTTTGCATGGAGCCGGACGTGATGCTGTTTGACGAGCCGACAAGCGCCCTCGACCCCGAAATGGTGGGCGAAGTGCTGGACGTGATGAAGGAGCTCGCCAACGAGGGCATGACGATGGTCGTCGTGACCCATGAGATGGGCTTCGCGCGCGAAGTTGCCAACCGCATTTTGTTCCTCGCCGACGGCGTGATCGCCGAGGAGGGAACGCCGGACGCCATCTTCAACCATCCGCAAAGCGAACGGCTGCAATCGTTCCTTGCAAAAGTGCTGTAAGGAGGTTCCTATGGGTACGCTCAAGGGGAGAAACTTTCTCAAATTACTCGATTTCACGCCCGCCGAGATCAGCGAGCTGCTCGATCTTACAGCTAATTTAAAAGCCAAAAAGAAAGCCGGTGTTCCACACCGGCTTTGTGAGGGTAAAAACATCGCGCTGATTTTTGAAAAAACCAGCACCCGCACGCGCTGCGCGTTTGAAGTGGCGGCGGCGGATCTCGGGATGCACCCGGTCTATCTGGATCCCAAAAGCTCCCAGATCGGCAAAAAGGAAAGCATCGCCGATACCGCCCGCGTCCTCGGCCGCATGTTTGACGGCATCGAATACCGCGGCTTCGGCCAGCAGATCGTGGAAGAGCTCGCGCGCTACAGCGGCGTGCGCGTTTGGAACGGGCTGACCAACGAATTCCACCCGACCCAGATTCTCGCCGATTTTCTGACGATCCAAGAGCACTTCGGCCGTCTTGCCGGTGTCAAGCTCGTCTATATGGGCGACGCGCGCTACAATATGGGCAACTCCCTGATGGTCGGCTGCGCCAAGATGGGCATGCACTTTGTGGCCTGCGCGCCGAAAGCGTATTTCCCGGACGAAGCGCTGATCGCGCAGTGTGAAGCGATCGCCGAAGAAACCGGCGCCGTGCTCGAATTCATCGAAGACCCCATGACGGCAACCAAGGGCGCCGACGTGATCTACACCGACGTCTGGGTGTCGATGGGCGAGCCCGATTCTGTTTGGAAAGAGCGGATCGACGCCCTGCTGCCCTATCAGGTGAACGAAGCGCTGATGGCAAACGCGGGACCGCAGTGCCGGTTTATGCACTGCCTGCCGGCGTTCCACGATCTCAAGACCACGGTCGGGCGGGAAATCTTCGCAAAATTCGGCATTGAGTGCATGGAAGTGACCGACGAAGTATTCGAATCGGCGCAGTCCATCGTCTTTGACGAAGCGGAAAACCGCATGCACACGATCAAGGCGGTCATGGCGGCAACGCTGTAACCGCGTGTGCGGTTACAATTCGGAATTCGGAATGCGGAATTCGGAATTGCGGTCGCGGAGTAACACGCGGCTAACCCGAATCGTTTTCCCGCGAAGTGAGCGATTTACTGTCGTAAGACGGTAGATGATATTCGCTTGTATGAATCCAGAATTCCGGCATCCTATCCGCCAACCGACCGTCAAAAAACGAAAAGTATGGAACCGGTTCCGGTAAAATAATAAACATGTAAAACAGCCGCTTTTGGCGCATCGCCGAAGGCGGCGCCCATCAATTCCGAATTCCGCATTCCGAATTCCGAATTTACATGGTGTCATTTTCCCCACGAGGAGTGATTTCATTCATGTCATATCTTGTATTAAGCAACGGCGCTGTGTTTGAAGGCCGGCGCATCGGCGCCAGCGGCGATTCTATCGGCGAACTGGTGTTTACCACCGGCGTAGTCGGCTATCTCGAAACGCTGACCGACCCGAGCTATGCGGGCCAGATTGTGATGCAAACCTTCCCGCTCATCGGCAACTACGGTGTGATCGAGGAAGACTTTGAAGGCGCCTGCGCTGTGAAAGGCTATGTTGTGCGCGAACTGTGCGACACGCCGAGCAATTTCCGCGCCGAGTATGCACTCGACCGCTTTTTAAAAGACCGCGGCGTGCCCGGCATCTGCGGCGTGGATACGCGCCAGCTCACACGCATCATCCGCGAAGAGGGCGTGATGAACGCCGTGATCTGCGACGAAGTCCCGGCGGATCTGGCCGCGGTGCAAAGCTACCGTGTGCAGGGCGTTGTGCCGGCGGTGAGCTGCAAAGCGCCGCAGTTTTATCCGGCGACCGCACCGAAAAAGTATGACATCACCCTGATCGACTACGGCGAAAAGCGCGGCATTCTGCGCGCGCTGCGTGCGCGCGGCTGCGATGTGACGGTTGTGCCGCACGACACAACGGCCGAGGCGATTCTCAGCAGCGGCGCCGACGGCGTTATGCTGTCCAACGGCCCGGGCGACCCGAAGGAAAACACCTTCGAAATCGCGCAGATCAAACAGCTCATCGGCAAAATTCCGGTGTTTGGCATCTGCCTCGGTCATCAGCTCACGGCGCTCGCCATGGGCGGCGATACGGTCAAGCTCCGCTACGGCCACCGCGGCGCCAACCAGCCGGTCAAAGACCTGTTCGGTACACGCACCTATATCACAAGCCAGAACCACGGCTATGCGGTTGTTGCCGAATCGCTCGGCGACAAAGGCGTTGTCAGCTTCATCAACGCCAACGACGGCTCTGTGGAGGGTGTGCGGTATCCCGAACGCAAGTGCTTCACCGTGCAGTTCCACCCCGAAGCGTGCGCCGGGCCGATCGACACAGGCTTTTTGTTCGACCGCTTTCTCGCGCTGATCGGAGGTGACGATTAATGCCCAAGGATACATCCATTCGTAAAGTATTGGTGATCGGCTCCGGGCCGATCGTCATCGGGCAGGCGGCGGAGTTTGACTACGCCGGCGCCCAGGCCTGCCGCGTGCTCAAAGCAGAGGGCATCAACGTCGTTCTGGTCAACTCCAACCCGGCGACCATCATGACCGACAAGCACCTGGCGGACGAGATCTATCTCGAACCGCTGAACGCCGACACCGTGCGGCGCATCATTGAAAAGGAACGTCCCGACGGCCTGCTGGCCGGCCTCGGCGGTCAGACGGGTCTGACCATCGCGATGCAGCTTTCCAAAGACGGATCGCTGCAAAAATACGGCGTGCGCCTGCTCGGCACCAACGTCGACGCCATCGACAAGGCCGAGGACCGCGAGCTGTTCCGCAACACGATGAAGGCCATCGGCCAGCCGTGCGTCCCGTCTGAAATCGCGCAGACCGTGCCCGAAGCGCTGGCGGTGGCCGAAACGATCGGCTACCCGGTCATCGTTCGCCCGGCGTTTACGCTCGGCGGCACCGGCGGCGGCATCGCGCAGACCGCAGACGAGCTTGCCACGATCGCCAAAACCGGCCTCGACCTGTCGCCGATCACACAGATTCTGGTGGAAAAATGCATCTCCGGCTGGAAGGAGATCGAATTTGAGACTATGCGTGACAGCGCGGGCAACTGCATCGCCATCTGCTCGATGGAAAACGTCGATCCTGTCGGCGTGCACACGGGCGACTCCATTGTGGTGGCCCCGGCGCTGACGCTGTCGGACAAGGAATACCAGATGCTGCGCGCCGCCGCGCTGGAAATGGTGGCGTCCATCGGCATCGTGGGCGGCTGCAACTGTCAGTTTGCGCTCGATCCGAACTCGTTTGAATACGCTGTGATCGAGGTCAATCCGCGTGTGTCGCGCTCCTCGGCGCTCGCTTCCAAGGCGACGGGCTACCCGATCGCCAAGATCACAACCAAGCTCGCCCTCGGCTATACGCTGGACGAGATCAAAAACGATATCACCGGCAAAACCTGCGCCTGCTTTGAGCCGACCGTGGACTATGTGGTGGTCAAGTTCCCCAAATGGCCGTTCGATAAATTCGCCGGCTCCTCGCGCAAACTCGGCACCCAGATGAAAGCCACCGGCGAAGTGATGGCAATCGCCAACAACTTTGAAGCGGCGCTGATGAAAGCCGTGCGCGGCGCGGAGATCAGCCTCGACACGCTCGCATGCGCACCGTTGAACGATCAGCCGATCCTTGATCGTCTGGCCGCGCAGGACGACCGGCGGATCTTCACCGTGTTTGAAGCGCTGCAAAGCGGCATTTCGGTCGACACGATCTTCGACATCACCAAAATCGACCGCTGGTTCCTCCATAAGATCAAGCGTCTTGCCGATTTCCAAAAGCAGCTCTCCGCCGAGCCACTGACGGATGCGCTTTATAAAGAAGCCAAGCACCTCGGCTATACCGACGACGCGATCCGGCGCATTGCCGGCGTCGACGCCGTACCCGGCTATTCGTTTTCCTATAAGATGGTTGACACCTGCGCCGCCGAATTCGACGCGCAGACGCCGTATTTCTATTCTTCGACCGACGCGTTTTGCGAAGCGCGCACGTTCCGTCGCTCCGGCAAACCGGTGGTCATGGTGCTCGGCTCGGGGCCGATCCGGATCGGGCAGGGGATCGAGTTCGATTACAGCTCCGTCCACTGTGTGTGGACGCTGCGCGAAATGGGCTACGACGTGGTCATCGTCAACAACAACCCCGAAACCGTTTCCACCGACTACGACACCGCCGACCGGCTCTATTTTGAACCGCTGTGTCCCGAAGATGTGATGAACATCATTCAGGTGGAACAGCCCATCGGCGTGGTCGTGGCCTTCGGCGGCCAGACGGCGATCAAGCTGACGCAGTTCCTCGACAGCCACGGCATCCGCATCCTCGGCACCAGCGCCGACGGCATCGACCTTGCCGAAGACCGCAGCCGGTTTGATGCGCTCCTGGAATCGTTCGGCATCCGCCGTCCGAAGGGCATGGGCGTCAACACGGTGGAAGAGGCCGTTGCCGCCGCCGAATCGCTCGGCTACCCGGTGCTGCTGCGCCCGTCCTACGTCATCGGCGGCCAGAATATGACCATCTCACGCTCCCGGGCGCATACCGAAAAATACATGCAGACCATCTTGTCCGGCGGCATCGACAATCCGGTGCTTGTTGACAAATATATGCCCGGCACCGAGCTGGAGGTGGACGTCATCTCCGACGGCGAGGACGTGCTGATCCCGGGCATCATGGAGCATATCGAGCGCGCCGGCGTCCATTCCGGCGACTCCATCGCGGTCTACCCGCCCTACAATCTGTCCGACCGCTTTTTACACAAGGTCTGCGACTGCTCCCAAAAGCTCGCGCTCGCGCTGGGCACAAAGGGCCTTGTCAATATCCAGTATCTGATCTATGAAAACGAGCTGTATGTGATCGAGGTCAATCCCCGCGCCTCGCGCACCGTGCCCTATATCAGCAAGGTGACCAATGTGCCGATGGTGGATCTCGCCTCGCGCGTGATGCTCGGCGAAAAGCTGCGCGACCTCGGCTACGGCACCGGGCTTTACCGCACGCCGCCGTACTGCGCCGTGAAGGTGCCGGTGTTCTCGTTTGAAAAGCTGAACGACGCCAACTCGATCCTCGGCCCCGAAATGAAATCGACGGGCGAGGTGCTCGGTCTTGGCAAAACGATGGCCGAAGCGCTGTTCAAGGGCCTGACCGCCGCCGGATTCCACGTTCCCTCGGCGCAGAATCAGCGCGCAGCCGGTGTTCTGATCAGTGTGGAAGAGAATGACTACCAGGAGATCATCACGCTCGCAAAGCGCTTTTTCGACCTCGGCATGACGCTCTACGCCACCTCCGGCACCGCCGCGGCCATCCGCTCGCTCGGCATCGCGGTGCAGCCGGTCGCCAATATGAGCGACGGCGACGAGATCATGGAGCTCATGGAGAGCGGCAAGCTCGATTACATCGTCTATACCGGTGCGGTCAAGGACGCCACGGTGGGCGACTACCGGATCTTGCACCGGCGCGCGATGCAGCTGTCCATCCCGTGTCTGACCTCGCTCGACACAGCCAACGCCCTCGCGCAGATCATCGAAAGCCGCTACACGATTCACAACACCGAGCTTGTGGATATCAACGCGATGCGTCCGTGGCGGCAGAAGATCCGCTTTGCCAAGATGCAGACCTGCGGCAACGACTACATCTTCATCGAAAACTTCGACGGCGTGATCACCTGTCCGGAATCGCTGTGTGTCGATCTGTGCACGCCGCACTACGGCATCGGCGGCGACGGTATCGTGCTGATTGAAAAATCCCGTATCGCCGACGCGAAGATGCGCTCGTTCAACCGCGACGGCAGCGAAGGCCGTATGGCCGGCAACAACATCCGCTGTGTGGCGAAGTATCTGTATGACAAGGGCTACGTCCAAAGCGAATATATCAAGATCGAAACAAACAGCGGCGTCCACGCGCTGCGGCTCTATCTGCGCGACGGCGTGGTCAGCTCCGTGTCGGTCGACATGGGCAAAGCCGATCTGTCGCCCGCGTCCCTGCCGGCCAAGGCGGACTGCGAAAAAATGATCGACTATCCGCTGACCGTGGACGGCGCCGACTGGCGCGTGACGGGCGTTTCGGTCGGCAACGGTCACTGCGTGGTATTCTGCGACGCGATCGACGCGATCGACCTCAAAAAAACCGGCGCCGCGTTCGAATACGCCGAGATCTTCCCCGAACGGATCAATACCGAGTTTGTCCGCGTCATCAACAAGACGAACCTGCGTGTGCGCGTTTGGGAGCGCGGCAGCGGCGAAACGCTCGCCTGCGGCACGGGCGCCTGCGCGGCGGTTGTGGCTGCGGTGGAAAACGGCTTTTGCGACAAGGGCAAGGATATCACCGTCAAGCTCCCCGGCGGCGATCTGACGGTCAACTATACCGACGCGCGTGTAACCCTTTCCGGCACAGCCGTGCTGGTCTATGAGGGCGAATTCCAATATTGATTCCGGTTGCTGCACCCTGCGGGGTGCAGCTTTTTCCTTATGAAAGATGATGAAACCAGGAAAAACACTTGACTTTTCCCATGCTATTTCGGTAAAATAGAAAGGACAAAACAGTCAATCAAAAGGAGGTCCCATCATGAAAAAACTGATATCTGTATTTCTGGCTCTGATCCTCGTTTTCTCTGCGCTGCCGCTGACGATGCAGGCATTCGCAGCAGATCCCACCCGCTTCGATCTGCCGACGGTCTATTTCCGCGGCAACGGCGAACCCATCATCGATGAAGACGGCAATACCGTCTATGACTTTGACGTGACCAAAGACCAGATCAAAGAGGTTGCCGCCAAGGTTCTGCCCGAACTTGCAATCGCCATGATCGCCGAAAACAAGTCCGGCGCTGCCGCATACGACAGCTATTACAAGACGTTCGGCGAAGAGATGAGCAAGCTCTATGAACGCTGCCAGCTCGACGAAAACGGCAACCCGAAATACGGCACCGGCATCTCTGCTAAAAACAAAGCGGACAATGAGGTTATGCGACACGAAAACCGCGCCGACGGAAACGGCAAATACGGTCATATGGACTATCAGTTCAATAACGACTGGCGGCTCGACCCGTTCGACACAGTGGACGCGATTGACGCTTTTATTACCGATATTCTTAAAGCAACCAAAGCGCCAAAGGTCAACCTGCTTTGCACCTGCCTCGGCGGCGATCTGGTGCTGGCGTATATCGCAAAATACGGCACCGCAAAAATCAACGGCATCGGCTTCCAGCAGACGGTCGCCTTCGGCGCGGAGCTGATTGACGAAACCTTCTCGGGCAACATGAATCTGGACCCCGACGCGATTCAGCGCTTTGTGCAGGACGATTTCCTGCGCGAAGAGATGGCAGGTATCGGCGACGTGCTGTTTACTTTCCTGAACGAAACGGTTGCGCTGCTGCAGGACGGCGGTATCCTGCAAGGTGTGACAGGCGCGTTTATGGATAAACTGTATGCGAAGCTGTATGAAGGTCTTGTGCCGGAGCTGGTGCTTGCAACCTACGGCACCTGGCCGGGCTACTGGACCATGGTGACGGCGGATCATTACGCATCCACCCGCGACTTCATTTTCGGTCAGCCGGGCAGCGAAAAGTATGAAAAGTATAAAGGCCTGATCGCAAAGCTCGACCACTACGACACAGAAGTGCGTCAAAAGATTCCGACGTTGCTGCAGCAGGCGAAGGACGACGGTCACCCCGTTGCCATCACGGTCTATTACGGCGATCAGATGCCGCCGATTCTCAAATCTGCCGACGAGCAGGGCGACGTTTGGACAACCGTGCGCTACGCGTCGCTCGGCGCCAAAGCAGCGAAGATCGGCACCACGCTGTCCGACGACTATATTGCGGAACGTACCGCTGCCGGCTACGGCGCCTATATTTCGCCCGATAAAATCATCGACGCATCCACAGCGATGTTCCCGGATACAACCTGGTTCATCAAGGGCGCCATCCACAATGACATCGGCGTCCGCAACGAACGAATCTATGCTCCGGCGTTTAACCGCGGTGCAACGGTGAACGAGATTCCCGGATTCCCGCAGTTCCTGGTCTTTGACCGCAGCACAAGCATACTCAGCCCGATGACAGCGGAAAACATGAACACCGAAAAGTATGACACGTCCGAGAAAAAGACCGGGCTGTTTGACCGCCTGCTCAGCTTCCTCAAGAATCTCTTCTCGTGGTTCTCAACGCTGTTTACATTGATCAAAAACCGCTGATTCGTGTTTTCGCAAAAATCATAAAGCAAAACGCCTGTGTGTGCCGGCTCGGTACGCACAGGCGTCTTTATTTTGAAAAGATTCCCAAAACCTATTGCATTCCACCGAACACTTTTGTATAATCAAACCAAACACAAGGGGAGAGGAGCGTTTATATGAAAACACTCTATCGCGATTGCAAGCAGGCGATCTATGACGGCACGAGCGTGTCGTTTATGGTGATTCTGTTCGGTGCGCTGGGCGCTGGGCTGTTCTTCTTTTTGCAAAACTTTTTAAAGCTGGACCACGTGCTCGGCGCAACAGAGGCCGCCAACGAACCGCGGCTGTGGTTCATCCTGTTTTGGGCGACCGACTTCTTCTTTGTCATCATGGCGCTCGTCACCGCCTATAAAATCGCCGGCCCGTCCGCCATCGCGCCGGCGCTGGCGCTGTCGGTCTATTTTGCCCATTTCACGGGCGACCCGACCACAGCGGAGCATACATATATCTGCTATTTCGGCTCGCCGCTGGGCTATGAAAACGCCACGCAGATCGGCTATATGGGCTATCTGATTCTGGCTGTCTTTCTCGCGCTTTGCATCCGGTTGATGAACGCCGGGTGGGACGTGTGCAAAGGCGCGCTCGGCCGCGGGCTGGACAAGCTGTTTACTTCTCTGCGCAAAAAGATCAAGGCGATTCCCGAAACCCTTTCCGGCTCCGAAACCGCCGGCGGGCTCGATCTGTTCGTGTGCATGCTCGTCATCCCGCCGATCGCCGCGGCGCTGACATTTTTGCTGCTGCGCTACGGCGTCGCCATGCCGTTTGCCGCCTTGTCCGCTTCGCTCGGCAAAGCCCTCGCGTCGCTCGCTTCGGGTCATGTCCTGCTTGCGGCGGTCGTGATCGGTCTGATGGTCGGCTTTGACATCATCGGCCCGGTGTCGCTCGCGGCCTACGGCGTTTGCACGGCGGCCTATCTCGATTCCGGCAACGCGCAGCTTGTCACCATCTACGGCGCCGTGTTCGTCACGGTGGGCTGGGCGGCGTTCTTCGGCGTATTGTGGTGCAAAATCTTCAAGCGCGGCGGCACACCCGACACCGAGGATTTCAATATGGCGACCAGCGGCCCGATCAACGCCTTCTTTGAAAATATCAAGCTGACCACCATTTTCGCCATGCCCATCGCCGCGCGCAGCCCGTTTGTGTTCATTCCGGGCTATATGATCGGTGCGGCGGTGACAGGTCTTTTGACCGCGCTGTTCAAAATCGTCAACAGCGCCTATCTGGACGGCTCGCTGCCGAAATATACGAGTGCATTCTTTTCCTACGGCGGAAGCGACCAGACCTATGCCGACCTGTTCCGGCGGGGAGAGCTGTATATGGGCTTTTCGCTGCCGCTGCGGTCGGGCGACTGGCTGACCTGCCGCATCCCGCTGTTCTTTATCATTCTGTTCGGCGGCGTTGTCGGCGGCTTTGCGATTCTTTTGCTGCGCGACCTGCAGGTAAAATTCCTCAAAAAGCGCGGTATCCGCTACGACTTTTCCACCGACATGACAATCACCCTGCGGCAAAAGGCGCGGGAGTTCCGGGAGAAGCTCAGGGCCTAGGGCCAAGGGCATAGGGGATAGGCGTAAATACAGATATTTCCCACAAAACAGACAGGCAGAACCGGTTTTCGGCTCTGCCTGTTTTTTTATGATTCAGTTTTCTTGGCCCTGCAAAACCGCTTGCGGTTTTGCTCAGCTCGCCAGCACGCCGGACAGCGATTTGTCCGCCAGAAACGTGTTGAGGTTATAAACGAACAGCACATGGGTGAAATCCGTATCCTCCAAAACGTCGCCCAAAGAATCGCTGAAATAGCGCGGGTCGATCACGACGATCTTGGAAAAATAGGGCGTGAGCATCGGGATCAGACAGTTGGCATAGGAGTCCTTAAACAGCAGCAATGTGTCCTCACTCTCGGCCGTTGTCGTGATCTCGATCTTGTCGAAGTTGCCGCCGAGGAAGACTTCATACTGGTTTTTCTGCTCCAGCTTCGACGTGTCAAACACGCTTGCCGTCACCTTGCCTTGCGTCGGATAGCTGACCGTGTAGGTGCCGTTGGCCTTCTTCGGGGCGCATACATACAGCACATCGCGGATCTTCCGCTCACCGTAGGACGACGCCAGCGTGCCGGAAAACCGATCCGAGACGGGCTCCATCGTAAACTGGCTGCTCTTTGCGCCGAGCTCCCATTTGCTGCTCAGCGAAAGGAACGCACGCTGGGCAGCAAGGGTTGTCCAGTGGTGGTCGGTGCGGTAATACAGCGTTGTCGGATCCTCCACCTTTTCATACGCCTTGAGCACGCTGATCCAACTGAATTTGTCGCCCTGCAGCGCATTCTTGACCGCTGTCAGCTGCTGCTTCTGGTCGTCCTCGTGCAAGTGATAGGGCATATATTTTTGCAGCACATAGCTGCTGTTGGGTGCGAGGATCATCGCGCTTTTCGCGTGCTTTTCGCGCTCGAGAAAGGTGTTGATCGCATCGGTCGTCTTTTGCAGCACGTCTTCGTTCAGCGGCGTCTGTTTTTCAAACAGAAAGCCGCGCCGGCCCAGATAGACGCCGTTTTCCTCGCGGTGGCCGGTCAGGGTTGCAAAAAACGAATGGAACGAGATCAGTCCGTCGCGGTTCGGAAACTGGTCGCTAAGATACGTTTCAAACTTTTTCATATAGCTGCCGTCCGCCAGTGCGGAAAGCGTCAGCTTCGGCCGCTGCTGCAACGTGCGGTTTTCGTTTTCCGACAGTTCCAGATCCGGTGTGACTAAAAACAGCAGCGTATGCAGCGCCAAAAACGCCGCGAACGCAACGGCGATAACAAGACAGACAAGCGTCGTATAGTTGCGCTTGCCGCTCGTCGGCAGATCGTGATTTTTAGCAGTTGGCAGTTTCATAGGTCGTTCCTTTTAAAATCTGAAATACAAAAACGGGTTATAGGTATCGCTGACCAGGCTGACCACGCACAGCGCAAACACGGCCGCGTAGCCCAGCGCCTGCAGCGCCAGACGGACATTGGAATTTTTGAGCTTCGGAAATTTGCGGAAATAGCCGAGCGCGCTGCAGCTCATCACGGCAAACGGCAGCAGGTTGGACAGCAGCAGATAGCCCGTCGTGCTGTCCCACAGTCCGCCGCGGCCGACCATGGCGGCAAGATACTGCGCCGCGCCGGAAAAGCTTTCGGCGGAGAAGAACACCCAGCCGACGATCACGATCAGCATTGTCAGCACACGCTTTGCCCAGTAGGGCAGCTTTTCCACCAGAGAGCCGAACACGTACTTTTCAAGAATCAGCAGAATTCCGTAGTACGCGCCCCAGGCAACAAAGTTCCACGCCGCGCCGTGCCACAGACCGGTCAGCGACCAGACGATCAGCAGATTGACGATCGTGCGCGCGGTGCCCTTGCGGTTGCCGCCGAGCGGGATATAGACATAATCGCGGAACCAGGTGGACAGCGAAATATGCCAGCGCGACCAGAAATCCTTGATGGAGGAGGCGGTATAGGGGAAGTTGAAGTTTTGCACAAAGTCAAAGCCGAACATCTTGCCCAGGCCGATCGCCATGTCGGAATAGCCCGAAAAGTCAAAATAGATCTGCAGCGTGTAGCACAGAATGCCGAACCACGCGGTGAGCATGCCGACCGACGAAATGTCGCGCGATGTGATCTCGGTATAGACCGCGCCGATCGTATTGGCAAACAGCACCTTTTTGCCAAGTCCGCGCACAAAGAACAGCACGCCGGCGGCAAACTTGCGCACGCCGATTTTCCGGTTTTGCAGCTGGCGCTCGATATCGCCGTACTGCACGATCGGGCCCGCGATGAGCTGCGGGAACATCGTGATGTACGTTGCAAACGACAACAGACTCTTTTGCGCGGTGCATTTGCCGCGGTAGACGTCAATCACATAGGAGAGGATCTGGAACGTATAAAACGAAATGCCGATCGGCAGCGAGATCTGCGCGGCGCGGATCTCCAGCCGGAACAGGTGGTTCAGATTGTCGACCGCGAACGGGTAATACTTGAAGAAGCCGAGCACCAGCAGATTGAACACAACCGCAGCGATAAACGTCTGTCTGCGCTGCTTCGGCCGCCGGCCGAGCGCGTCCAGATCCAGCCCGATATTATAGTTGAAATAGATGCTGATCAGCATCAGCAAAATATAGACCGGCTCGCCCCATGCGTAAAACACAAGGCTCGCCAGACACAACACGGCGTTTTTCTTCGTGATCTCCTTTTGCGGCTGATTTTTAAACAGCGGCAAAAAATAGCAAAGCAGAACGACCGGCAGGAAAACAAACAAAAAGGTTGCACTGCTGAATAACATGGACGAAACTCCTTCTGTCAGAATAGGGGAAAGGGATCAGATCGCTTTTTTAAACGCGCGCACCGCGTCGTCGGGTGTGTCGGACACCACAAACAGCACAAAGCCGCCGCGCGAAAGCAGTTCGTATTTTTCAAGATAGCCGCTTTGCTCGGGCGCGTAGCCGCTGAACAGCTCGGCTTTGTCGGTCACACGGGCCGTAATCTTGTCGAGCAGATCCTGCTCATCGCTGTCGGGCGCAAGATGCACCAGCAAAATCTCGCGTACCTCCATAATGGAATCCGAGGCGAGATAGCCCACATAATCGAACGTGCGCGGATCGACGCCGAATTCCTTTTTGATCCGCTCGTCCTTGCAAACGGCAAGGCCGTCCACTTGCATGGCGGACTGCACGGCTTCAAATACCGCCTGCGGGTCGGCGGCGCTCTGTTTGTCCTGCGTCATCAGCAAAATGACGAATACGAGCAAAACAAGGACACACAAGCCCTCTTTGATTCTTCGTTGTTTCATGCGCCGATCTCCAGTTCTCTGATCAAATAGACCAGCCAGTAGTTGCGATAGAACGAGGCGGAAAGGTGGATGCCGTCCGCACCGTAAAATTCATTGTGACCCTCAAACACGCTTGCGGAATCAAGCGCTTCCACGCCGACGCTCTGACACATTTCGCGCAGCGCCCGGTTGTAGTCGCCGATCCTGCCGTATTGATCCTGCGTCGCTTTGCTGCGGTCAACGGGAAACAGAAGCGAAACCACGATGCGCGTGTTGGGCAGCATGTCTTTGAGCTGTTCAAGCAGCGACGTGTAGCGGCGGATAAAGGTGTTCAGCTGTACGTCGCGCGTGTCGATCATGTTGAGCCCGTAATGCAGCAGCAGAATCGGCGGATTCTTTGCGGCAATGGCGTTCAGGTTCTTTTCCAGATGCGACAAGCTTGCGGAGACCTCGGCAAAAATGTGGCTCGCGTTGAGAATGCCGTAGACGTCAAGACCTGCCATCAGCGAGTCGCCGGCGATATACAGATCCGACAGCGCCTTGCGGTAGGTGAGCTTGCCGGCCTGGATGAGATTGATAATCTCCTGCGTCTTCAGTGCACGGTTTTCTTTTGCCAGCTTTTCCAGCCGCTGCTGCTCAATCTGCGCCACAGTCTGCTGTACTTTTTCCACATCCAAATCGTCATAGGTTTGCAGCAGGGTGCGTCCTGCGTCCAAATCAATATCCTTCGGCGCGCGGTAGGAGCGCGAAATGATAAAGCCGGTCAGCGGAATAAGCGAAAGCACAGCGAGACAGACGATGACCAAAAAGAATCTTTTCAAAAAAATAACCTCCGAACAGGGGAACATTTATATTATATCACTATATAGCTCATCTTTTTGAAAACAATGGAACTCACATAGGCAATAGTGCTCGCAATCAAAATAGCGGTGCGTTCAATGAGCTAAAGGCTGTGTATCTCATTTTTC
>CADABX010000043.1 GCA_902786285.1 Oscillospiraceae bacterium | reverse complement strand
TTGCAAATCTGACACTCTTTTCTCCGGTTCAAGAAACCAAATCCATTGCATCATATTTTTTTGAGGAAAACTGTTACCTATCATTGACGACTCTACACCCTTCACCCCTCAATCCCTATAGAAAACACTTGACAGTTTGCCCGATATTTAATATAATAACATATTGACAGAAAATTTTAACACCAGAAAGGATCAACACTATGGCACAGGAAATTTTGCTTACCGCAGCAGGTCTCAAGGAACTGCAGGACGAACTCGAGAATCTGAAGGTCGTCGGCCGTCAGGAGATCAAGGAAAAAATCCAGGTCGCCCTTTCCTTCGGCGACTTGTCGGAAAACAGTGAATACGACGAAGCCCGCAACGACCAGGGCAAGCTCGAAGCGCGCATCAGCGAGATCGAAGCGATTCTCGCCAACGCCAAGATCATCGACGAGGACACGCTGAGCACCGACATCATCCAGATGGGCTCCAAGGTCACGATCAAGGACGTCGAATACGGCGCCATCTATAAATATCAGATCATCTCCTCCACCTCCACGGCGAAGGACAAGGGCTCGGACTATCTGACCAGCGACGAATCCCCCGTGGCGCAGGCACTGATCGGCCACAAGGTCGGCGACAAGGTCGAAGTGGAAGCACCGGCCGGCATCGTGGTCTATGAAGTCGTGGAGATTTCCAAGTAAAGAAAGGGACGATAACGATGGCTGAAGAAAAAACCAACGCACCGCAGGCCGAACAGACGCCCGAAAGCATCAACGAACAGCGTCAGATCCGTTTGGACAAGCTCAAAGCCATGCAGGAGGCGGACAACGATCCGTTTGAGATCACGCTTGCCACCCAGACGCACGAAAGCGCCGAGATCAAGGCGAACTACGACGCCCTTGAGGGCAAGGATGTTTCCGTCTGCGGCCGTATCATCGCCCGCCGGATCATGGGCAAGGCAAGCTTTGTGACGATCCTTGACAAGGAGGGCCGCATCCAGTCCTATGTCTCCGTCAACGACGTGGGCGCCGAGGATTATCAGGCGTTTAAAAAGCAGTGGGATATCGGCGACATCATCGAGATCAAGGGCTTTGTGTTTAAAACGAAGACGGGCGAAATCTCCGTCCACGCGCAGCACATCCGTCTGCTTGCGAAATCGCTGCTTCCCCTGCCCGAAAAGTTCCACGGTCTGACCGACACCGACACGCGCTATCGCCGCCGCTATGTCGATCTGATCATGAACGAAGACGTGCGCGACACATTTTTTAAGCGCTCCCGTATCATTGCGGAGATCCGCCGCTATCTCGACGCGCAGGGCTTTATCGAAGTGGAGACCCCGATGCTCGTTTCCAACGCGGGCGGCGCTGCGGCGCGTCCGTTCGAAACCCACTTCAATGCGCTCAACGAAGATCTGAAGCTGCGCATTTCGCTGGAGCTTTATCTCAAGCGCCTGATCGTCGGCGGCATGGAACGCGTGTATGAGATCGGCCGCGTCTTCCGCAACGAAGGCCTCGACACCCGCCACAACCCGGAATTTACGCTCATGGAGCTGTATCAGGCCTACACCGACTACAACGGCATGATGGATCTGACCGAGAATCTGTACCGCCATCTGGCACAGACCGTGCTCGGCACCACGACGATCGTCTACAACGGCATCGAGATGGATCTTGGCAAGCCCTTTACCCGCATCACGATGGTTGACGCCGTCAAGCAGTACGCCGGCGTGGACTGGAACGAAATCCACACACTCGAGGACGCGCGCAAGGCCGCCGACGAACACCATGTGGAATATGAAAAGCGCCACACGAAGGGCGACATTCTCAACCTGTTCTTTGAAGAATATGTGGAAGAGCACCTGATTCAGCCGACGTTCGTGATGGATCACCCGATCGAGATCTCTCCGCTGACGAAAAAGAAGCCCGGCAACCCGGACTATGTGGAGCGTTTTGAGTTCTTTATGAACGGTTGGGAGATGGCGAACGCCTATTCCGAGCTGAACGATCCGATCGATCAGCGCGAACGCTTCAAGGCGCAGGAGGCTGCGCTGGCGCAGGGCGACGAGGAAGCAAACACCACGGACGAGGATTTCCTCATGGCGCTGGAATACGGCATGCCCCCGACAGGCGGCATCGGCTTCGGCATCGACCGCATGTGCATGCTGCTGACCGATTCGGCAGCCATCCGCGACGTGCTGCTGTTCCCGACGATGAAGACGCTGGACAAATGATAGGCCGAAAAAGCCTGTAATATCAAGAGTTTTCAACACACAACAAAATGTAAAAACCGATTTTACGACAAATTTACGACAAAAGAATAACGTGATTCAGCAAGAGGACGGCAGACGCCGTCCTCCTATTCTGTACATTCGACAAACCTCCTTGCGTTTGGTACAATCAAGCTACCAAATTCAAGGAGGTTGTTTTTATGAAAAAACACATTTATGATGAACAAAATGGACTACGCTACACGCTGCACGGCGACGTCTATCTACCTGACTTGGCAGTATCGGGAAACGAGCATAAACCCCTCGGCAAGTACGGCTTGATGCGCCGCACATACCTGCGCGAGCATCACAAGACACTCTACATTCAACTGCAGGCACGCGGCGAGCTTTGGCAGCATCTGTATGAGGTGGATGAACAGGCGCAATCCATGGTGAGTTCCATCATCGCACGCATGGCGGAGATCGACGGTGTAACAGAAGAACTCAAGGCAACCGATCAGATGCAGTGGGTCGGTCTAATGAACAACTACCAGCACTGCGCTGAAGAGGTCGTTCTGCGAGATGTGGTCTACGCATGAACAACTGTCTATCCGATGACCGCAAGAATCATTACCATATAGGGAAATCTCACGTCCGTTGGCTGGTTCATTCTGGCGGCTAATGCAAGAAAACTGCGAGTTTAGTGTGACCCGCCGACAGCATTCGCCGGATGGAGAAGATTTGCACATGGATTTGAAGGCAGCCAATCCAAATAGAATTGAATCATATTGTTTGTGCAAAAGTGCAACACGGCAGCATCCGATCGGGGTGCTGCCGTGTTGCGCTTTATGATGATGTGACTCATGCTTTCACTCCTGCACGGCTTCCGGGTTCTGCAAAGGTATCGTCACCTTAACCATTGTTCCGCCGCCGTTGCGCGGTGCAATCGTCAGCTCGCCGCCGCACATCATTTGCAGGCGCTGGCGGATGTTGTTGAGCGCGATATGCGGCTCGTCATTGTTTGCCGCAGGGTCAAACCCCGCGCCGTTGTTTTCAACGGTGATCTCGCATCCGTCGCTTGTTTGACGGGTGCGGATGCTGATGTGCAGCGGTCCGGCATAGGGATCTATCCCATGCTTGACGGCGTTTTCCGCAATGGGCTGCAAGGTCAGCGGCGGCAGGCGGAAACGAATAAACGGCGTGTCGTAATCCACCGTAAGCATCTCCTCATACTGCGCCTGCTCCACGGCGAGGTAGGCGCGGGTATGCTCGAGCTCCGCAGAAAAGGGAATGAGGTTTTCGCTGGCAACGGCGGTGAAATTCTTGCGCAGGTAATCTGTGAAATCCTTTGTGACCTGCCGCGCCTTCCCGGGGTCCTGATTGCATAGGCTGTAGATGCTCATCAGCGTATTATAGATGAAGTGCGGCCGCATTTGCAGCACCATGACGTTCGCGCGCTGATTGGCAATTTCGCGCTGCTGGTTCATATATTCCTTCACGCTTTTCCGAAAGATCAAACCGAACATTGTGATTGCGCAGAGCACCAGCCAGAAGGAAACCAGAATTTCAACGGCAGCGAACATATAGAGGAACACCATGATTGCTGCAGGCAGCAGATAGATCAGCAGCGCGACGAACAGCTCTTTGGAGAGCTTTTTTCGCTTCAAAAACAGCGACACGGTGTTCAAAAGCGTAAGGGCGACCGCCGGAGCGATCAGCAGCGGGAACCACGGCCCGCGCACGTATGCAAGCTCCGGGTTTGTGCCGTAAAAAGCGTTTGTGAACTGCGCGGCAATCAGCAAAGCAACGAAAACGCCCCACAGGGACACGGCAGCGCGAAACAGGCGGCTGCCTTTGATGTCCTCTTTGGCGCAGTGCAGCAAAAGCGGCATGGGCATGAGCGTGAGGACGGAGAAAAACAGGAATTCAAAAAGAATGATGACCCTTTGCGCTTTTACCATTTCGGGAGAGCTGTAGCTGATCAGCTCGAGTAAGATCACAATGATATAAAGAAAAAGCAGCGAAAAAAACAGGACAAAAAAGCGTCGGTTCCAGCGGCCGAGCGCGGGCATCCCAGCGGAGAAGGCGACGCCGATGATGCTCACTGCCAGCAATGCGCTGCCAATCGAAAAATAGGCGACCGTCAACCAATCCGTCATACGCCGTCGCCTCCCATGATCGGATAGCGCAGCTTTTTGAGCTGGGCGCGCACGCCCTCGGCCGTCAGCGGCTTGACAAGAAAGCCGCCGGCGTCGGTGCGCCAGGCGTCGATCGCATAGTCGGGATAGGAGGTCAAAAAGACCACATTGGTGCGGGGGTTGATCTCGAGCAAGGTGCCGCACAGGTCAAGCCCGCTGGCCGTTCCAAGCTCGATATCAAGAAAAGCCAGCGCGACTCGGTTCGTCTTTGCGAATTCGATCGCCTCCTGCGGCCAGATAAAGCCCGTGATCGTGGTGTTCGGCATGACCTCCTCCAAAACGGGGAGGCTGTCGGCGATCAGAATTTTGTTGTCGTCCACGATGATGACGTTCGGCGCTTCGTCACTTTGGAGCGCGGCGGTCATCAGTGTATGGATGTCTGCGCCGAGAACGTCAGCGATGCGGAAAACCATTTCCGCGTCCGGTAAACGGGTGCCGCTTTCCCAGCGGGCGATCGTGGAATGGTTAACAAACATCTGCTTTCCCAATTGTTCCTGTGTGATCCCTTTTTCTTTTCGCAGCTTTTTCAGTGTTTCCGCAAACAGCGTAGTCATAAAACAGAAACCACCTTTGTCTTTTTTCTCTTTTTAATTATAGAGTGTTTTTCGCGCAAAAGCAAGCGCAAAAAAATAAAACTTGACAATCTGGAACATTTCTTGAATTTGCAATTTTTTATCCTTATAATAATAAATGAATTAGTATTAAGAAAACTGCTTATTTTTCAAGTAAAAGGGGCTGACATTCATGCTGCGCTTTGCGACAATCTCTGAGCAAGCATGCAAGCGGCATAACTGCACCCTTTTTGCACATTTTTTGAAAGACCGGCCGTAACGGGCGTTTGTTTCGCTGCGGCCGTTTTTTTATAAATTATCCTGTTCGCATAGGCAGGAGCAAGGGAGGTAAAACTATGCAGAAGGCACTTAAAAAAACTCTGAGCATCTTGCTTGCGCTTTTGATGCTGCTCTCGCCGCTGTCGGTTTCGGCGGTGGCCGCAGGGGTGAAAGATACCCTTGTTTCGCAGCTTGCGTCGCTTTATGACGGCGATGTGGATCGCGCAAGATCCGATCTTGCGGTGTTGTATGACGCCGGGATCATCGACGAGGACGGCAACATGGTCGCGCTGGACGTCCGCGAGGACGGCGCACCCGTCGAGCTTGACGATGCGGCGCAGCGGATCGCGAACGGCGAGACCGTGGGCGAACTGACCGTCAACGGCAACGCCGCTTCACCCGAGCAGATCGTGCAGATCCAGCAGGTCAGCTCCATTCTGGAGATGCTCCGGCTGATCGACAACGACATTGAGATCACCGACGACCACGTCGCCAACTTCAAGGCGCTGGTGGCCGGCCTTGCCGACGGCAGCATTGATCTTGACGAGGCGATCGACACCGGAAAGCTGTCGCTGAACAAAGCGCCGCGTAAAGCGCCCGGAAACGGGGACGACGGCTACGAGACCGGCGACATGACAGTGAACGACGGAACCTATACAGACGCGATGCTGAACGGCGAGCAATATGACGCGAACTATAGTTTTTCCGCAGACACTTCCAACGCATGGTATACTGACAATGCCCACAAGGGCATCACCGCGGACGGCGTTGTAACGCTGACCACGGAGGAAAAGGAATCTTATGCGCCCGGCGAAACTGTGACTGTCACAGCCAGCCTGAACAAAGCACAGAGCGTTCCCGTCAGCTTTGACTGGAAAGCGGTCGGTGCAGGCGTTGGCGTGAACGGCACGGCAAGCGGAACCGTAGCTTGGAACGCGGGCGAAACAGGCGACAAGACCTTCTCCTTTGTCATCGGCGACAAGGCGAGCGACGACCTTTGGCAGGGCAGCCGCGCGCTGGTGATCAACGCCTCCAACGTTCGCAATGCGCTGTTCTCCGGCAACGCAACCACCTGGAGCAAAACCGTTCAGGTTGCTTCTTCGGATAACGACGCGATCAAGGCGAGTTATACCACGACGGACACAGTCAGCGGTTTCACATCAACGACCGGTTATGATGCCCGGGGAAAGAAAACCATGACGATCCACAAAAAGTTTACCGGATCTGATGCATGGAAGATTCCCCAAAACGGTAACTGCACAATCACCGTTGCGCATTTCGGATCGGCAGGCATGCAAATTGCCATTGTACCAACAACAGCCGATGTGAATCCCGTGGCTAATGCAGCGGCTAATTCGAAGATCATATCAAACCTCCAAAACAACAATGTCGGATGGACAGACACAACGCATTACCAAGGCAGTGCATCCCCCAAGATAGTCAATGTTGGAAATCTGCCGTCAGGAACCGTCAACGATTCTGGCGAGACCATTGTCGTGATGTTCTTCGCTGATAACATCCAAGGAGTTGGCAACTTGTCACTGAAATCCTTCACGATTGCCGCACGCAAGCCCAGCGAACACGACCTTGTTACGTCCGTCAGCGTACCCGCCGGCGTATATCGCAGCGGCGAAGTCGTGCCTGTAACCGTGGAGTTGGATAACTACGTCAAAGCCGACGCGAACACGGTTCTGACTGTCAACGGTGAGAGCTGCGCCCTGCTGGATGGCACGAACACCGAAACAAAAACGCTTACCTTCGGCTACACGGTCAAGGCGACAGATACCGGCGCGATCAATGTCACTGCGCTCACCGGTTTGAAAAACGCCGACAACATGAACGTTACGCTGGATTCTGCCTTCCCGTCGCAGAGCTTCGGC
Organism: Oscillospiraceae bacterium; assembly: GCA_902786285.1. Taxonomy (GTDB): domain Bacteria; phylum Bacillota; class Clostridia; order Oscillospirales; family Acutalibacteraceae; genus UBA6857. The sequence goes on along the minus strand of CADABX010000043.1, from coordinate 9,023 downwards.
ACGGCGCAGGGCGTGACGCTTGTTTCCGATGTGAAAAACAGCAGCATCGATTGGGCGAACGTCAAATACGGCGTGACCGACACCGACGCAAACGAACAGACCGTAACCGTGGTTTTCCCGCTCAAGAGCGGCGCGAACAACGTTGCATGGGTCGCCAGCGAAGCGGTGCAGTATAACACCAGCGGTTCTCCCGTTGCCATGCCCATTCCCGGCTACGCCAACGCCACGGCAGATTATTATGTGCCCGGTGCTTATCTTTCCACCGACGGCGGCGCGACGCGCTATCCCGTTTTTGTTGCTCAAAACGGCGACACCCCGGTTGCCCTTGTTGCCCGTTTCAAGGGGGCCCAAAACGAATCTGACGCTTTCCTGAAAGAGACGCTGAATCTCTTTATGGACCCGGATATCGTTTCGAGCGAAAACGCAGGCAAATATCTGCCTGCCGTCACCTCGGCGCAGGATGCTGTGCCTTATGCCGCAACCGCGTCCGCTGCCCCGATCGTTTTGGGCAAAAGCTGGACCTATTTCCTCAAGGGCGGAGCACCGTTTGAAAACGGCTTATACATGTCCCGCGGCCTTGAAAATTATGACGGTCTTGTGGAAAACGGCTTTTTGAAAAAGGGCGACGACGCCTATGTCATTTTGCAGGATACGGCGGAGCCGGACCATCAGTATGATGTGGAAATCGTGGTCAACAAAGCGCTGCGCGACGCGCTGGTTGCAGGCGTCCGCGCGGAAGACGGTCAGGACCTGCGCCTGTGGTATCAGGTCAGCGGCCGCAAAGCCTTCACCTATACCAAACCCGCAGATTTCACACTGACAAGTGCAAACACCGAAGTGGCTGTGGCCGCGCCCGTTGAAGCCGCACCCGGCGTCTATCAGATCAGCCTTACCGGCGCGGTCGGCAACAGCGCACTCACGCTGACGGTCGGCAACGGCAAAGCGGAGCGTGCCTTCGATTTGAGCGTCGGAACGGTGATCAGCAAGGCGGGCAAAACGCCCTTCCTGCAGATTCCGTCCTATTCCATGGTCCGCACCACGCTGACCAACACCGACACCGATATTCTGTTCAGCTCCAACCTCACCGCCCGCAACGCAGGCGACAGCACCGCAACGACCACCTTTGCTGCAACGCTTTATGCCGCGCAGACAGTCGAAGGCGGCTATGAAAAGACCGGCGACGCGCTTTGGAGCGGTTCGTTTGACAGCTCGGTGGACAGCACGATCACCCATATCACCGTGCCCGGCAGCGAGCTTTCGAACCCCGGCGTTTACGCGCTGGAGATCACCGCGTCTTACGCCACCGAAGGCACAGTGTTCACCGGCACGGCTTATATCGTTGCAAAGAATGCCCCCACAGCGGTCAAGCTGAATAAATTGGAAAGCTACTATGTTTCCAGCGATGAGATCCCCGCCATCGGCTACACCGTTACCCCCGCGAGCGCGACAGTGGAATATACCATCCAGAAATCCGGTGAAACGGTGGGCGAGCGGAAGACTGCCACAGGCGGCACGATTCCCTTCGCGGCTGCGAAGCCCGACGGACTGAAGGATGCTTATACCATCACGGTTTATGCCAGAAACGACGAAAGCGAGCCGTGGAGCGTGGATTCCATGCTGCTGAGCGTGTATAACCAGGACGCGCTGGAAATCATTATGGCGGACGTCACTGCCGGACAGATCGGCGGCACCACCGGCGGCACCGGCGAGGATATCAGCGGAAAAGCCGTGAAGCTGGACAACCACGACAAGGTGGAAGGCTATCTGAACGGCGCCGATTATGTGCTTTCCTTTGAAGATTTTGAAACCCTGCGCACCGACATGAGCCTGCAAAAGATCATCTCCGCAAACTACGGCGAAGGTGCCTGGGGTATGCTGAGCGACAAACTGAACTGGAGCTCCGATAACAGCAGTGTCGTTTCGGTGGATTACAATCAGGGCGGCATGTATTCCGATATCCGCAACTACAGCTACACCTCCTATATTCCCACAACGGACTTCCTGCTCGTTGGCAAGGGCAAGACCGAAGACAAGGTCACCATCCGCGCAACCCATGCGGACACCGGCATCACCAAGGAATTCAAGGTGACGGCTGACACACTGGAAAACGAGCTTTATGTGTTCCAGTTTGCGCCGCAGACAACGACGCACGTTGTTTATACCAACGGCGCTGGCGACAGACGCGACCTTGTCAGCAATGAGAAGGGTGAGCTGGCCGTTTATGAGCCCTCCGGCATCGCTTCCACTGTGATGGCCATGTCCGGCAGCGGCACCGAAGCCTTTGTCGGCACCCTTTATGCCAACAAGCTCATCAGCGGTGAACGCGACATCGCCGCGCGGCAGCTTTATCCCTGCAACAACCTGCGTTTGCGTCGGGTTTCCGGCGTGACACTGACCTTCCTCAATGCCGACGGCAGCCGTTACAACGGCGAAGTCACGCTGCGTGCCGGCGTCTATAAGAACAACGTCTACTGCCCCGGCGCACAGGTGCGTCTGGTCAACGGCGCAGAGGTCAACAAGAACGGCCGCGAGGATGTTTCCGCCACGGTTACGGACGGCAAGCTGAGCCTCGGCTTCGATGCTTCGCAGTTCAAACACAACGCTGACGATTACGGCTTGACCCAGCTTGACACGGTCTCCTATGTGATCGAGTACCGCATCGAGGGTAATCGCACGGGCTTTGTCCGTCTGAATGCCTTCTCCGATATGGCAGGCGCTGCAAGAGCCACCGATTCTGTGATTCAGCTTCGCGCTGCCGAAGGATTGAGCACCACCCCGCAGATCACAGGCATGCATCTGCAGCAGTATCATGACGGCGTTGCCAACGACTATGTCCGCGACGTGATGGATTACACCGAGGACGTCGGTATCTCCATGAAGTTCAGCAAGGCTGAGCTCATCACCGACGCTGCGTTCACCGGTGAAGCCGTGACCACAGACGCCAACGGCTTTACAAGCTATATTACCGAGCATCCCGTGGACTTCGCACTGTATACCACCGGCGGCAAGCTGCTGCGTGCACAGACCCACAACACCAAAACCGAAGCGGATCAGATCGTGAACCTGAACGATCTGGACAACGCGACTTTGTTCGTGTTCCCGTTCTCCTCCACCCCGATGGCGCGCACGGTCTACACCATGACCGACGCGGACATGGCTGCTGACGGACTTTCCGACCTCACAGACACCTACAACGCGCGTGTGGAGATGCGCTTCATCCGCGACGATGTTACGATCCGCAGCGAAACCATGCCCTTCGGTGTTTCCAACCTGAGCCACCGCAAGGATATTTCCGCGGATGACGGCGGCGCGAAGGAGATCGGCAGCGAGGCCCGCACCGACATGATGAGCCAAGTGGACATCGGCGCGATTTTCGGCAGCATTGACGTCAACGACATGCTGAAGAAGGGCTTCAGCTTCCTCACCGGTCTCGGCGGCAGCGCAAAGAACCCGTTCCTGAACCTGATGATCCTGCCCACCGAGGATCCTTCCACCTTCCATATCATGGTCTTTGTCGGTGACGGCAGGGATGACGCCGCCGATAGCGATGGCCTCAGCGTCAACTACAACCCCGACGACCTTTACGACGACTGGAACAAGTTTAAGGATGAGTTTGACGATATTGATGACGACGACGATTCCACAATGGACAAAGACAAAGACGACGATGACGACGATGACAACAGCGGCGAAGGCAAGATCAGCTTCAGCTTCCACGGTGCTCTGCACCTGGTCGCGAAATGCGACGTGAAGAACAACAAGTGGGGCATCAACTTCCGCGGCGGCAACGTCGGCACCGGATTGAAGGCCACCTATGAATGGTCGCAAAACTTCATCTGCGGCCCCGTTCCGGTGCTTGTTGAGCTTGAACTGGGCTTCGGCGTGGATCTTGACCTGTCCTTTGCCAATAAAGATGCGGTCAGGGCCATGCTCCTTGACGCCGCGTTAGAACTGTCTGTCAAAGCCTTTGCGGGCATTGGTTTCGACCTGTCTCTGATCAAGTTCAAACTTGGCATCGAAGGTAAAATCACAGCCGGTCTGGACTTCCTGTATCTGACACAGGGCAACAAAACCGGCACCGAGCTGAGCATCGACGGCAGGATCGCGCTCGTGATGGAGGCTAAGATCGCCATCATCACCTACAGCACGACCTTCGCTTCCACCGGCTTCGGCTGGTCGAAGAAATACGGCAAGTATGACGCGATCAAGGAAGCCTGGGAGACGCAGGGCTTTGCAACGCTCATGGGTCTCACCGCATCCGGCAGACGCTACGAGATGAAGCTCATGGCGGACGGCAACGCGTTTGTCACCATCGAAGGCGGCGGCGAGATCGAGAACCGCGACTATCTGCTGAATGGCGAACGCACATGGAATGGTGGCGTCGCCCGTCGCGGACTGTTCCGCAGTGCACCGGTCTCCACCTTCAACGACGTGCAGACCAACGCCTATCCCTATGCAAATCCCGTATTCACCGACGACGGCGGCATGTTCCTCTACATCTCCGACAACAATAACGCCGAAGAGCTGCAGTCTGTGGTCAGCTACGCCACGAAGAACGGCAGCGGCGGCTACGACGATGCAGGCGCGCTCGATACCTCCGAAGATGCGATCCTTGCCGACAGCGACGTAACCGTCAGCGGTACCGGCAGCAACGTCTTTGCCGCCTGGGTCAAGCAGATGGAATCTCCGGAAAAGGAGATGCACGACAAGGTCAATCAGGACGATCTGGGCATCATGCTCAACGCCTCTGAAATCTACACCGGCCGTTATGACGGCAGCGCATGGACCGTGGAGCGCTTGACGGAAAACAATGTTGCCGACATGGCGCCCACTGTGGCAAGCTCCGGTGAAAAAGCCATCGTGGCATGGCGCAGCCTGAGCGCTTCCTCCGTGTCCGACGCAGACGCAAGCGCGGATATCGCCGGCGCGTTCAACGCGGAAAACAACATCAATTATCGCATCAATAACGGCTCCGGCTGGACCGACGCCAAGATCGCCTACAACGGCTCAGCCGGTACGGTGAATGCCATCGACTCCGCCATGCTCTCCGACGGCACGGCCATCCTGACCTACACCGTCCGCACCGGCGAAAAAGCCGAAACTGCCGAGACCTTCTACACTGTCATCGGCAGCGACGGTAATGTGGTCACCACCTGCCGTCTCACGCAAAACAGCACCGCCGACAGCAACGTGCAGACCGTGGCGCTGGGTGACTCCTTCGTCCTTGGCTGGTATGCCGAAATGGAAGCGGGCAACAGCTCCTCCGCCGACGGCGCAGTGAGCAAAGTTTATGACGTCCGTCTGGCCCGCGTCAGCGCCAACGGCAGCGTGGACAGCGACTTCCCGGAGACTCTGGGTGTCTCGGGCGTCTCCGACAGCTTCCGCTTCTCTGCGCCTGCAGGCTGCACGGATGTGGATCAGCTCTCCGTCGTCTGGGCTGCGCTTACGGACGACCAGCAGTATGATGTGAACGCTGTACGCTTCTATCAATACGGAAACGCCATCGGCGTCAGCTCACCCATGACCATTGCCCACACCGGCGCGTATTACGCTGTGGACAACATCGACACCTACACCGACGCCGAAGGCAAGGTCTATGTACTGGCGCTTGGCAGCGATTACAGCAGCGAAAACGGCAGCATCTATGACAGCATTACGACAGATCAGATCCAGTTCGTCAACGGTCAGGGCGAAAGCTCCGACAGCCTGGTTTTGACGGCGAAACAGCCTGTGGCATCCATCAAGCTGGGCTCCGCCGCGTTCCCGACCGTGGCGATCGAGGCCGAGGCCGAAACGAATCTCAAGGAGCTGACCCCCGGTTTGAACCTGCCGGTACGCTTCTATGTGACAAACACCGGTCTTACGCCCGTTACCAGTGTGAGCCTGACGTTGGGCGAGCAGAGCAAAACGGTCGACGGACTGAATATCCTGCCCGGCGAGACCGCGCCGCTGACGATCTCCTATCCTGTGCCGACCGAAAACCTGACAGATGCAGACTACACCGTTACGGCAAATGACGCCGCAACTGCAAGCGGTCAACTTGTGCTGAACCATCCCGATGTGGGCATCGGCAGCATGAAGCTGCTGCGTGAGGGCGACGGTACCCGTGACGTTCAGGTGGTTCTGAACAACATCACCGACATTCCCCTTGCCGGAAGCGGAAAGACTGTGAAGCTCGCCTTCTATAAGGACGGCAACTGCCTGCAGCCGGTCTCTGAAACATTCACGATTCCGGAAACTGCCTATGCCGATATCGACGAAGGTATCTACACCTATCTCTATACGCTCAATGTCAGAGATTTCATCGGCGAAGCTGCTGAAATTTCCGAAAGCGGTATTACTGTGGTCGCAAAGGCCTGGGTCGAAGATTCGGGCAGCGATGAAGCGTATGAGGAACTCTATACCTACGACAACACCGCGTCCCTCGACTTTGACGGTCTGCTGACGAAGTACGAAACGCCTTACAGCACCGACACAGCGATTGCCGACAACGGCGACGAAACCTACGACATCTCGGTTAAGATCCGCAACAACTCTTTAAAGCAGAATAACCTGGGCACCGTGACGGCAGATATTCTCGACAGCCGGAACAACGTGCTTGCCAGTGTCCCGCTGGATGAGGATACGATTACGCTGACTGCCGAGCAGACGCAAACCTATTCCAAGACGAACATTGCGCTGACCACTACGGGCAAGCCTGCCTCTGTGCAGCTTCGCACCGCGAACACCGTGACGCTGGATGTCGCCACCAATGGCGGTGAGTGCACGGATGCCTATGTCACCCTCACTGCGGACGGCAAGCTGCCCGCCACACTGCCTGTTGCCACCAACACGATCAATACCTTCCTTGGCTGGTTTACGCAGGCGACGGGCGGCGAAAAGGTCAATCCCGGCGACGTGGTTGCCCCCGGCTCGACCCTCTACGCACAGTATGACTACAAGGTCGGCAACAATGTAGTCATGTCCGACTACCAGTTCTCTAAGACGCCTGCGACGCCCGCGATGGACAAAGAGACGGCCTCCGGCATTGACGTCACTTATTACTGGACAGACAAGGAAGGCGGCTTTGCTTACGGCGATGCTGTTGATTTCGGCAACGAATGGAGCACAGGCGCACCTGTCTATCCCGGCACCTATTACATCCGCGCCAAGATCAGCGGCGAAGGCTTCGACACCTTCAACAGCAACCAGACGGCATTCCATGTGCTCGACCGCGATCCGAAATACGAGATCACGGTGGAGGCCAACAGCATTACCTATGATGTTGACGGAACGGAGAAGAGTGTCAGCGGCTTCAAGACGCTGGAGTTCACCCTTGACGGTGAGACCTACACAGTCTCCGGATTGGAAGCTATGGCCGAAGGCACAGAACCCGGCGTGTATACGGCGGCTGTGACCGGTACGGCGGTCGTCAAGGACAGCGCAGGTGTTGACGTGACGACGCAGTTCATCGTGAATAAGGTGGACGGCAAGCTGACCATCAACATGCCCAAAGGAACCACTGCCACCGTCACGGCGAACAACCGTACCTATGACGGCACCGCACAGCCCTTGGTGAACGTGGATAATTCCACACTGGTCGGCGGCGAGATGCAGTACAGGCTCGGCGAAGGCGAATACAGCACAGCCATTCCCGAAGCGACCGAAACCGGCTACTACACTGTGTATTACAATCTCGTTCCCGACGAATTCCACAGCGCCGTCGACGAGCAGTCCGTCACTGTGAAGATCGAAGCGAACTTCACCACGCTGAACGATGCGATTGCCAGTGCAACCGATTATTACAACACGATCAAAGACACCTATACTGACATTGCCGCCGCACTGCAGAGCGCGATCGATGCTGCACAGCTGATCGCTGACAATGCGGATGCATCGCAGGCGGTCGTCGATGCAGCGGTCGTGGCGATGAACGACGCCAAATCTTCTGCTGAAAACAAGTCTGCGTTTGAGGTCAGCAAGGCTGCCGGCGTGCTCACCGCACTCGGAAAAGGCCTTGCAGGTGACAGCGATGAGGTGAACGCGATCATCGACGCCGCGAAGGCCGCCATTGAGGCGCTCGTGTATGACGAGACCAAGACTCTGGCGGAAAATGAAGCGCAGATCGAAGCGATCCTCACGCAGTTCGACGCAGACCTGACGGCTCAGCGCAACGCCGAAAAGGCTGCCTTTGATGCGGCGAAGGCCGACGGCGAAAACGGTGCCAACAGCCGAACCCGTGCCGGTGATGTGAAAGACGCTGCCACACTCATTGAAGCAGCGAAGAACGCGATCGACGCACTGGAATACGATGAGACGCTGAAGCCCGATGCAAACAACGCGCGCGTGGATCAGATCCTCACGCAGCTCGACACCGACCTTGCAGCCGCGCGTGTGAACGCGTTTGAAGCCTACAAAGCCGAGCAGAAAGCCGCGCTTGGTGCTTCAAAGGGAGATATTAAGAACGACTTCGCCCCGAAGCTTCTCGAGAAAGCGTATGCCGATATCGATGCGCTCTCTTACGACGAGAGCATGTCGTTTGATGAAAACTGTGCTCGCGTGAATCAGATCGTGAAGCAGGCGAGCGCTGATATCGAAAGGAGCATAGGTGCTTGCCCGCTCTGCGGCGAACACCACGACGGACACAACGCCATCAAAGCGATTCACTATGTGATTTATTGGCTGACTTGGATGTTCCGTGACTGGCTGCCCGGTTTCATCAAATAACGTATTCATCCATTTTCAACGACCCGCTGTGAGCAATCACAGCGGGTCGTTTTGTTTGTCTTATAAATATGTTGCCGGACATGTGAGCCTTTCGAGGTTCGTGTGCCCTTTTCTGCTAATAATATGTTTGTCTGGGAATAGGGAAAACAGGTTAGGCTTTGTGTCATCTTTCCTTTTGAGCAGGGCTTTGTGACGGATTACATCCTGATGTATAATCGCATTTCCCTGCCACAACTGCCACAAACCGAGTTTCAGTGGCACCTGTGGCACTTGTGGCACCTTTTTCCCAACATAGCTTCGTTTGTTTTACCCGCCGA
>CADABX010000042.1 GCA_902786285.1 Oscillospiraceae bacterium | reverse complement strand
GTTGCAAATCTGACACTCTTTTCTCCGGTTCAAGAAACCAAATCCATTGCATCATATTTTTTTGAGGAAAACTGTTACCTATCATTGACGACTCTACAAAACAGACCGGAAAATTTTTCTGTCGAACCCTTGCTTTTTCCATCTATCGGTGCTACAATAATAAAGATATTGGCGCAATAGGTTGTGTCGAATCTGATTACTTGCGGAAGGAGGATGGGGAGATGTTCCAGAAATTTACCGATCTCTACAACACGCTTTATACTTTTGCAGATGCAGTGATCACCAAATGGTTCAAGAAGGAAAACCCGGCTGCGGAAGCAAACGGCTACATCACCAAGATCATTGACTTTTTGAAAGAATCTATTTCTACGTTCATCGGCTGATGCTCGAAAAGAACATGAAACACAAAACAAGGAGGAACCTACATGCTGCTCAGATATTGGGATTATTTCAACGCACTTTACGCTTTCGCAAACAAGATCTTTAAATTTGAAAGCAAGAACGAAGACTGGAAAGATCTCCACGACAAATGGACAGACGTCGAAAAGCTGATCAGAGGTCTGCTGAATTTCGGTGTGAATGCACAGTAAGAGGTGAACGGAAATGTCAGAATTTTTTGCGATCATTAAAACAAGATTTGCACTTTTGAAGTCTCAGATCGGTTTCATCAAATACATGTATAAGTACGGCAAAATGCTGTTCGACATGATCGGCGAGATGAACAAGGGCGAATAAACCTGCGTTTGCAGCAAAGGACCGGAACATCCGGTCCTTTTTACAACTTCGACGGAATTTGTGTTTGACCCTCTTGACAATGTCCGCCGCCGCGTGCTAGAATTTTTTCGGCAAAACCCGGATCAAAGCAGGAAGGAGGCACAAAAGATGCTTGCAGATCTTTGGGCATTCTATGATATCTTTGTCGGCTTCATCGACACGGTGATTACAAAATGGCTCGGCAAGGAAAACCCGTTTGCGGATTTCAACAGCAAGATGATCGATATTGAAAAGCTGACAAAGGATATTACCCGCGTGTTCAGCAGATAACAAACATGGAGAGAGAAAGAAGATCGGCGCGCCGGTCTTTTTCTTTTGCCGGCGGTGTTTTCCCGCCAATTCGATGCTGCGGGCGAAAAAAACGGTTTCACGCTTGACAAGCGCGGCGTTTTGTGTTAGACTAACTGCAATCGGCGAAGATCAAGAGGAGTAGCGTTGCGGCCGGTACAGAGACAAGGCGGTCGGTGCGAGCCTTGCGAAGACGCAGCGTGAAGGTCGCTTGGGAGCCGCAGGAAGAACGTCTTTGACCAGTAGACCCTGCAATCAAAAGAGTGCGGCGAAAGCCGAACTCAGGTGGTACCGCGGATTTTTCCGTCCTGAGACTGTTTCTCGGGGCGGCTTTTTTTAATTCGGAATGATTCTTTGAACGGAGTGAAACTATGGCAAAAGAACTTGCAAAACAATACGATCCGAAAGACGTGGAGGATCGTATCTACCAATCCTGGCTCAAGGGCAACTATTTTCATGCGGCCTGCGATCCGCAGAAAACCCCCTATACCATCGTGATCCCGCCGCCGAACATCACCGGTCAGCTCCACATGGGTCACGCGCTGGACAACACGCTGCAGGATGTTTTGATCCGCTGGAGACGGATGCAGGGCTACGACACCCTTTGGCTGCCCGGCACGGACCACGCGTCCATCGCCACGGAAGCGAAGATTGTGGACGCATTGCGTGCCGAAGGGATCAGCAAGGAGGACCTCGGCCGCGAAGGATTCCTCAAGCGCGCCTGGGAATGGCGTGCGCAGTATGGCGGCCGCATCGTGGAACAGCTCAAAAAGCTCGGCTCCTCCTGCGACTGGGAACGCGAACGCTTCACACTGGACGAAGGCTGCTCCAAGGCTGTGCGCGAGGTGTTCAACAACCTGTATGAAAAAGGCCTGATCTATCGCGGCGAGCGCATCATCAACTGGTGTCCGCACTGCAAGACGTCCATTTCCGATATCGAAATGGAATATGAGGAAAAAGACGGCGCCTTCTGGCATATGGCCTATCCGTTTACCGACGGCTCCGGCGCCATCATCGTGGCCACCACCCGTCCCGAAACCATCCCGGGCGACACCGGCGTGGCGGTTCATCCGGACGACGAACGCTACAAGGACATGATCGGCAAAACCGTCCGCATTCCCGTCATCGGCCGCGAGATCCCCATCGTTGCCGACACCTATGCCAAAATGGACAAGGGCACCGGCGCGGTGAAGATCACCCCGGCGCACGACCCGAACGACTTCGAGGTCGGTCTGCGTGCGGGTCTGCCGATCCTCAACGTCATGACCGACGACGGCTATATGAACGACAAGGCGGGCAAATATGCCGGTATGTCGCTCAAGGAATGCCGCAAGGCGATCGTCGCCGACTTTGAAGAAGCCGGCGCGCTCGTCAAGATTGAACCGACCAAGCACGAGGTCGGCACCTGCTACCGCTGCCACACGAGTGTGGAGCCGCGCGTGAGCAAGCAGTGGTTTGTCAAAATGCAGCCGCTGGCCGAGCCGGCGATCAAGGTTGTGCGCGAGGGCAAGACGAAGTTCATTCCCGAACGGTTCGACAAGACCTATTTCAACTGGATGGAAAACATCCGCGACTGGTGCATCTCCCGCCAGCTCTGGTGGGGCCACCGGATCCCGGCGTGGTATTGCGACGACTGCGGCGAAATCACCGTTTCGCGTGAGGACGCGACCGTCTGCGCCCATTGCGGCAGCGCCCACATCCATCAGGATCCCGACACGCTCGACACGTGGTTCTCGTCGGCGCTGTGGCCGTTTTCCACGCTCGGCTGGCCCGACAAAACGCCCGAGCTCGCCCACTACTATCCGACCGACACGCTCGTCACCGGCTACGACATCATCTTCTTCTGGGTGGCGCGTATGATCTTCTCCGCCTGCGAGCAGATGGGCGAAGTGCCGTTTTCTACGGTGTTCATCCACGGCATCGTCCGCGACGAGCTCGGCCGCAAGATGAGTAAATCGCTCGGCAACGGCATCGATCCGCTGCTGGTGATCGACAAATACGGCGCCGACGCGCTGCGTCTGACGCTTGCCACCGGCAACAGCCCGGGCAACGATATGCGCTATTCCGAAAAGAAGGTCGAGGCGAGCCGCAACTTTGCCAACAAGATCTGGAACGCCGCGCGTTTCATTTTGATGAACCTCGACGGCAGCGAGGCCGCGCCGCATGTACCGGAAGCGGCTGCACTCGAAGACAAGTGGATTTTGTCGCTGTTCAACAAGCTGGTGAAGGAAGTCACCGAAAACCTCGAAAAATTCGAGCTCGGCATCGCGGTGTCAAAGCTGTATGACTTCATCTGGGACATCTTCTGCGACTGGTATATCGAGCTTGCCAAGATCCGTCTGCAGCAGGGCGGAGAGGCGGCCGCACAGGCGAAGGATGTGCTGATTTATGTGCTGTCTGAAACACTCAAGCTTCTGCACCCGTTTATGCCGTTTATCACGGAGGAGATCTGGCAGACATTGCCGCACGAAGGCGATACGATCATGCTTTCCCCGTGGCCGGTCTACAACGAAGCGCTGTGCTTTGACGAAGACGAAAAGCACATGGATATCATCATGGAAGCGATCCGCGCCATCCGCAACCGCCGCGCGGAAATGAATGTGCCGCCGTCAAGAAAGGCGCACGTCTATATCGCCACGGAATACAAAGACGTGTTCTCCACCGCCGTTGTCTTCCTGCAGCGGCTCGCGTCCGCGGCGGATGTGGAAATCGGCGACAGCTTTGAGATCCCCGGCGCGGTGTCCATCGTCACGGCCCACGCGAAGGTGTATATCCCGATGGGCGATCTGGTTGACTTTGAAGCCGAGCGCAAGCGTTTGACCAAGGAAAAAGAAGGCGCCGAAAAGAAGCTTTCCGGCATCTGCGCAAAACTGAGCAACCCCGGCTTCCTTGCCAAAGCGCCGGAAGCGGTGGTCAACAACCAGCGCGAAGAGGAAAAGAAGCTGCGCGAAAAGATCAAGAACATTGAAGAAAGCCTTGCGGCTTTGCAATAAGAAAAAGCACCCTGCGGGACATCCCTGCGGGGTGCTTTTCCCGTGCGCCGTGCACAGTTGACTTTTACATTCGATACGTTATATAATGAAAACAGATCCGAAGGGAGGAACGTTTATGAAAAATTTTGATCCCGTGTGGGACTATGACTATCTGAAAAAAGCGGTCAGCTATGTGCTGGCGGCGATCTTGTCGCTGTTTGCGTTTGCGCTGCCCAAAGGCGACGCTGTGATTTTACCGGCAGGGGAACCGACGACTGCGCTGACACAGACCGAAGTGGTCACGGGCAGTCACGCCTGCGATCCGCAGACGGCGGTGTTTTTGAAGCGGGCGGAGACCGGCTTTGTGGTGCCCGGACTTGCCGAAGGACTGATCCCGCAGGGCATCTGTTATGACGACGCGCATGGTGTATATCTGATCTCCGGCTATTTTGAAGACGATACGCCGTCGCAAATCTGCGTGGTCAACAAGGCCGGCACGTTTACCGGCTCCGTCGGCGTGATCACGCCCGGCGGCAAACGCTCCACCGGCCACTTCGGCGGCGTCGCGGTCTATCGTGACTGGGTCTATGTTGCCAACACGGAGAACCTCTATGTGCTGTCGTTGCCGGAGATCCTGGCTGCGGACGCAGACTTCGTGCAGGCAAAAGTCGCCCTTCAAACCTGTCTGCCTGCCACGTCCGGTGCCGAGGTTGCAAACGGCGTGCTGTGGCTGACGCAGTTTACGGAAAACAGCGGCAAAAGCGTGAAGGCTGCCGACCCGGTCTATCAAACAAAGTTCGGCCACAAGCTCTATGCGCGTGCGGACGGCTATGTGCTGGATGCCGACGCGCCGTTTGGCATCCGCGAAAGCCATCTGATCGACGGCGTGGCGATCCCCGACAAGGCGATCGCGATCCCAAACGAAGTGCAGGGCATGACGACCCTGCCGGACGGCGCACCGGTCTTTTCCTGCTCCTACGGCCGCGGGATGCGTTCCTTCGTTTTGCTTTGCAAAGATGTGACCGACCGCAAGGCAGACGAAACGTTGACGTTCGGCGCGGCACAGGTACCGCTTTGGCATTGCCGGCTGGTTGACCGCAAGGCGACGATCACTGCGCCGCCGATGCTGCAGGAGGTTTGCGTCGGTCCCGACGGCAGACTGTGCTTTTTGTCGGAATCGGGCGCAGCGAAGTACCGCCTTGGCGGCGGGCTGGATCCGTTTGACGAAGTGCTGTTTTGGACAGTATAAGCAACAGAATACGGCGGCCGATTGTGACCGCCGTTTTTTATCGGATGAGGGCAACGAGGATCGCAATCACCGCAAGGTGCAGCGGATAGAACACATAGAACACCCATTTGCTCCATGGGAAGCGTCCTTTCTTTTCATTATATAACAGAAACAGCGGGATTGCCAAAAACACCCCGAGTGTGAACACCGCGCCTTTCAGCGACCCGAGCGTGCCGTAGCCGGCGGCCATGCGGGTGCGGATTGCTTCTTCTATATAGAAAAGCGCCACCAGCGTGAACGACAACAGCTGCTTGCCGCGGTCGCCGCGGAATACATAGAAAAACAAACACCACAGCGGCGCGTAAATATGCCAGTCGCAATACCAGGTGGCGGCGGTGCACGCGACAACGGCCAACACCCGCAGCGGCAGGTTTTCGATGCGTTCCCAGGCGTGGATTGTCAGCAGACAAAACACCAGCGTCAGCAAAAAGTTGAAGCTCGGCGTTTGGCTGTCGCGGTGCAAAAAGTACCACGGCGCCTGTGAAATCGCCGCAAAGATCAGCAGCCGGCCGAGATAGCGGGGCAGGGAACGCGTATAGACATAGCCCTGCGCGGCAAAAAAACACATCACCGGCGCGGTGATCCGCCCGACAACGTGGAACGTCTGTGCCGCCGGGGTGCCGAACGGCAGCAGATACCAGGCGATATGGTCGAGCAGCATAGCGGTGATGGCCATGTATTTCAGCATATCGCGGTTCAGTCCGTGTCGCTGTTCCATAGGTTCACCTCCAAAACTTTGCAACAATTATAGTAAAGGTGGGAAAAAAGGTCAAGTTTTTGGGCAATAAAAGGGAAAAGTGCCATATAATTATCGGCTTTTCGTTCATAATTTGTCAAATTGTTACAGAAGTTTGCAAACCAAAAAATAATTTGTGAAGATTCCAAAAACATCTTGCAATTTGAAAAAACCGGTGTTATAATTTAACCAAGATAATAGCTAAAAATTAAAGGAGGCAATCCACTATGAAAAAAGTATTATCTCTCGTATTGGCAGCCCTGATGCTTCTGTCCTGCATGTCCATTTCCGTTTTTGCTGAAGGCAGCGGAACTTCTTCGCCGTATTTTGGTGGCGAAAACGGCGCGTCGGAAAGCCAGGCAGTTCTGAAGTTTAAGTTGGGCGGCGGCACATGTAAGTCCGGCCAGTATGTCTATGACACCCAAAACCATGTGTCGGTCTATACAGCTCCCGAGGACATCGGCGATACCTTTGTGCTTGTTCCGACAGCCTCGGATATGTACACGCTGAACTCCGCTGTGACACTTCCGTCCGTCAAGGGTCCGAAGGGCTACAATTTTGTCGGCTGGCAGCGTGCTTCCGGTACGGAAGGTACTGCAGACCGCAGAATCTACAGCAGCGCCCCGGGTCAGTACATCGTTTCGAGCGATGACATCGGTAAGGTTGTTGAATTTGTTGCTGTGTATGAACAGGGCGAAGTGGATGAAGACACCTTTGCAAAGGTGTTCGAGATTCTGACCAAGATCTTCGGTACCATCATCGGCCTCATCGCTTACAACGGCAACATCCAGAAGGGCCAGGATTTCATGAACAAGATCTTCTCGAGCCTTGCGTAAGTTGAAACGAAAACAAAAAGCGTCGCATCGCGGCGCTTTTTTCTTTTGCGGTTTTCCGCTTTTCGCGCCGCGCGATCTTTTTTGCAAAGGCTTGCAATCGCTGCCATTGTATGGTAAAATATCATATTAGAGAATTGTTGAAGAAACAGGAGGATGAAAGATGAAATGTAGTTTTTGCGGCAGCGAGCTGGAGCCCGGCGCAGGGTTCTGCCCGAATTGCGGAACCATCATCAGCCTTGACAACGAATTTGTTTCGCCGAAACAACCGGAGCCGCCGGCTGCACAGCCGCCGGAACAACCGGAATCCCCGGCTGCACAACCCGCCGCGCCGCAGGAGGCGAAGGAAGCAGATTTTGCCGAATCGCTCAGCGGTATGCCGACCTATGTGTCGCCCACGTTTGAAGCCTATCAGCCGGCGCAGACTGTGCCCGAACAGCCGGTTGCGCCCGAGGAGGACGACGACGATCCCTTCCGTGAAATGCATCCCGATCTGGACGACGCGCCGCCCGTGCCGCCTGTGATCCCGCTCGAAGCGCAGATTTCCGACGCACAGCCGGTTGCGGCGGACGGCAATATTCCGGTCTATGAGCCGACCGAAGAGATTCATCTGCCGGAAGACGAAGCATACGACGACGCCGACGATGACGATGATATGTATGTCAAGACCGAAAAAAGCAAAAAAGGCCGCGTGGCCGCCATTTTTGTGGTTTTGCTGCTGCTTGCGGCAGCCGTCGGCGCGTGGTACTATGTGAAAACGCAGAATCCGTTTTTGCAGCCGACTGCGTCCCAGACCGACGCCACACTCGACACCGTGTCGCAGCCTTCCGCTACACTGCCTGTTTCCGAATCGGAATCCGATACAACGGAGGACACGACCGAAGATACTACGGATGAAGATACTACCGACGAAGATTCCACCGACGAAGATACCACCGACGAAAGCGCAACCGACGAAAGCACCACCGATGACGCGACGGCGATTTCTGCGGATGAAAACGAGTTGACTGCGCCGCAGAATACCACGACAACCAAAGCGCCGACCACCACCGAAACCACGACCAAACCTGCCACAACGACGCAGCGCGCCACCACAACAACACAGCGCGCCACTACAACAACACGGCGTGCCGTAACGACCACCACACGCCGCGCGACGACGACAACCACGCGTTCCGCTGCACAGCCGACAACGCAGGCAGCCAACACCCTGCAGCGTCCGTCGCGTACCTTCTCCGCACGTACGATGTATATTACAACCAACGGTGTTGCGCTTCGCTACGCGCCGAACCGCACCAGCGGCAACCGGGTCTCGCTTTCCGTCGGCGCCGACGTCAGCGTGACCGCGGAACAAAACGGCTACTACTTTGTCCGCAGCAACCGCTACGGTATTTCCGGTTGGGTCAGCAAACAATACGTTGGCACCTCCCGCCCTGTGGCGCAAACACAAACGACAGTGTCCGGTACGGTTGCGCCCGACGTTACAGTCAACGGCGGCACCAAAACCGTCAATTCCGGCTCCAGCTTAAATTTGCGTAAAGGTCCCGGTACAGAATACGATGTGATCCGCGCCATCAGCGACGGCTATCCGGTTGCGGTGAAGGGCAAAAGCAGCACCGTTTCCGGCTGGGTCTATGTGACCGATATCACCCGCGGCGTGTCCGGCTGGGTGGCAGAATCCTATTTGAAATAAGTTTCCTTTGCATACCGATCGGCTTTTTGATACCCTATACAGACAGGAGAGATTTACGATGATGACGCTGAAAACCCGCTGGGCGGATGCCGCGATGTGCGACCATCCGCTGCCCGAATACCCGCGCCCGCAGATGGTGCGCGAACGCTGGCTGAACCTCAACGGCATGTTCGACTATGCCGTGACCGACGCCGACGCCGATTGGCCGTCCGCGTTTGACGGGCAGATCCGCGTCCCGTTCGCGATTGAAAGCTGCCTGTCCGGCGTTTGCAAAAAGATTACGGCAAACGACCGTCTGTGGTACCGCAAGGTGTTTTCTCTGCCTGCCGATTTTGCCGGCCGGCGCGTGCTGCTGCATTTCGGTGCGGTGGACTGGGAATGCCATGTTTTCGTGAACGGCAAGGAGGTCGCCCACCACATCGGCGGCTACTGCCCGTTTTCGGCGGACGTCACCGACGCGCTGCACGACGGCGACAACGAGCTTGTGGTCAAGGTTTACGACCCGACCGACGACGGTTGGCAAAACCGCGGCAAGCAGGCGAGCGTGTCCCACGGCTTCTGGTACACGTCCACGTCCGGCATCTGGCAGACCGTGTGGCTTGAAGCGGTGCCGCAAAGCTATATCGAATCGTTCCGTCTGACGCCGGATATCGACGCAGGCGTGCTAAATCTGACGACAAAGACGACCGGCGACGGACAGCTGCACATTCGTATTTATGACGGTGACGCGGTTGTTGCGGATTGCGACATCGGCGCCGACGCCGCGATCCCGGTGCCCGACGCGAAGCTCTGGTCGCCCGAATCGCCGTTCCTCTATGACTTTGTGCTGACCTACGGCGAAGACAGCGTCAAAGGCTACTTTGCCATGCGCAAGTTCTCCATCGGCGAACACGAAGGCTATGCGCGGCTGTTTCTCAACAATGAACCGTATTTCCAGCGCGGTCTGCTCGATCAAGGCTATTGGAGCGACGGCGGTCTGACGCCGCCGACCGACGACGCCATGATCTATGACATTCAGACGATGAAGGATCTCGGCTTCAATATGCTGCGCAAGCATATCAAGGTGGAGCCGGCGCGCTGGTATTACCATTGCGACCGTCTGGGCATGATCGTCTGGCAGGATATGATCAGCGGCGGCAAGGCGCTCAACCTGTTCCATGCAGGTGTGCTGCCCAACGCGCAAAGCTTTCTCAGTCCGCTCGTCTATCTTTCGATGAAGGACAACAAATACAAGCTCTTCCACCGCGACCGCATCGAATGGCGCACGCAGTTTGAAGAAGAGCTCTTTGAAATGATCGACGCGCTGTATAACGTGCCGTGCATCGGTACCTGGGTGCCGTTTAACGAAGGATGGGGCCAGTTTGACGCCAAGCGCATCGGTGACGCCGTGAAGGCGTATGACCCGTCGCGCATCGTGGACCACGCGAGCGGCTGGTATGACCAAAAGGGCAGCGAGCTGCGCTCGATCCACCGCTATATCTGGCCGGTCACCGCGCCGAAATATGACGGCCGTCCGTTCGTTTTGAGCGAATACGGCGGCTACAGCCAGATCATCGACGGCCATGTGTGGAACAAGGAAAAGAGCTTCGGCTATCAGATGTATAAGAGCAAGGAAAGCATGACCGAAGCCTACCGCAAGCTGCACGAGCATCAGGTGATCCCGGCGATGAAGAAGGGTCTGTCCGCCACGGTTTACACACAGGTGTCCGACGTAGAGTTTGAGGTCAACGGCATGCTGACCTACGACCGCGAGGAGATCAAGCTGAACCCGGAGGTCGTGAAGGCGATCAACGAAAAACTGAAATTCTGATTCTCAACGATCCGACGCAGGGTGCCATGTGCATCCTGCTCTTTTTGATCTGCTGAAAAACCTATTGACATCAAGTCCGAAAAACAGTACAATAGAACTGATATATTATCAAAGGAGTGGTGAAACATGGCAGGCATCGGCGCAACCAAACTCAAGCTGCTGTATATCAAGGACTATCTCGAGCGTTTCAGCGACGAGCAAAACCCCGTGGGGGCGGAGGAGCTGTTGGAGATGCTCAAGAAAAAAGGCATCCACTGCGAGCGCAAGGCGGTCTACAGCGACGTGCAGACGCTGCGCAACGCGGATCTTGAAATCTTTCGCGTCAAGGCGCCCAAAAACGGCTACTACCTCGCCACGCGTACATTCGAGCTTCCGGAGCTGCGGCTGCTGATCGACGCGGTGCAGGCGGCAAACTTTATCACGCCCAAAAAGAGCAAGGAGCTGATTGAAAAGATCGGCACACTCTGTTCGCAAAAGCAGGCGCAGCAGCTGCAAAAGCAGGTCTTTATCGAAAACCGTGTGAAAAATACGAACGAGGAAATCTATTACAACATCGACGTGATCAACAAAGCGATCCAGGCCGGGCGCAAGATCTCGTTTATCTACAGCAAACGCCGCATCGACGACGAAACACATACCGTCACGACGGAGGAAAAGCGCTTTGTGGTCAGCCCGTATGCGCTGATCTGGTCCAACGATCATTATTACCTGGTCTGCAACAACGCGAAGTATGACAATCTGATGCACACGCGTATCGACCGGATGAAAAAGGTGGAGCTGTCCAACACCCGCGTGCGCGACTACGCCGAGGTTTCGCCCTACCGGCTGTTCTTTGACGCCGCCGACTACGCCGGCAAGCTGTTCAACATGTTCAGCGGTGACGTGCAGCAGATCGAATTCATCTGCCACGACGAGCTGCTCGAAGAGATCCTCGACCGCTTCGGCGCGGGTGCCGTGATCACCAAAGCGGGCGACAACGAACCGCGTTTTCGTGTGCAGACCAAGGGTGTTGTGAGCGACGGACTGGTGTCGTGGGTGATGCAGTTTGCCGACAAGATCGAAGTGGTCGCGCCGCGCTCTTTGCGCGCGCAGATGCAGCAGCGCGCCGAAGCCGTGCTGGCTGTGTATCGGCGCGATCCAATTGCAGACGCGGAGGATATACCGGACGAAGCGGAGGAGGAAGAGAAACAAGAATTGAAAATTGAGGATGAAGCATGAAAAAAGCAAGGAGTTGACAGAGTTCATGTGGAACGAATTGCAAAATGAAAACGACATCAGACAGTTTATGGAGCGATTTTGTTATTTGCATGACAGCTGCATCAAGGAAATGTATTACGTCAGTGGAGCGAATGTTGATCAAGAATTATGGATGTATCCTCTGAATGATCGCAGAATACTGAGAATTGTTATCCAGCGGCAGTTTGAAGACACGCCGGTGATAGAGTTGGAATTTGAAGGACTGAACTACTTGAAGCTCTTTCCTGCTAATGAAAACTACACTTGTGAAATCTTTGAATCCACGTTGTTTATCAAAGACGGTCTCATATATTGGGCTGATAATACAGGCGTTCCAAAAGATTGTTTGGAAAGCTATGAAAAAACAATCGTTTGCGCTGCAAAAATGCGCTGGCGTGCGCTTGAAAACTGCTTGGGAGAGCAGGCGTTTTACAGGCCGATTCAATAATGCAAGAAGAAAAAGGAAACAACCGCAGCGGCTGTTTCCTTTTTGTTTCAATTCTAATTCTCAATTCACTTCGCTGTGCCGTTTTGCCAGCGCAGCTTTGTCGTCCTCCCACTGCTTGCCGTATAGAGGATAGAACTTCATGCCGATCGCCGACGCGATCAAAAGCAGCGCTGGAATCGCCATCCACGCCACGAGAATACCGTGCTTGGCAAGCGCGCTCTGCATCCCGGCGGTGAGCGTCGTGTCGTAGCCGAACCATTTGGCGATCATCAGAAACGCCGCGTTGGCGAGCGAAATGGCCGGTTTCGTAATCAGCGAATTGACGCCGGCATAGATGCCTTCGCGCCGGGCGCCGGTTTTGAGCTCGTCATAGTCGATCACGTCGCCGTTCATGATCGGCACAAGATACATGCCGCCGGCAAAGCCGCAGCCTGCCAGCACGAACACGACCAGCGCCACCGGTGTGATCTGGCCGCCGATGCACATGGCTGTCGCGCCCGCAGCAAAAGCGACGCACATGATCGTCACACATTTGCGCACACCCCAAGGCCGCAGCATTTTGATCCACAGCAAAATACCGCCGACCGCGCCGAGCCCCAGCGCACCGTAGGCAAACGGCATCGGGGTGTCGAATTCGTCAAAGTAGTAGATGACGCCCTGCATGAGGATCGTCTGAATAAAGATGACGGTGAACGAAAGAATTTCGAACACCACAAACGAGCGGTTTTTAAAGCAGGTGACGACCGAGCGGAAAATGTTCATCTCCTCGGTCGATTCGTTTTGCACCTTTTCTTTATAGAAAAACGTGGAAATGAAGATCACGAGGAACGCGCCCACGCCGATGGCGGTCATGATAATCTGGAACTGCGTCGGGTCGGAACCGACCTCCGGCTTGATCAGCGGGAACACAACCAGCGGCACCGCGAGTGTGATGACGCTGAACGCGATTTTCCAAATGAAGATGCTGCTTCTCGCCTTGTTGCTCACCGCCATGGTGTATGGCATGACATACAGCGACGTGGCGATCGCGGTATAGAACATGTCAAACAGGAAGAGCGTGACGAGCATTTGCACAAACAGCACGGTCTGGCTGCCGCCGAACGGCCAGCGGAACCATGTGGCAATAAAGATCAGCGCGTAAAACAGCGAGCCGTAGCGGATATAGGGGATCCGGCGGCCGAGCTTGGATTTCGTGCGGTCGGAAATATAGCCGAACAGCGGATCGTTCACAGCGTTCCAGATGCCGAACAGGATCCAGACGAGCGAGGCGAGCTTTTCGTCCATGCCCATAAACTTCGTAAAGAAATAGGTCATGCCGCCGCCGGTGAGCAGCGAATTGAGCGTGCCGCACAGGCAGTCGGCAAAGCTGAGCCAGAATTTGCCGGCAACCGGCACTTTTTCGACCGATTCGGCAGTCGCATTGGTTTTGTTTTCATCCATGATCGGGTACCTCCGTTTTTTCAACTTTTTGGATAAATGCGGTCAAAATCCGCAGATAACGCGGCTCATCAGAGAGAAAACTGCGCGCGTGCTCCGCGCCGGGGAAGGTGTGGACTTCGCAATAGCCGCGGGTGGCGGCTTTGATCTTTGCGGCGTGCGACACCGGGATCAGCGTGTCGCTTTCGCCGTGGATCAGACACAGCGGCACGTCGTTTTCCCGGAGCGCGTCGGCAGGGTTCGCCCGGAGGATGCTGACGCGAAACAGCACCCGGCACATCAGTTCCACCGGCCAGAGCATCAGACGCGGCAGATGGAACGAACGCAGCTTGCCTTCGATGACGGAGCGGAAATCCGCGTAGCCGCAGTCGAGCACCGCAAACCGGACGGGCGGCTGCTGACCCAGACACAGCATCGTGAGTGCGCTGCCCATGGATTCGCCGTGCAGGCCGAGGAAAATGTCTTTGCCGAAGCGCGCATAGCTGTCGTCGATGAGGGCGCGCAGATCGCGGCATTCCGTAACGCCGAACGCACAGGGCGCTTTTTTGTTCAGCCCGTGGCCGCGGCTGTCATAGATCACACAGTTATAGCCCAGCGCGCGGAACAGGTGGGTATATTTGATGCTGCCGTGGCGGTCATAGCTGTAGCCGTGTGACAAGATCACATATTTGTCGCTCGGCGCGTCCGCTTCGATCAGCTCCGCGTGCAGCTCATATCCGTCGAACGAGCGGATAGTATAAAACGTGTTTTTCGTTTCGTCGTAGTCGCGCAGATACCGCATGGCGGCTTCGAGCCGCAGCGTTTCGTCAAACGTCGGCCGCGGCGGATAGACGAGATAGCGCGCAAGACACCCGGACGCGATCAGCACGATCAGCACCAGTGCCGCCAGCACATAAACAATCACCATAGGCGAGCCTCCTTTTGGTTTATTGTAGCGCAACGGCGGGTGTTTGTCAAATAAAAAGCCGGTTAAGCACGATCTGCATGAGGATTCTTTCACGAATAGAACAAAAAAATTTGTCGAAAAACTGGACTTTTTGTGGAAGGTGGTATACAATCGTTTTGTAACAATCATTCGGGAGGTTCCACTTATGAAAGTAAAAAAACTGCTGCTTTCCTGTTTGCTGAGCTTTTTGATGCTGCTTTTCTCTGTGTTGCCTGCTTTTGCTGCATTGCCGAATAAGATAACGGATACCGTGATTCCGCCGAAGCCGAACGGTGCGGTGGTGTTCCCTGCCGGTGCCTCAACGAACGTGGACTGGGAAGGTCTGGCAGATGATATGTGGGAACTGTTGTTTACCGGCAGCAAACGGTCGATTGATATTTCCAAATATCACATACCGGTTTCGGATGCGAACAAGAATGCGATCTTTTTTCCATGCTGGTATGAACCGCGGTTTTTGCGGACTGCGCCGGTCAGCTTTTCCAAAGATGCCAAAGGCGAATACTATGCAGAGCTGAAGAATCTGGACAAGGGAAATACCATTGCAACCGATCCGGCGGAAAACCGCATCAAATACGATGCGTGTGCCAATGCTGTGGCACAGCTGACATATGGGATCAAAGGCAACGACGCAATCAGTCCGGCAGACAAATGCCTGCTGCTGCACGACCGGCTGGCTGTTTGGACAGCATATGATTATGAAGGCTATTATGGCGGTACGCTGCCGGATGACAGCCCCGATTATACTGCCTACGGACCGTTGGTGAATCATCTCGGTGTGTGCAACGGCTATGCGCTTGCCTATAACTGGCTGCTGGAGGATGTCGGCATTCGCGCGTGGTATGAAAACTCCGATGTTTTAGATCACGGCTGGAGCAAGGTGGAATTGGATAACGAACTGTATTATGTTGACGTCACATGGGATGACGACTCTTTTGAAGACCTTGACAATCGGGATATACCGGGCCGTGTTTTGCACGAAAACTTTTTGCAGTGCTTTGAGCACTTCAGCGCCGGACATCTCCACAAAACCGATTTTGATCAGACTCCATCGTCTGAGATCTATGAAGAGTACTTTTCTCAGGGGTCTGAAACCGAGATTGTCCGGATCGGCGACAATTATTATTACATGGAAGATGGTTTTTTATGGAAGCGTACGGCTGACGGAGGTGTTGCCGACCTTTTTGACATTAATAGCAGCAAAATAGTTGGAGGGATACCTTATCCAATGCAGCCGAAGATGACCGCGATCGGCAGCAAGATCCTCTATCTGACGCCGGATGAAGTGCGTGTCTACGATACGCTGACCGGCGACGACGCGCTTGCTTATACGCCGTCTGCGGCAATCATGCGAGGGGAAACCTATCGTCTCAACGGTCTGCGACAGGTTGACGGCACCGTTTTTGTAACGTCTGTGAACAGCGCAGATGGAAGTTTTGATGCATCGACTGTGACAGAGAACACGGAATCGTTTGTCTATTGTGAACATCCGACCTGGAAACCGCTGGAACCGATGCATGGAGAGGAAAGACGCATTTGTCCTGCTTGTCGCGCGCTGCAAATTGATCACACATTCACCAAAAAAACAACGAGTGCCGCAACCCTGAAAACGGCTGCGACCTGTACGGAACCCGCTGTTTATTACTACACCTGCGCCAATTGCGGCGTCGTTGCTTCCGATGACGCGTATACGTTTACGAGCGGCAATGCAGCCGGGCATTCCTGGAAATGGGTTGCTGACGTCGAGCCGACCTGCGGTACGGGCGGAATAATGCATCAGGTTTGTGAAGTCTGCGGGGAAACGCGGTCTGCAAACACCGCGATCGACCCAACCGGTGAACACAGCTACACCGCAGAAACGGTGAAATCGGAAGCGTTGAAATCCGTCGCCACCTGCACAGTGCCGGCAACCTATTATTACAGCTGCGCGGTCTGCGGCGCGGTGGAAAAGAATGACAGCCATACGTTCCAAAACGGCGACCCGATTGCGCACCGGTACACCGCAGAAACGGTAAAAGCTGATGCGCTGAAATCCGTCGCCACCTGCACAGTGCCGGCAACCTATTATTACAGCTGCGCGGTCTGCGGTGCGGTGGAACGCAACGACGAACACACTTTCACAAGCGGCAATCCGGTTGCGCACACCTACACCGCAGAAACGGTGAAAGACGAAGCGTTGAAATCCGCCGCGACCTGCACG
>CADABX010000041.1 GCA_902786285.1 Oscillospiraceae bacterium | reverse complement strand
TGATTTCTCAGCTTCCGAAATTACTGTGTAAGAGTACTTCTTACTTCAAAAAATCTCGGGTTCCTTTTCCATCGTTGTTTAATTTTCAAGGTTCATCGCCGTCTCTTCCGAAACAGCTTTGCTATTCTAGCACAACACCCTCTTTTTGTCAAGCGTTTTTTTGCGTTTTTTTCGTCTTTTTTTCGGCTCGCTTTTTGTTTTGCAAACGCTCCCGGGCGTTTTTGTGTATTGCTGTTTTTTCTATACCACATCTTGTATATTCATTTCTTTCCCCCTCCCTTTCTCTAAATCTTGTTGTACCTCTTTTTGTTTCCGGACGATGTCGTTCGGGGAATGATGTGCATCTTTTTCCGACAAAGCACGGTTCAAAAGGCCGGCTTTATATGTTGACAAAAATCCATTGCTTTTTTATAATAGTATAAAAACCGAAAGGAGCGTTTCTTATGTTTGGTTCTCTGTTTCAGTTTGACCTGCACACGGCAGCACAAAAATGGATTGCATCCTTTTTGGCTTTTCTTTTTCTGTTGTTCCCGTTTCTTCCAACCGGCGCAACGCTCACGCTTGACGCACCGGCGACGACCGCAAGCGAACAGATCTCTTTCACCCTGCAGAACAAAACACCGCAGGATCTTTCCTACGGCATTGGAAGCTATACGCTCGAACGGCAAACAACGCTTGGCTGGCGCGAGGTTCCAGTACGCGATGACTTTGTATATATCAAAATTCTGTACGTCTGTCCGGCAGGCGGCAAAAGCAAGGTGGTGCTGGACGTGATTCCGCGCTTCGGCAAGCCGCTGGACGCCGGCGCCTATCGTGTCACCGTCCGCTGCGGCACGCAAAACAGCACCATGCCAACGATTGTGCAGACTGTGTTCACGGTCAACGCAGCATAATACCGCCAGCCGCGCGCCACGCTTCGATCAACTGCGGCAGACGCCGCTGCGTATTGGCCGAACCGTTGGACAACAGGCATTCTTCCGCCGGTTTTTCGCCCGATAATTCAAACACAACAAACACCGCAGAGACTTTCTCCCCCTGCGGTGTTCTCTTTATTTATTATAGAAAAGCTGTCGACTGTCCTTCGCGGCGGTCACTTTCAGACCGCACAGGCGCCGCCCGCGTCACCACACATAGGTCACCGGTTCGCCGTCGATCAGCCAGCGCTGCGGCAGCTTCGTGTCCGTCCAGTCCAGCGGTACGATCGTGTGCGGCTGCTGCGCGGCAAGGAAGGCGGCCCGCAGATCGCGCGTCTGCCGGTCGTCCGCTTGGTTGCAGGAAACAAACAGCGCCGTGCCGCTTTTGGAAAGCAGGTCGAGCCACTGGCGGTTCTTGTCCCACGGGATATGGTCGCCGAGGATGCCCACGCAGTCGGCGTCCACCAGGTAGAACGCGCCGTTTTGCGCCAAGCGGAACGCGAGCGTGTTGACGCCCATGTTGCGTGTGCGCGCCCAGTCTTTGCCGCTGGTGTCGTCGCCGGTGCGGTTGATATGCACCAGTCCCGCGCACAGATGCGACACGGTGTTGCACCCGATCAGCAGCATGTCGCCGCTTTCTTCCAAAATCAGCCGATACAGATCCTTCACAATCTCGGCGCCGGTTTTGCTTTGGTCAAAGAAGTGCCAGCCGGTCTCGTTGGTGATCGTTTCGCCGAGGTCCTTGCCCCAGTCGCCGAACAGATCATACGTCGTAAAATCATATTTGAGCAGCTCGTAGCCCCAACCGCGGATACGGCGCAGATCGCTTCGCAGCAGATCCTGCACGCCGGGAACCGTCGGGTCGAGATAAGTCCGCGCGCCGCCGCGTTCGATTTTCCAACGCTCCGGTACATTCGGGTCCTTTGTTTCGAGCGGACGGATCCAGATCCCGGGCCGCACACCGACGCTGCACATCTCGTCCGCGAGCCGCCGCATGTCCGGGAATTTTTCATTCGGCAGCCACGGGCCGACGCAGCGGTGCAATTGCCAGCCTTCGTCCACGACCATGAACGGCCGGTTTTCGATGCCGTCTGCGAGCAAAGATTGCAGCTTCACGTCGGAAAGGATGGTTTCGTAATCGCTTTCGCCGTAGGCGTAATACCAGTTGTTGCCGCCGTAGATCATCGTCTGCGGCAGCAGCGGACGGTCGCACAGCGTTTTGCAAAAGCGATGCAGCGCTTCAAAGGCGGTGCAGTCCTCATATTGCCGCAGCACAAACGACGCGAGCAGCAGCTTGCGCCCGCAAAGCCGCACGCCGCAGCCACCGCAGCGGCAGTCGAGCGTGGCGGCAAGGCCGCTTTCATGATAATAGAAACTGACAAACGCGTTCGGCTGCGTTTTGACGCCAAAGCACCAGTGCGCCGTGCCGTCCGTTGCAAGAAAATACCACGGCATCCAGCGGGCGTTGTCCCGCAGGCGGCGAAACCCGAGATCGCCGTAGCTGCGTTCCCACGCGTCGCCGAGCACCTGCAGATCGCCGTCGCTTTTGAACGTCCAGCAAAGCCGGACAAAGCACGGGCGGCTTTCGGTTGCCGTCAAAAAAACGTTCAGCGCGCCGCCGGCTTCTTCCACCGTCACCCGCGCGTCGCGGTTTTCGCCCTCGCATTCCACAAGGAGCGTATAGTTTTGCAGTTGCATGTTTTTCATTGCGGTTCCCTCCGTTTCAGTTTGTGCCGAGCAGGTCGCGGATTTCGGCCTGCGTTTGCAGCACTTCGGCTTCAAATTCGCGCGACGACACACGCAGCGCGCCGCCGCCGAGGATGATGAGCTGTTCGAGCGCGTCGGACGTGACCACGCGCACGCGGTGCTTTTTGGAAAGCGTGTGGCTCACCTTTTCAATATACATGTCGGCGGTCTCCGCTTCTTTGGTATAGACGATGCTGATACCGTCCACGGTTTCCACCTCGCGCCCGCTTTTGACCTTGTAGGCGTCAAACACCAAAATCACTTCGCACTGCCGGAAGCCGCGATAGTTGCACAAGATCCGCGTGAGCACTTCGCGGGCGGCGTCGATTTCGGTTTCGGCGATCTTGCGCAGCATCTCCCACGAAAAGATCACATTGTAGCCGTCCACCAGCAAGTAGTCCGGCCCCTCCGGCAGCGGCGTGCGCTTTTTGGGCGGCTTGGGCGCTTTGGGCGCGGCGGACGGAAAATCGTCCACCTCGGTCTTGTCGTAATTGCGCGACCGGATCGGGCCGTAGGTCTGCTCAAAGATGCGCATCAGCTCTTTGTCGAGCAGTGCGCCGGCGGTTTTGGTGCGCTCGCCCTTCGGCACAACCGGCGCCGTTTTCCAATCCTCCGTCTGCTTTTTCCCTGTCAGCGCAAACGGCAGATGCATGAATTTCGGCACATCGTCCCAGCGCACGTTGAATCCGGCGCCGTGGGCGCAAAACACGGAATCGGCGGTGTTGTCGGTGTCCGCGTCGCAGTCGTAGGCCGCGTCGGCGATCACCGCGTCGGCGTTGTGGCACGGCGCATAGCCCTTGAGCGTACACGACAGCCGGCCGCGGCCGCGGGTATACTGCACCACGTCCTGCATATAGTCGCTCATCTCGGACACCGGCGCCGTACCGGTGACAACGGTCAGATCGTCGGTCGTCTGCGGCGGATCGAATGTGCCGCTCATGCGCTGGATGTCGGCCAGCGCACGGCCCACGTTTTCGGGCGGCACTTCGAGTGTGAACGCATAGAGCGGTTCGAGCAGCAGACTTTTTGCCTGCCGCAGCCCCTGCCGCACGGCGCGGTAGGTTGCCTGGCGGAAATCGCCGCCCTCGGTGTGCTTTGCGTGGGCACGGCCGGAGACAAGCATAATCTCCATATCGGTGATCGGTGCGCCGGTCAACACGCCGAGATGGGTCTTTTCATACAGATGGGTCAAAATCAGCCTTTGCCAGTTTTTGTCAAGCTGATCCTCGCGGCAGGCGGACGAAAACACCAGCCCGCTGTCGCGCTTGCCGGGCTTTAAAATCAGATGCACCTCCGCGTAGTGGCGCAGCGGCTCAAAATGGCCGACGCCCTCCACGGTGGTTTCAATCGTTTCCTTATAAATGATGCGGCCCTTGCCGAAGGTGATCGGCACGCCGAAGCGGTCAAGAAACATCGTTTGCAGCACTTCGCGCTGCACGTCGCCCATCAGCCGCACCTGAATTTCGCCGAGCCGTTCGTCCCACGCCACACGCAGCATCGGGTCCTCCGCTTCGAGCGTGCGCAGATTTTGCAGCACCGTGTGGACATCCGCGCCCTGCGGCAGCAAAACGCCGTAGGTCAAGACCGGTTCGAGCACGGGCAGTCCGGCGTTTTGCGCTTCGCCCAATCCGTCGCCCGGGCGGGCAAAGGTGAGGCCGGTAACGGCGCAGACCGTGCCGGCTTCGGCTGTCTGCAGCGGCGTAAACTTTTCGCCGGAATACAGCCGGATGGCGCTGACTTTTTCGCCGTCGGTGTTTCTGGCGCTTTCCGGCACATCGCGCACGTTTAACACGCCGCCCGTGACTTTCAAAAACGTCAGACGGCTGCCCTGCGGATCCTGCGACACCTTGAACACCTGCGCGGCAAACGACTGCGGATAGCGCGGCATTTCGGTATAGGCCTTTAACAGCGCCAAAAATTCCTCCACACCCGTCAGCTTCAGCGCGGAGCCGAACAGGCACGGGAACACCTCGCGGCTTTTGATCGCGCGGCGCACAGCGGCGGGGTCGATCGTCCCTGTCTGTTCATACTGTGCGAGCAGATTTTCGCTGCAAAGGGCGAGTTCCTCGAGCCGTGCTTCAACCGGTGCGCCGAAATCCACACAGCCGCCGCTGAGCTTTGCCTGCAGCTGCGGCAGCAGCAACGCCTTTGACGCGCCGTCGAGATCCATTTTATTGACGAACAAAAACGTCGGCACATGATACTTTTCCAACAGCTTCCACAGCGTGCGTGTGTGGCTTTGCACCCCGTCGGTGCCGCTGATGACAAGGATCGCGTAGTCGAGCACCTGCAGCGTGCGCTCCGTTTCGGCGGAAAAGTCCACATGTCCCGGCGTGTCGAGCAGTGTGAACACGGCGTCCGGTGTGGTCAGAATCGCCTGCTTAGAAAAGATCGTGATCCCGCGGGCGCGTTCGAGCGAAAAGGTGTCCAAAAACGACGTGCGGTGATCGACCCGGCCGAGCTTTGAAAGATTGCCGGCCGTATACAGCAGCGCTTCGGACAGTGTGGTCTTGCCGGCGTCCACATGCGCTAAGATGCCAACGACGATCCGCTTCATGCAAGAACCGTGATCGGATCGCCGGCGCGGACGATGCCGCCTTCGATCACGCGGGCAAACACACCCTCTTTCGGCATGATGCACTGGCCGACAAGCTGGCGGATGGCGCAGCCGTCGTGGCACTCCTTGCCGATCTGGGAAATTTCGATCACCGCCGACGCACCGATCTGCAGCCGTGTGCCGACCGGCAAGGTGTGCAGCGTGATACCCTCGGTGGTGATGTTTTCGGCAAACATGCCGTGGCACAGCCCGTCGGTGCGCATCCCGGCGGCCTTCGCGATGCTCTCTTTGGCGAGCAGACTGACCTGCCGGTGCCATTTGCCGGCGTGGGCATCGCCCTGGAAGCCGAAATCCACGATCAGGTTACCTTCGTCGATCGTCGTTTTCGGCGTCCCTTTTTTCTCACTGATATTGATGGAACAGACCGTTGCCATAGTTATCCTCCTGTCCGGTTGAGCCCGTGGTGCGGCGGCGCGGTTTGAAACGCATGGCCGGCGGGCTTTTGCATAATACAATCGCGGATCGCGGCAACAAGCGCCGCGTCGTCGTTGAAATAGGGTTTGAGATCATAGGTTTTGTCAAACGCGAGACACGGCTTGAGCGTGCCGTCGCAAAGCAGCCGCACCCGTCTGCAGCGGTCGCAAAACGGATGGCTGACCGGGCTGATGAGCCCCACCCGGCCCAAAAAGCCCGGCGCAGCGTAATAGACGGCGGTGCCGTTTTCTGCGGATTCGACCGGCTGCAAAAACGGGAACTGCCGCAGCAGCTCGTCGCCCGTCACGCGCAATTGGTCGGCGTCGCCGTTTTCGGCAAACGGCATCAGCTCGATAAAGCGCACGTCGATCGGCTTCGTTTCGGCAAGGTGCACGAGCGCCGGCGCACTGTCGGCGTTGACGCCCTTCATCAAAACGGCGTTGAGTTTGATCGGCGACAGGCCGGCGTTTTGCGCTTCGTCGATTCCGCGCAGCACCCGGCCGAGCACATCGGCGCCGGTCAGATGGCGGTAGGTGCTGCCGTCGGTGCTGTCAAGGCTGATATTGACGCTTTGCAGCCCGGCTTTTGCGAGCGGGGCGGCATATTGTTCGAGCAGCACGCCGTTGGTCGTCAGACCCACGGTCTCGATCCCGGGCGTTGCTGCAATGCGTTCCACGATCTCCGTCACGTCCCGGCGCACCAGCGGTTCGCCGCCGGTCACACGCACCTTGTGGATGCCGCAGAGGGCGAACGCGCGCACCAGCCGCGCGATCTCGTCGAGCGACAGCTCCGTCTGCTTTTTGCCGCAGTCGCTTTTGCCGCAATAGATGCAGTTGAGGTTGCAGCGCTGTGTGACGGACACGCGCAGATAGTCGATTTCGCGGTTATACCGATCTTTCATAGTTGTAATCGCTCTTTCCGCCGGTCTTTTGCAGCAGACGGATCTCTTCGATCACCATGCCGCGGTCCATGGCTTTGCACATGTCATAGACCGTCAGCGCCGCCACGCTGACCGCTGTGAGCGCCTCCATTTCGATCCCGGTTTTATAGCTGCATTTCGTGTCGGCAACAATGCGCAGCACCGTGTCGCTTTCGCGGGAAAACGACACCTCGATCTGATCGACCGGCACCGGGTGGCACAGCGGGATCAGATCCGCCGTGTGCTTGCCGCCCATGATACCGGCGATCCGCGCCGCGGCGAGGCCGTCGCCTTTTTTGAGATTGGCCGAAAGCAGCGCGTCCAGCGTTTCCTTTTGCATCCGGATGCGTCCCGCGGCGCGCGCCGTGCGGGTCGTGACGGCTTTTTCGCCCACATCGACCATATGCGCTTCGCCGTTTTCATTCAGATGTGTCAGCATACGTGTTCTCCTTTGTCAGTTGATAGCCGCCCATTTCCAGCAGCCGTTTTCGGCACGCTTCGCTGCGCAAAACGCGGAAAAACGCTTCCACCATCGGATCGTGCAAGGATTCTTCGCGTACAAGAAACTCATACGTTTCCGTGCAGATGGGGATGAAATCGAGGTCGTAGATCTTCGCGGCGGCATAGATGCCGAGCCCGGCATCGGCGTTGCCGGCGGCAATCAGCGCCGCCACCGCCGTGTGGGTAAACTCCACATTGTCGTAGCCCTCGATCTGCTGCGGCGAAAGCCCGTTTTGTTGCAGCAGATAGTCGCACAGCACCCGGGTGCCCGCACCGCGCTGGCGGTTGACATAGCGCACCCGCGCCACGTCGGCAAACGAACGGATGCCGCAGGGGTTGCCCTTTTTGACCATCAAACCCTGCACGCGGCCGACGCCCGGCACCAGCACGGCGCCGCCGTCGGGGAAATGCTGTTTGAGATAGCTTTTGTTATATTCGCCCGTTGCGGTGTCGAGCAGATGGATCCCGCCCAGATGCGCAAGGCCGGCCTTGACCGCGCTGATTGCGCCGGAGGAGCCCACATGGGTGGAGCTGACGCGGAACGGTTCGCCGTTTTGGCGCAAAAGATCGGTCACTTCGTCGATCAGCGGATCGTGGCTGCCGGTGACGACAAGCGTGTGTTCCAATTCGTCTTTGCTGCGCAGCAAGCGCACCGGCACGGTTTCGCCGGCCTCGATCCCCTCGCAGTTCTGGTCGATCACGAGCATGCCGTCCGCTTTCGTGAACGAGCTGATCACCCCGGCGCCGCGCGGCAAAGGCGACGCGGACCAGCGGCTGCCGATCTTGCCGATGGTGACGCGGACGAATTCTTTATATTTGAGGGAGGAAACAATCTTTTTGGAAAGCACGCAGTCGAGCGTTTGCGGCGCCTTTTCCGCTTTGCCGCCGGCCAGCGCCACAAGACCGCGCACAATTTCCTCCATCACAACGATGGCGGACACCGGATAGCCCGGCAGCCCGACCACGGCTTTGCCGTCCACCTCGCCCAAAACGGCCGGTTTGCCCGGCTTGATGGCAATGCCGTGCACCGTGACAGTGCCTTCGCTGCGGATGATCTCGCACGTATAGTCGTCGCGTCCGGCGGACGAGCCCGCCGACACGAGCACAAGATCGCAATCGGAAACCGCCTGCCGCAGCATGGCGCGGATGGCGTCCCTTTTGTCTTTTACAATCGGATAGACAACCGCTTTTGCGCCCCAGCTTTCCAGCATGCCGCAAAAAACGGTGCTGTTAAATTCGATGATGTCGCCCGGCTGCGGGTCGCTTGTGGGCGCAACGATCTCGTCGCCCGTGGGGATGATGCCGACAACCGGCACCTTTCTCACTTCCACCTGTGTCACACCGCCGGCCAGCAGCGCGCCGCACAGCGCCGGGGTCAAGGTCGTGCCCGACGGGGCGATCATGTCGCCCATGCAAAGGTCCTCGCCCACCTGCCGCACATTTTGCCACGGCCGCACGGACGACAGGATCTCATAGACGCCGTCGCCCTTGTCGATCAGGTCTTCCACCATGATCACGGCGTCGGCGCCTTCCGGCAGCGGATCGCCGGTGTCCACCACGGTATAATCCTCCGGCTGCAGCGTCAGCGGCGTTTGCTCCGACGCGCCGAAGGTCGCTTTTGCTTTGACCGCCACACCGTCCATCGCGCTCGCGTTGTAATGCGGCGCGCAGATGGCGGCATAGACCGCCCGGGTCAGCACACGGCCGCAGGCGGACCGGACGGGAATCGTTTCCGCTTTCGGGCCGAACCCGACGGAAAGCAGATGCGCCCGGTAGCGCGCCTGCGCTTCCTCCAGCGGCAGATTGTCGAGATAGCGTTGTTTGAGGCTCATAACAGATACAGCTCCGTTTCTTCTCCTTTTTGCAAGCCCTCCGTGTCGCGCGGGATACGGATAAAGCCGTCCGCTCCCGCCAGCACGGAGATGATGCCCGACTTGGTATGCAGCGGCACAAGGCGGCCGTTTTCATCAGTTTTTACACAGAGAAATTCCTCTCTGCCATGGTTGGACGGCACATTGACCGCCAGCGGACGCACCGCAAACGGCTTGTCCGGCGGCAGCGAAAGCAGTTCGCCGATCGCTTCGCGCACGAGCAGGCGAAACACAAAATACGCCGCCAGCGGATGCCCCGGCAGCCCGAACACGGGCTTGCCCGCGGCCATGCCGAAAATCGTCGGCTTGCCCGGCTTCATGGCGACGCCGTGAAACAGCACATCGCCGTATTGCCTGAGAATGTCCACGGTCATGTCGCGCGTGCCGGCCGAAGAGCCGCCGGAGATCAGCACCATGTCCGCGTTCTCCAAGCCGCGTTCCAGCGCACGGCAGATCGCGTCGCGGTCATCGGGCACCGCGCCCAGCGGCACCGCTGTGCAGCCGGATTGTTCGATGGCGGCAGAGAGCAAAAAGCTGTTGATATCCTGCACCTGCCCGGGTTTTGCGTCGCCTTTGGCCAGCTCGTCGCCGGTGGAAAGCACGGCGATGCGCGGCTTTTGAAACACCGGCACACTTTGGATGCCCAGCGACGCGAGCACGCCGATCCGGGCGGCGCTCAGCGTTGTTCCTTTTTGCAGCACGCTGCTGCCGGCCTTCACGTCGTCGCCGCGCCTTGTGATATTTTCGCCCGGCGCAACGCCCTGAAACACCAGGCACACGCCGGCGTCTTCTTCGCAATGCTCCACCATCACGGCGGCGTCGGCGCCCGAAGGCAGCATACCGCCGGTGGCGATGCGGGCGCACTGCCCGCTTTGAAGCCGGAACGCGGGCGCTTCGCCCATCCGCACGTCGCCGGCAACGGTCAGCTCCGCCGGCACGGCCGCGCCGGCGCCGAATGTGTCGGCCGCCAAAACGGCATAGCCGTCCACGGTGGTGCGGTCAAAGCCGGGCACGTCGAGCAGAGCCGTAACGTCTTCGGCCAGCACGCGGCCGGCCACATGGAGCAGATCGACCGTCTCTGTGCGCGGCACGGTTGTTTTCACTTGTTCGCGCACACAGGCAGCCGCCTGCGTTCTTGTAATCACCTGTAACATTCAGATCCTCCATCCTGCAATAAACGCACGCAGCCAATCGGAGTCGGGCGACTGCAGCAACGCTTGCGGCGCGCCGTCGGCTTCGGGTTTGCCGTCGCGCAAAATCAGCAGCCGCCCGGCCGCCTCCAGCGCCACACGCGGCGTGTGGGTGCTGAGCACGAGGGTGCAGCCGGTTTCTTTGCGGTATGCTTCCAACGCCTGCAGCACCAGTGTCGCGCTTTGCGGGTCGCACGCGCTGGTCGGCTCGTCGAGCAGCAAAAGATTGCACGGCCGGATCAGCAGCCGGCAGACCGACAACCGCTGCAGCTCGCCGCCGGACAGCGACGACGCTTTTTTATCCGCGAACGGGAGCAGCTCGAGTTTTTCAAGCAGCTCCATCGCCTGCTGTTTTTTGCCCTGTGTGCCGAGCAGCACGTTTTGCAGCACCGTGCCGCGAAACGCGTAGCTTTTTTGCGGCAGATACAATAGGGGCTTTGCCGTTTTCACTGTGCCCGCGGTCGGCTTCAGCGTGCCCGCAAGCAGCCGCAAAAGCGTGGTCTTGCCGCTGCCGTTGGCGCCGGCCAGCGCCAGTGTTTCGCCCTGAGCCAGCGAGAGCGCCGGCAGATCGAGCACCGTGCGGTCGCGGTAGGTCTTTTTGAGGTCATGCACTTCAATCATCGTGTCCCTCCCGCACAACAAACGACGCGGCAACATTGACGACGAACGCGATCAGCAGCAAAATAAAGCCGAGCGCCAGCGCAAAGCTGAAGTTGCCCTTGTTGGTTTCCAGCATGATGGCCGTCGTCATCACGCGCGTTTTCCATTGGATGTTGCCGCCCACAATGCTGACCGCGCCGACCTCCGCGATGGAGCGGCCGAAGGCGTTCAGCACCACCGACAGCAGCGACGTGCGGCTTTCAGACAAACAAAGGAACAGAACCCTCCGCCGGGAGAGTCCCATTCCTTTTGCAGTGTCGATCACGGCGCGTGTGGACTGTTCCATAAACGACGCCGTCAGCCCCGTGACCACGGGGATAATCAGCAGACACTGCGCAATCACCATCACGCGCACGGTAAACAGCAGATTGAATCTGCCGAACGGCCCGTAATGGGTAAACAGCGCATACACAAGCAGCCCTGCCACCACCGGCGGCAAGCCCATCAGCGTATGAATCAGTTTTTTGAGAAACGCTTTTCCGCGAAAGGAGCGTGTGCCGATCAGCGCGCCGAGCGGCAGCCCGATCAGGCACGAAATGGTTGTGCTGAAAAAGGACATGCGCATCGTCACGCCCAGAATCTGCAGCAGCTCCGGATCCAGCGAAAAAAGCAGATGCAGCGCCTGTTTGAGTGCGTCCATGGTTTATGCTTCGAGCAGATAGAACAGCGAAACGCCGTATTGCTCCTGGCCGTATTTCGCAATCATTTCGCTCGCTTCGTCGGACAGCATCCAGTCGATAAACGCCTTTGCGCCGTCTACGTTGATGCCGTCGATCTTGTCGGGATTCACGGCAATCAGCGAATAGGTGTTCTTCATGTCTTCGCCCTTTTCAAGCAGCAGATCGAGCTTCAGCTCGGCCTGCATCGACAGGAAGGTGGCCTTGTCGGTCAGACAGTAGGCGCCCTGTTCGCTCGCCATCGTCAGGCATGCGCCCATGCCCTGACCGGCGCTGATGTACCAGCTGTCGGCCGCGGCGTCGGGTGCGTTGTCGCCCCAGATCTTGAGCTCGGCCTTGTGCGTGCCGCTTTCGTCGCCGCGGGAGATGAATTTGCTTTCGCTCTCGCGGATCTTCTGAAACGCGCTCGCGGCGTCTTCGCAGTCTTTGATGCCTGCCGGGTCATCGGCCGGGCCGACGATCACAAAGTAGTTATACATAAACGGCAGACGCTCCACACCGTAGCCGTCGGCGATAAATTCCTCCTCCGACGCTTTTGCGTGAACAAGGATCAGATCGGCGTTGCCGTCCACGGCCTTCTGGATCGCGGCGCCGGTGCCGGCGGACTGGATCTCCAGCTTGTAGCCGGTCTCGCTTTCAAACACGGGCTGCAGATAGGGCAGCAGGCCGGAGTCGTTGACGCTGGTTGTGGTGGAAATGCGGATGACCGGGTTTTCCGGCGTTTCGGCCGGGGTCGGGGTCTCGTCGCCCTTTGCGCCGCAGGCGGCAAAAGAGACGAGCAGGAGCATTGCCAGAAGGATTGCGGTAAGTTTTTTCATGATCCATCTCTCCTTTTCAAGCACGGAAGGCGGTTTCGTTTCCGAAAAAGCCCTTTGGCCGGAGGCATACGCCTTTGTTTTTCGGCCAGCGGCCGGCAAAGCATGTCCAAACGGATGTAGCTTTGACGGCTCGGACAGGATCAGCTGTTTTTGCAGCATGTTAAGTGTAGCACATTTTGCACCGGAAGAAAAGCTTTTTTGCAATTTTTCTAAATTATATCCATTAAAAATCATATATTGTTGGATAAAAAGACGAAAAACACTTGCTTTTCAGCCCAAAATCGACTATGATAGATGTGTAGAAATCTGCAATGGCAGGAGGAATCGGTATGCGATTCGGCGTTGTATGTGTCAGCGACCGCTGCGCCGCAGGCACCCACGAAGACAAAAGCGGACCGCGTATTCTCGAGCTGATCGCGCCGCTGGCGCAGGAATCGCTCTACCGGCTGGTGCCGGATGAAAAGGAACAGATCAAAGACGTGCTGAAATCCCTTGCCGATACCGATCATGTGGATATCATCCTCACCACCGGCGGCACCGGCTTTGCGCCGCGCGACGTAACGCCCGAAGCGACAACGGCCGTAGTCGACCGGTTGGCGCCCGGCATCAGCGAAGCGATCCGTATGAAAAGCCTTGCCGTCACCAACCGCGCCATGCTTTCGCGCGCCGTGTCCGGCATCCGGGGCAAAACGCTGATCGTCAATCTCCCCGGCAGCCCGAAGGCCGTTGCGGAATCGCTGGAGGTGCTTTTGCCCGTGCTGGATCACGCGGTGGAAACGCTGTCCGGCAACACCCAGAACTGCGGAGGAAGCTACGGCAAATGAACGAAAAAGTCAGCGTACAGGGATACGACGTCTCTTCCCATACGGCGGCCGTGATCGGCTGCGGCGGACTCGGCACCAACGTTGCCGTCCATCTTGCCGGCGCGGGCATCGGCAAGCTGTGGCTGTGCGATTTCGACACAGTCCAGACGCGCAACCTCAACCGCCAGTTTTTCTATACGCCGGCGGATACCGGCAAACCGAAATGCGATCTGCTTGCCGCCCGGCTGCAGCGGTATGCGCCGGACACCGCGGTCGTTCCCGTGCAAAAACGAATCACGGATCAGGCGGATCTTTCGTTTGCGGACGAGGCGGAAATCGTGATCCTCGCTGTGGATAACATCGACGCGCGCAGGATCGCAGGCGCCTATTGCACCCAAAAGCAAAAGCCGCTCGTCAACGGCGGTGTGGACGGCGCGTTCGGCACGGCGTATCTGTATGTACCGGGCGTATGCGCCGATCTGGAGGAGGCGGGGCTGCTGCAAAAACCGAGCCGCAAGCCGCAGTCGCAAAGTCCGGTTGTCGGCGTGATCGGCGCACTCGAAGCAAAGCTCGCCATCGATTACTTTTTGAAAACCACCGACGCGCAGGGCAAGTTGCTCTGCTTTGACGGGTTGGAAATACAGGCACTTCATTTAAAATAAAAAAAGGAGATGATGCGCATTGACCCAACTGAAAGGTTATATGGGAAAGGTATTGTTCATCGACCTTTCCGCCCGCACCTTCCGGGAATTCCCCTGGACGGACGCGGACCGCAAACGCACCCTCGGCGGCAAGATTATGGCGGCGGATATTCTGCTGCACCATATCACGCCGCAGATGAAAGCGTTTGATGAAGACAACTGGCTGGTGATCACCACCGGACCGCTGACCGGCACAGGCTGCCCGAACACGTCGCGGTTCAACATTTCCACAATCTCGCCTCTGACGAACATCCTCACGTCCTCGAACTGCGGCGGCGACTTCGGTCTGACGCTCAAGCGCGCCGGCTACGACGCCGCGATCATCACCGGCAAAAGCGAAACGCCGGTGCACGTGCATATCACGCAGGACAACGTGGAGTTTTTGGACGCCACGGCGCTTTGGGGCACCAAAACGGGCGAAGCGCAGGAAAAGCTCAAGCAATACCCCGGCCGTCTTGTCATCGGCCCCGCGGGCGAACACAAGGTGCTGTATGCCTGTGTGTTCAGCAACGACCGCACCGCCGGCCGCGGCGGCGTGGGCGCCGTGTTCGGTTCCAAAAATCTGAAAGCCGTCACCGCCTTCGGCACAAAGCTGCCGGAGATCTATGACGAAGCGGCGCTGCGCGCGCACAACGCAAAATGGATCAAAACACTGCAAACCCACCCGCTGACGGGCCGCCAGCTGCCGAAGCTCGGCAGCGCGGGCCTTGTCGCGCCGATGCAGGCGCACTCGATCCTTGCCACCAAAAACTTTTCCGCCGGCCGCTTCGACAACTTTGAAAAGGTGTCGGGCGAAGAACTGGCCGAACACCACATGGTCTCCAACGGCGCCTGCACCACCTGCGTCATCCGATGCGCCCGCCGGTGCATGGTGGACGGCAAGATTGTGAAGGGGCCAGAGCTCGAAACGCTCGGTCTGCTGGGGCCCAATATTCTCAACGACGATATCGAGCTGATCCTCAAATGGAACTATGAGCTCGACGAGCTCGGCATGGACTCCATCTCCTGCGCCGGTTCGGTGGCGTTTGCGATGGAGCTCGCCGAAAAGGGCGTCCACGATTTCGGCCTCCGCTTCGGCAAAACGGACAATCTTTCCCAGATGTTTGAAGACATCGCCTATCGCCGCGGCGAGGGCAACTATATCGCCGACGGCACCCGCCGGATGAGCGAGCGCTTCGGCGGCAAGGAATACGCGATCAACGCCAAGGGCATGGAGCTGGCCGCCTATGAACCGCGCCACGCTGTCGGCCACGGTCTTGGCTATGCCACCGCCAACCGCGGCGGCTGCCATCTGAACGCCGGCTATCTCGTGGTGCTCGAGGGTCTGGGGCTTGATGTGGATTCGCTGACCCACCACGGCAAAGCCGCGCTCGCCATCATGCTGCAAAATTTGATGGAGGCCGTTTCCGCCTGCGGCAGCTGTATGTTCACCAGCTACGCGGTCTTCCCGGGCTTTTTGGTCGATCAGCCGAACTGGCCGCTGACCAAGATGATCCTCGCCGTGTTCCCCTACGTCGGCCCGGTCGTCAATCTCCTGTCGCACTTCACAAAGGTCGCGCAGATCCCGCTGCCGCTGCTGCCGCATATCAAGGCCATCCATCTGGCCACCGGCATGCGGGCCACCATGGCCTCCATGCTGACCTGGGGCGCAACCGGTTATAACACGGAGCGCATTTCCAACGTGATCCTCGGCCAGAAGGCCGACGCCGATACGCTGCCCAAGCGGCTGACGGACGAATTGCAGGATCCGAACAATCCGCGCACGAAGGTGCCGCTGGACAAGATGCGCAAGGTCTACTACCGCGGCCGCGGCTGGCGCCACGGCATTCCGACCTATCACCGGCTGAAAACGCTCGGGATCGTTCTGGACAAACAATATTACGATGAAGCCGTGGCACGTGCCATGCGCAAGGATTGAGGAGGTGCTTCGGTATGGCAACAGTGACAGTCAAGCTGTTCGGCGTTTTGCGGATGGACACCCATCTGGCGAAAGAGACCGTCGACATTGAAAAAATCATCGACCTGTTCCCCTCGCTCAACGCGCAGGTTGACAAGGTTTTCGCCGAAAACCGGGCGAAGGATCCCTCGCTGCAGCATCCGGATCCGCTGGCCTATAAGCACACTGTGATCTTTGTCAACGGCGAACGCTGCAAAAACAAAAATCAAAAGCTGCAGGACGGCGACGAGATTTGGCTTTTGTCCCCGGCGTCGGGCGGTTAAGGAGGAGAAGCTATGGCATTTCAACTGAACAAAGACCTGTGCCTGGGCTGCGGCGCGTGCGCCTATACCTGTCTGTATCACGCGATTTCTCCGGCGGACGCAAACGCCACGTGCTATGAGATCTATGAAAAAGCGTGCGTGGAATGCGGCCAGTGCTCCCACGTGTGCCCCAACAGCGCAATCAGCGCACCCGAAGGCTGGCGCAAGATCAAAAAAGTGACGATCGATCAGGGAAAATGCACCGGCTGCTCGGTCTGCCGGCACATCTGTCCCGCAAACGCACCGCAGGGCGAGCTGAAGAAAACGTTTGACATCGACCAGCAAAAATGCTTCCAGTGCGGCGCGTGCGCCAAAAAGTGCCGCTTCGGCGCGATCGAAGTGGAATACGCATAAACCCGAAACCAAAACAAGCTGCCCGCCGGCAGCTTGCTTTTTTTTATTTATCTCAGTGCAGCTTCCAAAAACCCGTACCCGTTTCCGGGTTGAACGTATAACCGATGCTGCCGCCCTCCACCGGCTGCAGCGTGATCTCCGCCGTATACAGCACGGTGCTGCTTTTGAGATGGCCGCCGGCAAAGCAGGGTGCGCCGTCCTTGCGGGTGGTATACATCGCGTGCGCGTGGTAATAGCGCTTGCCGCTTTCATCGCTGATCACGTTGCCCAAAAGCGACACCATTTCCAGCGCGCCGCGCACGATTTCGGTTTCAAACGCGCCTTTTTCGGGGAGAAACGTCTGCAAAGCCGCGTCGCTGCAGCCGCCGATGCCGGAAAACGTGGCGGAGGCGATCCCCTCTTTTTCACACACGTCAAGGATGCTTTTCACGATCTCGTCGCCGCGGTCCAGACGGATATAATAGGTGTTGCCGAATTTTCTGTAATCCATAGCTGCTCCTTTCCGGCAAACGCCGGCCTTCGTATTTCTCTTTTATGATACCATTATCGGCCCGCGTTTGCAAGCGTTTTTTCGGTTTTTGCCGCGCCGCAAAAAAGAAAACCGGCGCCGCAAAAGGCGCCGACATTCGGGATCAGATCCGGTAGGATGCGATGTAAAATGTGTTTTCCGGCAGCGCGATCGCCGGGTCGCAAAGCGTGAACACCGGCTGCAGTCCGCAGCTTTGCGCGGCAAGCTCAAAATGACACAGCGCGATGCCGAGATCGACCTTTTGCAAATCCCAGCCGTCGTCCTTCCGGTAGCCCTTGCTGCGCTTTTCAAAGAAATGTACCGTATCGCCGTCCACCACGGCGCGCCACGGCTGTTTGTTGACCGCAGACGGCGCCAGGCGCACCATCTCAAGCGGCGTTTGCAGCCGGCCGGCGGCTTCCGGTGTCAGGGGCGTTTCGAAAGAGCCGCGGAAAAACAGGTCGGAAAACGGAAGCCTGGTGTCCGCCTTGACGCCTTTGCGCATCACCGTTTCCCGCAGTGACATGCGGGCGGCGGGATAACCGAGCGGACTGACGCAGGGCATCACCTCGTCG
Organism: Oscillospiraceae bacterium; assembly: GCA_902786285.1. Lineage (GTDB taxonomy): Bacteria > Bacillota > Clostridia > Oscillospirales > Acutalibacteraceae > UBA6857. The sequence continues at coordinate 746 of CADABX010000041.1, read as the reverse complement.
TGTTCGAGCGCCATCGCCTGTTCAAAAGCTGCGCGGTTCATCGTTCCGGCGATCCAGGTGGTGCCGACGCCGCGGGATTCGGCAAACAGCACAACCTTTTCAAACGCGTAGCCGAACGCCTCCTCGGCGTGGGCGGCGCGGCGCATTTTGCCGGCGATATAGGTATCTGTGCCCGCGATCACCGGGGCGCTGAGATTTTGTTTTTTTGCGTCGAGCAGCTTCCATTCGATGGGAAGGTCATAGGGATTTTCCACCTTTTCGGCAAACGAGAGAATCGCCTGTGCGTCCTGCTCGCGCAGCGCTTCTCCGTTGAAGGTGCGCACGCTGCGGCGCTGTTTCATACATGAGAGGTAATCCATCCTTTTGTCTCCTTTTCCGGCGCCGTCCGCCGGCGTTCCCGGCGATGCAGCACAAACTATATTGTTTACAATCTGATTATAGCGTGCGCCCGCCTGTCCGTCAAGACCTTTCGGAACATCTAAGAATCTTTCAGGAGGCGGTCGGAAGGGCGCCCTGCACTTGGAACTTTCTTGCGCAGGACATCCCAAGGGAACCCTTTCGTAAGGAAGTATCGGTTTTTGAAGGCAAATTTTCCGACATGCTTTGTCTCAACCCTTGAAAACCGGCAGGTTTCCTGCGGGTCTCAACTTTGCCTTTCGAAAAAATTTGCACTTCAAAAACTGCTTTGCACCCTGAAATTAGATTATTTTTCGCCAGAACAAGGCATAAAAATTGCGCAAGGCTGA
>CADABX010000040.1 GCA_902786285.1 Oscillospiraceae bacterium | reverse complement strand
AGCTCTCCCTTGATATGTGTTTTTGTGGTTATTAACATCATATCACATTTGAGTTGAATTTCTTCTTTTATTTGTTACCCATCAATTGTACCATAACATCGACAGAAAAATTTTCCGGTCTGTTTGCAGCAGGGACGCGCCGCACGCGGCTGCAGCCGGAAACAAGTTTCCGCGAAGGGAAACGGAACGAAAACCAACACTGCCCGGTCGGCGGTGCAAGAGATATGCCGTCCGCGCCCAGTCGCACGCCGACGCTACAGAGGATCCTTGCCCTCCCCGCTGGGGCTGCAAAGCAGACACAGCTACACGGGGAGGTTGCGGGTCGCCAGTGGCGACCTCTGCCGCAGGCAGAAGCAACGACCGAGCCGGCAGGCGAGAATGTCACGCGCCAACCTCAGCCGCGGAACAAGCAATAACATAAAAGGCGCGTGACGGGAGAGGTTTGAACCCAGCCGTTGCCAATCGGTTGCGGCAAACAAGCTCGCCTCTCCCGTCATCGCGCATGCGGCGCTTCTCGCACACCATAAGGCTTCGGAGCGCGATGCCACCCTCCCCATGATCCCGCGCCTGCGGCGCGAGGGGGAGGGCTTAATTCCTTTCTTGTACAAATTCACAAAAAAGTTGTGGCTTTCACTCGATCGGTTTATGGCAAATAAAAAAAATGTCCGAATCGTGAAGAAATATTAAAAAAAAACTTGATTTTTCTGCATTGTTGTGCTAAATTATTACTGAAGTTATACTTCAAATCTATAAAGGAGGAAAAGTTATAATGGATAAGATTATCGAAGCTCTCCAGTTCGTTCTGAACACCATCGGTGTTGGCACCTCGACTCTCAGCCAGGTTGGTGCAGGCACAGTGGATTACGGCACTGCAGAAGTGAAGGTCGCGAGCGGCACTGACAGCTTTGTCGGCGCTTTCAAAACCGTCTTCAATTTCATCGCTGGCCTCTTCAACATTGGCACCGTGAAATAATTGACTGTTGCACAAAGAAAAAGTCGGTTCGCGCCGGCTTTTTTCTTTTTTCGGTTCCGACGACTGTCCGGCTCCGCCGCAAAACGGCGGGGCTTTTTTCTGTTGAAAAACGTTTTCTGATTCGAAAGCCGAAAAAACGATTGCTCTCTCGCCGCAGTTCGCCAAATTTTGCATCCGCTTTCCGCTACTATAGACGGCGAACCTGTTTTGGAAAGGATGAATCGGATGAGTGCAAAACTGGAATATAAAAGCGGCGAGATCCGGGTGTTCTTTGACGGCGAGCTGGATCACCACGCCGCGTCGCTGCTGCGCGTGTCGATCGACAATGCCGTGTCGCAGCGGCGGCCGAAAACGCTCGTGCTCGACTTCGGTGGCGTGAGCTTTATGGACAGCTCCGGCATCGGCCTTGTGATGGGCCGCTTCAAACTGATGCAAAGCATCGGCGGCAGCATCCGGGTGGAAAACCTGTCGCCCGGGGCGTATAAGGTGATGAAGCTCGCGGGGCTGGACAGGCTGGGCGAGCTCAGGCAAAAGGAGGTCATCTGAATGAAAAAGATCAACGAGATGAAGCTGACGGTGGAATCGCGCAGCATCAACGAAGGTTTTTCGCGCGCGGCGGTGGCGGCGTTTGCAGCGCTGCTCGATCCGACTGTGGAGGAGCTGAGCGATATCAAAACCGCCGTGAGCGAAGCGGTGACCAACGCCGTAGTCCACGGCTACCGCGAGCGGATGGGCCTTATTTTTATCACCGCCACGCTGACCGACCGGCCGTCGGTGCGCGTGCGGATCCGCGACAAGGGCGTCGGGATCGCAGATATCGCCAAGGCGCGGCAACCGCTGTTTACCACAATGGCCGGCGAGCGTGCCGGGCTGGGCTTTGCTGTGATGGAAAGCTTTATGGATCGCGTGGCGGTGCGCTCCAAGCCCGGCGCCGGCACAACGGTGACACTTGAAAAATACATCGGCGGCAAACAGCATGGCGGCTGAACATAACATTTGGGAGCCGCTTGTAACCGAGAACCTCGCCCTTGTCCACGCCTGCGCCAACCGGTTTCGCGGCCGCGGCGCCGAGTATGAGGAGCTGTATTCCGCCGGGTGTGTCGGGCTTGTCAAGGCGGCAAAGGGCTTTGACCCGGGGCGCGGATTTGCGTTTTCCACCTACGCCGTGCCGGTGATTTTAGGCGAGATCAGGCGCGTGTTCCGCGACGGCGGCGCGATCAAGGTGGGGCGCACACTCAAGGAAAAAGCCCGCCGCGCCATGCAGGAAAAGGCCGCGCTCGAAACCGAGCTGCAGCGCGAGCCGACCGTGGGCGAGCTGGCCGCAAGGCTCGGCATATCACCCGAAGAAACGGCGCAGCTCATCACGGTGTCGATGCCGGTTTTGTCGCTGACGGCAGACAACGAACACGCGCAACGGCAGCTCGATGTGCCGGTTCCTCCGCCGGACAGTGCGCTTTGCGATCTGCTGTCGCTGCGAGCTGTGCTCGACACACTGAACGCGCGCGACAGCGCCCTGATTCGCCTGCGGTATTTTGACGGGCTGACGCAAAGCAAAACCGCCGCACGGCTCGGCATGTCGCAGGTGCAGGTGTCCCGGCGGGAAAAGGCGATTTTGCTGACGCTGCGGGAAAAGATGCTGGAATAATTATTTTGTAGCGGCAGCCCCGTGGGCTGCTGTTGCTATCGTTTTCCACCAAGTCGGCCAAGGGCCGACCGCTACATGATCATTCCGCACGTACCTGATCTCTGGATGCACAGCATCAACGCATCTACACAGCAACTCCCCCATCCGCCAAAGGCGAACAGGGGAGCTGTTTTTGTTGTTCGGTTTTTCACTTTGCGTTATTCGCCGAGCCGGGTGTAGGCGTCTTTGCCGCCATGGGCACGGAAGTCTGTGGAATAGCCATAGCCGCCGGCATTATTCTTTTCGATCTCGATATAGACCGTCTTGCCGCTGTCTGCGCCGGTGCCGGCAAGGCAGACCTTGCATTTGCCGTCCGCGGAAAACAGATCGGTGATATCATAGCTCTGATCGTAATAATAGAGCATTATGCGGCCGTCTTCTTCCTTGGTAACGTCGAGAACGTTCGCGTCCAGCACCTCCTGCGGGGTGAGTTTGCGTTCTTTGCCGAAAAGCCCGATCTCAACACCGCCGCCGCCAAACGAGCCGGTCACATTGCCGTTTTCGTCTTTGACTTCGAAATTGTATTCACCGTTTTCGCCGGTGCTGACGTCGACGTCCACCTCCTGACCGTGGAACCAGGTTTTCAGCGCGGTCTGAATTCCGCCCACATCGGCGGCGTAGACGCCCACTGCGGCGACGGCGAGAATCACCACCACAGCCGCAACTGCAAGGATGCGTTTTGCTTTGAATGATTTGATATTGTTTTTCATCGGTTGTACCTCCCATTGTTCCGTTTCCGGTCGGAGGACCCCGAAGGCTTCCTTGTATCTTTCTTTATTCGTCATCGTTCCAGTCCTCCTTCAGTGTTTCTTTGAGCAGATTTCTGCCGCGGCTCAGCCGCGTTTTGACATTGCTTTGCGACAGATGCAAAAGCTTTGCGATCTCGGCGACGGTGTAATCCTCGTAGTAGAACAGATGGATCACACTGCGGTAATTGTCCGGCAGCGCCATCACTGCGTCGAACAGCGAGGAGCTTTCCGGCGACGGAAACGCGAGCGTTTCGCTGTAGTCGTCGAGCGGATCTTCCTGCCGCCGTTTTCGTTTGCGCCAGACATCGGTTGCGCGGCTCAGCGCCGCACGCAGCAGCCATGCGCGGATATGCTGCTCATCGTTGAAATCTTTGTTCGTTTTGTGATACTGCAAAAACGTGTCCTGCAAAACATCTTCGGCGTCGGCTGCGTTTTGGCAAATGCTGAACGCGGCGGCATAGACGTTTTGGCGGTACCGTTCAAACAGCACCTGTGTATCTGGTCTCATCGGCGGATCCTCCGTGTGTTTCAAGGCCTTTCACTGATCAAACGAACGGGAAGGCGGAAAGGTTACAACCAAAATGCAAAAAACGCTTTACAGCGTTTTTTGCCAAGTCATCAGTCGACAGTCGACAGTTAGAAATAGAATACGTCTTCAAATGGCCGATCCAGCGCGATGCACAGCACCAGCGCCAGCTTGGCTGTCGGGCAAAACTGCCCGGTCTCGATGGAGCTGATCGTGTTGCGCGACACGCCGACCAGATCGGCGAGGTCCTGCTGCGAGAGGTTTTTCTCTTTGCGCAGCGCCTTCAGGTTGTTTTTTAATACCAACGCGTCATTCATAGCAAACCTCATCCGTTTTTCATTTGCAGGAGCCATGCGACAAGCCACGCGACGGAAGCGACGGTATAGCAAAGCGCAACGATGAGTTCGTGGGTCTTTTTGCGTTTTGCATATTTGCAGAAGAACACGACCGCAAGGCCGCTCATTACCGCGAACAGCACTTCGAACGCCGCCCTGCCGAATACGATGCCGTCGATGACGGCTGCGGCAAGCGCCAGACACACCGTCACGATCCAGCCGGCGCGGATACCCGCCTTTGCCAGTTCCATGTCGGCAATGTCTTTGCCTTTGTTTTCGTTCTGGCTCCTGGCAAGAATCTCTTCCCTTTTCATCACAATACCTCCGTCCTTTTGCCAAGTTCACTTTGCAAATTGATTATAGCACTGCCAAGTATACTTGTCAAGATGTTTTGCAAAGTTTTCTTTGCAAAAAAGAAGCGACCGCTCGTCAGTGGCCGCTTCTTGTATTCTTGCAATCTTGCACGCGCCGCAGCCGACCACTGGTCGGCGCTACAGCGGCGCTCTTGCCATCTTGCCTTCTTGCTTTCTTACAGCGTAATCTCAAACATCTTTTGCGCGTTCTTGTAAAACACCTGCGCCAACTCGTCGTCCGACAGTCCGAGCCCCAGCAGATATTCGATCTCGTCCTTCGGGTCCCACATCGGGAAATCGGAGCCGAACAGCACGCGGTCGGCGCCGTAAAGAGAGAAGAGCTTTTTCGCCGTGTCGCGGCTGACCCAATGGAAGGTGGACGAGGAATCGACGGCGAGATTGTCAAACTTATAAAGCGCCTCGGCCGCCTGCGCCCACAGCGACCAGCCGCCGAAATGCGCGCCGATCACCTGCAGATTCGGGAACGCCTCCAGGATCGGGATCAGGCGGTTGACGTTGGAAAAATCGTAGCGGTAGTCGCCGGTGTGGATCAAAAGCGGCAGATGATACGCGTCGCACAATTCGCAGATGCGCATACCGCGCGGATCGTCGATCGGGAACTGCTGCACATCCGGGTGGAGCTTGACGCCTTTGAGCCCGAGCGAAACGATCTCCTTTACGTCGTCCTCCATCGTATCAGAATCGGGGTGCAGCGTGCCGAGGCCTGTAAACCGTCCGCCGCCGTCGCGCACGTTTTGCGCGATGAAGGTGTTGATGGAATGCACCTGGTGCGGCGTTGTCGCCACGGAAAAGATGACGGAATGGACAACGTGCGCTTTTGCACTGACGGCTTTGAGCGTGTCGAGCCGACCGTCGTAATGCATGCCGATGTCGTAAAACGAGCCGATGCCTTTCGCGGCTTTGAGCGCGATCTTGTCGGGATAGATGTGGCAGTGGGTATCAATGACAGGGAACAATGTTTTCACCTCTTATGCCGTTTCGATGGCGGCGGCTTTTTCCAGTCCGTACTTTTTCACAGCGTTTTCGCGCATCTTAAACTTCTGGATCTTGCCGGCGGCGTTCATCGGGAAACCGTCGACAAAGTCGATGTAGCGCGGCACCTTGTGCTTGGCCATGTGGTCAAGAATGTACTGCTTCATCTCCTGCTCGGTCATGCTTTCGCCTTCCTTGAGGATGATGCAGGCGCAGATCTCTTCGCCGTACTGTTCGTCGGGCACGCCGATAACCTGCACGTCCTTGACCTTGTCGTGGGTATAGATAAATTCTTCGATCTCTTTCGGATAGATGTTTTCGCCGCCGCGGATGATCATATCCTTGAGGCGTCCCGTGATGCGGTAGTTGCCCTCCGGCGTTTTGCACGCGAGGTCGCCCGTGTGGAGCCAGCCGTCCTTGTCGATCGCTTCGGCGGTCGCCTTGGGCATTTTGTAGTAGCCCTTCATAATATTGTAGCCGCGCGCGACAAATTCGCCGATTTCGCCGACCGGCAGATCTTTGCCGGTTTCGGGATCGATGATCTTGCATTCGATCTCCGGCATGGCGCGGCCGACGGTGTTGACGCGCACCTCCAGCGGGTCGTCGGTGGAGCTCATCGTGCAGCCGGGCGACGCTTCGGTCTGGCCGTAAACGATGACGATTTCTTTCATATGCATCTTGTCAACGACGTCCTGCATCTTGCTGACCGGACAGGGCGAGCCGGCCATGATGCCCGTGCGCATATAGGAGAAGTCCGTTTTCGGGAAATCGGGATGCTCGAGCATGGCGATGAACATCGTGGGCACGCCGTGGAAGGCCGTGATCTTTTCCTGATGGATGCACGCGAGCGACGATTTCGGGCTGAAATACGGGATCGGGCACAGCGTGGTGCCGTGGGTCATCGACGCGGTCATGGCGAGTACCATGCCGAAGCAGTGGAACATCGGTACCTGCACCATCATGCGGTCGGCTGTGGAAAGATCCATGCGGTCGCCGATGCATTTGCCGTCGTTGACCACGTTGTAATGCGTGAGCATGACGCCCTTCGGGAAGCCGGTGGTGCCGGAGGTATACTGCATGTTGCACACCGAATGCGGATCGACGTTGGCCGCAATACGGTAGACCTCCTCTTTGGGCACGTTGTCGGCGCGTTCGAGCAGCTCGTCCCAGGTCAGGCAGCCCTTTTGGCGGAAGCCGACGGTGACGATGTTGCGCAAAAACGGCAGCCGCTTGGCATGCAGCGGTTTGCCCGGCTGGGTGGTTTCCAGTTCGGGACACAGCTCGGCCATGATCTTTGAATAGTTGGAATCGCGGAAGCCCTCCACCATCACGACCGTGTGAGTGTCGGACTGTTTGAACAGGTATTCCGCCTCGTGAATCTTATACGCCGTGTTGACCGTCACAAGGATGGCGCCGATCTTGGTGGTGGCCCAGAACGTGATGTACCACTGCGGCACATTTGTCGCCCAGATCGCGACCTTGGCGCCGGGCTTGACGCCCACGGCGAGCAGCGCGCGCGCGCATTCGTCCACGTCGTCGCGGAACTGCTCATAGGTGCGCGTGTAATCGAGCGTGGTATATTTGAACGCGTACTGGTCGGGGAATTCCTCCACCATTTTGTCGAGCACCTGGGAAAAGGTTTTTTCAATCAGCGCGTCCTTTTTCCATACATAGTGACCTGTTTCGGCGCGGTTGAGATAGAGCGGATGCTTTTGATGCGCCGGGGTGTCAAACGAGGAGAGATAGTTTTCAAAATGGGAGAGGATGATATCGAGATCGGGCAGATCGGGCATCCACTGCGCTTCCCAGTGCAGCGACAAAAAACCGTCGTAGTTCACGCTCGAGAGCGCGTCCATGATGCTTTGCAGCGGCAGATCGCCCTCGCCGATCAGACAGAACGCACGGCCGTCCGCCGTCTGTTCGCTGTCGGTCAGACGCACATGGCGCACATAGGCGCCGAGGTTTTTGATGGTTTCTTCGCTGTCCTCGCCATGGCAAAACAGCGGTTCGTGAACGTCCCAGAGCGCGGCGAGCGCGTCGGACGCAAACGATTCGAGCGTTTCACGCAGCAGCGCCGTGTTGCAAAACAGGCCGCGCGTCTCCAAAAGCAGCGTTACGCCCTTGTCTTCCGCCGTCGGCAAAACCTTTTCCAGCACACGCAGCAGCGCGTCGCAGGCGTTTTCTCCTTTGCCGGATACGAACAGGCTTACAAACGGGATGTGCAGATTCGCCGCGAACTCGATCCGCTGTTCGATCATCGAAGCGGCGGCCGCCTCGTCCATCGCCGAAAGATCGGACAACAGCGCAAGGGAGGAAAGCTGCAGATGCTTTTCAGCCAGCGCACGCACAGTGGCACCCATGGAATATTTATGGAACGGCCCTTCTTTTTCAAACAGCGACGCGTCCATGTTGTCGTGCAGCTCGATGCCGGCAAAGCCGAGGTCTTCGGCATAGGAGACGTAATCCTCCCAACTGTAATCCTGCCAGCCCTGAACGGAAAATGAAAGTTTCATGCTCAGCCCTCCTCGTAAACGATCTTGTTGAGCGCGTTGAGATAGGCGCGGATGCTCGCGCCGATGATGTCAGTGGAAATGCCGTTGCCGGCGTAAAGCTTGCCGCCTGCGCGCAGCTTGACCAGCGCGCTGCCCATGGCTTCCTTGCCCTCGGTGACCGCCTGGATCTGGAAATCGTCGAGCTCATAGTGGTGGCCGACGATGGATTCCACAGCGAGGAACGCCGCGTCGATCGGGCCGTCGCCGGTGCAAAGGCCGCTGATGGTTTCGCCGTCCTTCTGCAAAGTGATATGCGCCGTTGCCTTGATCACGTTGCCGGAGTTGATCACATAGCTTTGCAATACATAGGCCGGCGGCACCTGCATGGCGGACGACGCAACGATGGCTTCGAGCTCCTTGGCCGTCACGGTCTTTTTAACAGAGATGCGCTTGAATTCGCGGTAGACGTTGGTGTTGTCGTCGTCGGACAGATCGTAGCCCAGCGCCTTGACGGCCTCGATCACCTGGGTGATGGAATCGTGTTCGTTCAATTCAAACGCCGCCGTTTCGCCGGAGCCGATGTTTTCAAACGCGCTCGTCTTGCTGCGCTCGGTGTGCAATATCCAGCAGATCTGCTTGATCGCGCGCTGCAAAACGGTGTACTGCATATCGGTGCGGATACCGAGATCCATCCCGCGGGTGCGGATATACTGGGAAACGGTGGAAAGATTGGCGGCGCTGTTTCCGGCAACAGTGGTCTTGATCTCGTCTACACCGGCGCCGATCGCGGCGATGGCGCAGGCGTTTGCCATCGCGTAGCTGTCGTCGCACTGCATACCGAAGCAGACCTCACGCAGCGCCGGCACGCCCTTTTGCAGCTCACCGATAAACGCGGCAAACTCCTCAGCGGTCATGATGCCCGCGTCGTCCGACACGGTGACAGCCGTGGCGCCGGCGTCAATGGCTTTTTGGATCGCAGCTTCCAGAAACTCCGGCTCGCTGCGCGACGCGTCCTGCGCCACGAATTCCACATCTGCGCAAAGGCTCTTTGCCTTTTTGACCAGCGTACCGATCATTTCGAGCACGACCGGCGGCTTTTTGTGGCAAAGGTATTCCATCTGCACCGTGGACGTGGGCACGACCAGCTGCAGCCGCGGATGCTTTGCGTCCTGCAGCGCCGTCCATGTGCTTTCGATGCCGCTCTCCTCGAGCGGACACGACACGGCGAGCACACTGCCCCTGACGCCGGCGGCGATGGATTTGATCAGCAGCGCATCGCGCTTTTCGCCGGAAAACACCGGCAGCTCGATCGCGGAAATGCCGAGCTTGTCGAGCAGCTTTGCGATCTCGATCTTTTCTTTAAAGCTCAAAGAGAGCGCATGTTTGAGGGTGACGTCGGAACACGTGACGGTTTGCATCAGAATCATCCTTTCGAAAAAAATAACGTCCCTGAGAAAACTCTCAAGGACGAAGAAACTCCGTGGTACCACCTTGGTTGCCGCAAAAGCGACCGCTTATCGGGACTCTAACAAGTCCGCAGCCATGATAACGGGGCTGGCCGGATCTGCTTACACAGCACAAAGACGTTGGGCAGATCTGCTCGGGAACGAGACAACGAACGCTTCCTCCGACCGGCTCGCACCAACCGCCGGCTCTCTGAACGGTGTAAAAGCATTGCTTAATTCCGTCGCTGCATTTTGTGATATTGCAGCTATTTTAACACGCAAAAGCGCAAAAGTCAACAAGCAAAAACGCAAAAAGATCCGTACAATTCTTTTTTTTCGTTGTTCAGGTTGACGAAAGCTCAATCGTAATTAACGGCCAGCCGCGCATAGCGGTAATCGTCATAGCGGATCCCCTGCGAGGAACGGTAGACGCTGAGCGCCAGCCCGACCGCAAGATACAGACAGATGACCGACGAGCCGCCCGCGCTGATAAACGGGAGCGTGATACCGATCACAGGCAGCATCTGCGTACACATGCCGATATTGACGACCACCTGCGCCATCACCATAAACATGATGCCGTAGGACAGCATCAGCGCAGAGAAGTTGCGGGCGCGTTTGCCGTTTTGGACCACGCGCAGCGCAAACAGCGCAAACAGCACAAGCAGTGCCAGCGCGCCGAGAAAACCAAACTCTTCGCCGATTACGGAAAAGATCATGTCATTCTGGCTTTCCGGAATGGAATTGCTTTGGGTAAAGTCGCCGTGCAGATATCCCGTGCCGAAGAGTCCGCCGTTTTGCATCGCGTGCATTGCCTGCCGCTGCTGATAGATCTCCTTCGGGTAATCGTCGGGCTTGAGCAGTGCGAGGATGCGGTTGCGCTGGATATCGTCGAACACGCGGTACCAGATGATCGGCGACGCCGCGCCGACCAGCAGCAGACCCGCCGCAAAATAGCCCCACGACACGCCGGCGACAAACATCATGCCGATGAACATCAGCGCAAAGATCAGCGCCGAGCCCATGTCGCCCGTGACGACGACCAGACCGATCGGAATCGCCGCGTGCAAAGCGAGCAGCAGCACGTTGCGAAACGACGACAGATCGTGGCGTACGCGGTTGAGATGGACGGAAAACGTGATGATAAAGCCGATTTTGAGAATCTCCGACGGCTGCAGATAAAGCGTGTAGGAGCCGAGGCCGAAGACCTTCAGCCAGCTGCGCGCGTCCGACCGCGCGTCGGGCGCTACGCCGAGCGGCGTTAAAAGCAGCAGCATCAGCCCCACCGACCCGAGCGCCCACACGGGCCACAGCTTCAAAATCAGATCGTAGTCGATAAATGAGATCACCAGCGCAACCGCCATACCGAGCGCCGTTGCAAGCACCATGACCAGCGCGTCGCGCGACAGCAGTGCGCCGTCGTCCCGGGTGCGGTAGGTCGCGCTCGCCACCATCAGGATGCCGAACACGGACAGCAGGAAACAAAGGCCCATAAACAGCCAGTCGGTTTCCTTCACCGCCTTTTTCAGCGTCTGTCCTTTCATGTTTCCTCACATCCTTTTTTCGACACGTCGCAACTTATCTTATATATCATAATCCATTTTGCCGCAGAATGCAAGCAGAAGTTTTCTTTTTATACATTTGGTTGACTTCTGCGCATTTTGTGCTAAAATAGAAGCAACACCCGAAAGGAGGCTGACCGATGCAGCAGATTGTGACCAACAGTGCGCAGGAAACCGAAGCGTTTGCCGCCCGGTTTGCAAAAACGCTGCGCGGCCCGGTGGTCGTTGCGTTCTTCGGCGGCCTCGGGATGGGCAAAACGGCGTTTACGCGCGGATTGGCCAAAGGGCTCGGCATTACGCAGGAGGTCAGCAGCCCCACGTTTGCGCTGGTTCACGAATACCACGGCGACAAAAACACGCTCTATCATTTCGACATGTACCGTGTGGAAAGCTGGGACGATCTGTACGCCACGGGCTTTTTCGATTTTTATGAGACCGGCGGCATCCTGGCCGTGGAGTGGAGCGAAAATATTGAAAACGCGCTGCCGGAGCACACGATCCGCGTTACCATTGCACGCGGCGACAGCGAGAATCAGAGAGTCATTACAATTCGGAATTCGGAATTCGGAATTCCGAATTGAGGTCGCGCTTTTACGCTCTTTCAAACCAAACAGTTCTGCCGCGGCATGAACCGGTGTCTTCCGGGAAGCGGTTGATTGTTTTCGCTGTCACGCGTTCAAACAATAAGCATGTACCCGCCACGTTTACATTTTGCAATATCTGACGGTAAAGTTTCCCTTTGCCAATACACGTTCAGCGCATCGCCGTAGGCGGCGCTCCGCAATTCCGAATTCCGCATTCCGAATTCCGCATTAGCTCTCCGGAGGTTCACACCATGAGAATCCTATCTGTTGACACCAGCGCGGTCTGCGCGTCGGTGGCCGTTGTGGAAGACGGCCGCATCCGCGCCCAGAGCAGCACCAACGCCGGGCTGACCCATTCGCGCACGCTGCTGCCGATGATCGACGCGCTTTTGCAAAACAGCGAAACACCGCTGGATTCCATCGACTGTTTCGCCTGCGCGGTCGGTCCGGGCTCGTTCACGGGCATCCGCATCGGCATCGCCGCCATCAAGGGCCTGTGCGACGGCACCGGCAAACAGGCGCTCGCCGTTTCCACTTTGGAGGGTCTCGCCTACAACCTGCTCGGGCAGGATACGCTCGCGTGCGCCGTGATGGACGCGCGGTGCAACCAGGTCTATACGGCGCTGTTTGAAGTGAGCGGCGACACGGTCACACGGCTGACCGCAGACGACGCGCTCAAAATTGAGGACCTCGGCACACTGCTGGAGCAATACAAAGGCAAGCGGATCCTTTTTGTCGGCGACGGCGCCGAAAAGTGTGCGCAGTCTCTGCCCTACCCTGCCGCACCGGCGCTCACGCGGTTTCAAAACGCCGCGTCGGTCGCGCTGGCGGCGGAGCGAAGCTTTGATGAGAGCAAACTACTGGACGCGCAGCAGCTTTTGCCGGTCTATCTGCGGCTGCCGCAGGCGGAACGCGAGCTTCGTGCGCGAAGCGCACGAAGCTAATTTGGAATTCGGAATGCGGAATTCGGAATGAAGGTCGCGGGGCATAATCGCAACCAAATCGAACCGTTTCTCCGCGAAACAGCCGATTTGCCACCACTAGACAGCAGATCGTATCCGCTTGAACAGATTCCATAATCTAACACCCCGCCCGCCAAACGACCGTTTCAAAAACAATAATGTTATGAATCACTTTCTGTAAAGGAAAGAATATAAAAAACAGTCACCTTTGGCGCATCGCCGCAGGCGGCGCCCCACAATTCCGAATTCCGCATTCCGAATTCCGAATTGAAAATACACTTAAGAGGTACCACCTTTTAATAAATAATCACGGTAAAGGAGAAAAAAACATGATTGCACTCGGCGCAGACCACGGCGGCTTCGCCCTCAAGGAAGAAATCAAAAAACACCTCGACGACATCGGCGTCGCCTATGAGGATTTCGGCACCTATTCGCCGGATTCCATCGACTATGCCAAAATCGCCTACAAGACCTGTCAGGCCGTTGTGAGCGGCAAATGTGAAAAGGCCATCCTCTGCTGCGGCACTGGCATTGGCATCTCCATGGCCGCCAACAAGGTGAAGGGCATCCGCGCGGCGTGCTGCTCGGATTATTTCAGCGCGAAGTACACCCGTCTGCACAACGACGCCAACGTGCTTTGCATGGGCGGCCGCGTGCTCGGCGCAGGCCTTGCCATCGAGATGGTGGACGTGTTCCTCAACACGGAATTTGAAGGCGGACGCCATCAGCGCCGCGTGGATCAGATCACGGCAATTGAAAACGGCACGTTTGAAGCTGAGAATTGAAAAGTGAAAATTGATTGAAAGCAACAGCCGCTCCCGGTGGAGCGGCTGCAGTTTGTTGAAAAAAAGCGTCTATGCCGCTTTTTTTCACATTTCTCTTGTCCTGCGCGGCAGGATATGATAGAATAGAAAACGTGAAAGCGTGTCCTTTCAACAATAATTCAAAGGAGTTTTTACTATGCGTTATGAGATCAAAGGCGGCAATCTGCCAGTCGTGCTGTGCCAGCTCGAGGCCGGCGAAGAGATGATGTGTGAAGGCGGTTCCATGGCCTGGATGGACGATGAGATCGAAATGAAAACCGAAGGCGGCGGTCTGGGCAAGATGTTCGGCCGCATGTTCACCGGCGAAAAGATGTTTAAAAACCGCTATGTGGCGAAAAAGCCCGGCGAGATCGCGTTTGCGTCCTCGTTCCCCGGCTCCATCAAAGCGATCGAGATCACACCCGACCGTCCCATCATCGCCCAGAAGGGCGCGTTCCTCGCGTCGTGCGGCAATGTGGATGTGTCCGTGTTTTTCCAGCAGCGCATCGGCGGCGCCCTGTTCGGCGGCGAAGGCTTTCTGATGCAGAAGTTTTCCGGCAGCGGCATCGTCTTTTTGGAGATCGACGGCAGCGCCATCGAATATGACATTCCCGCCGGCGACTGCAAGATCCTCGACACCGGCTATCTTGCCGCGATGGACGCCACCTGCTCGGTGGAACTGCAGCGCATCAAGGGCGCGAAAAATGTTTTGTTCGGCGGCGAAGGGCTGTTCAACACCATCGTGCGCGGTCCGGGTCACATCATTGTGCAGACCATGCCGATTTCCAACACGGCCATGACGCTCTACGGCCATATGCCGCATCCGAGCGCAAACTGAAAAACCGATACCTGTAACAGCCGCCCCAAAGGCGGCTGTTTTGTTGACTAAAGACTGTTGACTGTCGACAGTTCATTCATCGGCATCCAGAGTTCACCCAACGTATCGGCGGCGCAAAGCTCATACGCGGCCGACGCGAAGATCAGCGGATCGATTGCGGGCGGACACAGTGCGGCATAGTCCGGCGGCAGGACCGGCGGCGCCGGCATATACATGGCGGCGTTCATGCGCGGCTGCGGATGATTGGTAAACACCGTGCCGGCAAAGGTCAGCGGCACATCGGCCGCGTCGTCGGCGATCAGCAGATTGCTTTGCGCCGCGTCGGCGTCATCCGGCGTCAGCAGCAGCGACAATCCGTATTTGCGGCGAAACCGGTCGGCCGTCTCCCCGTAGGCCAGCAGATCGTCTGTGACAATGCGGAGCTCGGACACCAGCGGCACAAACGGGTCCAGGGCATCAGACAATACACCCTGCGGATCAAGCACGCAAAGGCACTGCTGCAGCGGTTCGCGCTGCATGCGCTGCAGGGTACGCGCTGCGCTGTTGCAAAGCAGGCGCAGCGGCAGCTTTTGCGGCACGAATGCAGCCGCATCCGCTGTGTCGTCGATGGCAAGACCGTCCGGAAGCAGCAGCCGGGTGCGAAAGGCGCCGGCCGTTTCGGCAATCCTTGTCCACGGCAGCGGCAGATCCGGATCGTGGGTCAGCTGAATATGGTAAAATGAAAAATCGTTCGGCAGCGTCACACGGCTGCACGAAAGCGTGTCCTTTGCCGTGCGGCGCAAAATCCGGCGGCGAAACGTCTTCGGCGGCGGCAAAACGCCGAGGGTCACAAACATGAGCATCCACTCCTTTTCAAAGATAGCTATGTACCGTTTGCACAAATTATGCCGCAAATCGTGGGCGATTATTCACAAGGTTTTTGCCGAAAACAGTTGACTTTACCCGTTTGGCGTGTTAAAATAACTTCAACCGAAAGGGACAATTAAAGATAGAGGCGCGGCCGCGCATCAGTATACCGGGCAAACAGGGACGCTCGCACCGTCCGTCCGGCTGAAAGGGCAGGCTGCCGAAGGGATCAGGCGAACGATTTCCTGGGCGTATGCCATAACAGACATACGACTGTCGCAATTTGCGGAGTGCTATTATAATTGCTTTTGCGGGACAATACTGTTCCGTTCGTCTCGATTATAATGGCCGATGCGATCGGTCATTTTTTGTTATCGTTCGGTAAACTGTAATTAAAAGGAGTTTGTTACCATGAAAACCGAAACCCTCTTCCAAGGCGCAGCAACCGCTCTCATTACCCCGCTCACCGCAGACGGTGTGGATTATCCGAAGATGAAGGAACTGCTCGAATGGCAGATCGCCGAAGGCATCAGCGCCCTTGTCATCTGCGGCACCTCCGGCGAAGGCAGCACCCTTTCCGACTACGAACACCGCCCCGTGCTTAAAGTATTCGCACATCATTACACACGCATCTTTGATCAGCTGATCCCCGGCTGCATGTCCTTGCGTATCATTCACTTGTTTCAGCCCATTAATGTCGCCTATGACGACTGCCAGCTTTTCAAGCTGCCCGGTCCGTATCTGGTTATTGATGATCGCTTCATTTTCAGAATACGCGTGCTTATTCCTTACACCGGTCAGGGAATCCGTGTTTGCCATATTGCGAAAGGTTCTGCTGGTTTCCTTTTCTTCTTCGAGCTTATCATTGGATAGTTTTCTAATCTGTAGCAGAAGAACCATAACAAAGATCAGCACAACCGCCAAGGTGAAAATAATCTGATTTCTGCTGGTCCTTAAGTTTTTCTCACTAATATCCCGAATTTGATTCTGAATAACACTCTCCCGAATCAAAACAGCCATTTCCCAACCCGTGCTTTCAATCGGAACATAGAACAGTGTCTCCTCTGCGTTACCAGAGTTAAACGTCAGACTCCCCTCCGACCCATTCGTAATATTCTCATAGTTTGTCTTCCAAACATCTTCTGATACGACGCCTTTGATTGTATCCAAAAGATTGTG
Source organism: Oscillospiraceae bacterium (assembly GCA_902786285.1). Classification (GTDB taxonomy): domain Bacteria; phylum Bacillota; class Clostridia; order Oscillospirales; family Acutalibacteraceae; genus UBA6857. The sequence continues at coordinate 2,379 of CADABX010000040.1, read as the reverse complement.
GTCTAAGATAACCGGCCCAAGCTTCGTACCGGACAGATTGCTTCCGTTTTTAGAGTACAAGGCAAAATGCGTCCTGTCCTGATCATCAAATGCCAGAAGATCAACAATATCCTTAATGTCGTATTGAACAAAGCAGGCCTTCATGGTTTTTCCCATGATAGAAATATCTGCCGTCGGAATAACCAGACACAGCTGCCTGGAAGAGCCATAGATGGAAACCGTACTGACGATCCGATCTTCTATTTTTTCTTCAGATAAGAACGGATGCCGGCTTCTTCCGGTATAGGTTGTATATTGCGTATACACAACGTTATCTTCGTCAACCAGTGCAAATCGATTAAGACTCAGCAAAGATTGAACTTTACCGATTGTATCCCGCAATTCCTCCTGCGAATCAACCTTTTCATCTTCAATGAAAGCAACGGCTTTTTCCATTTCTTCAAAGTTGTCGCTGATCAAATTCTTGATGGTCTTCGCGCGACGGTCCGCCATTGCCTCAAGATAAAAGGAACTGACTGCTGAAACTGCTTCATCTGTCGCCGCGACAGTCTGTTTTGAAGCCCATAATGTACTGACAATCACCATTGCCACGATTAACAGACTGCCTATAACAGCTGTCAGCACAAAGGTCCTTTTTGTCATCTGTTTCTTTTGTTGTGTCATTTAATATCACCATACAACAGCTCAAGCATCAAAGCTGCGTCTTTCTGATAGATCACAGTCGTTATCTCGTTTGTTTTCTCCGGAAATAGCTCACCGGCCCGATTGCCATCCGCGATTTTAACAGCAGTCTGGATTGTATCAAAACCGATCGAATAGCAGTCCTGAACGCCAAGGCAATAAATAACGCCATCATCCAAATAGTGCAGCGCCTCCTCATCGTGGTCCATACCTACAATCACAGTATTTCTCTGCTTTTCTGTGATCGCTCTTGCTGCGCCGACCGGATTGCTCATATTGCAGCAGACAATGCCGTCAAGTTCCGGACAGTCCTCTAAAATCCGCATCGTAAGGTCATGGGCCAAATCCACGGAATCCATATCATACGCTGTAGCGACGATTTCCATATCGCCATATTTGGCAATAGTATCCTTGGCCCCTCTTGCCCGGTCTTCATGGCAGGGGGCGCCGACGCTTCCGACGAGAATCGCAACTTTTCCTTTGTATCCCAGCTTTTCACAGAGCGCTTCTGTCAGATCCGCGCCGTCCCGATAATTATGCGTATTGCCGACATAAGCGAGCCGTTTGCATCCTTCGGCGGCGTCAGAGCTTGAAAAAGTCATAACTTTCGTCCCGGAATCCACCATCTCATCAAGAAGCGGAGATATGATCTTCTCATCTGCAACATCTACGCCAATAACATCGTAGTCCCTTTCCGCCGCCATGAGCAGTCTTTGGGTTTGATCCTCAGCGGATGCTCCTTCCGGCGCCATGTACTCATACGTAATAGTGACTCCTTTTCTCAGGTATTGCCTCTGGGCTTCTTCCATCCCAAGCGCCACTGCATCCCACCAGGGATGGACCGTTTTATAAGTGAAATAAAAATTGTAGTTATCTTTTAACGGCTTATAGGAATCCAGTTCATGATTGAAGTCCACTGCGCTGCGTACAGTTTCATCTGATTCAGATGGGGCTGGATCTTCAACAGTTTTTATTGAATCATTTGAAAGCCGGTTCCCGTCTGAGCCAACCGCTGGAGAGGCTGAAGAACAAGGTGTGAAAACGAGAACCGCGATCAACGCAGATATTAAAAGACCCTTTCTCTTTCCATTTTTTTGCATCTGTCGCACCTCAATCGTAATGGTGTAGATTACAGTATTCCTATAGCCACGGCCCGGTTCGAGTGCGTTTCATTATGTAAGCGTAACATAGCGCGTGTACACCTACCGGACATCCTGCCAGATGACGTCTTATTCGCCTTTATTATACGGCATCTGACCGGGAAAAGCAAGAAAAACCCTGACGGTCGAGTACATTGACCGTGTCTTACAAACGGCACCAGCATCCTTTATAATATGGCTGAAAAGTGCGAGCCGAAACCGGCTAAGGCTTTTCAGCCAGGGCCAGCACGAACTGGCACAAAGGATGCTGGTGCTGCCCTTTTTATCCGAAGCACAACTCATTCTGAACATCGGCAAGTGGCCTTCGGTGCTGCGGAGGAGCTTTCGGTTTCGGCGGTTCCGTGTTCCTCACACCAAGCCCTTTTGCTTATGGATGCATCCCTGTTTTCACATTCGGTTACGATTTGCCGCCAGTGTTCGCGCAGCGCTGCCCGTTCTGATTTCGTCATATGCCTTTCCTCCTGGTAGTAATTTGGCTCTGTTCCTATTCTACCAGAAGGGAAGCCTTTTTGTCAGACACGGGCAATGTTACGCTTAC
>CADABX010000039.1 GCA_902786285.1 Oscillospiraceae bacterium | reverse complement strand
GATCTTCAACTGAACGCCGAGCTTTTCGCAGATCTTGGTGAGAATGTCGATCTCGATGCCGGTGATGGAGCCGTCGTCGTTGAGGTTTTCAAACGGCGGGAAGTCCGGGCTGGTACCGATCACAAGTTCGCCCTTGTCAAGCACAGCCTGGAGCGAATTGTCTTCGGTGGTTTTGCCGCCGCAGGCCGCAAAGAGCGACACGACCAGCAGCATGGAGAGTACGAGTGCAAGAATTTTTTTCATAATGAACAACCTTTCTTTCTGAATATTTGCATAAATATTCGTTCTTGTTTCGTTTGATGCATAAATTATACTCGTTTAGTGTGGATTTGTCAAGTGGTTTTTGAATAAAAAACCGAAAGCCAAGCATTTTTTTTTTACAAAAACCGCATTCAATATGAATAAACGGATGCATATTCCGGATTTTATGCAACCCGATATGAAAAAACGATTGACAGCCTTCGGCTTTCCTGCTATAATAAACTGAAATATTTTGGAGCAAATGAGGTGTGCATATGTCACATTGTACCATCCCCGAGGGTTACACCTCCCACCTGTCGCTGCGCGAAACGGAGCTTGCCATCAAAAAGGTCAAGGACTTTTTTGAGCGCGACCTTTCCATCGAGCTGAATCTTACACGCGTGTCCGCGCCGCTATTCGTCAACGCGAAGTCGGGCATGAACGACAACCTCAACGGCACCGAGCGCCCGGTCAGCTTTGACGTGTTCAGCGGCGAGCAGTTCGAGATCGTGCATTCCCTTGCCAAATGGAAGCGCTACGCGCTGGCGCTGTACGGCTTCGAAGAAAACGAAGGGCTCTACACCGACATGAACGCCATCCGCCGCGACGAGGATACCGACAATATCCACTCCATCTTCGTCGATCAGTGGGACTGGGAGAAGATTATCCGCAAGGAAAACCGCACCGTGGAAACGCTGAAAAAGACGGTCAAGCTCATCTATGCCGCGCTGCGCCACACGGAATACTATATCACCAAGGAATACAACTTCATCGGCTCGCTCCTGCCCGAAAAGATCACGTTCCTCACCGCGCTGGAGCTCGAGGAAAAATATCCCACACTCAGCCGCAAGGAGCGCGAAAAGGCTGCCGCCAAGGAATACGGCGCCATCTTCCTGATGGGGATCGGCGGCGCGCTTCGGGACGGCAAACCGCACGACGGCCGCGCGCCGGACTATGACGACTGGGATCTCAACGGCGATATTATTGTATATTATCCGGTGCTCGACATTGCGCTGGAGCTGAGTTCGATGGGCATTCGCGTCGACGAAGAGGCAATGCTGCGCCAGCTCAAAACCGCCGGGTGCGAAGACCGTGTGAACTATCCGTTCCACAAGGCGCTGCTCGAAGGCAAGCTGCCCTACACGATCGGCGGCGGCATCGGCCAGAGCCGGATGTGCATGTTCTTTTTGCGCAAGGCGCACATCGGCGAAGTGCAGTCCTCCTATTGGGACGACGAAACGCTGCAGTATTGCGCCGACCACGGCGTGAAGCTGCTTTGATGAGGTGACACGATGGACAACACAATTCGCGTCAAACGTCTGCGTGAAAACGCCGTGCTCCCCCGTCGCGGCTCGGCGGACGCCGCCGGCGCCGATCTGTCGGCGTGTCTCGACGCGCCGCTGACGATTGCGCCGCACGAGACGGTGTTTGTACCGACAGGCATCAGCGTGGAGATTCCGCGCGGCTATGCGGGGTGCGTTTTCGCCCGCTCGTCTGTGGCGAGCAAGCGCGATCTGGCGCCTGCCAACAAGGTGGGGGTCATCGACGCGGACTACCGCGGCGAAATCCTTGTGGCGCTGCACAACCACGGCACCAAGCCGCAGACCGTTGACCCCGGCGAGCGCATTGCGCAGCTTGTGATTCTGCCGGTCTTCGCGACGGAGTACGTGGAAGCGGACGCGCTCTCCGACACCGAACGCGGCAGCGGCGGGTTCGGCAGCACGGGAAGGAAATAAGTGCACAGTGGTTAGTGCGCAGTGCATAGTGATTAGTGATTAGAAAAACCGCCCGGTTGGGCGGTTTTGTTCGTTTATTTTTGGATCAGCAGGCGGATCAGCTTTTGCAAAAATGCAAAGATGATGTGCAGGATATTTTTGACCTTGCTTTCCTTTACCGGTGCGTCGGGGGTGTCGGGCGTATCCGGTGTATCGGGTTCGGTTCCGGCGCTTTCGTCCACAACCACATACAGGCTGAAATGGTCGGTATAGAATACGAGGTGGCTGCCCTCACGGAACGCCTGCATATCGGTATAGGTGCCGTCGGCGTTCACGCGGTAGACTTTGTAATCGCCGGTTTTGAAATCGCCCGGCAGCTTGACTTTGACGGTACCCTTCGGCTGGACGTGGACGCCGTCGTTGTTTTTCAGGCTGATGTCGAACGCTTTGACCACGTTCTGTTCGCCGAGGGCTTCTTTGATCAGCACATAGTCGGTGCTGACGGGTTCCACATCAAAGGAAGTATCGCCGTCCGCAGGGCCGACGATTTCGGCGCCGCCCGGCGTTTCGGTTTCGAGCGGTTCGGTCTCGCGTTCGTCGCAATGGATGCATTTGCGCCAGCGGACAAGGTTCTCCCAATCGTAGTTCCAGTCACCCTCAAAGAAGTGGGTCAGCTCGTAGTCCATGCCGTGCTCAATGGCGTAGGCTTCTGCGGTGGAACCGGCGTGGCAGCGGATGGTGCCGGCAAAAAGCAAATCGTCGGTTGCCAACTCAAAAAACTCAGGATATATCTCCCTGCTAACTGGGTCAAAATAAGCCTTTAAACTATCAGGCAGAGCATCATAATCAGACAATCGAGCTTCCAACAATGGAAATATCAAATTCTTAGGAACATTGTAAAACAACGCCTCGTTGCCTATTGCATATTCTTCAAGCTCAACTTCCATGCTCCGAATTTCAAGAACTCCATCAAGCCAATAATTATTTGCTAAACCTGCTGCATCAATCCTCTTTAAAGTTTTTGGGAGTACAAGTTCAGATACAGCTGTATGAAAAATGCTAAATGTCCCTATTTCTTGCAAATCTTCAGGAAATGTAATTTGTTCTAAATTGAAACAGTTTAGAAAAGCTCCCTGATCAAGCGTCTGAACAGTTGCAGGGATGTTATATTCTCTGCGCGGATTTGCTGTGGGATATCGGATTAGCAAACTCTTGTCTTTGTTAAATAAAACACCGTATTCGTCGGATGAATAAACTGCATTTTCCGGAGCAATTACAAAGGCTTTTGTTTCGAGTGAAAACGTTTCCGGAAAAACTTCCGTGACATCTTGCTCAATCACAATTTTTTCAAATGATTTATCTTCATCTCTTTCCCAATCAGTATCAAAGAAAGATAAACCATCGTAGATTTTCCCATATCCGGAAACAGTAAGGATTCGGTTGTCCAAGGAATAGTAAAGGTTTTCACCAACTTTTACAGTTTCACCTTCAAGTGATTTAATCGAACCAAGTTCAAAGGTTGCCCGAAAAGTAATGACCTTTTGTCCGGCAGGGATGCGATACTCACTCACTGCATATATCCAATTATTTGTTTCACAAGCCCACCCCACAAATCTATAGCCGATTGGCGGTTTTATCCCAGGAAGCATAATCGAATCGCCCGGGAGCTGGCTGTTTTCATCTTGCGGTACCATATCATATTCTTCTGTGCCAATTTCGTCCGCCGTTTTAAACTCAAATGCGTTTGTTGCAAAAGAATACACCCATTGGGAATCCTTTAAATATGCACCATTCAAAACAAAGCGAATCACTACTTGTTCGTCGGAAACAATACCGTCCGTATGCCAAATATCATCTTCCGCAAACGCAAACGGCACACTGGTACACAGCAGCACCAGCGTCAGCAGAACGGCAAGCAGGCGTTTTGTGTGTTTCATCATAATTCCTCCTCAAATTAAAAATGCGCCTCAAACGAGACGCATAAAAAGGTGTCATCTCGTTTGCCGCGACGCAAAACACACAATTTCAATTATCTCTCGTAACAGAAATCGGAGAAACACCTTTTTAACAGGGTTTCTCTGTTATAAGAGAATATGAAAGAAACAAACAAGTTTCGTGTTTTACGTCGCGCATTCACTTTACCATATTCCGGCTGAAAATGCAAGAGGTTGCGGAAAAATAGCCGTCATACGCCGCCAACGGTGCGCTGCGGGCGGGTTCAAACCTCACCCGTCAGCCCTGCGGGCTGCCACCCTCCCCATGAAGCTGCTCCGTTCCGTCGCAGCGGGGAGGGCAAGGACAACCCGTAGCGTCGGCGTTTCGCCGACCCGGGTTGCAACGGCAAGGTTTCATAGCCGCCAGATTGGCGGCGACTACAAATTCAACGACAACCCAGCGCCCGTAGCGTTGCGCTCCGCGCGACTGGGCGCGGACAGTGCGGCAATTTAGCCGATCACTGATCGGCGCTACATGCTAACTGCTGACAGCTAACTGTTGACAGCTTCCCTTCGTGGGTTGTCGTTCTCCTCGCTCATCCACGCCCGGCGCGTCCCTTTGCCCTTGGATTCTCGCCTGCCGGCTCGGTCGGCGCTTCTGCCTGCGGCAGAGGTTGCCACCGGCAACCCGCGCCCCCTGGCCCTTGGCCCTAAAGAAAAAACCGTCCCGAAGGACGGTTTTTTCTTAGCCTTGGCTCCACTGCAGAAGCTGATCTGCCAGGGAGTTCATTTCTTTTTCGTTGACAACCTCCACGTCGGCGTAGCACTTCATGCCGGTGCCAGAGGGCAGGAGTTTGCCGATGATGACGTTTTCCTTGAGGCCCAGCAGCGGATCGACCTTGCCCTTGATGGCGGCGTCGGTCAACACACGGGTGGTCTCCTGGAACGACGCGGCGGACAGGAACGAATCCGTTGCCAGCGACGCTTTGGTGATACCCATGAGGATCGGCGTGCAGACCGCTTCTCTGAGCTCGGTTTCGCCATTGGCGATGCGGGCGCGGATCGCTTCGTTGGCTTTTTCGAAGTCGCGCTTTTCAACGACGGACCACTCGAGGAAGTCGGTGTCGCCCGGATCTTCCACCTTGACCTTGCGCATCATCTGGCGCGCAATGACTTCGATGTGCTTGTCGTTGATGTCAACGCCCTGGGTACGGTAGGTCATCTGGACCTGGGAGATCAGGTGGTCGTGGACCGCGCTGACGCCCATGACGTTCAGAATGTCGCGCAGATCCTGGCTGCCTTCGGTGAGGGTTTCGCCTTTTTTGACTGCCTGGCCTTCGGACACGCGCGGACGGGCGCCGAACGTCAGGAAGTATTCGCGGCGTTCGCCCGTTCCCTCGTTGGTCACAACGATGTGCGGATTCTTCTTGATCGTTTCAAACGAGACAACGCCGTCGATCTCGGAGATCATGGCGAGCGTCTTGGGCTTGCGCGCTTCAAAGAGTTCTTCGACACGCGGAAGACCCTGGGTGATATCGGAACCGGAGGCGACGCCGCCGGTGTGGAAGGTACGCATCGTGAGCTGGGTACCGGGTTCACCGATGGACTGGGCGGCGATGATGCCGACCGCTTCGCCGACAGTGACCGGTGCGCCGGTTGCAAGGTTGGAGCCGTAGCACTTGATGCAGGCGCCGTGATCGGTGTTGCAGGTGAGCAGCGAACGGATCTTGATATGGCGCAGCGGCTCCGCGTCTTCGGCGCTCATGCCGCCGGCAACAGCAGCTTCATAGCGGGCGTTGAGATACGCGTTGACCTTGTTGGCGTCGTCTTCGGAGAGCATGTGATCGTTATCCATGATCACTTCGCCGTTTTCGTCGCACAGCGGGTCAAGCAGATAGCGGCCTTTGAGACGCTCGGTAAGCGGTTCAAGCACGCGGTTGCCGTCCATGATGTCATAGACTTCCAGACCGTCGTGGCAGCCGCAGTCCTCTTCGCGGATGATGACTTCCTGGGAAACATCGACCAGACGGCGGGTCAGATAACCCGAGTCGGCGGTACGAAGCGCGGTATCGGCCAAGCCTTTACGCGCACCGCGCGAGGAGATGAAGTATTCCTGTACGTTCAGACCTTCACGGTAGTTCGCACGGATGGGCACCTCGATCGTTTTACCTGCGGTATTCGCGATCAGACCGCGCATACCGGCAAGCTGACGCAACTGGCTTTCGGAACCGCGGGCGCCGGAGTCGAGCATCATGTAGATCGGGTTGAATTTATCGAAGTTGCCGGTCAGGGCGTTGGCCACGCGGGTGGTACAAACATCCCACGCCTTGATGACCTGACGGGAACGGTCGGTGTTGGAAAGCAAACCGCGGTTATACTTGCGGTTGATTTCGTCGACGATCTCTTCGGTTTCGGCAAGGATCTCCTTCTTCGCGTCGGGGATCGTGGCGTCGCAAACGGCGACGGTGATACCGCTCTTGGTGGAATAGCGGTAGCCCTGGCTCTTGATATCGTCGAGCACCTTCGCGGTGATTGCGGTGCCGTGGACACGGATGCACTTGTCGATGATCTTGCCGAGCATCTTTTTGTTGACCAGCGATTCCACTTCCAGGCGGAACGCGTTTTCGGGATCGGTGCGGTCGATGAAGCCGAGATCCTGCGGGATCGGCGTGTTGAAGATCACTTTGCCGAGCGTGGTTTCAATCAGCTTGGACTGCTCGATGCCGTCGATCGTTTTGGTCATGCGGATCTTGATGCGCGCATGCAGATCGAGCACACCGGCGTCATAGGCCATCTGGGCTTCGTTGACGTCAACAAACGCCTTGCCCTCGCCTTTCGCGCCGGGCTTTTCAAGCGTCAGATAGTAGGAGCCGAGGACCATGTCCTGCGTCGGCACGGTGACGGGTTTGCCGTCGGAGGGCTTGAGCAGGTTGCCGGCGGAAAGCATCAGGAAGCGCGCTTCCGCCTGCGCTTCGGCGGAAAGCGGCACGTGAACGGCCATCTGGTCGCCGTCGAAGTCGGCGTTGAACGCGGTACAGACCAGCGGATGGAGCTTGATCGCCTTGCCTTCGACCAGCACCGGTTCGAACGCCTGGATACCCAGACGGTGCAGCGTCGGCGCACGGTTGAGCATGACGGGATGGTCTTTGATCACGATTTCGAGCGCATCCCAAACGCATTTTTCCTGGCGGTCAACGGTCTTGCGGGCGGTCTTGATATGGGTGGCGACGCCGGTTTCAACGAGGCGCTTCATGACGAAGGGTTTGAACAGCTCGAGCGCCATCTCCTTCGGCAGACCGCACTGATAGATCTTGAGTTCCGGACCGACGACGATAACCGAACGGCCGGAGTAGTCGACGCGCTTACCAAGCAGGTTTTGACGGAAACGGCCCTGCTTACCCTTGAGCATGTCGGACAAAGATTTGAGCGGGCGGTTGTTGGGGCCGGTGACCGGACGACCGCGGCGGCCGTTGTCAATCAGGGCGTCCACAGATTCCTGCAGCATACGCTTTTCGTTGCGGATGATGATGTTCGGCGCACCGAGCTCCAACAGCTTTTTCAGACGGTTGTTGCGGTTGATCACGCGGCGATACAGATCGTTGAGATCGCTCGTTGCAAAACGGCCGCCGTCAAGCTGCACCATCGGACGGATGTCCGGCGGAATGACCGGCACCACGTCAAGGATCATCCATTCCGGACGGTTGCCGGAGTTTTTGAACGCTTCCACAACCTCGAGACGTTTGAGCAGACGGGTCTTCTTTTGGCCCGTTGCGGATTCGAGTTCGGTGCGCAGCTCTTCGTCGAGCGCGTCCACGTCGATCTGGGCGAGCAGCTCCTTGACCGCTTCGGCGCCCATGCCGACTTTGAACTCTTCGTCGTCGTAGTAGTATTCCTTGATGTCCTCATACTGCTTTTCGGTGATGACCTGGCACTTCTTCACATTGGGCACAGTGCCGGCGTTGATCACGACGTAGGCCGCAAAATACAGCACGCGTTCGAGATCTCTGGGCGACATATCGAGCATCAGACCGATGCGCGACGGGATACCCTTAAAATACCAGATGTGCGAGACAGGCGTTGCCAGCTCGATATGGCCCATACGCTCGCGGCGCACCTTGGCTTTGGTGATCTCAACGCCGCAGCGTTCGCAGATCTTGCCCTTGTGGCGAATGCGCTTGTAGCGGCCGCAGTGGCATTCCCAGTCCTTGAGGGGTCCAAAGATTTTTTCGCAGAACAAGCCGTCGCTTTCGGGCTTGAGGGTGCGGTAGTTGATCGTTTCAGGCTTTGTCACTTCGCCGTAGGACCATTCGCGGATCTGATCGGGCGAAGCAAGACCGATGCGGATTGATTCAAAAGTGATATTATTCGTTTCCATATATAGAAGTCAGCCCTTTCCTAAAATAAGATCGGATCGATGATTACATTTCATCATCGGGCACAAAGCCTGCGGAGAATCCTGCGTCGTTGATGGTCGGGTTCGCTTCGTCGAAGAAGGCGTTGAAATCGAAGTCTTCCTCTTCGCTTTCGTCTTCGTCTTCGTCAAAGTCGAAGTCCGCGTCTTCGTCGTCAAGATCCAGATCGTCTTCTCTGTCGCTGTCTTCGTCGGCTTTGCCGCCGGCCTCTTCGCCGTAGCTGTCGCGGTCGGCGTAGCGGTGCAGCGTGACGGTGTCGTCGCCGTCCAGGTTTTGTTTCAGGTCGATCTCATTGTTGTCCGCGTCGAGCACCTTGATGTCAAGGGCGAGCGACTGCAACTCCTTGATGAGCACCTTGAACGATTCGGGTACGCCGGCCTTCGGCACGTTTTCGCCGTTGACGATGGCTTCGTAGGTCTTGACACGGCCGACCACGTCGTCGGACTTGACCGTCAGAATTTCCTGCAGCGTGTAGGCGGCGCCGTAGGCCTCCAGCGCCCAGACTTCCATTTCACCGAAACGCTGGCCGCCGAACTGGGCTTTACCGCCGAGCGGCTGCTGCGTGACGAGGGAGTACGGACCGGTGGAACGCGCATGCATCTTGTCGTCGACCAGGTGGTGCAGCTTGAGGAAGTACATCACGCCGACCGTGACTTCGTTGTCAAATTTTTCGCCGGTGCGGCCGTCGGTCAGGATGGATTTACCGGTTTCCTGAATGCCGGCCATGCGCAGCATCGCGCGGATATCGTCTTCGTGGGCACCGTCAAAGACCGGGGTCATGATATGCCAGCCGAGTTCGCGGCAGGCAAAGCCCAGATGGACTTCGAGCACCTGACCGATGTTCATACGGGACGGCACGCCCAACGGGTTCAAAACGATGTCGAGCGGGGTGCCGTCTTCAAGGAACGGCATATCCTCCTGCGGCAGGATGCGGGACACAACGCCCTTGTTGCCGTGGCGGCCGGCCATCTTGTCGCCGACCTGCAGCTTGCGCTTCTGGGCGATGTAGCAGTGGACGACCTTGTTGACGCCCGGGTTGAGTTCGTCGGAGTTTTCGCGGGTGAATTCTTCGACCTTGACCACGATGCCGTATTCGCCGTGAGGCACACGCAGGGACGTATCGCGGACTTCTCTCGCCTTTTCGCCGAAGATGGCGCGCAGCAATCGCTCTTCCGCGGTCAGCTCGGTTTCGCCCTTCGGGGTGACCTTACCGACAAGGATGTCGCCGGAATGCACCTCGGCGCCCACGCGGATGATGCCGCGTTCGTCCAGATCCTTCAGCGCGTCGCCGACGTTCGGAATATCGTTGGTGATCTCTTCGGGGCCGAGCTTGGTGTCGCGGGCCTCGAGTTCGTATTTTTCGATGTGGATGGAGGTATAGACGTCGTCGCGCACCAGCTTTTCGTTGATCAGCACGGCGTCTTCGTAGTTGTAGCCTTCCCAGGTCATGAAGCCGATCAGCGCGTTTTTGCCAAGGCTCATTTCGCCCTTGTCGGTTGCGGGACCGTCGGCGATGACCTGATCCTTTTTGATCTTATCGCCCACGGATACGATGGGTTTCTGGTTGATGCAGGTGCCCTGGTTGGAACGCATGAACTTGATCAGATGATACGTTTCCACGTGGTTGCCCTCTTCCAGCACATCGATGCGGTCGGCGCTGACATAGGTGACAACGCCGTCGTTTTTCGCCAGCACGCACACGCCGGAGTCGGTGGCAGCCTTGTATTCCATGCCGGTACCGACCAGCGGAGATTCGCAGGTCAGAAGCGGCACAGCCTGCCGCTGCATGTTGGAACCCATCAGTGCGCGGTTTGCGTCGTCGTTTTCCAGGAACGGGATCAGCGCGGTGGCCACGGAGACGACCATCTTGGGCGAAACGTCCATATAGTCGACGCGGGACGGGTCGATTTCAAGGAATTCGTCGCGGTGGCGGGCGTTGACCTTTTTACGCAGGAAGTGGCCTTCGTCGTCGAGCGGTTCGTTCGCCTGGGCAACGGTGTATTCGTCTTCCACGTCGGCGGTCATGTATTCGAATGAATCGAGCACCTTGCCGGTCTTTTTGTCCACCGGACGGAACGGCGCTTCGATGAAGCCGTATTCGTTGATGCGGGCAAAGGTGGCAAGATAGGAAATCAGACCGATGTTCGGACCTTCCGGCGTTTCAATCGGGCACATGCGGCCGTAGTGGGAATAGTGGACGTCACGCACGTCGAAGCCTGCGCGGTCACGCGACAGACCGCCCGGGCCGAGGGCCGACAGACGGCGCTTGTGGGTCAGTTCCGCCAGCGGGTTGTTCTGATCCATGAACTGCGAGAGCGGAGAGGAGCCGAAGAACTCGCGCACCGCCGCAATGACGGGACGGGTGTTGATCAGCGCCTGCGGCGTCACCTTGTCGGGCTCCTGTGCCTGCAGGGTCATACGCTCCTTGACCACGCGCTCCATCCGGGCAAAGCCGACGCGGAACTGGTTTTGCAGCAGTTCGCCGACCGAACGGATGCGTCGGTTGCCGAGGTGGTCGATATCGTCCGCGCTGCCCACGCCGCAAGCGAGGCAGTTGAGGTAGTTGATGGAGGCGAAGATATCGTCGATGATGATATGCTTCGGAATCAGCTCGTCCGCGTTCTTTTCAAGCATCGCGAGCGCTTCTTCCTTGTCGAGCGACTGCAGGGTGTCGAGCATGTCCATCAGCACGGTATAGCGCACGTTTTCGTTGATGCCGACAGCATCGAGCTCCGCTTTCGTGAACTGCGGGAGATAGGGCTTGATGTCGACCATCTGGTTGGAGATGACCTTCACGGGCATATCCATGCCTTCGACCGCCACATAGGCGACCTTTACGCCGGCCTGCTGAATTTCGAAGGCGCGGTCTTTGGTGATAAGCTCGCCCTCTTCCGCCAAAATTTCGCCCGTGCGTTCGTCAACGATGGGCATAGCCAGACGGAAACCGCGGATACGGTCGGAGATGGAGAGCTTTTTGTTATACTTATAGCGGCCCACACGGGACAGATCGTAGCGGTGATCGTCGAAGAACAGGCCTTCCAGATGGGTCTGGGCGCTGGAAAGTGTTGGCGGTTCGCCCGGACGCAGCTTTTTATACACTTCGATCAGCGCTTCTTCCGTATTCTGCGTGCTGTCTTTTTCCAGCGTCGCTTCGATACGGTCGTCCTGGCCGAAGAATTCGCGGATATCGTTGTTGGAGGAGAGACCGAGGGAGCGGATAAAGGTGGTGATGGGGATCTTGCGGTTTTTGTCGATGCGGACAAAGAACAGATCGTTCTGATCCGTTTCATACTCGAGCCACGCGCCGCGGTTCGGGATGATGGTGGTGGTGAACAGCTTTTTGCCGGTCACGTTGTGCGTCATACCGAAATAGACGCCCGGGGAACGGACAAGCTGGGAGACGATGACGCGCTCCGCGCCGTTGATGACGAAGGTGCCGGAATCGGTCATGAGCGGGAAGTCGCCCATATAGACTTCGCTTTCCTTCACTTCGCCGGTCTCTTTGTTATACAGGCGGGCGGTGACACGCATGGGCGCCGAATAGGACACCACGCGCTCCTTGCATTCGCGCACGCTGTATTTGGCTTTTTCCTCCATGCGGTAGTCGACGAAGGAAAGCACAAGGTTGCCGGTGTAGTCGGTGATATCGGCCACATCGCGCAGCACCTCTTTGAGACCCACATCCAGGAACCACTGATAGGAATCCTTCTGCACCTGGATCAGGTTGGGCATCTGCATCACTTCGCGGATTTTACCGAAGCTTTTTCTGGTGACGCCTGTGCCGAGTTGCGTTTCTGTTACATGAACCATCCTCTGATCACTCCAATCTTTAGATTCACCCGGGCGGATCGTCACCCGCGCGGGAATTTGAAAAAAGGACTTGACTTTTTCGCCCATCCGTGATAGTATGCTTTTAGTGGGAGTACGCACTTTTCCATAGTATCACATAATAGGTTCTGCTAGTTTATCACAACCGTGGGATGCTTGTCAAGTGTTTTGCTTCACTTTTTTCTTTTTTGTACGAAAAAACCTGCCAAAACTCGGCAGGTTTTCTTTTATTGTTCTGTTTTCGAATTATGCAGAGACTTTCACGCACGCGCCGCCCGTCTCCCCTGCCCGCTGTCTGCGCCGCCGAAAAACCGGCTGCGGCTGACGGAGGGTCGTTCTATTTTTCCTATCCAGAAACAAACGCACGGCGCAGTGTGCGATTTGTAAAATCTTAAGCGTCCTGCGTGACGCGGGGAGATCGCACCCGAAAGAAAACGATGCCGCTTCGAAAAGCGGCATCTCATCACGTTTTGCGCAGCAAAACGCTAAACTGTAAACTGTAAACTCACTTCACGCGCACGGTGCCGGGGAATTCACGCGCGAGGACCGCCTGTTTCATCGCTTTGCTGTAAACGACCACCGTACAGGTTTCCGGCAGATACGGCAGGAAGTTGCAGCTCACTTCATAGGCATACTGCGCTTCGGGGTCATAGTTCTTTGCAAAGAGTCTTGCCTTGTTGCCGTCCTTGATCACCAGTTTTTTGAGTCCGGTACAGCCGAGGAACGTATCGTATCCGAATTCGGTACACTTTTTCGGCAGCACAAAGCTTTTCAGATTCGTGCAATTTTTAAACGCTTTGGGGCCAATCCTATACAGCCTGCCGGTATTTTTCAACTCTGTCAACTTTGTGCAGCCCTCAAAGGCGCTCTCTTCGAGAATCCTGCATTTGTTTTGCAGCGTAACCGTCGTCAGCGCGGTGCAGCCGTAAAAGGTACCCGGGCCGACAAAATCCCAGTTGCCATTTTCACTGTAGGTGTATGTAACGGTCTTGAGCTTTTTGCAATTTTCAAACGATCCCCACCAGCCGCAAAGGTCCAAATTGCCGCTGTAGCTTGTTGCCGCATCGGGACGCAGTTCCAGCGAACGGAAGCCGCAGCCGGCGAACGCCTCGCTCCAAATACGCTGCACGCAAGCAAGTCCTTCAAAAAAATCGAGCTTTTCGCAGCCGGAAAACGCCGCGTATTCCACTTCCTGCAACTGTGTGGCGCCTTTGACTTGGGTCAGGTTTTTGCAATTCCGGAACGCTCCTTCGGCAATGACTCCGATGCTGTCGTTCAATTCAACAGTTTTGAGTGCGGTAAACGATGCGAAGGCATACGGGCTGATCGTCTGGCGGTCGCCTTCGATAATAAGCTTTGTGACGGTATTGTTTTTGTAGCCGCTCGGCGCTCTCCAAAAGGAATAACGTCTTGTGCGCGCCGGGGCAACGACCACAAAGGTGTCGCCGATCATCGCGGGGATTCGCAGCGTTCGGGTACGCGATTCGGCTTTGTCGGTGTCAAAATAGTCGAGCAATTCATACCGGGGACGGCCCTCACTCGGTTGCACCTTCCGCAGCACCAGATGGTTGACGATCTCGATTTCCGGGTCGTTTTTATAGTACTGCCGGAAGCTGTGGCGATAGGCCGGGCGCAGTTTTGCGCCGCCGCGGCTCCAGAAGTAATAGGCGCGCATGCCGCTTTTTTTCCATTGCGCGAGGGCGGCGGTTTTTGCGTTGTCCGAGGAATAGACGGCGTCTCTCGCGTCCGTATAGGGCGACGGCGCCGGGTCCTGTTCCTGCGCGGTCACAGTCTCTTCCGGCTGCGGCGCTTCGTCCTTCGCCGCCGCGGGCAAAACCAGCACGCCGACAAACAGCAGCAGACCGCACAAAAGATACAAAAGCTTTTTCATATCGCATTCTCCTTTTCAAGCACACTGTTTTGCGGACTTATTTCGTCCTCACAATCGGGCTCCACGACACGTCTTTGTCGATGACGCGATAGGCGCGGACGGCGAACCGGGTTGCCGCCGTTTTCAGCGTTACGCTTGTGACGCCGGCCTTGACGGTGGCAAGCTTTGTGTATTTCCCGGTTTTGGCGTTATAGCTCCAAACGCGGTAGCCGTCGGCGGCTTTCACTTTTGACCATTTGACGGTCGTTTTGCCGTTTTGCTTTGCGAGCTTCACCTGTGCCGGCGCTTTGACGGCGACGCTGATTTTGACGGTGCCCTTGAAGCGGTGGGCTTTGACCGCGTCCTTCATCTCTTTGCTGACCACCAGCACGGTGCAGCTTTTCGGCAGTGCCAGCAGGAAATTGCTCGGCACTTTCATATCGGAAACATCCTGCCAATAAAGAATATATGGATCGTAGCTCTTGTCGAACAGTGCGGTATCCTTGGAGAGGATCGTCACTGTTTTCAGCTTTTTACAGCCAAGAAATGAATCGAAATCTGCGCTAACAAATTTTTCCGGTAGCGTAAACGCCGTGAGCGATTCACAATTTTGGAATGCCATGCGGCCGATATAGCGCAGCTTTTCCGGATTCTTGATGGTCGTAAGCGACGTGTCGTTCCGGAACACGCGGTCCCCGATGGCAATCGTCTTACTGACAAGCGGAAACACGACCGTTTTAAGCTTGGGGCAATCGCAGAACGCACCATTGCCGATCAGCAACTGTGTCTTTTTGCCGGCGTCGAGGAACGTCACCTTTTTGAGCTTTTTGCAATCGGCGAACACGTTGTCGGTATCGTAGTGATCCTCGTCGCCGCCGCCGAGGCGAACGTCGCCGGGAAGGGTCAGCGTTTTGAACGCGCAGCCGCGGAACGCCGCGCCGTCCATCGCGCGGATGTGCTCCATCGCCTCCACGGCATACAGCTTTTCGCAGCCGCCAAAGGCCGCGGAGCCGAGCGACGCAAGGTTTTCGCCGCCCAGAACTTTGCGCAGATTGGTGCAGTCCTTGAACGCCATGATGCCGATCGTTGTCAGCGAGCGCGGCAAGACCACATATTTCAGCGCGGTAAAGCTTGAGAACGCGCTCATGGAGATTCCCGTCACGCCCTCTTCGATCACGAGCTTTTTCACGGTGTTGTTGGTGTAGCCACTGTCGAGCAGATCGCCGTCCCACGGGTCGTTGCGATACATATAGGGCGTCAGCTCATAGCCGTCCAGCGTTGCGGGGATGCGCAGCGCGGTCGTTTGCTTTTCGGCTTCGTCGGTGTCGAAATAGTCGAACAACAGCGCAACGGTGACCTTGACGCGGGTTTTATTATCATAGCGCGTGACTTCCACCGGCTTATAGACAAAGTGGCCGCTGATCTTCAGCTCCGGGTCGTCGGCATAGAACGCGCGGAACGCCGGGTCAAACTTTGCCGTATCGTCCGGGTCGTTGGCGCGCCAGCGGTAGTAGCGGCAGTAGATCGAGTTGAACCACGCGTATTCGTCCCGGTCAAACGCATCGCGGTCGCCGTTGTAGTCCTCCCACTTCGGCGGATGATAGGGAGACAGCGGCGGCGTCCGGGTGGCGCCGTCGGTATCTGCGGCGGTGGTTTCCTGCTGCGGTTCGGTCTCTTTTTCGGGTTCGGTCGCGGCGGTGGTATCTTCCGCGGACGGTTCGGTCGCGGCGGTGGTATCTTCCGCGGACGGTTCGGTGGCGGCGGTGGTATCTTCCGCTGCCGGTTCGGTCGCGGCGGTGGTGTCGGTCACCGCCGGTTCGGTCGCGGCGGTGGTGTCTTCTGTCGCCGGTTCGGTCGCGGCGGTGGTGTCGGTCGCCGCCGGTTCGGTCGCGGCAGTGGTGTCGGTCGCCGCAGGTTCGGATTGGGTTACGGCAGTCGGGTCGACAGGCGGTTCTTCCGCCGCGGCGGGCAGCAGCAGCGCGCCCGCACAAAGCAGAAGGCTGAGCAAAATGCATAGGGTTCGTTTCATATCAATTACTCCTTTTTTCGCCAAATCGGCGGTTGTTTTCTCCCCGGATTTCTTTCCTTTACCTGTATCGTACAACACGTTCGTTGCATGGTTGCAATGGATTTATGAATAAGATGTAAGAAAATCCTTAAGATTCTCTGATCCCCTGCCTTTCCCGTGCCGAGCCGTGCATTTTCAGGCGAACCGGCGCTTTGAAAAAAGAAGCGGACGGCGCCGCCGTGATAGGTCAGCGCCGCCCTTTGGGAAAGAAAAAGAGGGAGACAAAGTGATTTATGCCGCCGCAGGAAGTGCGTCCGGCGTGCGCAGAACGACCGACCGGGAAAGGCCTTCGTCCTCCGCCATCTTTTGCATTTCGGGCGTCAGGACATAGATTCTGCAGTCGTTGCGCAAGAAGAAAATGAAGTTTACATCGTCCATTGTCCAGTCTTTATAATGCTTCAAGCTCTTTTGCAGTAAGAGCGGATCGGTGCTGTTGAGCGTCAGTTCGGTCAGCTTTTGGCAGCCGACAAAGGCGTAGGGGTGCACATATTTGATACAGGCCGGGATGGTGAACGACGGCAGCCAGCGGCAGTTTTCAAAGGCGCAGGAGCCGATGGTGGTGATCAGTTCGGTGTTTTTGACCGTTTTCAGATTGTTGCAGTTCATGAACGCGGCGTTGCCGATCCGGACTTCCTTTGCCACGGTCGGCAGCACAACGGTCTGCAGATCGTTGAATTCCGCAAACATACCGTCGTCGATCACAAGCACGTCGTCCTTTGTGCCGTTGCGGAACGTCACCTTCCGCAAATATAAGCTGTTCTCGAAAACCGCGTAACCGGTCCGCAGCTCTTTGCAGGGGAACGACGCTTTTTTCAGCGCATTGTGATAAAACGCGTAATCGCCGATAGATTCCAGCGTATCGGGGAAGGTAAAGGAATACATGCAGCAGCAGTTGTAAAACGCGTAGTCGCCGATGGATTTGAGATTGCTGATCTCCACCTTTTTGAAATAGCGGCATTCATAAAACGCATAGTCGGGAATGTCCGTAATGCCGTCGGGGAAATTGACCGTTTTCAGCAGCGGGAAATACGCAAACGCATAGGGGCTGATCGAGGTGATGGTATCGGGCAAAATGATTTTGCGCACGGGGCGGCTGACGCGGTGACTGGAATAGTATGCATCCCTGTCAATGTTAAAGCCGCCGGTCTCGATGGCTGTGACGGGCACGCCGCCGATGCTTTCGCGGATGCGGATGGTCTTTTTGGTGTTGTTCTGTGCGGCTTCGTCTGTGTCGAAAAAGTCGGTCACAGCGTAGTGCTCCTTCGCGTATTTTCCGCCGGGCCGGTAGGAATAGACCACATGGCCGACCACCTTGGTTTCGGCGGGTTTCGGCGCGGCAAACGCAAACACCGCGCAGCCCGCAAGCAGCGCAACGCACAGCGAAAGCAGCAAGATTCGTTTGGTTCTGGTTTTCATACGTATACACTCCTTTTTGATCTATTGAAAGGGAACGCGTCCCTTTGTTTGCGTCCTTCGGTTTTATTATAGCCCGTTTACGGGCTATTGTCAAGGCTATGGCTTTGATTTAAGATTTTATTAAGAAACAAACGGAGGCGGCATCGATGATCGTTTATGACAAGCTCTGGCAAACCATGAAGCAAAAGCAGGTGTCGCAGTATCAGCTGATCCGCGACTACGGGTTCAGCACAGGCCAGCTCGACCGGCTGCGCAAAAACGGAAACATCAACGCCTATACGCTGGACCGGCTGTGCGCAATCTTGGATTGCGGGCTGGACGAGATTGCGGAATATGTGCCGGCAACAAAGGATTGACCCTGCGAAAAGCGGCGGCAACCTTTTGGATTCCACTTGAAAAACAACCAACAATTGCGCCGGCGGGCGCTTTTCTTTTTCGGCTTCGGTTCTTTTGTAATTCCACTATAGCACACTTTTTCTCCGTTGTCAACAACATATTTACTGAAAACATGTTTACAAAAATTGAACTTTGTGTTACCATAAGCACAAAGAAAGGAGCGGTCAGCCTTTCATGCGAAGCAACCAGGACGATTTTAAACGCGGCACGGCGGAATTTTTGATTCTGTATCTGCTGCAAAAGGAAGAGATGTACGGCTATCAGATCACCCAGACGATGGCCGAAAAAAGCGGCGGGCGCTATACGTTCCTGCTTGGTTCGCTGTACCTGATTTTGCAGCGGCTGGAGGAAAAAGGGCTTGTAACAAGCCGCACCCAGCTGGTCGGCAAAAAGCTGACGCGCCGCTACTACAAAATCACGCCGCAGGGCGAAGCGCATTTGCAGACCGTTTTGCGCGAGTATGACGAGATTTGCAAGGGCGTCAATCTGATTCTAGACCGGGAGGCATCCGACCATGACTGAAAAATTGATTCGGCAATATCTGAAGGAAACCAAAAAGAACGTCGCCTGCTCTGCAAAGCGCAAGCGCGCGTTTTTGGCGCAGTTGGAAGCCGGGCTGCGCGAGCTGGCGCAGGAGACGGACGATCTGACGGCGGAACAGTTGACGGAAGCGTTCGGCACACCGCAGCAGCAGGCGCAGAGCTTTATGGAAACGCTGGACGCGAAAGAGATCAAAAAGGCGTTTGGGTGGAAGAAGGTTGTGCTGATCGGTGTCATCGCAGCGCTGCTGATATGGGGCGTTGTGATGGTGACAGTGTTGATAGATTCCCACGTAGCCTCTCATGGATATTCAAAAGTGGTCATAAGCGATACAATGGATGAGGATATTATTATTTTGGATGATGTGGGAAAATGAAAAGGCAGCCACAAAACAACCAAGCGTCAATCTGATTCTAGACCGGGAGGAATCCGACCATGACTGAAAAACTGATTCGGCAATATCTGAAGGAAACCAAAAAGAACGTCGCCTGCTCCGCGAAGCGCAAGCGCGCGTTTTTGGCACAATTGGAAGCCGGGCTGCGCGAGCTTGCGCAGGAGACGGACGAGGTGACGATGGAGCAGTTGACGGAAGCGTTCGGCACACCGCAGCAGCAGGCGCAAAGCTTTATGGAAACGCTGGACGCGAAAGA
>CADABX010000038.1 GCA_902786285.1 Oscillospiraceae bacterium | reverse complement strand
TTGCAAATCTGACACTCTTTTCTCCGGTTCAAGAAACCAAATCCATTGCATCATATTTTTTTGAGGAAAACTGTTACCTATCATTGACGACTCTACAGTGCACTATGCACTTTTATACAATACGGGCTTGCAAAACGCGGCGAAATAGTGTATAATGTATTCGATTATGGATATCCATATACGTTTGAAGCGATCCAGAAAGGATGAATACTATGGTACGCAACAAAGTGAAACTCACCATCGCCGGCGCACAGTACGCGATCATCACCGAAGATGACGTGAAATATGTGTCCGATCTCGGCAAGGATGTGGACCGCGCTATCGCCCAGACGATGAAGGAAAACCCCCATGTTTCCGTCACCCAGGCCGCTGTGCTGACAACGCTGAACTACGCCGATGAGTATAAAAAGGCAAGCACCACCGCCGACCATCTGCGCGAACAGATCAAGGATTATCTCGACGACGCGTCCAACGCCAAGAGCAAAGCCGACTGGGCCCGCCACGAAGCCGAAAAGGCCAAGCGCGATCTGGAAAACGCCAACCTCGAGATCGACCGGCTCAAAGCGCAGCTCGCCTCTGTGCTCGACCAGATCTCCGGCAGCTGATGAAGCAGTCTCCGGAGCTTTTGGCGCCCGCCGGATCGTTTGACAGTGTGGTTGCCGCCGTGCGATGCGGCGCCGACGCGGTCTATCTCGGCACCAAGGCGTTCAACGCCCGCCGAAACGCCGACAACTTTGACGACGCCGCCCTGCGCGACGCGATCCGTCTTTGCCGGCTGCACGGCGTGAAGGTGCACATCACGCTCAATACGCTCGTTTCCGACGCGGAGCTGCCGAAAGCGAAAGCAGTTATCAGGCACGTTTGCGCCCTCGGCGCCGACGTGCTTATTTTACAGGATCTCGGCCTTGCCCGGCTGGCAAAGCAGTGTGCGCCCGACCTTGCGCGTCACGCGTCGACCCAGATGTCGGTCCAGACCGCCGCCGGGATCGCCCTTTTGAAAGATCTCGGCTACAGCCGCGCCGTTTTGCCGCGCGAGCTGACACGCGATGAAATCGCCGCGCTCAGAGCAAGCACCGATCTCGAGCTCGAGCTGTTCATCCACGGCGCACAGTGCATGTGCGTGTCGGGCCAGTGTCTGATGAGCGCCATGCTCGGCTCGCGCAGCGGCAACCGCGGGCTTTGCGCCCAGCCGTGCCGCCTGCCGTTTTCGGCGGACAACACCGAACGGTACGATCTGAGTCTCAAGGATCTGTCGCTCATGGATCGCTTGCCCGCCCTCGCCGACCTCGGCGTGGATTCGTTCAAGATCGAGGGCCGCATGAAGCGCGCCGAATACGTCGCCGCCGCCGTGACCAACGCCCGGCGTGCCCTTGAAGGCAGCCGCGACGCCGCCACCGCCGACGCTTTGCGCGCCGTCTTTTCGCGGCAGGGCTTTACCAGCGGCTATTTTGACAACGACCGCGGCAGCCACATGTTCGGCGTGCGCACCAAAGAGGACGTCACCGCCGCAAACAGCAAGGTGCTCTCCGCGCTGCAGCATCTGTATGAAAAGGAACGCGCCGACGTGCCGGTCGATTTTCATCTGACCGTCCGGCAAAACGCATTGCCGACCCTCACCGCCGCGGCCCGCGGCACAACCGTGACCGCCGTCGGCACTGCCCTGCCCCAACCGGCCGAAAAGCCGATGGCGCCCGATGCGCTGGAGGCACGGCTGCAAAAATGCGGCGGCACCGCGTTTTATGCGAACCATATCGAAATCGACCTTGACACGGGGCTGTTTGTTGCGGCAAGCGAGATCAATGCGCTGCGCCGCGGCGCACTGGAACAACTGACCGAGGCACTTTCCGCTGTAAAGCCACTTCGCTTTACAGATGCGCCGATTACCGCGCATCGTTCCGCAGGAGAAAAAAGCGACAATGTGTGCAAACTGCCGCCGAAATTCCGGCTGCTGCTGGAGTCGCCAAGCCAGATTCCACAGGATTTGACAAATGTGGAAAACCTCTATTTCCCGCTGGAAACCGAGGAAAAGGTTGTGGAAAACGTGAAAAACTGCCCGATACCGGTCGGTTTTGAGGTGCCGCGCGGCATTTTCGGCCGGGAAGCCGATGTGAAGAAAAAGCTTTTACACGCAAAAGCAAACGGCGTTTCCATCGCCCTTTGCGAAACGCTGGACGCCGTTGCGCTGGCCAGGCAGTGCGATATGGAGATCCACGGCGGCTGGGCGCTGCATTGCTTTAACAGTCTGACGGCCGGCGTGCTGGCGGACCTAAGTGTAAAGTCAATCACCTTGTCACCTGAGCTGACGCTGCAGCAGGCAAACGATTTGTCGGCGCCGGTGCCGCGCGGTCTGTTCGCCTACGGACGGCTGCCGCTGATGCTCACGCGCAACTGCCCGGTGCGCAACGTCATGGGCTGCAAAGACTGCGGCCGCAAGCAAAGCCTCACCGACCGCAAGGGCATCCGCTTTCCGGTGCGCTGCCGGTTCGGCGTGGCCGAGGTGCTCAACGCGCACCCGATCTATCTCGGCGACCGGATGCATGAGCTCGGGGAGATGGACTATCTTTTGTTTTTCTTTTCGGATGAACCGCGGCAAATGGTCGACGCCGTGCTCGACGCCTATCGCAAGGGCAAACCGGCCAAAGGCAAATTTACCCGCGGATTATATTACAGAGGTGTGGAATAAGGAGGAACTGTCATGCCGAAACGCAGCGATTATCTTTCCTGGGACGAATACTTCATGGGAGTTGCCATGCTTTCGTCCTACCGCAGCAAAGACCCCAACACGCAGGTGGGCGCCTGCATTGTCAACGATCACAACAAGATCATGTCCGTCGGCTACAACGGCTTTCCGACCGGCTGCTCCGACGACGAATTCCCCTGGGCGCGCGAGGGCGACGCCTACGACACGAAATATCCCTACGTCTGCCACGCGGAGCTCAACGCGATTCTCAACAACGCCGGCGCGAATCTGGCCGGCTGCCGGATCTATGTGGCGCTGTTCCCGTGCAACGAATGCGCCAAGGCGATCATCCAGAGCGGGATCCGCGAGGTGGTGTACCTCTCCGACAAATATGCCGACACGCCGATGACGAAGGCGTCCAAGCGGATGTTTCACGCCGCCGGCGTCAAGCTGACCAAGCTCGAGCCGAAGCGCAGCGAGATCGTGATCGACTTTGACGAAAGCAAGGTTTGAGTCAGCGATCACTGATCGCTGACAGCGGTTAGCTGTTAGCAGTTAGCCGACAGCCGCTGACCGACGCTCCACGGCAAAAACCGGCATAAGCCAAAAGCTAATGTCGGTTCTTTGTGTCGCAGCAAAATGGAACGCCTTTTTTCTTTTGCATCCGCATTATAGCACACATTGTGTAATGTGTCAATAGCCTTTTTATATTTTGTAGGTGATTTTGATGGCATTTGACCAAATTAAATATAACAACGATTATACCCGCACACACTATAAGCGTCTATCTGTCCTCATTCCGCAGGACAAGGCTGCTGCTTTACAATCGCTTGCGCAACAGAAAGGCAAAAGTATGAACCAACTGATTGTAGACGCTTTGGAAGGTTTCTATCAGATTGACCTGAAGCGGGAAATCAAATAACGCCTGTGTTTCAACCGAAACACAGGCGTGCTCACCACTATGCACTAACCACTAATCACGGCATCACAACCGACACCTTCTCCACGTCTTCGCGGCTGTTGAAAAACGCGAGGATCTCTTTGGTGCCGAGCCGGTAGGACGCACGCAGCGACAGATCGTAGGTCACTTTGCCGTTGTCTTTTTTCGACATTTTCATATCCACCAGATGGATCGCCCACTCCTTGAGCTGTTCGTCCAGCGCCTGCTGGAAATCCTTGCTTTGCAGCACGGTAAACGAGATGGCATACAGCGGCATGGATTCCGAACCGATCTTGAACTTGTGCAGCAAATACTGGAACAAAGCAATCAGCGCGGTGGTAAACACACCCAGCACATACATGCCGCCGCCGATGGCGAGACCGATGCCGCTGGTGGCCCAAAGACCGGCCGCTGTGGTCAAGCCGCTGACCGCGCCCTTATTTTTGAAAATCACGCCCGCGCCCAAAAAGCTGATGCCGCTGACAACCTGCGCCGCAATACGGGCCGGGTCGGCGTCGCGGGTACCGGACAGTGTGTGGGCCGCGGCAGTCGACAGATCGGAAAAGCCGTATTTGGAGATGACCATAAGCAGCGCGGCGGCGCAGCACACGATCACATGGGTACGCAGACCGGCGCCTTTGAACCGGCGAGAACGTTCATAGCCGATCACCGTGCCGCAGGCCATGGCAAGAATCATACGGATGCCGAATTCAAGCATCATCATCAGATCAATATGATCGCTGGTGTAAAGAGGAAACATGTGTACCAAGTCCTTTAATGAAAAAATCCGCTTCGCAGCGGTCCGATATATGATATTCTATTTTATAACAAGCGAACAAAAAATGCAAGCGTTTATGCATAACTTTTTTAAAATTGTCCATTTTGAACACAGGACAACCGCAGCCCGGAGGATTCCATGAAACGATTATTCCTTTTGCTTTTCTGCGTGTGTGCGCTTTGGCTGTTTGCGCTGTTTGCGTTTGCCGAAGAGGCGCCGGCGCTCGCGCAGGTGGAACATGTTACAAGCACCCTTTCCGACGACACCGTCGTCACGCTCCAGTGGGAGGCGGTGGAGGACGCCACCGGCTATAAAGTCACGCTGTATAACGAAGAGGCGGACAAGTTTAAAACGATCCTGACAACGACGGCGACGCTCGGCGTCATTCCCGGACTCGAACGCGGCAAAACCTACCGGTTCCGCGTGCGCGCGTTTCAAAAGACCGAAGCGGGCAACCGCTGGGGTGCGCCGAGCGACGACGTCTACGCCGTCACCGCGCCCTATGCGCTCAAAAAGCTGCGCGTCGCCGATCTTTCCACGGACACCGTGACGCTCCGGTGGAAGGTGGCCAGAGGCGCGACGCATTACGAAATCTATCTCTATGACAAAGCGCAAAAAGATTTTCGCCTCTACGGTCTGAGCGGTCACGACCGGATGACCGTGCGCAATCTCAGTCCCAACCGGACCTACCGTTTTAAGGTGCGGCCGTTCCGGTTGGAAAAGGGCAAATACGCGCCCGGGCCGCTGAGCGATGAAATCCGCGAAACGACCGACACGAACGGTCTGCCGCACACCGCGTGGCAGGCAGTCAAGGCCTACAGCCGCGCACTGAACGCCGCCAAGGGCAGCGCCACGTATCAGCTTGCGGCGAAAAAGACCGTCAGAATGGAAAACTTCAAGGTCTCCCGCGCGGCGTTTTCCGGCACAGTAGACAATCTGATGCGATTGTTCAGCGGCACGCGCAAAAAAAGCTATCAGATCAAAAACGGCAAAACCGCCGACGGCACGACGGCAAACGCGTTGCTCCCGCCGGCAAATAAAGCTGTGGACCTCACGCCGAACGATATCAAAAGCTTTGCCGCCGAAAAAAACAAGGGCGGCGGCTACACGCTGACACTCACGCTCAAGGAGGATGTGTCGCTGTTTGAAAACGGCAAAACGGGAAAGCCCGCCACGCTCGCCAAGGCGACGTATTATCCGCGGTTTGAAAAGCTCAACACCACGCCCATCAAGCTGCAAAGCGGCAAGGTGCTGTATGACGCGGCAACGCTGGTTTTAACGGTCGACGACCAGCACCGGATGCAGGAGTTGAAAACAACGGTCCGCGCCGCCATGCGGCTGGGCTGCACCGCCGCGTCGGTCGCGTTCGACGCCGCAATCGTCTATCATTGCAGCGAGCACTACCTGCTGCGCCGGTAAGTGAAAGTTTTTTCACCTTTTTTGAGGCAATCTATTGCAACAAAGCGCAGAATTTGGTATGATATGGTTTGGTATACCAACAGACGTCTCATCGTCTGCGCCAATTTTTAACAATCCGAAAGGAGTACAAGCAGCATGAACTATTCAAACGAAGTTGAAAGAATGTGTACGGTCGCCAAGGGACCGCACCACGGTCCGGCTCCCATTCCCGAAGAGGGCAAATGGGTCAAGGCGTATGAGGTCAAGGACATTTCCGGCTTCACCCACGGTGTCGGCTGGTGCGCACCGCAGCAGGGCGCCTGCAAGCTGTCGCTCAACATCAAAAACGGTATTATTGAGGAAGCCCTCGTCGAAACCATCGGCTGCTCGGGCATGACCCATTCCGCCGCGATGGCCAGCGAGATTTTGCCGGGCAAGACCATTCTTGAAGCGCTCAACACCGACCTTGTGTGCGACGCGATCAACACCGCGATGCGCGAATTGTTCCTGCAGATCGTATACGGCCGTTCCCAGTCCGCGTTCTCCGATGACGGTCTGACCGTCGGCGCCGGTCTTGAGGACCTTGGCAAGGGCCTTCGTTCCCAGGTGGGCACGATGTACGGCACCAAATATAAGGGCGTGCGCTATCTGGAAATGGCCGAAGGCTATGTCACCCGCATGGCGCTTGACGCGGACGATCAGGTAATCGGCTATGAGTTCGTGTCGCTCGGCAAAATGACCGACTTCATCAAGAAGGGCGACGACCCGAACACCGCCTATGAAAAGGCAAAAGGCACCTACGGCAGATTCGCCGACGCCGCAAAATATATCGATCCGCGCAAGGAATAAGGAGGTAGAAACCATGGCTTTGTTTGAAAACTATGAAAGACGTGTGGACAAGATCCTCGCGGTTTTGAAGGAATACGGCATCTCTTCCATCGAAGAATGCAAAGAGCTCACCCTCGCGAAGGGCATCGACGTGGACAAAATCGTTCGCGAAACCCAGCCCATCTGCTTTGAAAACGCCGTCTGGGCCTACACCGTCGGCTGCGCCATCGCGCTCAAGAAGGGCTGCACCAAGGCTGCCGACGCGGCTGCCGCCATCGGCGAAGGTCTCCAGTCGTTTTGCATCCCCGGTTCCGTTGCGGAAAACCGCAAGGTCGGTCTCGGCCACGGCAACCTCGGCAAAATGCTGCTTTCCGAAGAGACGGAATGCTTCTGCTTCCTTGCCGGCCACGAAAGCTTTGCCGCCGCGGAAGGCGCGATCAAAATCGCCCTCAACGCCAACAAAGTGCGTGTCAAGCCTTTGCGCGTCATTCTGAACGGTCTCGGCAAAGACGCCGCGATGATCATCTCCCGCATCAACGGCTTCACCTATGTGAAAACCGAGTTTGATCCCTACACCGAAACGGTCACCATCGTGGAGGAAAAAGCCTATTCCGACGGCGAGCGCGCCAAGGTGCGCTGCTACGGCGCGGACAACGTGCCCGAAGGCGTGGCGATCATGCAGCTGGAGCACGTCGGCGTTTCTATCACCGGCAACTCCACCAACCCGACCCGCTTCCAGCATCCCGTTGCCGGTACCTACAAGAAATGGTGCAACGAAAACGGCGTGAAGTACTTCTCCGTGGCTTCCGGCGGCGGCACCGGCCGTACGCTCCACCCGGACAACATGGCAGCCGGCCCGGCTTCCTACGGTATGACCGACACCCTCGGCCGTATGCATTCCGACGCGCAGTTTGCCGGTTCGTCCTCCGTGCCCGCCCATGTGGAAATGATGGGTCTGATCGGCATGGGCAACAACCCGATGGTCGGCGCGACCGTCGCGTGCGCCGTGGCTGTGGAAGAATCCGCGAAATAATTTGAGTGCACAGTGCATAGTGCTTAGTGCATAGAGCAAAAACCGTCGTCCGTTCGGACGGCGGTTTTTTTAGGGCCAAGGGCCAAGGGTTAAGGGACGCGGGTTATCCACCTCATCCGTCACGCGCTTTTTATGGTATCACAATACCAAAAGTCGTGTGGGGGCGGTCTCGGCTGCCGCCTCGGTCGTTGCTTTTGCCTGCGGCAAAGGTCGCCACTGGCGACCCGCAACCTCGGTCGTTGCTTCGCTTCGCGAGGTGTCCACCGGACACCCGCAACTCGGTCGTTGCTTTTGCGGCGATGCCGCAAAGGTTGCCGCTGGCACGATGACGGGTGAGGTGGTAGCGGCGGGCCCGCGGCCCGCTGCAGTGTTTGCGTTTGCGTGGTCGCCCGCGCCGATCATTGACCGCCGGGAAAATGTCAATTCTTTCAAAAAACGAAAAACCACCCGTTGCATTCCGCCGCGCTTTGTGGTAAAGTAAAGGTGCAACATGACCCGAAGGAGGAACGACAATGAAAATTATGAGCTTCAATCTTTTATGTGCGAACTGGCCGGCGCGCACGCCGCTCGTGATCCGCACAATCTACAACGCCGACCCGGATCTGCTCGGCGTACAGGAGGCGCACATCGGCTGGATGCACGCGCTGCGTGCGTGCTTGCCGGACTACGCATCGGTCGGCGTCGGCCGCAACGACGGCAAGGAAGCGGGCGAATTTTCGGCGGTGTTTTATAAAAAGGACAAGTTCGAGCTGCTCGATTCCGGCTCGTTCTGGCTGTCGGAAACGCCGGAAAAGCCCGGCAAGGGCTGGGACGCGGCGTGTATCCGCATCTGCTCGTGGGCAAAGCTGCAGGAAAAGGACAGCGGCAAAGTGCTCGTCCATCTCAACACCCACCTCGACCACAGAGGCGAGACCGCGATGCAAAAAGGCGCTGAGCTGGTCGCGTCGCGCGGCACCGAAATCGCCGCAGGGCACCCCGCGTTTTTCACGGGCGACTTCAATGTCACGCCCGACTCCGCACCCTATGCCGCGGTGATCGCCGGCGGGTTCAAGGATTGCAGCCTGCTTGCGGCAACAACCGACCATGGCGTCACGTTCCACGATTTTGAAAACCCCGATTATGACGGCGCGATCATCGACTATGTGTTTTGCAAGGGCGACGTCAAGGTCAACGACTTTTGCGTGATCCGCAACACGATCGACGGCGCGCTGCCGTCGGACCACTACCCGGTGATTGCGGACGTGGAGATCTGAGGCGGCTGCGCCGCAGCGAAGATTGCCGCACAGCGGCAAGTGATGATTGCTTTGCAAGTGATGAGACTGCTGCGCAGTCGTGATGGAGTTGGGAAAACGATCGAAGCCGCCAGGCGCCGATCTCATAACTGCGGCTTTGCTGCAGGGAGGATTGCCGTGCAGCGGCAAGTGATGATTGCTTCGCAAGTGATGAGACTGCTGCGCAGTCGTGATGGAGTTGGGAAAACGATCGAAGCCGTCAGGCGCCGATCTCATAACTGCGGCTTTGCCGCATCTAAACTGTAAACAAAAACACGGCGCGTTTGCGTCGTGTTTTTTCACCACTCGTCATACACGGTCTTTACCATCGGTTTGCCGTCGCGGTCCAGCAGCGGCGTCAGCCCTGCGCCGTAGCCGCTTTTTACAAACAGATACTGCACGCCGGTTTCGCGGTCAACCAGAATCTCCCGCTTCGTGCCGAATTCGCTGCCCTCTGTGTAGACGCGAAAGAATCTGTCATCGTTTTTCATATCGTTTTGCTCCCTTCCATGCGTTGTCCGTTGATATCAAAGGTATGTTTCAGTTTGAGTTCCACCGGCAAAAACGTCAGCACCAGCGCCGCGGTCTGCCCAAGACAGGCGCAAAGTCCGAACAGCGCAATCGTTTGCAGCGGCCGCCCGAGCAGCAGCAAGAACGCGAGCACCGTCAAAAGACCGAGCGCGATCCCCATCCGCCGCCAGAGCCGTCCGCAGTACAGATGGGCGAACAGCCACGTTTCGGCGTTTTGCATCGAGCGCGCCGTGCGGTAGCCGTAGACGCGGCTGATCTCCTGCGGCGGCTTTTTTTCCATCAGCACCCCGAACACAACCAGCACCGCCGGCACCTGCAGCGCGAAGGCGAGCATAAAAAGCCAGAATCCCATGTGCGTCCTCCTTTACAGCAGATCGGCGAGCTTTTGTAAAAACGCTTCTTCGCCGAAGGTGTTGATTTTCCAAAACAGCGCCTGGCTGCCGCCCGAGGTGATGGCCGTCACATGGACATAGCCGCCTTTCTCGCTGACAACCAGCGTCATCGTCAGCCGGTTGCCGCCCATGTAGCTGTAGCGTTCAAACACGCGCACCGCCACGCGGCCGTCGGCGAATACGTAGTCCACCCCGTCTTCGAGCGTGGCGCTCACGCTGCCCGACAGAATGCCGTTTGTCAGCCGGCTCAGTACCTCGTCGAAGCTGCCGCTGACGTCACGATCCAGTTTTGCCATGATGCTTTCTCTCCTTTTTTGATGTGCGGACACGGGGCAGGTCCCTTTGCGCCGTTTCCCGTGCCCGCGGTTGGCGGCCGCCCTCATCCGTCAGTGCGCTTTCGCGCACTGCCACCTTCCCCGCGTGTGGGGAAGGCAAGGCTTTGGTGGCGCCTTCGGCGCATTGTTCGGCCGCTTTGGCAGTTAACAACCTTTGGATGCCCGCTGACTGCTAACTGCTGATTGTTGAAGACTTATTTGCTGCTTTCGCCGGCGAGATCACCGAAATCGACCAGCGTTCCGGCGTTACCGCTGACCTTTGGCAGCACACCGTCCCATTTCTCGATCTTTTTGTTTTCGATGATCTTGTCAGACAGCGACGCGCTGATCTTGCGGTTGGCCTCCGCTTCGCCCTCGGCGCGGATCTTCATCGCCTCGGCCTCGGCTTTGGCGTTGGTGATCGCGGTCTGCTTTTCGGTTTCGGCCTTGAGCAGCTTTTGCTGCGCCACCTGCTTTTCTTCGATGGCGGCGATGAACGCTTCGGAGAAGTCGAAGTCGATGATGTTGACGTCGGTCACATACAGCCCGATGTCGTTGAGCTTTTCATTCAGACCGCTGACCAGCCCGTCCGAGATCAGGCTGCGGTTGGTCACACTCTCTTCGGCGGTGTAGGTCGCGGTGATCGCCTTGAGCACCTCGTTGACCGCCGGGATCACCAAAACGGTCTCGTAATCGGCGCCGATGTTTTTATAGATCGAATAGCTTTTCGCGGTGTCCACGCGGTAGTTGATGGCGAGGACGGTGTTCACACTTTGCAGGTCTTTGGAAAACGCCTCGGTGTTGACCTCCAGCTTGCGGATGCGGTTGTCGATCTTGACCACCTGCTGGATAAACGGGATCTTGGCGTGGATACCCTCCTGCAAAACGCCCTCCTTGACCTTGCCCAGCGTGACGACCACGCCGGTGTGGCCGGCGTCCACGATGGTAAACGTGCCGCCCAGCAAGGCGACCGCCAGCAGCACGACGATCACGGCGGCGATGAGCGCGTTTCTCTTTTTTGCGGTCAATACTTTGTTGTTCATAGTACACGGTCTCCTTTCATTCGTGTTGAGTTGATTATATCACAAGTTCATGTGACTGTCAATAGGGTTCGTGAAATTATTTTCAAAAGATTTCAAGCTGTGCGCGGAAATTAGAATTGATTAGATTTATTCGCACCGCATTGACCTGCAGCACACAATATGATAGGATAAAAGAGAAAGGACATGATACTATGAAAGCCATTTTTCACAATCTATTGTTTAAACTCATCGCCATTGTGCTGGCGGTGTCCAATCTCTTCGGCGCGTCCACCGCGTGGTTTCAGGCGGATCAGAGCAACTGGAAAACCAACAACACCTTTGTGTTCGTCCACGGTCTGTCCGGCTGGGGCAGCTATGACCGTGTATATAAGCTGATGCCATACTGGGGCATGTTCGGCGGCGATTTGATGCAGTATCTCAACGACAAGGGCTTCCACGCCGTGTGCGCGTCCGTGTCGCCGCGCGGCAGCGCGTGGGACCGCGCGTGCGAGCTGTATGCCGAGCTTGCCGGTACCAGGGTGGACTACGGCAAAGCCCACAGCGAACGCTGCGGCCATGAACGCTTCGGCGAGGATTACACAGGCCGCGCGCTGGTAACATCGTTCAGCGACACCGACAAAATTCATCTGCTCGGCCACTCCTTCGGCGGAGCCACGGTGCGGCTGTTTGCGTCGATCATGGAGACCGGCAGCGCCGAAGAACAGGCCGCCACGCCTGAGAACGAACTGTCCGATTACTTCAAGGGCGGCAAGGGAAGCTGGATCCGGTCGCTGACGTCGCTCGCCGCGCCCCACAACGGCACCACCGCCTATTGCGACGACGAGGCCGCGGAGCTGGTGGAGGAAGAATCGAAAAACGTAAGTCCCATCGAAGCCGGTCTGCAAAGTCTGATGGGCAGCTTTAACAGCCAAAAGTCGAACGACCGCATTTTGGAGGACTACGCCGATTACGATATGTATATCGACAACGCCCTCGCGCTCAACAAAACGATCATCACCTACCCCGGCACCTACTATTTCTCGTTTGCCTGCTCGTGCACCGAGCAGCAGGAAGACGGCACATGGACGCCCATTAACAGCAAGATGGAAATTTTGTTCCGTTCGTCGTCGCGCATGCTCGGCAAATTCACCGGCACCACCAAGGGCGGCTATGTGATCGACGAAAGCTGGCTCGAAAACGACGGATTGGTCAACACCGTTTCGGCCAAAGCCCCGTTCGGCGCGCCGCAGCAGGATTACGACGCCAACAACGTACCGAAGGGCACTTGGAACATCATGCCGGTCTATCAGGGCGACCACATGTCGCTGGAGGGCGGACTGTTCCACGTCAACGATATCAAGGACTTTTACGCAGAGCATTTGTCGATGATCAACAGCCTGAACTAAGGCAGCTTCGCTGCAGTGATGATTGCCGCAAAGCGGCAAGTGATGAGACTGCTTCGCAGTCGTTTAGATGCTGCTTCGCAGCAGTTATGATTGCTGCACAAGTGATGGAGCGAAACCAAACGATCGGCAGCCGTCAGGCGCCGATCTCATCACGTTTCGCGCAGCGAAACTCTAAACTGTAAACTGTAAACTCCAAAAGACAGCTTCGGCTGTCTTTTTGCATTTACAAATCCCGCCGCTTGTGTTATAATAAAATGAATAATGTTGGGAGATGATACCGTGGACAAGATCGAACATCTGGCAGAAATCCTCAAACAGAGTAAACACCTTTGCGTCTTCACCGGCGCGGGCATCAGTGTGCCGAGCGGGATCCCCGATTTTCGTTCCGCCCAGGGACTGTACAACAGCGACAGCGGCTACGGCTATCCGCCCGAGCAGATCATTTCCCGCAGCTTCTTTGACGAAAAGCCGGCGCTGTTCTATCAGTTTTATAAAGAGAAGATGCTCTTTCCAAACGCGAAGCCGAACGACGCCCACCGCTTTTTTGCGTCGCTGGAAACCGCGGATCGCCATGTATCTGTGGTGACGCAAAACATCGACGGCCTGCATCAGGCGGCGGGCAGCACCGACGTGTTTGAACTGCACGGCAGCGTCCACCGCAACAATTGTATGAACTGCGGCAAAGCGTATACGCTGGAGGAACTGCTTGCAAAACCCGGCGTGCCGCGGTGCGACAAATGCGGCGGCGTCATCAAGCCGGACGTGGTGCTCTATGAAGAGCCGCTGAACGAGGACGTGGTCTGGGGCGCGGTCAACGCGATCCGCAAGTCCGACGTGATGGTCGTGGTCGGCACGTCGCTGGTCGTCTACCCTGCCGCGTCGTATCTGCGCTATTTTTCCGGCGGCCATCTGGTTTTGATCAACAAGAGCGAAACGGCGTTTGACCGTTCCGCCGACATCGCCATCAACGACGACGTGGTCACCGTCGTCCATCAATTACAGCAATACGGAGTGTGAAACCATGAGTGAATACCGCATCGAACACGATTCCATGGGCGAAATGCAAGTCCCGGCCGACCGCTATTGGGCGGCGCAGACGCAGCGCAGCTTTCAGAATTTCAAGATCGGCACAGAGACGATGCCGCAGGAGATCATCCGCGCGTTCGGCATTTTAAAAAAATGCGCGGCCAAAGCCAACGCCCTTTGCCGCCCGGAAAAGATGACCAAAGAAAAATGCGATTATATCTGCCGCGCGGCGGACGAAGTGATCAAAGGCGCGCTTTCCGACCATTTTCCGCTCGTCGTCTGGCAAACCGGCAGCGGCACCCAGAGCAATATGAACGCCAACGAGGTGATCGCAAACCGCGGCAACGCCCTTTCCGGCAAGGTCCTTTTGCACCCGAACGACGACGTCAACATGAGCCAAAGCTCCAACGACACCTTCCCCACCGCCATGCATATCGCAGCGGTGCTCAGCGTCGAGGACGCGTTGCTGCCCGAGATCGACGCGATGATCGCAACGCTGCGGCAACTCGAAGAAGACAACCGCGGCGTCGTCAAAAGCGGCCGCACCCATCTCCAGGACGCGACGCCGATCGCCTTTTCCCAGGAGATCGCCGGCTGGCGCGGCGGGCTGGAAACGCCGCGCGAGATGCTGCTGTCCGCCCTGCCCTATCTGCGCCGTCTTGCCCTCGGCGGCACGGCGGTCGGCACCGGGCTCAACTGTCCCGCTGGCTTTGCCGATCTGGCGGCAAAGCTGATCAGTGAAGAGACCGGCAAGGACTTCCAGAGCGAAGGCAACAAATTCCACGCCCTGACCAGCAAAGACGCCATGGTCTTTGCCCACGGCGCACTCAAGGCGCTGGCGGCGAATCTTTGGAAATTTGCCAACGACGTGCGCCATCTGGCGAGCGGGCCGCGCTGCGGATTGGGCGAAATCACGATTCCCGAAAACGAACCCGGCTCGTCCATTATGCCGGGCAAGGTGAACCCGACCCAGTGCGAAGCGGTCACGATGGTGGCCGCGCAGGTGATCGGCAACGACGCCACGATCGGCGTGGCCGCGTCGCAGGGCAATTTTGAGCTGAACGTGTTTATGCCCGTGATTGCCTACAACTTTTTGCAGTCGTGCCGTCTGCTGAAAGACGCGCTGCGCTCGTTCCGCGTCAACTGCGTGTGCGGCATCCGCGCCAACAAGGAAAAAATGCACGAAAACCTGCACCGCTCGCTGATGCTGGTGACGGCGCTCAATCCGTATATCGGCTATGAAAACGCCGCGAAGACCGCCAAGAAGGCGTACAAAGAAAACATCTCGCTCAAGGAAGCGTGCGTGGCGCTCGGCTTTTTGAGCGCAGAGCGGTTCGACGAAGTATTTCATCCTGAAGAAATGATCTGAGGAGGCAAAAATGGAAAACGCACTTTCCCCTTCCGCCGGCGTGTCGCCGCTGATAAAAAAAGAACGCATCGTCTGGGTCGACCAGCTCAGAGGCCTCGCCTTCTTTTTTGTTGTGCTCGGCCATCTGCCGGTGGACAAGACGTTTAAATCGTGGATCTATTCGTTCCATATGCCGATCTTCTTTTTCATCACCGGCTTCAACTTTAATATCGAAAAGCTCGCGCAGACAAAGCCGCTCGACTATCTGAAAAAGCTGTGCCTGCGGCTGCTGGTGCCCTATGTGTGGATGCAGCTTTTGAGCATGTGTCTGCGGTTTTTGCAAAAGACCGTGATCCAGCACACCGAGGTGCCCGTCGCGCTCTATCTGCGCGGGATGTTTCGCGGCCACAGCCGGCTGGTGGACGCGCCGTCGAACCCGCTGTATTTTGTTTTGGTGCTGTTTTGCGCCGAGCTGCTGCTGTATGGCATCATCAAGCTCACACGCGGCAAAAAGCCGTTGGTGTTCGCGCTCACCTTCGCGTGTTTGCCGCTTTCGCTCTTTACCGAAACGGTGCGCATGCGCTGGCATCTCAACGTTGTGCCGGCGTGCGCGTGCATGATTCTTTTCGGCTGGCTGCTCGGGCAGCTCTATCGCGCCAACGAAGAAAAAATCCGGTCGCTCCGGTGGCGGCAGCGGTCGGTTGCCGTTGTGCTGCTGCTCGCGTTCGGCGCGGCGGTCTGGTATTTCAACGGCCGCACCAGCATCCACGGCAACCATTGGGGCGAGGACTACACGCTCGCCATGCTGACGGCGATCGCCACAAGCACCGCGCTCGCGCTGCTTTGCATGAAGCTGCCGCGCCTTGGGTGGCTGAACCTTGCCGGCCAGAGCACACTGCTGTTCATGGGCTTCCACAAGCCGGTCATTCTGATTTTGGAAGCGCTGTTTCCGGCGCAGAAAAAGACGGCGCTGTTTCTGGTCTGCGCCGCGGTCGGCGTCTATGCGCTGATGCTGCCGGTGTCGCTGTGGTTCCGCCATTTTGCGCCGTTTGTCGGCGGCAAGGACAGCGATTTTGCCGACCCGTTTGTCCGGATCGGCCAGGCGGTCTGCATTGTCGGCGCAACGTGTGTGCCGTATCTGTATTTTGTCAACCATCTGAAGGGCGGTTTGCTGCGCAGCACCAATCTGTATCTTGCGCTGGCCGTTGCGGCGTATATTGTTGTGTGCGCCGTGCTGTATATCGTGCTGCGGCGGTTTGTAAGATTTCCGTTTTTGCCGCAGAAAAAGGAGCCGGCCGCATGAACGATCTGCAACAACTTCCCGCGCTGCTGCTTCCGTGGTATGAACGGGAAAAACGCGACCTGCCCTGGCGCGAAGACAAGGATCCCTATCACGTCTGGCTGTCGGAAATTATGCTGCAGCAGACGCGCGTGGAGGCCGTTATCGGCTATTACCGCCGGTTTCTCGACGCGCTGCCGACCATCCGGGCTCTCGCCGAAACAGACGAGGAGACGCTGCTCAAGCTGTGGGAAGGGCTCGGCTACTATAACCGCGCGCGCAATCTGCAAAAGGCGGCGCAGGTGATCGCGCAGCAGCACGGCGGCGCGTTTCCGAATACCTACGACGCCATCCGCGCCCTGCCCGGCATCGGACCTTATACCGCCGGCGCCATCGGCTCGATCTGCTTCGATTTGCCGACGCCCGCCGTGGACGGCAACGTTTTGCGCGTGTTCACGCGCTATTGCGAAGACGGCAGCAACATTGACAAACAGACGACAAAAACCGCCGTGGCGCAGACGCTGCGCCCAGTCTACCGTTCGCCAAACTGCGGCGCGATGACCCAGGCGCTGATGGAGCTCGGGGCCACGGTTTGCGTCCCGAACGGCGCGCCGAAGTGTGAAAGCTGTCCGCTGCGCGGAGAATGCAAAGCGAACAAAAACGGAAGCTGGATGTTCTATCCCGTCCGCGACACAAAAAAGGCGCGCAAGCTTGTTTTTAAGACGGTACTGGTTTTGCAGTGCGGCGATCGCTTCGCGATCCGCAAACGGCCGAAAACAGGGCTGCTCGCGTCGCTGTGGGAATTCCCGAACGCCGACGTTGCGCCAACGGAACAGGCAGTACCCGACGCGGCCGCGCAACACGCGCTGACGTTTGCGTCAAACCTCGGCGTACAGCCGACCGACCTTTTGCTGCAAACGGGCTACACGCACATTTTCACCCATGTGGAGTGGCACATGACGGGCTATCTGATCCGCTGCCGCCGGATGCCGGACGGGTTCCTTTGGGTGACGAAGGAGCAGCTCGAGCACGAATACGCCCTGCCCTCCGCGTTCCGGCCGTTTTGGGAACTGGCGGCGGGAGAATAAAAGATAGCAAGAACGCAGGAAGGCGAGGTTTTGACGGATGCTTGATTACCAAAAGCTAAGCAGCCGGTATGCCGTGCGAAGACTCGGCGACGCGGACATCGACGAGATTTTGGCATTGTGCAGGGAAAACACGCAGTTTTATGCCTATTGTCAGGCGCAGCCGACCAAAGAACAGGTGCAAAGCGATCTGCGACTGCTGCCGCCGGGCGTGGCGCGTGCGGACAAGTATTATCTCGGCTTTTATCAGGGCAATACGCTGATTGCCGTGATGGATCTTGTTGACGGATACCCGGAAAAGAGCACGGCCTTTATCGGCTTTTTCATGATGAAAAAAGCGCTGCAGGGGCAGGGCCTCGGCTCGGCGATTATCGAAGAGACGGCGGCGTATCTCAAAGCGACCGGGAAAACCGCCATCCGCCTTGCAATCGACAAGGACAACCCGCAGTCGAACCATTTTTGGAAAAAGAACGGCTTTCTCGTTTGTAAGGAAGTCGAGCGCGACGGCTGGACGGTTCTGGTTGCTGAAAAGGCATTGTAAGGCGCAGATCGCCGTAGGCCTGCCCTCTTGATTTTTCTTCACTTTTGCATATAATAGAACCAGAAAGGTGGTGTCTGCATGGTTTATACGATTGAAGAGATCCGCAGCATCGTTGCCCCGATTGCGGAAAAATATCATATCAAAGCTGTCTATCTGTTTGGCTCCTATGCGCGCGGAACAGCAACCGACAGCAGCGACATTGACCTGATCGTTGACACGACCGGCACTGACCTTGACACACTGTTTAAGCTCGGCAGCGTCTATAATGATTTTGCAGACGCGTTTTGCAAGCCGGTGGATCTGATCACCGTGTCTTCGCTGGAGCAGCCGGCCGCCCGGCCAAGCGAAATCGGATTTCGCAAGAACGTCATGGAGGAAAGGATGAATATCTATGCTGCCGCCTGATATATATCCGTTCTCTAACAAATAACAACCACAACAGCCGCCCGCGGGCGGCTGTTTTTGATGACAGAGATGAACTTGAATATGCGTTCATCACTTCTCGGGATATGAAGTCGCCCAAGGAGCGACCGCTACAGATAGAGAACTTCTACATCAACCGTCTGCGCGGCAAAAAAACTGCGGCCGCAGTTTCCCGCGACCGCAATTTTCAACTTTACAATTCTTAATTTTCAACTGCATCAATAGGTGCTGCTCATATCCTTTTGCACCTGCTCGTTGACTGTTTTAACAAACGTGGAGTTGCGGATCTTTTTCTGCAGCAGCTCGTAGTACAAATCCTCGTCAAACGGGATCGTGACCGTTTTGTCCAGCCACGACGACAAGAACGCCGCGTTGGAAATCGTCAGCCCGCGGATGCCCTCCTTGCCCTCGGCAACGAGCGGCTCGCCGCGCAGAATATGCGCCGCAAAGGCGTTCATCACGCCGACGTGCTGCGGATTTTTGCCGTCGGTCTCCATCTTTTTCCAGGCGCCCTTCGGACGGCTGAAGCCGTTTTCCGCGGACTTGATATAGTCCGAGATGGACGTTTCCAGCTCATAGACCCACACGTCGCTGCTGCCGGTGTCGCGGTCTTCTTCACAGACGATCTTCGCCTTGTCCAGCGTGATCTCGAGCCGGTTGGTGCCCGGGGTGTCGCCGGTGGAGGTAACAAATGTGCCCGTGGCGCCGTTGGGGTAGGTCACATAGATCGTCACATCGTCCTCCACTTCGATGTCGTGCCACTTGCCCTCATGGCAGAACGCGCGCACGGTGTCGGGCATGCCGCAGATCCATTGCCACAGATCAAGCTGATGCGGACACTGGTTGAGCATCACGCCGCCGCCTTCGCCCGCCCAGGTGGCGCGCCAGCCGCCGGAGTTGTAATACTGCTGGGTGCGGAACCAGTCGGTGATGATCCAGCTCACACGGCGCAGTTCGCCGTAGACGCCGCTTTGCACCAGATCGTGGATCTTGCGGTAAACGCAGTTGGTGCGCTGGTTGAACATGATGGCGTAGGTTTTATCGCTGTGTTCGGCAACGTCGATCAGCTCGCGCACCTGCTTGGTATAGACGCCGGCGGGCTTTTCGCTCATCACGTGCACGCCCTTTTGCAGCGCGTAGATGCCGATCGGCGGATGGAAATAGTGCGGCGTGGCGATGATCACCGCGTCGGCAAGACCGCTGTCGATCAGCGCTTCGGCAGTCGGAAAGCACACCACGTCGGGCAGCTTTTCTTTGGCGAGGGCGAATTTCTTTTCGTCGATATCCGCCACACAGGTGATGTCGATCTCCGGCATCGCGCCTTTGACGAAATTGTTGATATGGCCGAGACCCATGTTGCCGACGCCGATGACGCCGACTCTGACTTTTTCGGACATAGGAAAACCTCCGTTTCTCGTTCTTTGTTTCATTATAGCATGATGCAAAAAAATGTCAAGAAAAAAGCCGGACTTTGGGACCCCTTCCGTAAGGGGTCCCTTGGCGCGTCCGGTTCGTTTTCTTTTAATGGATCTGTCCGTAGCAGCGGATATCGCCGTTTTCGCCGAGCAGCGCCAAAACGCCGCCTTCCCGCGCGGTGAAATACATCGTTGAACCGCAGATCTCCGGGATCCGTTCGCGCGCGTGCACATTGTGGCTGTATTCGCCGGTTGTGAACACGCAGATCTTCGGCATAAGCGTTCGCAGAAATTCCGGGCTGCTGGAGCCTTCGCAGCCGTGGTGCGGAACTTTCAAAAGATCCACTTTACCGATCAGCGGCGCCAGCCGTGTTTCGTCGCCGGTCAGATCGTCCAAATCGCCGGCAAGAAAGACGCGTGTGCCGTTCGTTTCCACCAGCAATCCGAGCGACTGGTCGTTTTCACCGACCTTTTCCGTCGGCACCGGATCGTCTGTGTTAAACAGCGTGATTTTGCAGTTGCCGAGCAAAAACGGCGTGCTGTCCGGTTCGCTGATGATCGGCACATTTTTCGCCCGCAGCGCAGCCACCGTCTGGTCATAGACCTCCTGGTTGTCCCATTCGGTGACCTCGTGCTCGTTGATGACGCTGCTGTCATATACCTTCAGATACGCCCGGCCGACCGAGACGTCGGGATCGGAAAGGATCGTGTCGAACCCGCCGAGATGATCGGAGTGCGCATGGGTGCCGACGATGAAATCGAGATGCACTTTGCCGTCCGCGCCTGCCGCGTGCGCTTTGAGATAGGAGAGCACACGGTCTTCATAGCCGGTAAAATTCAACCCCGGCAGTCCGCGCGGATTGTCAGAGTCTTCGCCGGCGTCCACCAGCGCGAAACGGCCGCCGCTTTCCAAAAGGATCGCATCGGAATTGTCGGTGTTCAAAAAATGGATGCGATCGGTCGAAAACATCAGATCGGCCTCCTTCACCGATGCGAGATAGGGTGTGGGGTCCGGCTGCTGCGGCATACAGCTGAAAAAGCCGGTCAGCATTGCCCAAAGCGCCAGAAACGACGCCCAGATGCGTTTGAAGAATTGTGCCATAGTGATTTCCTTTCCTTTGCGGGGTATGCCGTGTGCACTCAGCCGTCGTCGGAGCGTTCCTTCAGCGGATCGGACGGGATTTTCATCTGCAGGCCGGTCGCCTTTTGTCCCCAGGCGTTCGCCCATTTTTCGGGGTAAAACACATAGTAGGACACTTTGTTCTTGCGCCGCCACGATTCAAAGCAGTGGCACCAGATGAAGCTCGGCAACCCGATGACGAGCCAGAAAAACGGCCCGAGCAGCAAGCACTGCCAGGTGTGACCGTATTCATGGATGCGCGCGTTGGGCGTCCAGATTTTGTTTGGATGGTTTTCTCTTAAAAAGATGAACAGCCCGAGCGACAAGCCGCCGCTTTTCCACGGCACATAGGTGATCCATGCATTGCCGAAGCGTTCCGTCCGCTGGCCGCGCAGTTTGCAGACAAGATAGCCCGCCGCACCGAACAGATTCACCGGCAGGCCCCAGGTCCATTGGATCAGATAAAACAGCCATTTGGGAAACTTGCGCATCGCGTACACCTCCCGCACTTTATGTCTTTTATTTTATGCCGCTTGTTCCCGGTTGTCAAGCGAAAAGACGACATTTTTACGCATTGCGCGCGGCGTTCGGAACCGCAAAACAAAAACGCCCGGAGCTTCCATGCTTCAGGCGTTTTTTGGGACAGGGAGCGTTCAAAGTCTTGTATGCCCACGTCTTTCTTTAAAAAATCAGCACAACCAGCCCGGCAACCACTGCCGCGCCGACCACCCAGATCAGCGTCAGAATGCCGCGCTTTTTAAGCACCTGCGTCCACGTCTGCACATAGGGCAGATCTTCGCACCCGGGCAGGGCCCAGAATTTGCTGTAGCCCACCCACACTTTGTCAATCACGATGCCGTCATACCAGTTCATCACTTCCAAAAACAGCAGCGCTTGCAGATAGGCACGCCAAAAGCTGCGCACACCGTTCCAAAGCCCGATGATCAAAAGCAGGGCCGCGGCTGGCACAAACGACCGAAACGGCTGCTTTTGCAAAACCTTTTTCAGCAAACAGAACACCCGCCGCCGTCTGACTGCGACGGCAGCGGGCGATAAAACAACGGTATGATTGCAAAGGGTTTTACGTCGGTTGGCTGACAATGCCCACAAACAGCGGCATCCTGTCGTCGCTTATCACGGCGAACAGGAAGGGACGGTTCAGATTGAAATTCATCTCGTCCTCCGGCGGCATGGCTGCACCGTCCAGCATCATCTCAGTATAGGCGGCGGCGGTCACGCCCTGCTCATCCGCAACCACGCGCGCACCGTGATTGAGATCGGAAACGGCAATCGGCTGAAAGTCTGTCAGCGGCGAAAAGTCCGCCTGTTCGCTGAAGCAGTCCGTAACGCCCAGCGTCTGCAGCCCCTCTTTCAGCGAGAGCTGCGCGCTGATGTCGAATTTCGGAAGCGAAAGGTTGACGCGCAGCGATTTTTGGTTGTTCCAATCGTTCAGCTTGTCGGCGGTGAACAAAAAGCGGAGCGCTTCGCTGTCCTGCAGCAGGTCTTCCGGCGTTGTTCCCTCGTCGGGCAACAGGAACCAGACGGAGCCACCCTGCTGCAGATCCTTTTTCACGGCGCCGAACTTTTTGCCCCAATAATAGGTGCCCCACAAATCCGTCGCGTGCATAAAGTCGGCTTCGGCGTCGCCGTCGGGGCTGTGAAACACGCCTTTCTTCGTTTCCTCCGGTCGAAACGCCGCCTGCCATTTGTCGCCGAAATACGCGGTGGTGTACAAAGCGAGCATGGTCAGCGGGTCTGTCTTGATGCCGGCGACTTCGTTTTGCAGCAAACCGCCGGTCTGGCCGTTGACCCAGGCGCGAATCGCGTTGTCAAACGTTTCGGTACCCGGCTGACCGCGGTAGGTGGAGGCGTAATAATACTTGCCCAGCGTTTCGAGCGTATCTTTGCGAAACGTTACGTTTTTGTTCAGCCAGAGCGAATCGGCAAGAATGCAGGACACGGAGCCGTCGTTGCGGTAGTTGGCGTTGAACACGCGGTTGG
This sequence comes from Oscillospiraceae bacterium, assembly GCA_902786285.1. Lineage (GTDB taxonomy): Bacteria > Bacillota > Clostridia > Oscillospirales > Acutalibacteraceae > UBA6857. The sequence continues at coordinate 4,549 of CADABX010000038.1, read as the reverse complement.
CCTGGGTGCGCATGGTTTCAACGTCCGGCACACCGAGCAGGGAAAGCACCTGCGCACGGGTGTTCCCGTCGGAGATTTCCGCCAGCATGGCCAGCGCGAAATAGATATTCAGCGGCGAACAGACCGTGTTTTGTCCGGCGTTGCCGCCCAGAAACGCCGGCAACGAGCGGGTGAAGAATCCGTCGAGGGATTTTCCCGCGCCAAAATAGGACGTTCTGCGCTCTATTTGCGCCTGACTCCATGCGTCCAGTTCACTTTGCGGGGCAAGATCCCCTTCAGCAGGATAGGGCGTTTGTGCGGGATACTGAGCAGCATACGCTGTCAGCGGACGCAGCAGCGCAGACAACCCTTTGTCTGTTTTCGTCTGCTGTGTTGCAGCCGTGCCGGGCACATCCGGTGTCGGGTGTTTTGCGCCGCGCCATGCAAGGACCGCGGCGATTCCGATGATGACGACCAGCGCTGCCGCCAGCGCGGCGAGCCGGGTCCGGGTTCTGCCGGTTCGTTTTTGTTCCGGCAGCGGTTCCGGTGCGGATGCTTCGATAAAAGCCGGATCCACGTCGTTCAGAGCGTCTGAAAGATCAGTCGGTTTCATAAAGCTGTTCCTCCTTCAAAAATGCTTTGAGCTTTGCCCGGGTGCGGGAAAGACTCATTTTGACCGCGCCCTGCGTCATACCGCAGCTGCGGGCAATCTCCGAAACGGAGCAAAACCACCAGTAGCGGCGCAAAAAGATCAGGCGCGCGTCGGGAGTGAGGGTTGAAAGGAAGGTGTTCAGGGCGTTCCGCAGCGCAACCGTGTCGGCAAAGGTTCGTCCGTCGTCGCCGCCCGGAATCGATTCCGCCAATTCAAACAGGCTCTCTTCATAAGCGCCGCCTCCGCGTTTTGCCCGGTTGCGGTTGCGCAGCCGGTCCAGCGCGGTCCGCCGGCAAACGGCGGCAAAATACGGCGCAAGCGGCAACGGTTGCGACGGAGGCACGGCGTTCCAGACCTTCATGTAGGTATCGTTTTCGGTTTCCTCCGCGTCCTCGTTTGAGCGCAGCAGCCGCAGCGCCAGCGACCGGATCAGCGCCCCGAATTTCCGGCGGCTTTCGCCGATCGCAGCCTCATCCCGCGCATTATACAGCTGCAGAATTTCAAAGTCTTCCATCTGTCCTCGCCTCCTTCATCTATGAAAACGACATGAAGCCGAAAAAGGTAACGGCAAGAAGAGCCGAAAAGCATCTTTTTCTCTTTTCTTTGATTATAGCAAAACAAGACCGGATACACAAGGCGTTTGCAGGACAGACCGCAAAAGAAAAAAACATTGCGGCCTGCATTTTCTTTCTCGCTTTCTGCGGATTGCGCATCAGCGAAGCACTCGGACTGGAATGGCACGACATTGACTTTGAAACAGGTCTGTTTTCCATTGTGCGCACCGGCAATTATCGAAAGAAGGAAACCGCCACACGCAATATCTACGCCCACGCCGTGCAGCAGGCAAACGCACAGGCAATCGATGAGGTTGCAAAGCTCTTGAATGTCTCCTGTGGTATTTAATGGTATTTACGATCTTTCCTTCCAATTTATAACAGATTGAGGGAATACAATGTAAATACCACGATAAATACCTTGTTTTTCCGTCCATAAAAGACAATTCCCGAAAGACGGGACTTGACTCGCGGCGCGAACTGCGCGCCTTGGTCGGCCGCGGTCACGACAGTCCACCGGACTGTCGCTCTGTGCCGCGGCTCCTTCAAGTCCCGTTACATGTTGCTGCATAAAAAGAAAGAGTGCTCACAACAAAAGCTGTAAGCACTCCATGGTGCGAGAGACGGGACTTGAACCCGTACGAGTCACCCCACACGCCCCTCAAACGTGCGCGTCTGCCGATTCCGCCACTCTCGCAACTGCTCGAATACTATACCACTTCGCGCCGGAAATGTCAAGCCTTTTTCAAGAAAAAGTTCGGGCGTTTTTTACTTTTTCACAATTGCATCGAGTACACGCGCCGTGTTGGCGCTGTCGCGGAAATCGAAGTTGAAGCTGCAAAAGCGAGATGCCCGCTCCGGATCTGCAGGCGAGACGATCGCCGGGAGCAGTTCATCAAACGTATGAGCCACTTTGCCGGGCACATAGCCTTCGTAGTCGAAATAGAAGTCGCGCTTTGCGCGGTACTGCGGCAGGTCGAACGCGAAAAAGACCGTTTTTTTGCCGAGCAGCGCCGCCGTCATGCAGATCGACGAATAGTCGGTCACCAGCACGTCGCAGCCCTGTACCAGCGCTGCCGCGTCGGGCCAGTCGGTCACATCCACCGCGCCGTCCAGCATACGGTCGGTCGGGCGGATCTGCGGATGCAGCCGCAGCAGCAGCACAAAGCTGTCGCCGAGTTCCCGGCGGAACGCATCCATGTCGATTTGGCGCAGCATTGCTTCGTTTTGTGCCGCGTCGTCGCGGAATGTCGGCGCATACAGCACCAGCGTTTTATCCTTTAGCTGCGGATACCGCGCTTCCAGCGCGGCGCGGGCTTCTGCCTCTTTGCCGGGTCGAAGCAGCACGTCGACCCGCGGCGCACCCAGCGGCAGCACCTGCGATGGTTTGACGCCGAACGCTTCGGCATAGATCGGCGCGACCTGCCTGGACGAGCAGACCACCCAGGTGAGCCTGGCGTTGCCGGCCTGCTCGCGCGCACGCACGGCGGGCGGCTGGTCGATGGAAAGTCCGAATTTTTTAAACGCGCCCTCCGCGTGCCAAAGCTGTGTGACAACCTGCGTTTTGCGCAGACGCAGCAGCCCCAGCGGCATGAAGTTGTCGTTGAGAAAGATATATTTCGCTGTGGCAAGCTGGCGGGCGCGCACCAGAAAGAAGCGCAAAACCGACAGCGGACGGCGCGGCGACAGGTCGCGGCGCGTGAGCGTCACGGTTTCAAAACCGCGCGCCTGCATTTCGTTTCGCACGGCGCCGAGCGAATCGTGCATTTGTTCGTTGTGCATGGAAATAAACGCCGCGCGGCGGTCTTTGACCGGAAACAGCCGGCCGCTCAGGTTGCAGAAAAACGCGAAAAGATGATAGAGCAGTTCTTTCATCCGCCGTGCCTCCGTTTCAAAAGAATTTGTAAAACCTTTGCCGCCGTCGCCGCTTTCGGCACCGGCAGCCGCAGCAGCGTTTGCAGCAGCGACGGGTCCAGCACCGGCAGCGACGCAAAGCGCAGCGTTGGAACATTTGCCGCTCTGGTCTTTGCCTCCACCCGGACGTTCGCCTGACGCAAAACGGCGTCGGGCAGCGACTTTGCCGCTGCAGGTGAGAGTGAGAGCGTAAAGAACGGGCAGCTTTGCGCAAAGAGCGATCTTGTCGCCGGTTCGCCGCAGCGCGTTTTCACGCGCACGCAAAGGTTCGCGCTGTTTGCCGCGTCGGCCTTTGTTTGGCAAAGCCGGCAAAGGTGCAGGTCGCGGTTCGCGTTTTGCAGCGCCGCAAGGCGTTCGGGCGTCAACCGTTCAAACAGCGACTGGAGCTGCGACGCACACAATTTCAGCGCCGCGTCGTCCATCTGCCACAGGGCACGGTAAAACTGCGAGACGAGAATGTGCGCGTGCTTATACAGCACCTCCTGCAGATAATCGTCGGAAAGATCGTCTGTCCCCTTCGCGCGTTTTGCCGCGTCAAGGATATGCGTCATGGAGCCGAAGAGGCTCTCGAGGTTTTTGACGTTTGCCGTCTGGCTGACGGAAAGGCCTTCCGCGTCCGTGTGGCGGCGGTACCAGACCACGCTGTCCCACGCCGAAGCGATCGCCGCGCCGGCATAAACGGCGTCCATGAAAAACGCGCCCTCCTCGGAAAAGCCCGTAGCCGGGAACCGCACGCCGTGTTCCAACAAAAACGCACGCCGGTAGCACTTGTTGCTGACAAGAAAGTTCCACAGCAGCCGCTTGTCAAACATATAGATCGCGCCGGGTTCCTTGGCCAAAACGTCGGCCATCGCGTGAAAGCCGAGCGTTTTGCTGCCCGACGTCATGCACAGCCGCCCGAGCAAAAGATCTGCGTTCGTTTCGTCGATCCGCTTTGCAAACGCCGCGAGCGTGTCTTTGTCGTAATAGTCGTCCGCGTCGAGGAAGGTCACATATTCGCCCGTTGCCGCCGCAAGGCCGTTGTTGCGCGCCGCGGAAACGCCGGCGTTGGCCTGCGCGATGCAGCGAAAGCGGCTGTCTTTTTGGCAATAGGCGTCGATGATCGTCTGCGTGTTGTCGGCGGAGCCGTCGTTGACAATCACGGCTTCGAAGCCCGGCATCGTCTGCGCAAGCAGACTGTCGAGCGCCTGCGGCAAAAACGCCGCGCTGTTATAGGCCGGGATGATGACGGAAAAAAGCGGCATGGCAGACTTCCTCCTGAAAAAATGGACAAACGGACAGGCAGTTTCTGTTCGATCAACGCTTTCTGCCATGCCGCTTTTTTAATTCGGAATTCGGAATGCGGAATTCGGAATTGATGGACGCCGCCTGCGGCGATGCGTCAAATGTGTAATAGTAAGGTCAGACCTTTATCGCTTCAGTGTTGTATTCTGTTCGGTGGCGGATGACC
>CADABX010000037.1 GCA_902786285.1 Oscillospiraceae bacterium | reverse complement strand
ACCTATGACCCGAAACAGCAGAAAACGCCCGACGATCTGCCCGCGATCGCCTGCAAGGCGGCCTTTGTTGCCGACCCGGACAGCGGCAAGGTGTTCTTTGAAAAGAACGCGCACGAAAAAATGTACCCGGCCAGCACCACCAAGCTGCTCACGGCGCTGCTCGTGCTCGAACACTGCACGCCCGACGAGACCGCCAAAGTCTCTGCCGGTGCGGTCAGCCGCGTGCCGGCGGGCTATGTGACGGCGAATCTCAAGGCAGGGGAGACCCACACGGTCCGCACCCTGCTGCAGGCGCTGCTGATCCCGAGCGCCAACGAAGCCGCCTTTGTTTTGGCCGAGCATGTTGCCGGCAGTGTGGAGGCGTTTGCCGCCATGTGCAACGACCGCGCGGCGGAGCTCGGGTGTGAAAACCTGCATTTTGTGAACCCGAACGGCATCCACGACAACGACCACTACTGCACGGCCTACGATCTGTTTCTGGTGGCAAAAGCGTGCCGGAAGTATGACCTGTTCAACGAGATTGTCACGATGAAAAGCGTCACCGTGCCGCCGACGGAAATCTACCCGGCGAACGACCGCACCTATCAGAACACCAACCAACTGCTGCTGCCGTCGTCCGGCTACTATCTGAGCGCGTGCACCGGCATCAAGACGGGTTACACCCCGCAGGCCGGCGAATGTCTGGTGTCCTCGGCAAGCGCAGAAAAACTCGATCTGATTTGTGTCGTGCTCGGCGGCAAACCCGGCGCAGGCCAGCGTTTTTCCGACAGCAAAAAGCTGCTGACCTATGTCTATGACCACTATACCTATCAGCTCCTCGCCGACAAAACCGTGCCGCTCGCGCACCTGACGGTGAAAAAAGCGACCAAAAAGACAAGGGAGCTCGACGTGATCATGCAGACCGATCTGCGCACGGTCGCGCCGAACGAAATCACGCCCGAAAACGTGCCGAAAGAGATCGACCTGCCGCAGGAGCTCAAGGCGCCGATCCGCAAAAACCAGGTGCTCGGCAAAGTGACCTACAGCGTGGACGGTTTCGTCTATACCACCGACCTTGTGGCGCTGCACGACGTTGCAAAAAAGCCGTACTGGCTCTACAATCTGCTGGTCGTCTTTGCGCTGTTCGTGCTGTTTGTTGCGGTGCGCACGGCGTATTTGAAGCAAAAGCGCAGGCGCAGACGCAAAAGAAGATGATCCAATAAAGAGACCTGCGGCAGCGGGTCGCTTTTTTATCGTCCGATTTCACATAAAAACGGACGATGCCCGGCGCGGCACTTCATGGTAGAATAAAGCCGAACAGCAGCCCCCGAAACGAAAAACGGAGGACAACGTAATGAAGATCACATGGTACGGCACCGCGACGATCGGTCTGGACGACGGCAAAACTAGGCTGCTCTTTGACCCGTTCGTGCGGATGAACAAGCGGATTGAAACCACGCCCGTCGAAGGCTTTGCCGGCTTCGACGCGGTGCTGGTGACCCACGGCCACCTCGACCATATTTACAGCATTCCTTCGCTGACGCAGGTCGACACAACCGTGCCGGTCTATTGCACCGAAACACCCAAAGCGACGCTTCAAAAGCGCGGCGTCCCCGAAGAACGGATCCACCTGATCGCGCCGGGCGACACGCTGCAGTTCGGCGATTTCACGGTGAAGGTCTGGCCGTTTCGCCATATCGTGTTTGACCCGATCTATATCCTGACCGTGGTGCCCAAAAGCGCTTTGCATCTGCCGCGTTTGTTTTGGCTGGCGTATATGAACCGGAAGATGCCCGAAAACGGCGAGATTGTCGCCTACGAGATTACCCACGGCGGCAAAACGATCTTTCTCACCGGCTCGTTCCGCGACACGCCGGCGGTCACCTATCCCAAAAACGTGGATCTGCTGATCCTCGCCAACGGCGGCAGCGTGTTTGTGCCGGAAAAAACGGCGGACTTTCTCCGGAAATACAAGCCCAAGGCCGTGCTGGTCGACCATTTCGACAACGCCTTTCCGCCCGTCACGCGGACGGTCAGCGTCAAACGGCTGCAAAAACGGATTGCAAAAAACCACCCCGACATGCGTTTCATCGTGCCGGAGATCTGCACACCCATCGAATTCTGACGGCCGGGCAACCGGTCGTTTCCTTTTGAAGCCCTTGACAAACGGGCGGTTTTTCGGCATAATATAGATACTCTTTCAAAGCAGGTGACAACATGAAACTCGTGATCATTGACGGACAGGGCGGACGGCTCGGCAGCCTTTTGGTGGAAGCCATCAAAAAGGAAGCGCTGCCGGTGGAACCGCTCGTGATCGGCACCAACGCCATCGCCACAGCCGCCATGCTCAAGGCAGGCGCCAATCAGGGTGCAACGGGCGAAAACCCGGTACTGGTGGCGTGCCGCGACGCGGACGTGATTGTCGGCTCTCTCGGCATTCTCTCCGCGGATTCGCTGCTCGGCGAGATCACGCCGAAGATGGCTGTTGCCGTGGGACAGAGCAAGGCGCTCAAGCTGCTGCTGCCGCTGAACCGCTGCAACAACCGGGTCATCGGCGTCAAAGACGCCACGATGAGCGAGCTGGTCAAGGAGACTGTCGGACAACTCAAAACGCTGCTTTGAAACCCAACGCACCGCCCAAGGCGGCGCAGCATCGTTCCAGACGCGCAACCAATCTGAAAGGACAGATGCTTTATGAAATCCAAAAGAGATCAAAACTTATTCCGCCTCGTGCTTGCCGCGCTGATGCTGGCGTTTTGCATGGTGCTGCCGTTTTTGACCGGTCAGGTGCAACAAATTGCCAACAAGGTGTCGCTGATGCATCTGCCGGTGATGCTGGCCGGCTATTTCTGCGGCCCGTGGTACGGCCTTGCCATCGGCGTCATCGCGCCGCTGATGCGCTCGTTTTTGTTCCACATGCCGGCCATGTTCCCCAACGCCATCGGTATGGCGTTTGAATTGGGCACCTATGGCCTTGTGACCGGTCTTTTATACCGGCTGCTGCCGAAAAAGCCGGGCTATCTGTATGTCTCGCTCCTTGCGGCCATGCTGCTCGGCCGTCTGGTGTGGGGCCTGTCGCGGACTGCGCTCGCCGGACTCGGTGGCGACCCGTTCACACTCAAGCTGTTTTTGACCAACGGCTTTGTCAACGCCGTGCCGGCGGTGGCGCTGCAGATTGTTGTGATCCCGGTGCTGGTGATGGCGGTCTACCGCGCCTTCCCGTCGCTGCGCCCGCAGGACAAACGCAGCCGCCCGGCCGAAGAGCCGACGGACGAGCAGGTATAATCAGCCGCCCCAAGGCGGCTTTTTGAAAGGATGAATCCCGATGGAAAAACCGCGCGTCTATTTTACAAAAACCATTACGCCCGCGTCGGTCAAAATGCTGTATGACACGGTCGGCGCCGATCTCACGGGCAAGATCGCCGTCAAGCTCCACTCCGGCGAACAGGGCAACCAAAACTTTTTGCCGCCCGATTTCTGGAAAACGATGATCGACGCCATCGGCGGTACGGTCGTGGAGTGCAACACCGCCTATGCCGGTGCGCGCAATACGAGCGAAAAGCATAAAAAGCTGCTGCACGACCACGGATGGGATCAATATTTCACCGTGGATCTGATGGACGAGACCGGCCCCGATTTGGTGCTGCCGGTGGAAAACGGCCATGTGCTGAAAGAAGACTTCGTCGGCAAACACCTTGCCAATTATGATTCTCTGCTGGTGCTCTCACATTTCAAGGGCCACCCGATGGGCGGCTTCGGCGGCGCGCTCAAACAGCTTTCGATCGGCTGCGCGTCGAGCGAGGGCAAGGCGTGGATCCACTCCGCCGGCAAAACCAAGGATCAGTACACCGTGTGGGACGATCTGCCGCCGCAGAACAGATTCCTCGAAAGCATGGCGGACGCCGCAAGTGCGGTCGCGCGCTGTTTCAGCGGCAAAGCGGTCTACATCAATGTGATGAAAAACCTGTCGGTGGACTGCGACTGCTGCGAAGTGGCGGAGGATCCCTGCATGGCCGACATCGGTGTGCTCGCGTCGCTCGACCCGGTTGCGATCGATCAGGCGTGCATCGACCTCGTTTACGCCGCCAAGGACGACCCCGGTCAGGCGCACTTTCTGGCGCGTGTGGAATCGCGCAACGGCGTCCACACCATCGAAGCCGCCGCGGCGCTGGGCTTCGGCTCCCGCGACTACGAGCTCGTGTGTGTGGACAAAGCGTAAAGAACTGCATAAAAAGAGCCGGCACCCGATCGGGTGCCGGCTTTGGTGTTGATTTACAATGAGAACGACGTGAAACCAATATGACTTAAATGCATACGCAACGATGTATTATATAACATTTGGTCAGTGAGTGCCATGCTTGTTTCAAAAACAGTTTTCAATTCGGTTGATACCATGTCGTAATAGTCTTCGACTTTAAGAACCTTAGTTATTGTTTGTGACAAAGCCTGGCAAGAATTCCAATTGAAATCAAGGGCGTCACCATATTTGTATTCTCCTATATTGAGATTAACATCAGCGTCATAATTCAAGAGGTATGGTTCGCCAGTAGACGTTTGATTATAGAGCATACCTATTTTTACTGGATCACCTACTGGCTTTTCGGGAATAGAGAAATCTATCCAACATGATTTGACAGGGTACTTCGAATCACTGGATTTGAAGAGGAAGCGGAACTCTTTTTTTACATAATCATACATCAGAGAAACTTCTAATTGCTGAGAATAATACTTTTGAGTTTTGCTAAGTTCCTTTAAGCCAGCTCCATTTGTCGTTCCGTATGTATTCAAATAATTCTTCAACGAATTTAAGTTCGTTTCAATATCGGTGCTCAATGTTGTGCTATTATTGGAATTGTTATTCACTGAGGTGTTCTCGGAAGAAAGTTCTGGAGCTTTCATTGAGATCCATGTGTTTTCGTTATTGCCGTTTTTCGGTACACGAAGCAGTATATCACCGCTGTCATCTGCCATCAGCAACCCAAATACTATTTCTGCAGTCACACCGGGGTACAGTTCGGTTGTAATCCCCTTCCCAACATAGCGATCAGTTAAGTGCGCCAAGCCTTTTTGCTGAACTGCAGCTCCGTTTGATTTAAAGAATGTATCCGTATAAATGAGTTCATACGCTTTCATTACATCGTTTGCTCCAGACGAAGAGGACACATATGTAACATCAAAGAAAAAGAATCGCCATGAAAAACCGTTGCCCGCTTCAGCGTTATGCTGTGATTCCGTTTTTGCAAGTCTATTTGCTGCATCTCCGGTTAAGATATTCTTTAAATTGATTTTTACTTTACGGGCAGGTTTGATAGTGAATCTTTGAAAATCGAGCGTTTCTTGATTCTGTCCAGAAAGCGGATTCTGGAAAGTTTCGCCGGGCTGTGCTTCTTTGGCTTTTGTTTCCTTATAGCCGCAGACGGTGCAGGTGCGAACCTGCTGGTCGCCGCTGGTCGTCCATTCACCGAAGCTGTGCCCGACCTTGGCAATCTCTCGCGTCTGCTTGTTGCCGCAGATGGAGCAGGTTGCGGTTTCCACGCCGGTTTCCTGGCAGGTCGCGGCCTTCGTGACTGTCCAGTCGCCGTAGTTGTGGGCGGTGGTTGTCGGAATCTCTCTGGTCACCTTGGTGTTGCAGACCGAGCAAACGGCGGCTTCCACGCCGGCTTCCTTGCAGGTGGCGGCCTTCTCGACCGTCCATGCGCCGAGCGTGTGTTCTTTTTGCGGAATCTCCCGCGTCACCTTGCTGCCGCACACGGAGCAGGTGGCAGCTTCCACGCCGGCCTCCTTGCAGGTGGCGGCCTTCTCGACCGTCCATGCGCCGAGGGTGTGCTCCTTCACCGGAATCGTTTCCACGTTCTGTGCGCCGCAGATTTTGCAAAGGCTGGTCTGAGAGCCGGCTTCCTTACAGGTGGCTTCTTTGGTCACGGTGGGCACACCGTAATCGTGGGGCGCTTTTTCCGCGGGCTTGATATCGGTGCGGGCGCCGCAGACCTTGCAGTGGCGCGACTGTTCGCCCACTTTGCTGCAGGTCGACGGGACGTCGATGGTGTATTCCTCGGCGTAATCGTGCGCGACGGGCGGGATCTCACGCGTGGCGCCCACAGCGCCGCAGATGATGCAGTGGGTCGATTCCTTGCCGGCGGCGGTGCAGGTGGCAGCCTGGTCCACGATATAGGCGTCGGAGAAGACATGGTCGCAGCCGACAACAACGGTCAGCACAACGCTTTGCTTGCTGACGGTGTCCGCAACGGTGATAGTCGTTTTGCCTTCCTTCAGACCGGTCAGCGTCAGCGCGGAGGCGCCGTTGACCCATGCGCCGCTCCAGGAGCAGCGGACAATATCCGGCTGCGCCGTGGTGAGCGCAAGCTGCGACGCGGGCGATTCGGTCAGCGTGACGGTTTTGACCTCGCCCGGTGCGAGCGAAACGGCGGTTGCAGAAGCTGTCAGCGGTTTTGCCGCGGGCTGGGCTTTGGCCTTGACGGTGATCTTGATTTTGACCTTGTCCTTCGTCACGGAGTTGGTGACGGTGGCGGTGGTGACGCCGGCCTTTTTGCCGGTGAGCTTGAGCCCGATCTTTTTGCCGTTCCAATCGCCGAATTTATACGACGCGATCGCGGGATCGGCAATTTTGCACGCGACGTCGCCGTCCGCGGCATACAGTGTCAAAACCGCTTTCTTTGCCTTTCCGGCGGTCATGGTGACTTCTTTTGTTGAAGCGACCAGCGCGGGCTTGACGGTCACTTTGCAAACGAGCTTTTGTCCGGCGACCTTGGCCGCGATCTTGACCGTGCCGGCCTTTTTGGTTGTTACAACGCCGTTTTTGACGGTTGCGATCTTTTGGTCGGTGGTGTACCATTTCACGGTCTGTTTGGTGCCGCTGACCTTCAGCTTCAGCTTTTTTCCGTTATAGACAGCCGCTTTTGTTTTGTTCAGTTTGATCGTTTGCGTGCTGCCTGCGGTTGCGGCGGATGCCTGCAGGACGACCGACGCCGGTGCGGCGACGGAGAACATCATGACAAGGCAAAGCAGCAGCGCGAGCAGATGTCTGGATTTTTGCATAGCTTGTTTTCCTCCTTTGAACAGAGCACAGACCGCTTTGTCTGTGCCGGTGTATCTTTATGATACCATATCGAAGCGAGAAAAGCAAGAGCAAAGAATGCGCGCAAGGCGTGAAGCGTGAAAGCTGCCGGCGATCTGCAGGCTGTACGTTTCACGCTCCACATTTCACACAGAAAAAAAGTGCCGCCGGACAAGCCGACGGCATTCTTTTGCTTTTTTCAGTTTGCAAACGCTTTTTGCACCGCGTAGTAGGCCGGCTTCAGCTTGCCTTCGCCGTCCACAATGCCCCAGCCGGTTTCCACCGGGCAGCCCTTCTGGCCGCAGACATAGCACCGTTCGGAATCGTTCCACATATAGATGAACGCGCCGATGCAGAAGTCGAGATTTTTGACCATCGGAATCAGATCGGCAAAGAACTTCGCTTGACCTTCCGGGGTGTGCGGATAGCCGGCAAGGCCCGTGCCCTCCGACAGTTCGCGGTAGATGTGGTTGGCATATTCGCCCTTAAACAGCAGATCGGCCTTTTCGCTGTCGCTCTTGTTTTTGTAAAGCTGGCGGAACTCGTCGCGCAGATCTTTGGGCAGATGCTTGATAAAGGCGTTGATATTCTTGCGTGCCTCCTCTTCGCTGCTGACCTTGTAGCGCTTTTCCAGAATGGCCTGCTTCTGGGCGGGCGTTTTGGGCTCGCCAAGACCGATATAGCCGAACTCGGCAAGGATGATCGGCTTTCTGGTCAGCGTGTAGGCATATTTCATCAGCGCCGGGAAGGTTTCAATGGACTTCACGATGTTTTCGAAGCAACCGAAATACAGATCGATGCCCACATAGTCGATGTACTGGTTATACTTTGCCATCAGCGGCGGCAGCTGCAGCAAGCCCAGACCGCCGAGGTTATAGCCGATCAGAATATCGCCGCGGATCGGATACATCGCCTTTGCCTGTTCGCCGATGAATTTTGCCGCTTCCTCCATCGTCAGCGGATCGGTGAAGCGGTCAACGCCCATCTCGTTCGTGATCTGGAACGCGCCGGCAATGTTTTTCAGATCCTTGAGCAAAAAGCGGGCGATCTTCTGGATCTTCGGCACGTCTTCGTCCTTGCGGATGTCGAGCCCGTGGTCGAGGAACTTATACGGATACGGCGTGATCGCCATGACCTTGATGCCGCGTTTGGCATAGGCTTTCATCTCTTTTTTCCAGTCTTTGTAACTTTGGCTGATTTTGCCGTTATCATCGAGCGGATAGGGGATGTCTTCGCGGATCCAGCCGATGTTGGCTTTTTTGATCTGTTTGTATTCCGGTTCGGGGTGGCAGATGCCGGCCATGAAGCCGTCGGTTTTGTCGAGCGCTTCGACAACGGCAGCTTTCTCCTGCGCGTTCATTGTGACCTGGCTCACGCCGAAAAACAGGGAGAGCACAGGCGTCAGAACCGCCAAAAGAATACTGATTGCTTTTGCTGCTGCGGATGGTACTTGCATAGTGTTTCCTCCTTGCTGTTCTCTTTGCCTTTATTCTAGCACACAATGTCGCAATAGTTGTGTATAAAATGTGAATTCGTGAACACTTTATGAAAAAATAATGACTGAATGGAAATAAAACGACATAAAAAAAGCTGCCGTGTACCGGACGCGACAGCTTTGATTCGTTGGTTATGCGCCGATCGAGGCGCTTCTTTCGACCACGGCGCGCACCCGGTCGGGGATGCGGCTGGTCAGATTGTCGGGCGAACAGCGCAAGGCTTTGGCAATCTGCTGGTCGCAGTTGGCGGTCCAGAGCGATACCAAAAGTCCTGCGTTGTGCATCGCTTTGGACAGCGCCGGCGTCATATCGTCAAGATGGCAGTTGATCCCCACGGCGCCGGCGGCGCGCACGGTGTCAACGACCGAACGGATATAGGCGGGATCGGCGCAGCCCTTTTTCGGCGACATGTTGAGATAGTAGGGGATTGCCGGACAGTCGCGCCGGACGGCGTCAAGAAAATCTTCGCCCACGCCGGTCAGAAAGATCTGATCGAACACGCCGTATTCCCTGGCCAGCGGTTCAATCGCCGGCAGATTTTCGGTCGATTTGATATCGACGTTTGCCTTTGTCTGCGGGCTGTTTTTCAAAATGGAAAACGCCTCGCGCAGCGTCACGGCGCTTTTGGGCGCCGGATGATCGTGGGAGAGCACCGGCGTGCCGTCCGAAAGAAACTGCAGGTCGAATTCAATGATATCCGCGTTGGCAATGCCGGTCTGCAGCGATGCCACGGAGTTGTCTTCGGTGCCCAGCGCGCCGGCGTGCGCCGTTACGGTAAAGCCCTGCGGCAAATGATAGTGCGGCGTGCCGCCGGTGGTAAAATACAGCGCCAGCGCACCGGCGGTTGCGGCAAGCGCGGGCAGAAGGATCCAGCTTTTTTTCATCTGTATCGCCTCAGTCTTTCATCTGCGCTTTGTAATAGTTCATCAGGCAGCCTTCGAGGATAATCGTCTTTTCGTCTTCGGTCAATCCCTTGACATAGAGTGTCAGATCCTCCACGCCGTCTTTCGTAATCACCTTGGCCGGAATGGTCTCCACGCCGTTTTGGATCGCGTTGCGGATACCGGGCACAAAGACATAGTCGCCCACGCTGTAATTGAACGCGCGGTTGGGGTCGATCGTAAACGGCAAAATGCCCCAGTTGATGCAGTTGGAGCGGTAGCGCTTGGTGGCGAACTGATAGCAGATGTTGGCAAAGCCGCCGAGCACCTTCTGGCACGACGCGGCCTGTTCACGAGCGGAGCCGTCGCCGGGCTTATTTGCAAACACGCAGGAGCCGAACTGGGTGTGCTTTGCCGTTGCGGCCGGGTCGGTGCAAACCTTTGCCAGCACGGTTTCCACTTCGTCGCTCTTGCCGGCGCGGCGGGCGGCCTCTTCCTTGGCCACCGCTTTGGCGCGCGGCACATACTGCGGTTCGCGGCGCGACAGGGCAAACTCACTCAGGCGCAGCGGATTGGAACGGTAGGACGAGGTTTCGCCCGAGGGGATCAGCTCGTCCGTGGTGGTCACATCGTCGTGCAGCACGCAGGCGAGCTTGAGCAAAAGATTGTCTTCGAGGGCATACATCTGCGGCCAGTCGGTGATGTTGGGACCGAAGCGCAGCTCCGCCGTCGGGTCGGCCTTGCCAAATCCCTGATACACGCGCTTGTCATAGACGCTCTTTTCAAACGTGTAGGTGTAATCGGGCACGTCGTAGTCGATATCGGTCGCCGCGGTGAGCACGCCGCCGTTGCGGGCGGTCGCCGCGATGGAACGCGCGTCCATCAGCGCCACAGCGGAAAGCTGGCCGTCGCCGGGCTTGCTGCCTTCGCGGTTGGGGAAGTTGCGCGTGGTGTGGCGGATGGAAAGGCCGTTGTTGGCGGGCACATCGCCGGCGCCGAAGCACGGGCCGCAGAAGCAGGGCTTAAACACCGCGCCGGCCTCCAGCAGCGTTTGCTGCACACCGTTTTTGAGCAGCGCCAGATTCAGCGGTACGCTCGACGGATAGACCGACAGACTGAAATAGCCGTCGCCGGTGGACTTGTCCTTGAGAATGGCCGCCGCTTCACAGATGGAATCGAACATGCCGCCCGAGCAGCCGGCGATCACGCCCTGGTCGACGTGGATTTCGCCGTTTTGCGCTTTGTCCGTGAGATGGAAGTTGACCTTATCGCCAAACTGCTTTTGCGCCTCTTCCTCCACCTGACGCAGCAGATCGGGATTTTGCTGCAGCTCGTGGATCGTATAGGCGTTGGACGGATGGAAGGGCAGGGCAATCATGCTTTCGAGCTTCGACAGATCGATCTTCACAGCCATGTCGTAATACGCGCCGTTTTGCGGCTTGAGTTCCTTGTAGCCCTCGGGTCTGCCGTGGACGTTGTAGTATTCCTGCACTTTGTCGTCGGTCTCCCAGATGGAGGACAGACAGGCCGTTTCGGTCGTCATCACATCCACGCCGATGCGGAAATCGACGCTCAGATTCCGGACGCCGGGGCCGCAGAATTCGAGCACCTTGTTGGTCACAAGGCTCTCCTTGAACACCTTGCCGCACAGAGCGATCGCCACGTCGTGCGGGCCGATGCCGCGTTTGGGCGTACCCTCGAGCCAGACCATCACGACCTGCGGCGCGGGGATGTCCCACGTGTTTTTCAAAAGCTGCTTGACCAGCTCCGGGCCGCCTTCGCCGACGCCCATCGTGCCCAGCGCGCCGTAGCGCGTGTGGCTGTCGGAGCCGAGGATCATGTTGCCGCAGCCCGTCATCATCTCGCGGGCATACTGGTGGATGACCGCCTGGTTGGCCGGCACATAGATGCCGCCGTATTTTTTGGCGGCGGACAGGCCGAATACATGGTCGTCCTCGTTGATCGTGCCGCCGACGGCGCACAGCGAGTTGTGGCAGTTGGTCAGCGCGTAGGGGATCGGGAATTCCCGCAGGCCGCTGGCGCGCGCCGTCTGGATGATGCCGACATAGGTGATGTCGTGCGAAATCAGCGCGTCAAAGCGGATCTGCAGCGCGTCGTTGTCTTTCGACTGATTGTGGGCGCGCAAAATAGAATAGGCGATGGTGCCCTCGCGGCCTTTGCTTTCCAGACCGGCGGCCGAAAGCGCGTCTTTCTGGCTTTGTTCGCTGCCGCAAAGCAGTTCGCCGTTCAGGTAGTGCACACCGTGGTTGATAATCTCGATCATATATTGTCCTTCCTTTCCGGGGAGTAGTATCGTCTGTATACCGTGTTGATCTCGCGGTAGTACGGTTCGTCAATCATGGACAGCGCGTCGGCGCTGATGCGGAAGATCCAGTTGTCCTTGTCGGTGCCGGGCGTATTCATCCGCGCGTCTTTGCCGAATCCGCACATATCCTGCACGGCAATGATCGCCGTGTCGGCCGGTGAGCGCCACACGGTTTCGATGATCGCGCGGCACGAGCCGGAATAAAATCCGCCTTCGCCCCATGCGCGGCCGCCGAAGCAGCAGTAGCGCAGCGCAAAGGTACGTTCTGCGGGCGCAGCGTCCCACAGCCAGCCCAAAAGCGTGTTGTTGTCGTGGGTGCCGAGATAGGCGATGCAGTTTTTCGGGTAGTTGTGCGGCAGATGGGTGCTGTCTCCGTTCGGATCAAAGCCGAACTGCACCACGCGCATGCCCGGAAAGCCGGTGTCCTTGAGCAGCCGCACCACATCCTCGCCGAAAATGCCGAGATCCTCCGCAATGATGTCCGCGTCGGGCAGCGCATGCCGGATCGCGTCAAACAGCGCCATGCCCGGACCTTTTTGCCATTGGCCGTTTTTGGCCGTCTTGCTGTCAAACGGCACTTCCCAATACGACGCGAAGGCGCGGAAATGGTCGATCCTGACGCGGTCAAAAAGCTTGCTCGCGTGCGCCACGCGGGCGATCCACCAGCGGTAGCCGTCCTGCTTCATCGCGTCCCAGTCATACAGCGGATTGCCCCAAAGCTGGCCGTCGGCGGAAAAATAATCGGGCGGCACGCCGGCCACCTTTTTGGGCAGCAGCGTTTTGTCGTCAAGCAAAAACAGCTTTGGATTGCTCCATACATCCACGCTGTCGCGGCTGACGTAGATCGGCATGTCGCCGATCAGAAACACGCCGCGGGCGTTGGCAAATTCCTTGAGCGCGCGGTACTGCGTGAAGAACACGAACTGGCAAAAGATGTGGAAATCGATCTCGCTTTGCAGCAAGCCGGCGTGTTTTTTCGCCGTTTCATAATGCTTGTCTTCGTCCGGCCATTCCCACCAGGGCAGACCGCCGTGTTTTTCTTTCAGCACCTGATACAGCGCGTAGTCTTTGACCCACGCATTCTGCGCGGCAAACAGCGCGAGCTGTTCGCGCCGGGCGTCGTCCAGCCGCGCAAACGCGAGACGCAGCGTTTGCAGCCGTTTTTCCAGCGCATAGCGGTGATCGGTGATATAGATACTGCCGTCATAGCGGCCGCGGTCGGCTTCCTGCTGCGTCAGCAGGCCGTCTTTCACAAGCGCGCGCGGATCGATCAGCGCCGGATAGCCGGCGTTGGCGCTGCAGCTGCAATAGGGCGAGCCGGTGTCGTCTACGGGACAAAGCGGCAAAACCTGCCAGTAGTGGAAGCCCATGCGCTGCAAAAGCAGCACAAACCGTTCCGCTTCTTCGCCCATCACGCCGATCCCATAAGGCCCAGGCAAACTCGTCAGATGCAGCAGCACACCGGCCGTGCGTACGTTTTCCATGTGTGTCTCTCCTTCGTTATGGCATATAGCGGTCAAGCAGATCGTCAGTCTGCTTATATTTTTTGGCCTTCGGCTGCCGGAAGACCTTGCCGCGCATCACGACCATATACGGGTCTTTGATCGTTTCAAATCCCTGCAGCGGATCGCTGTCGGTGATCAGAAAATCGGCGCTTTTGCCCGGTTCGATGCTGCCGGTTTCGTCACCAAGACCGACCAGTTGCGCGTTCAAAAGCGTTGCCGTATACAGCGCGAACGCCGGGGAGACGCCGACGAACTTTTGGAAAAACACCAGCTCGCGCCACATGTTGTAGTGGGTGGTATACGGGCAGCCCGTGTCGGTGCCGAGTCCCACGGGGATCCCGGCGGCGAGCGCCTGCTTTGCGCCCTCGATCATGCCGTTTAGCACCACGCCGGAATTGTACTGCACCTCTTCGCTCACACCGAGGATTGCGCGGTCAAACTTTGCAAGCGGAAACGCGGGCGATATGGTACAGACAACGGCGCCGCTCTTTTCCCTGAGCGTGTCGATCGCGGCGTCGTCCAGGATTGCGCCGTGTTCGATGGTGTCCACACCGTTGGAAACGGCGGCACGCACGCCTTCGGCGCTTTGCACATGCGCCGCCACACGCAGACCGTTTCTGTGCGCTTCGTCGCAGCACGCACGGATGAGGGCGGGCGGCATTTTGAGCACACCCGGCTCGCCGCGCACGGTGGCGTCCAGCACGCCGCCTGTGACCATCAGCTTGATGAGGTCGACCTTTTGCGCCACGCGCTGCTGCACCATCTTGACCGCCTGCGCTTCGCTTTCGGCGGCTTCGGCCACAGTGCCCACCATGTGGCCGCCCACAGGGCCGATCGCCATATTGGCGGCGAGAATGCGCGGGCCGATCTGTTTGCCGCTGTTGATCCGGTCGCGCAGGTCGGTGTCGATATCGGAAAGGCCGCCCACGGCGCGCAGCGTGGTCACGCCCGAAAACAGTTCGTCCCGGGCATAGGAAGCGCAAATCGATTTTGCGACTTGTTTGACGATCGGATTTCTGAGCACAAGCTGCGCCAACTTTTTCTGGTCGCGCTGCTTGCCCGGCCGTCCGCCGGCCGGCAGATGGACATGCAGGTTGCACAGTCCCGGCATCAGATACTTGTTTTTGAGGTCAACAACCTGTGCGCCTTCGCCGTCGCAGGGGCCGACAGATACGATTCTGCCGTTTTCCACCAGCACGTCGGTATGCGCTTGCGGCGTCATATCACGCGTGCCGTCGAGAACGGTCGCGTTTTGAAACAGTGTTTTCATCCGGCACCTCTCCATGGAAAGATAGATTTGGAATCATTTTATCACATTCAGACGCAAAACACAAGGCAAAACGAAAAAAGAACATTGACATCGAACCGCCTTTTCATTATACTGAACATAACAACGAAATGAGGTGATCGAATGCGCCTTCCCGCTTATCCGCTTGCAACGTGCGACCCGTATTTCAGCATCTGGTCGCGCACCGATCTGCTTACTGCCAGCGACACGGTGCTCTGGTGCGGGATCGAAAAACCGATCCGCGGCACCGCACAGATCGACGGCCAACCCTACCGCTTCCTCGGCCTTGGCGACGCGCCCGTGATGGAGCAGGTGTCTGTGGACGTGCAGCCGTATGTGACAAGCTATGTGTTCCGGCAGCACGGCGTTGTGCTCACGGTGCGCTTCTGGACGCCGCTGCTGCTGGGCGATCTTCACCGTCTGTCGCTGCCGGTGTCGTTCATCGACTTTGCCATGGACAGTGAAGACGGACAGACGCACGCCGCCACGGTGACGGTTTCCCTGGACGAAGCGTTTTGCTATGACCGCAAAAAACGCTCGTGTGTCTTTTTCACCCGGCAGGGCGCCGGACGGATGTTTGCCGTGATGGGACAGCTCAGGCAAAAACCGCTGTCCGCGTCCGGCGACGGCGTGAGCGCCGACTGGGGATGGTTCTATCTGACCGGCGGCAAGGTCAGCGCACAAAACGGCATCCGTACCACACGCACGCTGCGCCCCGGCCAGCGCAAGACGGTCTGCCTCGGCTTTGACGAGGGCTTCGCAGTGGAGTATTTCGGCGACAAGCTGGAGCCGCTGTGGCGCGAACAGTGGCCGGATTTCCCGGCGGCGATGGCCGACAGCTACCAAAACCGCACGGCGCTGTTTGACGCATTGCAATCGCAAAGCGACCGCATCCTCGCCGACGCAAAGCCCTTCGGGTCTGACTATCAGACAATCGTCACGGCGGCGGCGCGGCAGATCCTTGCCGCCCACAAGCTCGCCCGCAGTCGCGACGGCGAACTGCTGTATCTCTCGAAGGAGTGCCACTCCAACGGCTGTATCAACACGGTGGACGTGTCCTATCCTGCGGTGCCGTTCTTTTTGCTCTACCGGCCGGAGCTGGTCAAAGCGATGCTGACCGGTATCTTCACTTTCGCGTCCATGCCGCTTTGGCAGGCGGACTATGCGCCGCACGACATCGGCCGCTATCCCCACGCGGACGGCCAGGTGTATGCGCTGATCTCCCCGGCGATTCTGTCGCGCCGCACCGTCTATAAACGCCGCCGCTTTTCAATCTATGAGCCGCGCTTCCAGATGCCGGTGGAGGAATGCGGCAACATGCTGATCCTCTCGTGCGCCTATGCCGACGCGACGGGCGATCTGTCGCAGGTGGAAGCAAACTTCGATCTGCTCGAAACGTGGGCGAACTATCTTTCCGCCCAGGGCGTCCGGCTCAAAAACCAGCTTTGTACCGACGACTTTGCCGGCCACAGCGAGCAAAACGTCAACCTCACCATCAAAAGCACCGTGGCGCTCGCGTGCTTCGGCAAAATCTGCGCCATGCTTGGCAGGCAGAGCGACGCCATGAAGGACGCGCGTCACATGGCGCTGTCGCTCGATTCCAACCGCAAAGCCGACGGCACGCTGCCGTTTTCGCTGACCGACGCCGACGGCTGGAGCCTCAAATACAACCTCATCTGGGATCGCCTGTTTTCGTTTCGGCTGTTTTCGGAGGATCTGTATTTCGCCGAAAGCGAGCTTTACCGCAAAAAACTGAACGCCTACGGCGTGCCGCTCGACAGCCGCAAGACCTTTACCAAAAGCGACTGGATGCTGTGGGCGGCGTGTCTCGACGGCAGCGACGCCAACGTGCGGCTGTTTTCGCGCGCGATCGTGCAGTATTTGGAAGAAACCAACGACCGCAACGTGTTTTCCGACTGGTTTGACACCGTCAAACCGAAGCAGTGCGGCTTCAGCCACCGCACGGTGCAGGCCGGCTTGTGGATGCCGGTGCTGCTGCGCAAAACCTTAGAGAAATCCAAAAAGGAGCCGACCGCATGAAACCACGCGTCTTCCCCTCTGAAATCTGTTATCTTGTTTCCATTGTGCTGCTCTCGTTTGCGGTCGCCATGGTTGCCGCCGCCGGCTTCGGCGTGTCGATGGTCGTGGCGCCGGCCTATGTGCTGAGCCTCAAGGTGCCGTTTCTCACGTTTGGCCAGAGCGAATATGTGGTGCAGGCGCTGCTGTTTGCGGTGTTCTGTCTGCTGATGCGGCGCGTGAAGCTCGTTTATTTCAGTTCGTTTCTGACCTGTCTGATATACGGCGCGGTGCTCGATCTTTGGCGCGCTGTGGTGCCGCTGCTGAACCCGGCCGTCACACCGCCGGGCAGCATGGCGATGCCGGTGCGGATCGTGCTGTTCGCTTGCGGCATGCTGCTCACGGCGTTTTCCGTGGCGCTGTTTTACCGGACCTATCTTTATCCGCAGGTCTACGACTTCTTTGTCAAGGGCGTCTCGCTGCGCTACGGGCTGAACATGACAAAGTTTAAAATCGCGTCCGACGTCTGTTCGCTTGCCGTCGCGGTTGTGCTCACGCTGGTTTTCTTCCGCCGGTTCAACGGCATCGGCGTCGGCACACTGATCATGACGGCGCTGAACGGCCTGTTGATCGGCGCGTTCGGCAAACTCATTGACCGGCTGTTCGTGTTTCGGCCGCTGCTGCCGGCGTTTGCAAAAAAATTCGATCTGACCGGCGGCAAAGCGCAGACGGCTTGACTTTCGGCGGAAAGTTCGTTATAATAAGAACATCTCGACCGGTTAAGCCGGCCGGCGGCGTGCCAAGTATGCCGCTATCTACTGCGAAAGGAGGCAAACACGATGGCATGTTTTCTTGTTCCGACCGCAGAGGCGATCGTTACGACCGTTGCTGCAAAAGTGCTTGAAAAGAAAGAGAGCGAAAACAAGCTGAAGCTCACCGCACCCACAACCGGTGCAAAGGCATTGGAAACCGAGGAGAAAACCGCGTTTTCCAGAAAGCTGATGTGGCTGTCCTATATGCTTTGGGGCGGCGCAGTGCTGCTGATGTTTGAACACGTCTGGCACGGAGAAGTCGTTGCGTGGTTCCCGTTTTTAGCGGCCATGGCAGATCCGGCAGATACGGCGGAAATGCTGCACGAAATGGCAACCGCCGGTGTGCTGATGGCGGTACTCGTGACCGCAGTGTGGGCAGTGATGCTCGTTGTTACAAGCGCCATTGAGAAGCGCGCGGCCAAGTCGCAACTCCAAGAACAAAACTAAGGGGTTGTAAAATTTGACTTTACTCATTACCGTGTTCGCCGCGGTCATCGCGACCGCCGTGTGGTACACGCATACACGCAGCAGTGAACTGAAGGTCGGCATGCTTTGCTGGATGTTCTGGGGCGCATCGCTGATGTGGCTCGTGGACGCCGTCTTCGAATATGCCGAACTCAAAGCGGAATATTTCACACCCGATCCCGCGGATATGCTCAACGACGCGTTTCTCGGCCTGTCGGTCGTGGCGCTCGCGCTGGTGATCTGGATCGTGGTGCTGCTCATCAAAGATCCGAGCGGCCGTGTGAAGGACGCGCTGCGGAAGAAGAAATAAAACAAAACAGCCGCAGGGTACGCGATTGTACCTTGCGGCTGTTCTTCTTTTGTTACAGCAGCTTTTTCGCTTCAAACAGGCTGATGCCCTTGTCCCGGGCGAGGGCGGCCAGATCGTCAAATTCCGGCTTTTCTTTTTCCACGCCGTAGCCCTCGGCTCGTTTCACACGGATTTTGCCGTCGGCGTCGCTTTTCCGGCGCAATATGCTGCGGGTCATATTTTCCTCGCGCACGCCGAGCGTGGTCGTGTGGCAAAACAGCAGACGGATCATTTCCTCGCGGTCCTGCGGGGCGCACAGCACGGTGAGCATCGTCCCGGGGCGTCCTTTTTTCATCTGGACCGGCGTGGTGAACACGTCGCGCGCACCGGCACGCAGCAGCTCTTCGCACGCAAAGGCGATCCATTCGGCGGTCATGTCGTCGAGGTTGGTTTCGAGCTTGACGATCTCGTCGTGATCCGGGCCGGTCTGGGCCGTGCCGAGCATCGCACGCACGCAGTTGGGCGCTTCGCTGAACTGCTTGGTGCCGATGCCGTAGCCGATCCGGGCAACCGTCATCTGCGGCTGCGGGCCGAACGACGAAGCAAAATGCCGCAGCAGCGCCGCGCCGGTCGGGGTGCAAAGCTCGGTTTCGATGCTGCCGCCGTAGGTCGGCACGTTCTCTAAAAGCAGCGCCGTAGCAGGCGTGGGGACGGGCAGAATCCCGTGGGCGCAGCGGATGGAACCGGCGCCGACGTGGACAGGCGAGGCGGCAACAGCCTCAACGCCGAGCAGCTCCAGCAGCACGCACACCGCGGCGATATCCGCCACGGCGTCCATGGCGCCGACTTCGTGGAAATGGACGTGCATCCTGTCGCTGCCGTGGACGGTGCTTTCCGCGTCCGCCAAAAGCGCGTAGATTTCGCGCATGTGCGTTTTCACACTGTCGGACGCGTTCAGATGGTCGATCAGATGCAGAATGTCCGGCAGCGTGGTGTGCGCGTGGGTATGATGGTGATGATGGTCATGGTCATGGTCGTGATCGTGGTTGTGGTCATGGTCGTGATGGTGCACAAACGCGCCGGGCAGCTCCTCTTTGCCGCCGATCACAACATGCAGATGCAGTCCGCAGATGCCGCCGCTTTGCTGCGGCTCCATTGTAAAGGTGACGCCCGGAATGCCGAGCGTATTGAGCAAATCGAGGGCCGCGTCTTTGTCGTCCTGAATCGCCAGCAGAGAAGCGGCCAGCATATCGCCGGCGGCGCCCATGGCGCAGTTCCAATAAAGCTGTTTCATATTCTGCCTCCTTTCGGGGTACGGGGATACTATAACATACTTTGTGCGGTTCGTCAAATGAAAAAGAAAAGCCCTGCGGCGGCAGGGTCAAAGCGGCAGATGGGCTTTCAGGTGTTTGAACAGTGCCATGCGGTCTTCCTCCCGCAGGACGCTTTTCTTTTTCGGGTCATAGTGATGGGCAAATTCCGCGTCCGGATAGGCGCTGCCGTTCAGCAGTACCGGCTGCTTGCAGCGCGGACGCACATGGAGATGCAGGTGCGGAACGGGCGGATCCGACTTATAAAAGCTGTTCATCAGACAGCTCCAGTTACAAAGATCTGCGTGAAGCGCAGTTTTCAAACAGACTTCGATGCGGTCGACGGCTTGTTTCAAATCGGTCCATTCCTGTGTCGTCAGGTCGGACAGCGCGGCGCAGTGCCGCTTGCAGACGAGCATACAGCGGCCGATATAGTCCTGTTCGTCGGCAAGAAACACAGACCAGCTTTCGGTTTCAAACAGCAGCCATTGTCTGTCCCGGTCGGACAGATTGCACCATGAACAGCGGGAGAGGGGATCGTGCATGGCGGGGTCCTCCTTTGCAGCGCCCGAATTCAGTTGTCGATGCCGAGACGCTCTTTGAGCGCTTCCTGCAAAACGGCGGAAAAATTGATTTCTTCACGCTCTGACATGGTGTTGAGCCATGCGGGAATTGTCAGTGTTTTCTTGACAGCCTTATTGTCGTAGTATTTACGATAATCAATTGTGTCGCAGGTAATCAGCGATACAAATTGATTCTCAGCAGGTCGGATGCTTTTGATATCGGACGGTGCCGGAATCGGTTCGCCGGATTCTTCCATATCGTACAGCATCAGGCACAGGGCGTCTTTTGCGTTTTCGAGACCTTCCTGCAGGCTTTCAGAAGACGAGTAGCAGCCTTTGATATCGGGGAATGCAATTGAATATAGATTATCTTCCAGTGTAAAAACAGCCGGGAAATAGTATTTTGCCATGTTATTCTTTCCTTCCTTTCATTGTATTGTATTTCCATTGCAGCGGATTTATTCAATCCCTGCGTCCTTCAGTATGGATTTGAGTGTGCCTGGTGGCACATCCTTGGATTTGTGACGACCGACTGTGAATCGGTTTCCGTTTGGCGCGATCCAGATAGTATGTCCTGCACCTTCTCGCCAAATTTTGCAGCCGTGCTTTTTCAGCAGTTTTTCAAGTTCGCTTATTTTCATTGGATCACCTCTGTTTTCTAATTGTATTTTAACACGTATTGACACGTATGTCAAGCGTTTTGTTCTGTTTTTGAAAAGGGTGAAAACGGATCAAGCAAAAAGAAAAACACCCGCGAACCCACATAAATACTGGGTTTCTGGGCGTTTTTCCTTTGGAGGTACCACCCGGATTTGAACCGGGGAATAACGGTTTTGCAGACCGTTGCCTTACCACTTGGCTATGGTGGAGCGGATGACGGGGCTCGATTCGCGGCGCGAACTGCGCGCCTTGGTCGGCCGCGGTCGAAACAGTCCACCGGACTGTTTCTCTGTGCCGCGGCTCCTTCGAGCCCGGATAGAAACAGCTAAAAAAATGGAGCGGATGACGGGGCTCGAACCCGCTACCTCCACCTTGGCAAGGTGGCGCTCTACCAGATGAGCTACATCCGCACGTGGTGCTTCCGGGAGCTACAGAAGCAAAAATGGCGACCCGGAACGGGCTCGAACCGTCGACCTCTAGCGTGACAGGCTAGCGTTCTAACCAACTGAACTACCGGGCCACTTTTCAGCGAAGACTGCCGTCTTCGAAGACACTGCATGTTTGCCTCGCAGCGACTTGTATACTATACCAAACAAAAACGCGTTTGTCAATGACCTTTTGAAAAAAAGTTGAAAAAATTTCTCTTTTCTCAAAACAGCGGCAGACTGCGCACAGGAATCTCCGCATCCGGCATTTTCTGCTCCTCATCGTCCGGCTCCTCCATGCCGCGCGGCAGGAAGCGGGAGATATAGTGCATGATAAAGATCATAAACAACAAAAGCGAACGCATGGAACCAAGGGACATCGACGATCGCCTCCTAACAAAACAGTTTCTTTAATATAAAAAAACTATACAACACGACCTTTCGTTCTTTGTCAAAAAAACGTAAACATTTCATTAACAAACGATTCAGAATCATAAAAAAGTCTATTCGCAAGAAAAAGGGCAGACAGGATCAAACGCCTGTCTGCCAAAAAAATCTCTTATTTCGTACCGAAGATCCGGTCGCCCGCATCGCCGAGACCGGGAACGATGTAGCATTTGTCGTTCAGCTTTTCGTCCTGTGCCGCGCAATAGATATGCACATCCGGGTGCGCCTTCGACAGCGCTTCGATGCCTTCCGGCGCCGCGATCAGGCAAAGGAAACGGATGCTCTTGGGATGGCGCTGCTTGATCTGCGAAATCGCGTCGATGCCCGAGCCGCCGGTTGCCAGCATGGGATCCACCACGAATACGTCACGCTTTTCGATATCCTTGGGCAGTTTGCAGAAATACTCCACCGGCTGCATGGTCTTTTCGTCGCGATACAGACCGATATGGCCAACACGCGCCGACGGCACCATGCGCAGCATGCCGTCCACCATGCCGAGACCTGCGCGCAAAATGGGCACCACGGCAAGCTTTTTGCCGGCAAGCTGTTTGACGGTCGTTTTGCAGATCGGCGTTTCGATCTCAACGTTCTGCAGCGGCAGATCGCGGGTGGCCTCATAGCACATGAGCATGGCGATCTCGCTGACAAGGTCGCGGAAATCCTTGGAGCTGGTGCGCTTGTCGCGCAAAATGGAAAGCTTGTGCTGAATCAGCGGATGGTCAAAAATCGTTACGTTGTCATTCATCGTTCAAAATCCTTTCTTTGCTCGTTGATTTGATTATACACCCGTTCGTGCGGAGTGTCAATATTTGACATAGATGGGTTTTGTGCCGTTCGACAGATACTCCCGGCCGTCAAAGCTGCGTGCGCATTTGATCACATAGTAGGCGCTCTTTTGCCCGGCAGGCGCCTTGTCGGTCAGCTTGAGATCCAGACCGCTCTTGCTGCGAAAGACCTCGGTATAGGGCCCGTTTTCGCTTTCGGCCCGATACAGCACATAGTGTTCGATCGCCGCGGTGACGCGCACGAAAAAGCTGACCGTTTTACCCGGCGATTTCTTTTGCTGCAGCACCTCGGTCTCGTCGAGGTTGACCACCATCATTTCGTTGCCTTCCTGGCTGAAGATCAGCTCGTCGTCCTCCGCCTTGCGGAACGACTGGACCGAATAGAAATAGATCTGGCCGGAAACGAGCGTGTCGTCGCGGAACGAAAGCGTCTGACCCTCGAGATAGGCCAGCGGCAGCGGTGTGTTCACCGCTGCGGGCCGCCGGTTGACCCGGTAGCCGTCGGCTTTGTCGTCGCGCTCCCAGCGCAGCTCGGCCACGCCGAAGCGCGGATGGGCGGCGGATTTCATACGGACCTGATGCGGATCGGACAGCGTCACATTCTGCGCGGCGCCGCGGCGGATCATCAGCGAGCCGTCTTTTTTGATCCGCTTGCTCATCACCCGGTAGGTATAGACCTGCGCGGTTTCAACGTCTTCGTCGGTATATTCGAACACATCCTCCGGCAGCCGGGCGATCTTGTCGAACGCGCCGGTTTTGCGGTTGAGCTTTTCAATGATGTACTGCTGGGCGCCCGGCGTCTGATGCCAGGCGAGCGCAACGGTATGCGCGTCGGTTTCCGCAAGCTGGGTCAGCTCGGGCTTTCCCTTGATGCGGTCGGTCAGTTCAATGGACAAAATATTCCCTCCTCACAGTAAACGTGCGCTTGCCCGATCCAAAAAGACGGTGACGTCCGGGTGCGTTTGCAGCACCGATGCCGGACACTGCGGCGTTACATCGCCTTTCACCATGGCCCGGATCGCGTTTGCCTTGCTCTCGCCGGTGGCGATCAGCAGGATTTTTTTGGCCGCCATAATGTCGCCGATCCCCATGGTCAGCGCATAGCGCGGCGGTTTGCCGGTTTCAAAAAACCGGGCGTTCGCCTCCAGTGTGCTTGGCGCCAGTTCAACCATGAACGGACCGTCGCTGAACCGGTCGCTCGGCTCGTTAAAGCCGATATGGCCGTTGCGGCCGATGCCGAGCAGTTGGATGTCGATGCCGCCGCAGCGTTCGATCTCGGCGCGGTAGGCGCGGCAGACGCTTTCGTGGTCCGCGGTGTCGGCGGTCAGAAAATGGACGCGGCTGTAGTCAAACCCGGCCTTTTCAAACAACTGCTCGCGCATAAATGAATAATAGCTGTGCGGATCGCTTTGCGCAAGATCGCAGTATTCGTCGAGATTGAAGGTGGTCACCTTCGAAAAATCGGCGCCGTCGTTTTCGTGCGCTTCGATCAGCTTTTGATAGGTTGCCACGGGCGAACTGCCGGTGGCAAAGCCCAGAACGCTCTGCGGTTTTTCTCGGATCTGTTTGAGCAAAATCGCGCTTACGGCAGACGCGATCTGCTGTTCGGTATCAAAAACCTGAATCTGCACTTTTCAACTTCTCCTTCACTCGGACCTTCCTCTAACCATCATACCACAGTTTTTCCGCTTTGACAAATATTTTTTGAAAGTATTTCTATTTTTTTCGCGTTGTGCTATAATACGGGGCAGGGAGGCGGTTCGGATGACCAGAAATTATCATACCCATACGTCGCGCTGTTTCCACGCGAAGGGCGCGGACGTCGATTACGCCGCGGCGGCAAAGCAAAGCGGGTTTTCCGCAATCGGCTTTTCGGACCATTCCCCGTGGCCGTTTCGCGATTATGTCTCCGGCATGCGGATGCCGGCGTCGGCGCTGGACGATTACGCGCAGAGCGTGTATGCGGTTCGCGAGCAGTACAAGGGCGCGCTCGATATTCTGTTCGGGCTCGAATGCGAATATTTTCCGCAGTATCTGCCGTGGCTGTGCGCCATGGCGGAAAAGTATGCGCTGCAGTATGTGATCCTCGGCCATCATTTTTGCGGCGACGAGCCGGGCGGCGTGTATAACGGCAGTCTGACGACCGCCGAGGGTGTGCTGCGGTATCAAAAGGACGTTTGCGACGCGATGCGCACGGGCCTGTTTTCCTATGTGGCGCACCCGGATCTTTACATGCGCGGCTACCCGGTGTTCGACAAGGTATGCGAACAGGCGGCGCGTGCGATCATTGAGACGGCGATCGAGACGCAAACGCCGCTCGAATACAATCTGCTCGGTCTGCAGCACAGCAAAGCCGACGGCAAAACGGGCTATCCGCACCAGCGCTTCTGGGATCTCGTTGCCGAATACAAAGCGACGGCGATCATCGGCATCGACGCCCACACGCCCGACGCCTATCTGGATCTTGCAACGATCGAAGCGGCGGAAACATTTTTGCGGGAAAAGGGCATTCCGGTGACGGATCGGATCCGATTGCTGACGGACTGAAAGATAACAGATGAAAAGCCACCGGACGGTTTGAAACGCCCGATGGCTTTTTGGTTTTAACAATGCGGCAAAATCACGCGGCGCGCGCCGGCACGCGGAACATGCGGGTGAAGAAACTGCCGAGATTCGAGAACCAGTTGCCAATGGCAGCGTAATCGAGCCCGAGCTCGTTGATGCCTTTGGTTACGATCACCGGGTCGGTGCGCGTGCCGAGGCCGAGATCACGGAGCTTTTGCAAGATCACCTTCGCAATCTTCTCGTTGCCCTTGACGTTGGGATGGATCGTGTCGATGGCAATATAGGTCGGATCAGAGCCGAACGCGGCGGCGATATCGACAATTTCAAACGCGCCGGGATGCTCGCGCAGGTAGTCATAGATCATGTCGTTGACGCGGTTGGTGGCCTGTTTGACCTGCAGGCGCAGAATCTTGCCCGGATTATACAGCGTCTGCATCAAAATTACGGCGTTGGGATTGTATGACTTGATCTTTTCCATGATGCCGGCAAAGTTGCGGCGCATATTGTTCGCGATGGAGTTGATGCGCGAAAACTGCTGAAATGTGACTTCGAACACCAGTCCGACGGGATTGCTTTGGAAAAAGTCGTTGCCGCCGATGGAGATGCTGATGATATCGGCACGACGGACAGCGTCCTTCACATCGCTGCGGTCCAGCCGCGAGAGCAGATCGGACGTGCGGTGGCCGTTCTGACCGAAGTTCTGATAGGTGTAGCCGTTGGTGTTGGCAACGATACGGCCGTAGCAGGCCTTGTCGCCGTTGCGGATGCCGGAGCCGGCGGCGATGGAATCACCGAGCACCACATAATGCAGCGGGTCGTTGGCGGCCATTGCGGCGGGCGCAAAGCACGAGAGCACCAGCAGCAGAGACAGCAAAAACGCAAGCGTGTGACGAACGGGTTTCATACGAGATCTCTCCTTTTTGAATTGTTAAGATTAGTTTAATCTTTTATGAACCGTTTGTCAACGCCTGCGCGTATCTTTCTGCGTTTTTTTAAGCGGCCGGAAACAGGGCGGCAAGCTTCGGCACGACGACCTGCACAAGCAGCATATAAAACGCAGTGCCGGCGCCGATGCTCAAAAGCGTATTTTTGCGCCACAGATGCAGCAGCACCACCACGCCGCACGCGAGCAGCTCGGGGATGCCGTAGGGGAACGAGAGCACGGCCGTGTCCTTGAGACAGTAGACCACGAGCATGCCCATGATGGCATAGGGCAGCACCTTGCCGAGATAGGTGACGAAGGCCGGTGTTTTGCGGCCGGAAAAGATCAGAAACGGCAGCGCCCGCAGCAGCAGTGTGACAACGGCGATGAC
Organism: Oscillospiraceae bacterium; assembly: GCA_902786285.1. Lineage (GTDB taxonomy): Bacteria > Bacillota > Clostridia > Oscillospirales > Acutalibacteraceae > UBA6857. Next base: position 3,805 of record CADABX010000037.1, on the reverse strand, counting down.
CGCGATCAGCGCGAAGGTATGTTTAGTCACCATCCGGCGTCACCTCCTTTTTGCGCAGCAGCGTGAGCACGACGGCAATCAGCAGCATGGCGGGGATGAGCATATTGTCGGACCCGAAGATCAGCAGCGACCCCAGCGCCGCGAGCATCCCGATCAGGACGGGCAGGTGGTTGCGGTTTTGCTTCCACTGATCCACGACGATCGTGACGAACAGCGCTGTCAAAACGAAGTCGATCCCGTCGCTCTTGAACGGCAGAAAGCCGCCGGCCACCGCGCCGAGCGTGCAGCCGAGGATCCAGTAGCACTGGTCAAAGAGCGAGACGAAAAAGTAGTAGTCAAAGCGCGTGTTGTCCGTCGCGGTGTCGCTGCAAAGCAGAGAGTAGGTCTCGTCCGTCAGCGCAAACATCAGATACGGCCGCCGCCACGACGCGCCTTTGTATTTGTCGATCATGGAGATGCCGTAAAACAGATGGCGTGCGTTGACCATCAGCGTGGTCACAGCCGCTGTCAAAAGCGACACGCCGCCCGTGAGCAGATCGACAGCCACATACTGCATGGAGCCGGCGTACATGGTACACGCCATCACCGGCGCCAACCATACAGGGTAGCCCCGCGTGCGCAAAATGACGCCGAACCCGAAGCCCAGCCCGAGATAGCCGGCAAAGACCGGCAGGGTGGACACCAAAGCGCGGCGGATGGTTTTGATGCGTTGCTGCTGCAAAAACACCGCCTCCCGTGACACATGAGAAATCTGCCATATTATACGCTTTTTTGCCGCAAGCTGTCAACCGCAAACGCACAAACAAAAAAATTCCGAAAAAGACTTGATTTTTGAAAACGGGTTGTGTATAATAGCTAGGCAACACGGAGAGTTGTCCGAGCTGGTCGAAGGAGCACGACTGGAAATCGTGTAAACCGTCAACGCGGTTTCGAGGGTTCGAATCCCTTGCTCTCCGCCATGAAAAGCAGTCCGAAAAGGGCTGCAAAGGGCTGCTTTTTCGTTTTATGAAACTGCAAAAGAGAAAGTAAGCAAGGGATTCGAACAAGGAGGGAGCATCCGCAGGATGCGGAAGAAAACAGTCCGGTGGACTGTTTTCGCCGACGGGGCAACGAGCGAAGCGAGGCGATAGGCGCGGGCAGCGCCGGACAAAATCCCTTGCTCTCCGCCATAAAAGAAACGTCTTTTGTCTACCACGGCAAAAGGCGTTTTTTTTTCGCATTTTTGGCAAAAATCGGGCAAAATCAAGCAAAATAGGGCTGATCGGCTGCTCCGAAGCCCTATTTTTTGTTTCCAGCGGCTTCCCCAGCCCGAAAACGCTGGTGTACTTTTTGCGTTTCTTAGCACCTGTAAAGAAACGCAAAAAGGTACGAAGATACAGGACTCGAACCTTTCAATTGTCGAGAAAGAACGAAGACCGGCTCCGAAGTAACTATTTCGTACCATTTATGTAGCGCGGCGGCTTGCGCAAAGGAATAGCGCGGCGGCTTGCGCCGCAAACAAATATAATATATAAAAAAAGACGGCAAACAAGCCGTCGGGAAATAATTATATCAAATTTTGAAATTGTATTCTACTCCGGGATCTATTTTTATTTTTTCATTTTCGTGGATAAAAGTTCCACCGCTGACGTCAGTTATTATTGAAATCGAAGGATTGGTATATTTTATTGATACTTTTCCGTCCCTGACGGGAATATCAGCGGAAAACGAACTGTATTTCCCCGGATCGGGCTCGATATTGAATGTCTGCATTCCGGCTGAGGTTGAATATACTCCGGCGCAGAATCTGCATAAGATCAATATCGGACCGCTTCCCCACGCATGGCAAAGCGATTTGCCGAAAGCTGAACCGTACATCGCGTAATGCTCCGCTCCATTTTTTGAGGGATCAAATTCTTCCCAAACCGTTGTGGCCCCGTTATTAATCATTCCGCCCCAATAAGATTCTATATAATCCTGCGCATCTTTTATGCGTCCGATCTTACAAAGCGTAATTAACTCGTAAAGCTTGAAATAAGGCGTTTTTATCAGTGGAAGCTCCGGATTCAGTATTCCGTTTTCGATAACACGTTCTTTCATTTCACCGGTGATAAAATCATACATAACGGCAAGGATATTTGTTTGTCTCGATACAAATCTTTTTCCGGATGTAAAGCTGTCAATAAAAGCCCCTTTTTCCTCATCCCAGAAATCATTAATAATATTACTTTTCAACAATTCCGCTTCCAAGGTATAATCTGTACTATCACCGTAAATTGTGGAAAGCTCAGTCATTGACAAATAAAGTTTCCAAAGCAGTATCTGTTCAAAACAGTGAGGTCCGTTTTTGTCAAGCTCTCCCCAGTCTATGAAAATCCAATCGCCGTGACGAGGAATGACGTAACCGTTTTCGGATAATCTTGAAACAATAAATTCAAACAGTTCTTTTACTTTCGGAAAAATAAAATTTATATACTCCATATCGCCGGTTACCTTATAATAATCCAACACGGAAATAATAAGATAAGCTGAATAATCATTGATCGTATTAATGTGCGTTTTATACGGCGGTTTTCCAAAAAGAGCGGTGATCGTCCTTTTTGTAACTGAAGGATCGTTGTAAAGATATTGCGAAATCATAAACGACTGATATGCGTCGCCTGACCATACCCAACGGTCACGTTTGATTCCGTCAAGAAAGAACTCACGGGAATTAAGATGAAAAGTATACGCGCACAGATCCCATATTTCGGAAACAATACCGTTATCGCAGGAAAAATGCGCTTTGTCCTCAAGAGGCAAATATTCATATTTTGCGTTGATATGGATCATTTCCGGTTTATCCGCTTTAACGAAAATATATCTGAAAGCCCTTGCTGGTAAAACAGAGCAATCAGTTTTTCCGACGCGATCCCGTATGATGGCATTTTCCGGATCAAGGGCCTCTTCAAGGCTTTCTCCGTAAATCAAAAATGCTTCATCATTATATGAATTTTTTATCGTAACGGGACCGAAGGTCTCTTTTCCGAAATCATATAATATACCCCCGTCAGTCGATTCTGCAGAAACAGGATTGATTATTTCATACATAAAAGGAAAAACCGAAGGATCGTCATCCGGAAGAAGATATTTGGGATCACATCCGACCGGGACAAGATGTCTATCGAAACATTCTGCGAGCCAAGTCTCGTCTGTAATAAGAATGTCACTGTTAATATACAGAGAAGGAAATTTTTCAATATCATATAGTTCAACACGAATATCATGTTCTCCTTTTTCAACATATATATCCGAATTGACCGGCAGCAGACTTCCATTAAATCTGACCATACCTTTGGAGTGTGTTCGAACGTTTATTATTCCGTCCTTCTCGGCGGTAAAATCTTTTTTGAAGCTGACGCTTGCCTCCGGACGCGAAATATGCCACTGACATGGATAATCAACGCCCTTTTCCTGACGTCTGCACGATAAAAGTAAATGGTGATAAATCTCATAATCTCCGTTATACCAGATCCATTTAGCCTGTTTCATATAATGTTCTCCAATTTATAATTTACAATGAATATAGCATATTAAAAATGTCAATGTCAAGTGTAGAGTTACAATTGATGTGAGACCAAAAGGGAATAAAGCGGCAATCCCGGTGGCGGCAATCGGTACCATTTTGCGTTTTTTACCTTAAATCGGTACCATTTGGGTAGTTTTACACATGAAAAGAAGCAGTCCGAAAGGGCTGCTTTTTCGTTTTATGAAACTGCAAAAGAGAAAGTAAGCAAGGGATTCGAACAAGGAGGGAGCATCCGCAGGATGCGGAAGAAAACAGTCC
>CADABX010000036.1 GCA_902786285.1 Oscillospiraceae bacterium | reverse complement strand
CGAAGCGAAGCAACGACCGAGGTTGCGGGTGTCCGGTGGACACCTCGCGAAGCGAAGCAACGACCGAGCCGGCAGGCGAGACCCGGGAGCCGAGAACGGTAGGCGAGACTCACAGGAACAAGGGACCGGGGACTAGGAGAGCGGGATGCGCAGGGGCAAGCGGGTGGATTAAAAAATATGAAACCTTTGTTTGTTCCGATTTGGAAATATAAACCGGAAAAAATTGGGTACAATATAATCACAGCGAGTTCCGACAGGAGGCGATTTGTGTGAAATACGGTGTGCTGTGGCGCAAGACGACCAAGAACATCGGCGACGATATGCAGTCGTATGCCGAAAGCCTGTGGTATCCCCAGGTGGATTATATGATCGATATCGAGGATCTCGACGGTTTTCATGCCGCCGACGACGAGCCGGTCGCGTGTATTATGAGTGCGTGGTATATGTGGCATAAATGGAACTGGCCGCCCAGTAAGAGCATTTATCCGCTGTGGATCGGCTTTCACTATAACGATATCCACCGCGGCCGCCCACGCGGCATGCCCTGCAAATGGGAATATCTGACCGGCCCGGGCTATGACTATCTCAAGGCCCACGCGCCCATCGGCTGCCGTGACACCGCCACGCTGCGGCACATGCAGCGCCTCGGGATCGACAGCTATTATTCCGGCTGCATCACCCTGACGCTGCCGCAGCGCCCGCGCAAAACGCCGGAGCGGCCATATGTATGTGTGGTCGGGGTGGAAAAGGCCGTTGAAAAAAAGATCAAACGCTTTTATCAGAACACCGGCATCGACGTCAAGGTGATCGCGCCCACGCGGCCGGAGCCGTCCGGCAATCTGTCGTGGGAAACAAGAAAAGCGCAGGTGGAGGACATGCTCGATTTGTATCAGAACGCCAACGCGGTCTATACCTTCCGGCTGCACTGCACGCTGCCGACGCTCGCCCTCGGCACACCGGTGCTTCTGATCCGCAAAAGCTTCAAGTCCGACCGCTTTGTGCCGCACCAGGACTATGTGCACCACTGCACAACGAAGGACTTCCTTGCCGGAAAATACGACGGTTGGATGCAAAATCCGCCGCCGAACCCCGACACCTATCTGCCCGTGCGCCGGCAGCTGGAAGAGACTGTATCCGCCTTTATCGCGCAGTGTAAACAGGAGACGCGCAAGGCGAGCGAGCTTTGCAAAACGACCTACAGCGACCAGGAACTGCTGCAGTGGCAGAACGAAACCATGAAGCTGACACTGCACAACTACTTTATCGAAGAGCATATCGACCTGCGCGAACTGATTGCGGCAAGACGCGAACTGGAAACGCTGCGCGCCGAATTGGAGGAAACGCAGCGGCAAGTCGCGGACTATCATGCACTCGGCAGCCCGAAGCAGTTGCAAAAAGATCTGCGCGCCTACCGCGCGCTGGGCAGCGTGCCCGAGGTGCAAACGGCGGTGCGCCGCTATCGGAAGCTGATGAATCTGCCGCCCGTGCGGCTGCTGAAAAGGATGTATCGGTTTTTCAAAAAGAACAAATAACAGACAGAAACGGCCGCCTGCGGGCGGCCTTTGGTTTTTGCGCTGACTGCTAACAGTGAATAAAGCCGCCCGCAGGCGGCTTTGTTTAAATGGTTTCCACTTTGATCAGATTCGTGTTGCCGGAAATGCCGTTGGTCAACCCGCCGGTGATCACGATCCGGTCGCCCTTTTGCAGCCCGAGCGCCGACGCGGCAACCTTGGCGCCGGTATAAAACAGCACGTCCACCGACTGGAACACCTCGCACATCTCCGGGATCACACCCCACGAGAGCGCGAGCTGACGCCAGGTTTTTTTGTTGACCGTCAAACCGATGATATTGACCGGCGGACGAAAGCGCGAAATCATGCGCGCCGTGCCGCCCGACAGCGAGCAGGCCACGATCGCTTTGGCGCCGATGTCGATCGCCATGCCGCAGGTGGCGTGGGAAATGGCGTCCACGGTGTTTTTGATCTGGAACGATGTGCGGCGAAAACGCGAAATATAATCGATCCCTTTTTCCGCCTCCTCGCAGATCTTGGCCATCGCCGTGATCGTTTCCACCGGGTATTTGCCCGCGGCGGTTTCGCCCGACAGCATCACGGCCGAGGAGCCGTCATAGACCGCGTTGGCAACGTCGCTGATCTCCGCGCGGGTCGGGCGCGGCTTTTCGATCATAGATTCGAGCATCTCCGTGGCGGTGATCACGCGCTTGCCCAAAAGGCGGCATTTGGTGATGATCTGCTTCTGGATCCCGGGAAGCTGTTCAAACGGGATCTCCACGCCCATATCGCCGCGGCCGATCATAATGCCGTCGCATTCGTCGCAGATCTCCTCGATATTGTCGATGCCGGCGCGGTTTTCAATCTTGGCGATCAGGCTGATTTCGCTGCCGCCGTTGGCGTTCAAAAACGCGCGCACATCTTTGAGATCCTGCGCCTGCGACACAAACGAGCAGGCGACGAAATCCACGTCGTTTTCGATGCCGAACAGCAGATCGGCTTTATCCTGTTCGCTCAGATACACGCTGTGCAGCACCTTGTCGGGAAAGCTCATGCTTTTGCGGTCGCTCATCACGCCGCCGGCAATCGTTTTGCAATGGATGTTTTTGCCCTCGACCGACACGACTTCGAAGATCAGAAGCCCGTTGTTGACAAGGATCCGTTCGCCCGGCTGCATTTCGTTGTGGAGGTTTTCATAGCTGACGGCTACACGTGTTTCGTCGCCCTCGATCTGTTCGGTCGTAAAGGTAAAATCGTCGCCGTCCCGGAGCGTAATACTGCCGCCTTTGAACGTGCGGATACGGTATTCCGGCCCTTTGGTGTCGAGCAGAATCGCGATGGGCAGCCCGAGCTTTTCGCGCACATCCTTGAGCTTTTCAATCTTGTCCAGATGCTCCGGATGGGTGCCGTGGGAAAAGTTGAGCCGCGCCACATTCATGCCGGCCAGACACATTTTTTCCAGTGTTTCCCGGCTCTCGCTGGCGGGGCCGATGGTGCAGATAATTTTGGTCTTTCTCATAGTCTCACTTCCAACTTTGGGGTTAGCGCAGCTTTTTGATCAGCTTGATCTTGGCCTTTTTTGCCATCGGCATGAGCTGCGCGTAAGCATAGTATTTCATTTTGTTGCCGACCAGCACATATTCGCCGATGAATTCGTGGTAGTCGGCGGAAAAGCTCTTTTTAAAGTCATAGATGCCCTTGAAATTGTCGGTCGGCACCAGTTCGCCGAGCGTGCCGTCGGCGTTCAGTTCCGGCGAATGCACGATGACATAGCCGAGGTCGTGCACATCGCAGCCGCGCTCGATGCTTTCGCACAGCCGCAGATAGTTGAGGTAGTGGCTCGACCGGGTGTTGTTGCGGATCACATTTTTCGTACCGCCGAACAGACAACTGCCCATCCCGGCATAATAGATGGAAAGACCGCCGGCCACACAGATCTCGTTGTCCGGGGTATACGCTTCGGCTTCCTCCATCCGCTTTTCAAAGTGCTCGGTCTGTTTGTCAACACTCGTGATGATCTCCTGCAGCTGCCGCGCCTTTTTTTCGTGCGCGCCGGGGAGCTGCGAAACGGCGTCGGCTTTCTTTTGCAGCCGCTCTGCCTGCAGCTGACGGTCAAACGTCTTGTCGTAATAGATGAGCTTCAAATCGGAGCAGCCATCGAAAGCGCGCAAAAGCTTTGTGCAGTAATCGCCGTTGCGCTCCACAAAGTCGTCTCGCTCGCTCGTGTCCTTCATCACGGAGATGAAATCGTCCATCAGCTTCGGATTCTCTTCGATATCCTTGTAGGTGTAGCTGTGGGCGACCAGACCGCGCTGGGTGCCGAGGCGGATGGAATAGCGCACACCCTTGTCGCACTTTTTGAGGATCTGCTCCGCCGTGCGCGGCTTGCCGTCCTCCTTGAGCGGAATAAACAATTGCACAGGCTGCTTATAGGTATAGTTTTGCAAATTCGCGTTGAGCGTGTAGCCGAGGCCTGTCAGCGTTTTGTGCAGCGCGGTGCCTTTTTCCTGCGTTTCGCCGTTGATGCGCAGCGACACCGGCGGGTCCATGATGAACGCCGTTACGCCGTGGGCTTTGACCTCACCCCGCATATAATCGGTAAACGCCGCCAGCAGCGCCGTGTCCGTGTAATCGCATACGGGACCGGCCGGCGCATACCAGATCTTGCCGGCGGCGGGCAGCGAACGCTCCATCACCAGCGCGGCCAGCACACGGCTGTCGCCGTCAAAACCGCTGAGGTAGCGGCACTTCCAGGTGGTTTTCACGGCTTGCCAGCGCGAAGACTGGATATATTGGCCGCCGTGCGCTTCGATAAAGGCGTCGTAGGCGGAAAGATCGTGTTCGTCTTGAAAGATATACATGTTCTGTTAGAACCTCCATGATGATAATTCGGAATGCGGAATTCGGAATTCGGAATTGATGGGCGCCGCCTGCGGCGATGCGCCGAAAGCGGCTGTTTTAATATTTATTCTATGACCGGAACCGATGCACAATCTTTTCGGTTTTTGCATCGGTCGGTGGGCGGAAAACATGGTAAATTTTGAAACAAGCGCAAGCGGATAAGATCGACTGCCTTTCGACAGGAAATCGCTTGTTTCGCGGAAAGGTGGGTTGGATGGATCGTGTGTTGACCCGCGACCTTAATTCCGAATTCCGAATTCTGAATTCCGAATTTTTACCGTCTCCTGCAAATATTCAAAAATCACTTTTTTCTCCGAAAACGGCAGCTTTTCGCCGCGGACCTTCATAAATTCCTCGTGGCCCTTGCCGGCAAAGATCAGAATGTCGCCCGGTTCGGCAATCGACAGCGCATAGCGGATCGCTTCGGCGCGGTCGGGAATATCGACGTGTTTGCCGCCGGCTTGTTCCACATAGCGCGCGATCTCGGCGATGATCTGGTCGGGATCTTCAAATTCCGGGTCGTCGCTCGTCAGAATCGACAGATCGCACAGCGCGCCGGACACAAGACCCAGCTCCTTGCGGCGGATCTCGGTGCGCGAACCGACCGAGCCGTAAAGCGCGATGATGCGGTTGTGGTCATACGCCTTGGCGGTTTCGATGATGCTTTTGAGACTGACGCCGTTGTGGGCGTAGTCGATGATCACACTGTAGGGCGTGTGGGTGTCCACCACCTCGCCGCGGCCCTTGACATGGACATTTGCAAGCGCTTCACAGATCGTTTCGTTCGCAACGCCGAAGCGTTTGGCAACCGCCGCGGCCGCCAGCGCGTTATAGGCGTTGACCGTGCCGGGGAGAGAGAGGAAAAACGAAAAAGCTTCGCCGCAAAGCTCGGCGCAACATGCCACGCCGAGCTGATGGTCCCGCTTGCTGCGGTCGGCGGTCAGCAGCCGCACGTCGGCGTCCTTTGCAAAGCCGTAGGTTGTTTTCGGACACACGCAAAACTGCGCGATCGTTTCGCTGAACGGGTCGTCTTTGTTTAAAACGGCATAATCGCAGTGCGCAAACAACTGCTTTTTCCAGCCGGCATATTCCTCAAACGAGTCGTGCTCGTTTGTGCCGATATGGTCGGGCGACAGATTGGTGAACACGGCCGTGTCAAACTGCAGACCGTCCACACGGTGAAACTTGAGCCCGAGCGACGACACCTCGATCGCGGCGGCCTTGCAGCCCGCGTCGGCCATCATGCGCAGCAGCTTTTGCAATTCGTAGCTTTCCGGCGTGGTGTTGACGGTCGGCAATACCTTGTCGCAAAACGCCGCGCCCACGGTGCCGATGATGCCGGTGGGGATGCCGGCGTGGTCCAAAACGGCTTTGACGATATGCGCCGTGGTGGTTTTGCCCTTGGTGCCTGTGATGCCGATCACTTTGATGTCGCGGTACGGGTGGCGGAAAAAGTTGCATGCACAAACAGCCAGCGCCGCGCGGGTGTCGGCGCAGGAAAGGATCACCGCGTCGTCCGGCACGTCGATCGGCTTTTCGCATAAAAAGATGCGGCAGCCGGTGTCATAGGCGTTTTTGGCAAAAATATGGCCGTCGGTGCGTGCGCCGGACAGGCACACGAACATCGTGTTTTCACAGGCCTTTCGGGAATCATAGGCGATGTCGGTGATGTCGAGCAGGGGATCAAACCCGCCCGACACATGGACGCCCTGTAATACTTCTTGCAGTCGCATGGGTTCCTCCTTTGTAATCAAAGGTTCTCTGTCACGTCTTTGCCCTCCAGCAGAAGGCGGTCTTTTTCTTTCTTAAACGCTTCCCGCTGCGCCACATAGCGCGCGCGGACCGCGGCTTTGTCTTTTCCGATGCGGCCGGAGCGCTTGAACGCTTCGATCAGCATGGCGGCGATGGCGCCGGCGGAGCCGAGGATGAGGTCGACCATCGTATCGGTCAGCCCCAGAGCGTTTGGCTCCTGCCCGTGCTGCATCACAAAGCCGTACAGCCGGTCCATCGTGAATTCATAAAATTCCCAGCCGACCAGCACCGTGACCGCAAAGCACAGCGAAAACACTGCGTGGACGGAGATCTTGAGCGGCCGTTTTTTGCCCTGCAGCAGATCGCCCAAAAAGAAGGCGCCGCAGCAGGCGAGATAGCCGGCAAAGATGTGCTCGGGGATATCAATATAGGAAAAGGTTGTGCGCGCGTTGAGCGTTGTGCCGACCACGCAGGCAAAGCAGATGAAGCAGTTGAGCACCGTCTGCAGCCGGAAGGGAAAGCGCGTGATAAACGATTTGCCGCCCAGAAGCTGAAACAGATCCCACAGATGTGTAAATGCGATGGCAAAGCATGCCTGAATAAATTCCGACGTGTATCCGGTCAAAAGACCCCAGGCGCCCCAAACAAACAGCAGCACCCGGCAAACCCACCAGATCCGTTCCTCTGCTTTCGGCAGCGGCTCGATGGCATTGAGCTTTTTCAAGCGAACACTCCTTTCTATATAAATGATCATGTTATTATAGCACGGGACGGACAATTTTACCATAAAATCCGAAAAATTTTCTATGGCGGAACCGATAAAATTTTTGCCTTCCCTCTTGCATGAAATGTGAAAGTATTATATAATACGTTTTGTAAAATGAAGCGGTATTGCTTTTTGCCGCCTCAAGAGGAAGGAATGAGACAAATGTTTGATCCATCTGTCAAAAAAGGCATCGCCATCGCCGTCGCGCTGATTCTTGTGTTCAGCTTCGGCTATTTCATCGGTACGACCAATAATATCCAGATCAACCACAACGGCGCCGTGACCGAAGCGCCGCAGACTGTGGCGCCTGTTGCCGCGCCCACCGCCGCACCCACAGCCGCGCCCACCGAAGCGCCGACTGCTGCGCCGGCGGATACACCCGCTGCGCCTGCCGATCCCGCGGATACCACCGCGCCGGCCGCACCTGCAGCCGATGCTACCACTGCCGCACCGGCCGCGCCGGCATCTTCTGCGCCGACCAGCACGGCGGACATCCTCAAGCTGTATAACACGAGTGCCAACAAGATCAAGACGGACGCAAAAAGCGTGACGCGCAACTGGGAGGATCTGCAGCACAACGAAGAAAAGCTGGTCGTTCCCTCCGCGCTGCAGAGTATCGGCAAGGGTCTGATCAACACCTTCCTCAAGAAGGATGAAACGCCGATTACCTGGAACGGCAGCGAAGAGATTATCGCCAACTATCCCGTCAAGGGCAGCAAGGTTGTTTCCGCCGCCACGGAAGCGGATATCGCCGAAGCGACCTGCACCGACGACGGCACCTACTATAACATCAAGCTGAAATTCAAGGAATCCAAAGACCCGACCACCAACGGTGTCGGCAGCGCCTTCACGATCATGAAGGGCGAGGAGATCAAGCAGGCCGCCTCCGTGGTCCAGGATTTCAGTGTGACGTATTATGACGCCACGATTGAAGCGAAGATCGAAAAGTCCACCGGCAACATGGTACACACGCTGTACACGCTGCCGAGCATCCTGAACGTGACAGCCAAGGTGCTGGTCACATTGGACGCGCAGGTCGGCATGACCTTCATCGACGACTACACGATCGAGTATTGATTTCGTCATTGAGCCATCGGTTTCCCGGTGGCTTTTTTTGTCCATAACGAAAGAGGGGAGAGACGTCTTTTATGGAGGCAAAAAAGAAAGAGATCCGTTATGTGGGCGTGAAGGAAAACCTGCTGTTTGCGCTTGCCAACGGCGGCCAGTGCTTCAGCTACAACATGTTCACCGGGTCCTATCTGTCGCTGTTTTTCGTCCGGGTCTTCGGCATCCCGACCGGCGCCGTGGCAACGATGCTGCTGGTGCTCGGCATCTGGGACACGGTCAACGACCCGATCATGGGCGGCATTGTCGACAAGACCCACACGCGCTACGGCAAACTGCGTCCGTGGCTGCTGATCGTGCCGATCCCGCTGGCCATCAGCACCATTTTGTTTTGGAGCGGTCCGCTGCTGCTGCAAAACACGCGCGAAATGACGATCAAGATCGTCTATATGTATCTGTCCTATCTGCTGTGGGAGTTTTTCTACACGCTCGGCGACGTGCCCTATTGGAGCCTTTCCGCCGCCATCAGTCCGTCGCCGTCCGATCGCACGCGCGCCATCGCGTCGGCCCGGCTTTTAAGCGGCGTCATCGGCGGCGTGGCCACCACGCTTTTGCTGCCGGTGATGATCGATCTGTCCAACAACGGCAAGATCGCCTGGTCGCTCAAAGAGGTGTTCGCGTTTTGCGGCGCGGTGTCGGCCATCTTCATCGTCGGGCTGTTCAGTCTGGCGGGTCTGTTTGTCAAAGAGCGTGTTGTGCAGCAGGTGGAGGAGACCAGCTTTTTTGACGCGTTCAAATTCATCGGCAAAAACAAGCCGCTGTTGCTCATCATTCTGAGCAACGTGCTCGGCACGGTGTCGAGCGTGGCCGGCGTATTCGGCGCGTTCTATTATACCGAGGTGCTCAATCTGATGAGCTGGAACTCGGTGGTCACCGTGGTCGGCGGCGTCGGCGGCCTGTTCGGCATGCTGACGATCGCCCGGGTCAAAAAGAAGGTGGACAACCGCCGCATGATGGTCGTCAACCGCGTGTTTCCGGCTGTCATCGGTACCGTCGCGTTCTTTGCCGGGATGAAGCACTACGACGTGTGGTACATCGTGATCCCGATCATTGCCGTTAAAAACATCCTCACCGGCGTGTTCGACGCCTACAACTCCGTGGTTTCCACCGAGATCATCGGCGACACGGTGGACTATATGGAGTGGAAGACCGGCATCCGCAACGAGGGCATGGCGTTTTCCGTTTTGACCTTTGTCGGCAAGCTGCAGGGCCGGTTGTCCACGTCGCTGGGCACAGCGCTGCTGCCGGTGATCGGCTATTTTGTGTCGGAGCAGGTGATGGCCGACGGCACGATCGAAACCGTGTCGGAATGCACGTCCGCGTTCGGACAGCCGACGCAGTTCTGGCTTTGGGCGTTCTTTACAATTTTCCCGGCGGTCACGGGCCTTCTGGCAATCATCCCGTTTAAGTTTTATGAGCTGACCGGCGACCGGCTCGCCGAGATCCGCGACGATATGAAGCTGCGCCGGGAAACCGCCGCGCAGGAAACCACGGCAGGAGGTGTGCAAGCATGAAAGAAGACAGAACCTGTCCCGCCTGCGGCAAAAAGCTAAAGGTGTTCTATCTGAAACCGAACTGTCCCCACTGCGGCGCCGATATTCTGCGCTACAATATGGAGCAGCGGCTCGCACAGGACGCAGAAAAAGCCGACGCCGAGGTGCAGGCGCTCTGGCGCACTGTGCGCAAGCTTGACAAAGCGCATCTGGTGGAAAAGCATTACCGCAAAAAGGGAAAGCCCTTGCCGTGGGAGGAAACGGCAGTCGATGGCGAGTAGACGACAGTTGTTCAAAGGAAAACAAAAACTGCTTGACAAAAGCAGTTAAAACGGATATAATAAAACTGCAAGAGGGAATACCGCTAGACGGCTGTGTCCCTTTAATAGCTGAAATAACCGCTACGTTTGGAGACGAGGGCGGTTATTTTTTTACTGCGATAATGTAGCCGGTTGCGGCTACGATGAGTAAAAAAGCCAGGAAATATTCCATACGGCATCCTCCTCCTTTCCAAATCTCGGGTTTCCTGCCCGTTGGTTTGTAATCGGATGAAGACACAACCGCCTAACCTTCGTTCGTTATTCTTCTCTTGCAGAAAACGGTGAGCAAACGCGCACCGCTTTTTTCTGTCTGTATTATATCGAACATGTCAAAAAAGGTCAAGGCAGCCGGACGCTGACACAAAATGGTGCCGGAAGGGACGGACAGATGGCGACAACGGTAATACCCGGCCAATGGCCCGCGCTGCGGCAAAACCAAACGGTACCGGCAGCCGAAGCCACCGGTACCGCCCGAAAAAAGGAGAGGAAAATAGAAACGGTCAAAGCCTGGTTATCCGTTGATCCCGAACAGGGAACGGAAGAACGCGAGGATGCGTTGGAAGAAGCTTGTAAAGAAGCTGAAGAAATTGCTGCCGGAGGAGGTGGTGCTGTCGCCGTTGCCACCGAAGCCGCCATGATTGCCGGGGCCGCCCTGACCGGGCTGACCGCCCTGTCCCGGGCCGCCCATGCCGCCGGAGGCGGCGGTGGAGGCCGTTGCGGTGGACGCCGCGGTGCTGCCGTTATACAGCGTATAGGAGCTGCCGTTTGTCAGCGTGGGAGAAGCGAAGACCACATAGCTGGCTGCACGCGGTGCGGCGGATTTTGCGGTATAGATCACGTTGCCGCTTGCGTCTTTGACCGTGATCGTGCTGTTTGCGCTGACAAGGTTCGAGCCGCTGCCGCCGCCGAAGCCGCCGAACCCGCCGGACATGCCGCCGAAGGTGACATACGCCGTAGATGCCGAGTAGCTTTGCTGCATCATCGCGTGGCCGACCGCCAGCACCGTGGCGCCGGAAAGGGTGCAGCCGTATTCCGTGTCGATCGGGTCGCCGTCGCCCTGCGATGGGGCATAGACCTCGAGCGTGCCGCCGGCGAGTGTGGCGGAGCCGTTGGAATCGATGCCGTCGCCGTTCGTCACATTGACATAGACGTAGCCGCCATATTGGTTATACCGGAAATCGGCGCTGCGGTCGGCGATGTCGCCGTTGGCGGCGTTGATGCCGTCGTCGGTCGCGTTGACATAAACACTGCCGCTGTAAACGTTGACCACGGCGCCTTCGATGCCTTCGGTCGCCTTCGTGACCTTGACGGTCGGGCCGGCAGTGCCTTCGGCGCCGATGTTCAGGGTATAGTCGCACTTGATGCCGTCGTCATTGGCGGAAACCGTGACAGTACCGGAGAGAATGTTCAGTTCTTTTTCCGATTTGATCGCGTCGCCGTCATAGGCGCTCGCATCCTCGGGATCCTTGTAGCTGTGTTTGATGCTGACGTTCAGCGTGACGTCCTGAATCGTCAGCGACGCGGTGGAGAGCAGGGTGGTTGTTGCGTTGCCGTCGGCGTCCTCTTCATAAAGATCCGCGCCGCCCTTGACGCCGTTTTTGCCATAGGCGTTCACGTTGATCGTGCCGGTGCCGCAGATCGTGACGTTGGAGCCGTCCTTGCATTTGATCACGGCGTTTTCGATGTCGGGATAAAGCGTTTCGTCGGTGTAGACGTCGTCGTTGTTGTATTGGTCGTCGAACAGGGTGTTGGTTGTGCCGGGCATCGCATAGATCGTGACGCCGCTGCCTTTATTACAGGTAATCGGCGCGGTGGCCGAGGCGCTGAGCGTCAGACCGTTCAGCACGAGCGTGACGTCGGTCACATTCTTTTTGACCACGATGGTGCCGTTTGCGCAGGTGCCGGACACGACATAGGTGCCGGCGGATTTGATGGTCAGTGCGTTGTTGGTGTCGGAAAAGGTGTAATACGTTGCGCCGGAAAGATCGATGCTGTCTGCCGCGAATGAGAGCAGTGACAGCGGGGTGAGTGCAAGCAGCGTCACCAGCAATACGGCGAGTGCTTTTTTCAGTTTGTTTGCGGTTTTCATGGGAATGCCTCCTTCATATTTGCTGCCGCTTGTCTGCGGTGCTGTTTGGATTGTCTATAGCATACACGGCGCTGCTGAAAAAGTTCTGAAAGATTTTAAAAAGTTTTTTCAGCGTCCGCGTCGCGCATACGCAAAAGTTTTTTCGGGAAATAGCCAACAGGTCTTGCATTGGACGGGAATTTTATGATATGATATTGCTGTTAAGCTGAAATCAAACAAAGGAGAGTTTTAACATGAGTGTAAAAGAATTGATCGTCAACGCGGGCAGCTCTTCGCTGAAGTATACCGTGTTCCAAATGCCGGAGGCCGAAGTGCTTTGCAACGGCATTTTTGAACAGCTCGGCACACCTTTGCCGACCTTTACCCACAAACTGCCGAACGAAAGCGGCAAGCTCGTCAAGGTGATCGACAAAAAAGCCCTGACCCCGGGCGCCGACCATTCCGCCGCCATCAACGAACTGATCGCAACCCTGACCGGCAGCGAATTCGGTGTGATCGCGTCGATGGATGAGATCGCAGCCGTCGGCCACCGTGTGCTGCACGGCGGCGAAAAATTCAGCGGCTCCGTGCTGGTGAATGAAAAGGTCAAGGAAGCCATCCGCGAATGCATCCCGCTCGGCCCGCTCCACAACCCGGCCAACCTGATGGGCATCGAAGTGTGCGAAAAAATCATGGCCGGCATCCCGCAGGTCGCCGTGTTTGACACCGCGTTCCACCAGACGATCCCGGAAGAGGCGTACATGTATGCCCTGCCGTACAAATACTATAAAGAATACGGCATCCGCCGCTACGGCTTCCACGGCACGAGCCACCGCTACATTGCCAAGCGCACCGCGGCGTTCCTGTGTGAAAAATATCCGGGCAAATACGATCCCGACACG
Source organism: Oscillospiraceae bacterium (assembly GCA_902786285.1). Lineage (GTDB taxonomy): Bacteria > Bacillota > Clostridia > Oscillospirales > Acutalibacteraceae > UBA6857. The sequence goes on along the minus strand of CADABX010000036.1, from coordinate 27,547 downwards.
CTGCGCATCGTGACCTGCCACCTCGGCAACGGTTCGTCCCTGGCGGCGATCAAGGGCGGCAAATGCTTTGACACCACGATGGGTCTGACGCCGCTGGAAGGTATCATGATGGGTACCCGTTCCGGTTCCATCGACCCGGCGATCATCCCGTTCATCATGAAAAAAGAAGGCCTCACGCCCGACGAAGTGGACACCTTGCTCAACAAAAAGAGCGGCATGCTCGGCTTGACGACGGAGGACCCGAACAACGAAGCGACGAGCGACAACCGCACGATTGAAAACCGCGCCAAGGCGGGCGATCCCCGCGCGCAGTTGGTGGAAGCCATGTTCTGCCACCAGCTCACCAAGCTGATCGGCGGCTTCGTGGCGGCTATGGGCGGCGCCGACGCGGTGGTCTTTACCGGCGGCATCGGCGAAAACAACCCGCAGTACCGTACCCGCGTGGCCGACAAGCTCGCCTTCCTCGGCACCAAGATCGACGAAACGCCGAACGCTCTCAGAGGCAAGGAAGTGGAGATTTCCACCGAAGACAGCGCGCTCAAGCTGTTGGTCATCCCGACCGACGAAGAGCTGATGATCGCGGAAGACACCTATGAACTGACGCAGAAATAAACCGGCAGCTAAAAAAGCAGAACGGCACTCCCGTTCTGTTTTTTGTTACGTGCTTTTCACACCTCTGAACGGCATTTTCACACCCTTTTTTTCCGAAAGCGTGTTTTTTGTGCTATACTGAGCACAGCAAACAAAAAGAAAAAGGAGAGCAACCTATGAGAATTGCGATCTGCGACGATGAACTGCAGGAGACGCTTCATCTGGAACAACTGATCAAAGCCTATGCCTTTCAGCACGACTATGATTTGCAGTGCGAACGGTTCACCGACGGCAGAGATCTGCTGCAGCGCGAAAAGTTCGATTTGTATTTCCTCGATTTCTATATGGAACCAATGGACGGCATCGCCGTGGCACAGGCACTGAAAGAAAAATTCAGCCATGCCGTGACGGTTTGCTACCTGACCAGCTATGAGGGCGCCGCTATGCAAATTATCAACCACCGCATCTATGCCGACGGCTTTTTGAAAAAACCGGTGGACCCGGTGTTGTTGGAGGAAAAGCTTGACCAGTTTTACCGCATGTCGTTTTTTAAACGGCTCGAACTTCGCAGCGGCAAACGCTTTGACACGGTCTATACCCAGGATATCCTCTATGTAGAGGCCGCCAATAAGCAGGTGCTGTTCCACATGGCAAACGGCACGGTCGCCTATCACTACACGATGGGCGAGATCGAAGCGATGATCGGCGACCGCTTTTTTCGTATCCAGCGATCCTACCTCATCAACCTGCAGTATGTCGCATCGTATACCGCTAAAACGGTGACGATGCAAAACGGCGATGTGCTCTCGCTCAAAAACAAAGGCTTTGCCGACGCCTATCACAACTACATGTTTTTGCTTAATCGTTGAAAGGAGGGTATGTGCTATGACGATTCTGGCTGATCTTTTGCGAAACTCCACGGCGCTGTTTGCGGTCGTATCCGTGCTGGACAACTTCCTTTTGGTGTTCGGCTGTATGATCTGCGCGTCTTCTCTTTTCTCAACCAGGCTGCGCCGCTTTCCGGCGGTCTATGTTTTGATTGCCGCGGCGTGCATTGCGCTGGGTGTGTGGCGGCCGTTCGCGGTGATGCAGCCCGAAACGCTGGGCGAGTTTCTCTGGTCCACCTGTATGTTGCTGCTGCCGTTTCTTTCTATGGCGCTGCTGTTCACCGGCAAGGGCCGTTGGAAGCCGATGCTGGTTGCAGCGGGTTATACTTTTATTGAAGAACTGCGCTTTGTGGTGCTGCTGCTGTTTTTTAACTTCAACTATGAAACGCGCGATGAACCGTTGGAGCTGGTAGTTGAGGTTGTTATTGACGTATGCGCGTTCCTGTTTGCGGTGCTGCTGTTGCGCCGCTACAGCCGGCAAAACGATTTGACGCCGGATCTGACACGGTCCGCTGTGACGCTGTTTTTGCTTACAACAGCCACGGTTGCAGTCTTTATTACAACGCTGCTGCTGCTCGGGTCGGCGTTTTCCGCATCGCACTCGGCACAGTTTTTGCTGGTATTGCTCAATTTGCCGCTGCTGGCGGTCACACTGAGCGTTGCCGCTGTCACGTTTTTCCGCATGCGCACGACGCAGGAAAACTACCGCCAACAGTTGAATATGCAGATTCGCCAGTTTGCGTGGATGGAGCAAATGAACGAGGAGATGCGGCGCTTTCGCCATGATTTCCCGAAAAAACTGCGTCCGCTGGTGGCGTATTTGGACAGCGACCGGCCCGAGGATGCACGCGAAATTGCAAAGCAGTTCGGCGCATTTATGGAGGAGTCGAGCAAAACCTATCACACCGGCAACTATCGGTTGGATACTGTACTTAACTGCGAACAGCAGTTGGCGCAAAAGGACGGCATCGAGATCACCGTGCCGTTTGATACGGTCTTTCCGGCGGACGGCATCGATCCCGACGATATTTATACGATCTTTCCCAACGCGCTGGACAACGCCATTGAGGCCTGTCGCAAGGTGAGCGGAAAGCGCGAAATCTTTTTCCGTGCGCGGATGAACGATGACACAGTTTATGTCACAATCCGCAACCCGGTCGCGGGTGAGGTGAAGCTCAAAAACGGTGTGCCGCAGACGAGTAAAAAAGACAAATCGCTGCACGGTTACGGCTTTCGGTCGATCAAAAAAGCCGCCGCGCATTACGGCAGGGACAATGTACAATGTGCGGTGGAAGACGGCTGGTTCGAGCTGCGGCTGTTTTTACGGATCGGGCAATAAGAACCTGCTGTCGTGCGTTTCGCACCCTCCAGCGGCATTTTCGCGCCGTTTTTTGCAAAAATCCCCCTGATTTCTGTTATACTGAACGCAGCAAAGCACAGACCCTACTATATAAAAGGAGATGCATTCAAATGAAGAAAACAATATCCATCCTGCTATCTATCCTGCTGCTGTTCGGCACCTGCGCGTTCGCGCTGACTGCCGCGGCAAAGGATGCTCAGACCTATGCGGTCGGTGATGTCATTCAATTCGGAACGTATCCGCAGACGCGGGTGGAAGAAACGCCTGAGCTCCTTGCGGCTGCGAATGCAGCAACATGGAAAAGCTATCGATACTACACTTCGTTCAACAATCTCAGTACAGGTGAACCGTATAACGGTTGGATGCAGCCGAAGGATTATATGAAGTTTGCGGATTTCTTCAATGACGGAGTGAAATATCGTGCCGTCCAGTTCTTTATGTATCGTCCGAGTCGAACCGGCCTTTGGTCCAACGAAGATCATTCATTTCAAGACAATAATGGTTATACGACGCAAACCATCTATTATTTCAGATATGAACCGATAAACTGGTGCATACTGGATCCGACGACCGGTTTTGTTTTGAGCGAGCGCATTCTTGATTCACAAGCGTATCAAAACGTGGTATGGGAATCCCAACACGCATACTGGAATGAATGTGGATCTTCGGTTCGTGCGAACGATTATACGATGTCCTCTATTCGTGATTGGCTGAATTATGATTTTTATGAAACGGCATTTACCGAAGGACAAAAGGCAAAGATCAAAACCACGGTATTACAAAGCGAAATCGATCCCCCGGCCGGTGGAGAAAGATGTGCGGTGGATATAAACGACAAAATCCTTCTGCTTTCATTTAAAGAGATCCGGGACGCAGAATGTCTTTCTCCGGACGATGAAAACACAAAATATGTGCCAGGAACAGACTATGCGAAATGTCAGGGCCTTTCCGGTGGCGATACGTCGGAATGGTGGTTGCGAACGCCTAACAGCGACACTTTGTCTGCAGGCGCCAGCTTTTGGGGTTATAGTATCGTAAACAGCACCAACGTAGGTGTTCGTCCTGCTTGCTATGTTACGGATCTGAACTCCGACACCGCGCAAGTCGACCGTCTTTTTTCCGCCGATACCCACGAGCACACGGCAGGCAGTACGGTAATCGAAGCGAATATCGCTCCAACCTGCACTACGGCAGGCAGCAATGACGAGGTGCAATATTGCACACAGTGTTCATATAAACTCAGCCACATCCGCACAACGCTTGACACCCTTGATCACCGCAACGCGCAAACCGTCAGCGAAAGCAAACCGACTGCCACCGCGCACGGTTATACTGCAGGCGTCTTTTGCCCGGACTGCAACACCTGGCTGAGCGGCCACGAAATCATCCACAATCAGCTCGGGGACCGCGAAGTTGTGAAAGAAGCGACCGAAAGCGAAGAAGGCGAAGTCTACATCGTTTGCACCGTTTGCGGCGAAAGCGGACTGTATGCGCTCGAAAAACTGCCGCACACCGAACCGCAGCCCGAACAGCCTTCGGACAACGGCGGCAACCCGAACATCATCGAGCGAATCCGCATGTTTGCCAAGAGCATCGTCGACTGGTTTTTGCGCTTAATCCGTTGGGTCGGCAAACGGTAAACTGCGCGATTGTGTGAAACGATTGACCGCCGTATTCTTCGGCAAAAAGCACGCTTGATCGCGGAAGACACCTATGAACTGACGCAAAAATAAGCTTTCATACAGCAAAACAGAACGGCCCGTGCCGTTCTGTTTTTTTGCTGTAAAAAAGCCCGTCTCAAACGAGACGAGCTTTGGAATCAGTCAATATCGCTGAACAGATCTTCGTCCTGCGTCAAAACGGCAGGTGCCTGCGGCTCTGCAGCAGGTGCGGCTTTTTGCTTCTTTTCTTTTTTCGCTTTCTTTTCCGGCTTGACCTTTTCAGCCTTCGCTTTCTTTTCTTTTTTGGCTTTGCCCTTCTTCGGCGCGGCGGCGGAAGCGCTCTGCTGCGCGAGCTCCTCCACAGTCATATATCTGCGTTTCTTGCGCAGGAAGATGACGCGGATCAGCAGCAGGAACAGGAAGGCGCCGACACATGCGCCGAGATATGTATAAAAGTCGTTGAGCACCATACGCACAACGGTCCCGCCCTGCGGCACGGTCTTTTGAACCACACCGAGCAGGTTTTCTTCGCGTACAGCGATGCCGGACAGGTTGTAGATCAGCGCGTTATAGATCTCCGGGTCGGGAGAACTGGCGTCGTTGCGGCCAAAGGAGAACGAGCGCGTGTCGGGATCCACATAGACCGCCGTTTCGCCCAGCTCCACCGGCAGCTTGCGCTTGGCAAGGATCAGATCGCCGCTGTGGATGCCGACGTTGGCGTATTCGTTGGATACGGCAAAGAAGTAGTAGTCGCCGAACGCGGATTTGCCGGTGTTGACGTTCATCACGGTTTTGATCAGACCCACACACGCGGTAGCGAGCAGGCTGACAATCAGCAGCAGTGTGACAATCACTTTAAAGAAGACCTTGACCTTGGACGGCCGGATCACCACTTCCTGCTGCAGCTCCGTGGCGGCAAATTCGTCGTAGTCGATCTCGTCGTCGTCCGGCTGTGGCGCGTCGGGCGTTTCGGCCGGCGCTGCTTCCGGTGCGGCTTCGGGCTCCGGCTGCGGTTGCGCGGCCGGGGTAAAGCGGTCGTTTTCGGTTTCGCTGCTGTAGCTGACAACGTCTTCAAACGTCTGCGGCACTTCGGCAGGCGCTTCCTTCGGTGCGGCAACTGCTTCCGGTTCCGGCTGCGGCGCTTCCGCGATCGGCTCCGAAATCACTTCCGGCTCCGGCTGCGGGGCAGCAACCGGCGTCACGGGCGCGGCAGGCGCGTCGTCATCGTCCAGATCGGCAAACAGCCGGTGCGGATCGAAGACCGGTTCCGGTTCCATATTGATCTTGCGCTTCGGTTTTTTCTCGGTGCGCACAGGCGGCGCCATATCCATCGCTTTGCGCTGTTCCTCCAGCGGGGAGTGATACGGCGTATATTCGGGCATCCGCGGCGCAACCGGTTCGGCCGGTGCTTTGGCCGGCGCGACAGGTTCTTCCACCGGGATCTCGACCGGCGCGACAGGTTCTTCCACCGGAATTTCAACCGGCGCGACGGGTTCTTCGACCGGAATTTCAACCGGCGCGACGGGTTCCTCAAACGGAATTTCAACCGGTGCGACGGGTTCTTCGACCGGAATCTCAACCGGCGCGACGGGCTCCTCAAACGGAATCTCGACCGGCGCGACGGGCTCCTCAAACGGAATTTCGACCGGCGCGACAGGCTCTTGAATCTCGACCGGCGCGACGGGTTCCTCGACCGGAATCTCGACCGGCGGGACAGGCGGTTCATAGCTGACCACCGGCGGCTGCGGCACTTCGGGTGCGGCCGGCGCCGGGTCGGCAAGATCAAACAGATCGGCGGCCGCTTCGCTGTCGCTGTGGTGCGAAAGCTTGTTCTTTTTGCGCTCCTTGCGGCGGCGCAAAAACGAGCGGCGGTTGTCGTCTTCGCCGTTCTGGTCGGTCATCACGGCGATATACTCGTCCATCAGCCCGGACAGATCGCCCTCCTTGATCGGCGCTTCCTCGTGGGCATAGCGCTGATAGGCCGGCGGCTCCGGCGCATGCGTGGAAAGATCGGGGAAGGCAAGCACGTCGTCAAACGCCTGCTGCGCTTCTTTTTCGATCTCCTGCTGTACCGCGGCGCTCTTTGCTGCGGTCGTCTCCTTGGCCTGGGCATAGGCGCTGTGCGGCGCAGCCTCTTTGGCAGAGAAATTCTTGATAAAATCGTCAACCGCGCCGGAAAGCGCCTGCGTGTTTTCGCGGGCACGCACGGCGTCCGCGATGGACGTATGCGGCTGCGAAGCAGGTTTTTGCGCCGGCTGCGGTGCCGGTTGAACGGGCGGCTGCGGTCTGGCTGCGCGTTCGGCTTCTTTGGCTTTATCATAGGCCTGATTCAGTTCATCCAGGCTCTTCGGTCTGTATGGTGCCAAATTCATCACATCCTTTTATCGGCACTGCGTTTTGGCAATATTACTGAATGCCTTTTTCCAAAACGACCTCGATCATATTCTTGATGCTCTTGAGGTTGTCCATAATCATGTTGTTTTCCGTGCGGATCTGCACGGAGTTTTCCATCGCCTGACGGACGATGCCGCGGCTTTTTTCGTTGGCGCTGGCGATGATCTGCTCGGCTTTTTCCTGCGCGGCGGCCTTGGTCTGGTTCACCGTTTCGGTCAGCTGCATAAACACGCTTGCAACCACTTCATCCTTATTGTCGGGCTGCAAGGTAAAATACATGCCGTTTTCCTTCAGGCTGTTTTCCACTTCCTGCAGCTTCGCTTCCATCTCTTCGCCCCAGGCAATCGCGTTGCGATATTCCTCCTGCAGCATGTCGATATAGCGATCCACTTCCTCGGTGCTGTAGCCCTCGGGCTGGATCGAAAAGAGTTCGTTTGCCATACCTGCCATCCTCCCCGGTCAAAGTATCAAAATTTATTATACGCCTTTACGCGCAAAAATTCAACCGTCTGCAAGAATTTCTCATAAATCCCTGCGTCTTTTATTCGTCAAAATCCAGCTCGTCCTCATTCTTGAGCCGAAAGATGTCAAACACGCGCAAAAGTGTCACCTCATCCTGGACGCGGATATAGGCTTCGCCGGTTTCATATTGCATCACGCGGAAAATCTCCACGTCGCCGTCGGAGCCGACAGGCGACACCACGGCAAACTGCCGGTCACCCAGAAACACGAGGTCCAGAAATTCATACTGTCCCGTTTCGCCGTCGGTGTCCGTGATGGTCACGATGGCTTCTTCGTCTTCGTCGTTGAGTTGGGAAAGCAGATCACACATCGCCCTCGTCCTCCTTCTTTTTGCGGGCAGGCAGGTCAAACCGGTAGATCTCCTGCGATTCGATATCGACGTCCTGCACGATGATCGGCGGGATGCCGGCGTTGGCGGAAACGGTTGTTACCAGCGCTTTGGCAAACGGAAACAGCTCTTTGAACGTGTCGACATGCAAAAATTCCTTTTCCACCTGCTTTTTGATCTGAAACAGCCCCACGACCGTCGTTTTGATGTTGAGCACGTCGGGACGCTCCTTGTCGAACACCTCGACCGTCATGGTGCCTTCGCACAAATCGGGCTTCATATAGCGCACGTTGTGCGAAACCTTGTTGCTGAGCTTCAGCTGCACCTTGCCCTGGATCTCGTTGTGAAATTCCAAAGACTTCACCTTATAGTTTTTCATCTGTACGTTTGCCATAATGCCCTCCGTTATCGTTTCTTCAGATATTCCAGCGGCAGCAGCGGGAACACCAAAGCTTCTCGCAAATAGTTTTTGAGCTTTTCGTTTTGCGGCGACGGCGCGGCAACCGTTCCGGCGTTTACGCCGGCAAGCCGCCCGATCAGCGACGCGCGCAAAAGATGAAAGTCGCTTGACAAAAACGCGACGTGATCTGCAGGGATGCCCGCGTCCGCCAGCATCCGCTTTGCGTTGACAAAGTTTTCAAAGGTTGTCTGCGATTTGTCTTCGAGCAAAATGCGGTCGGCGGATATGCCGTTTTGCAGCAAAATCTCACGGATGGCCTGCGCTTCGCTTTTTTGCTGGTCGTCGTGGACGATGCCGCCGCAGCACACGGCCGTACAGGCGGGATGCCGCACTAAAAACTGCGCCGCACGTTCGGCGCGCATACGCAGCATGGGTTCCGGCTCATTGCCGCGCACCCGGCAGCCGAGAATCAGCAGCACGTCGGGCGGAAAAGGACATTTGCCGCGGCTCGCTTTCGCTTCCAGCGCGGCAAACGCCGCACCGAGCGACACCGCGGCGCCCAAAATCGCCTTTCCTTTCATGTCAATCACTCCCATCCTTATCTTATATAGTATACCATAAAGCAACCCTAAATGGAAGAAAGATTTTTATTTTCTTTCTCAAGTGCAAATGTGTGTAAAAAAAGAGTGGACATTTTCGGTTTTCGTGGTATAATATAATGCAATGATTTTGGTTACGAGGTAACATATGAAACTGAAAGAAACACTCCAGCGCAAAGCGGCGGCGCTGACGCTCGACCGGCTGCTGAAATATATCAACAAGGATCCGCAGAAAAACATCCTGCGGCTGCTTTCCCGTACCCGTTTTCTGCTCGGCGGCATCTTTCCCGAAAAGAACCTCGACGCCATGCAAAATGTGATCCGCGAAGGCAAGGGCCCGTATTATCAGTTTGCGCTGAACATTCTGCGCGACACGGATCACCGGTATCTCAAAAAATTCCTGCTTGCGGCGGGCGTCGGCGCCGGGATCCACGGCACCAAAAAGGTCCGCGCCAACCGCGAAATCTACCATTGCAATATTCCGTTTCTGATCCTGCTCGACCCGACCAGCGCGTGCAACTGCCACTGCAAGGGCTGCTGGGCGGCGGAATACGGCCACAAAAACAGCCTGAGTCTCGACGAGCTGCGCTCGGTCGTCAGCCAGGGCAAAGCCCTCGGCACCCACGTCTATATGTTCACAGGCGGCGAGCCGCTGCTGCGCAAAAAGGATCTCATCACCCTTTGCGAAGAAAACCCCGACTGCGCCTTCCTCGCCTATACCAACGCCACGCTGATCGACGAGGCGTTTTGCGACGAGCTGCTGCGTGTGGGCAACATGACGCTGGCGCTGTCGATTGAAGGAACCCAAAAGACCACCGACGCGCGCCGCGGCGAGGGCATGTATGAAGCGGCGGTCCGCGCGATGGAGCTGCTGAAGAAAAAAGGCATTCTGTTCGGCATGTCCGTGTGCTACACACGTGAAAACGTCGATATGGTCACGAGCGACGCGTTCCTCGACAAGATGGTTTCGCTCGGCGTCAAGTTCGGCTTCTATTTCAACTATATGCCCGTCGGCAAAAACGCGCCGGAAGAGCTGATCCCGACGCCGCAGCAGCGCGCGTTTATGTATCGCTGGCTGCGCAAAACGAGAAACGGCGAAACCGGAAAGCCCTTGTTTGTCATGGATTTCCAGGACGACGGCGAATACGTCGGCGGCTGCATCGCCGGCGGACGCAACTATTTCCACATCAACGCCGCGGGCGATATGGAGCCGTGTGTGTTCATCCATTTTTCCGACTCCAACATCCGTGAAAAGACGCTGCTCGAGGGCTTGCGCAGTCCGCTGTTTATGGCGTATTACCACAACCAGCCGTTCAACGACAACCATCTGCGCCCGTGCCCGATGCTGGAAAATCCGCAGTGCCTGCGCAGCATCATTGCCGAAACCAAAGCGAAGTCCACCAACCTCGAGGGCGAAGAGACCGCCGATATGCTGTGCAGCAAATGCGATAAATTTGCCGCCGCGTGGAAGCCGGTGGCGGAGGAGCTTTGGGCAAACAATCCGCACCCGCACCCGAAAACGCAGTTTTACCGCGATTCCGAACAGGCAAAACAGCAACAGGCTTGACAAACTGCGCGCGTGCGCATATAATAAACTGGATAGTAAAAAAGCTTTGACAAAGAAGAGTAGGCTTTCTACCCGCGCCAAAGAGAGAGACGCCCTGTGCTGAAAGCGTCTTGCCGGAAAAAGCTGAAGTGCGCTTTCGAGCTGCCGCGGGGAACCGAAGTATCCGCGGCCGGGCAGCCGCCGTTACCGGCGCAGGAAACTGCAAGTGATAAAGCAGAGTGGAACCGCGTGAGAACGCCTCTGTTGCCTTTTGGGGCAACGGAGGCTTTTATTTTTTGGAGGTAGCTGATGTTTTCGAGACTGAAGGAAGATTTGCAGTGCATCAAAGACCGCGACCCAGCGGCGCGCAGCAATCTTGAAATCATTTTTCTCTATCCCGGCTTCAAGGCGGTGCGGATGTACCGCCGCGCCCATTGGTGCTATACGCATAAACTGTTTTTTCTCGCCCGGCTGATCTCGCAGCGCTGTGTGCACCGCACGAATATCGAGATCCACCCGGGCGCCACAATCGGCCGCCGGTTTTTCATCGACCACGGCACAGGCGTTGTAATCGGCGAGACGGCCGTGATCGGCGACGACTGCATCCTCTATCAGGGCGTCACGCTCGGCGGCACGGGCAAGGACCAGGGCAAACGCCACCCGACCTTGGGCAACAATGTGATGGTCGGCGCCGGCGCCAAGATTTTAGGCCCGTTCACCGTGGGCGACAACTCCAACGTCGCCTCGGGCTCGATCGTCCTCAGTGAGATTCCGCCGAACTGCACGGCGGTCGGCATCCCGGCCAAGATCGTCAAGCAGGACGGCATCCGCGTCAAAGACCGGCTCGACCAGATCCACGTCGCCGACCCGGTGGAGCTGGAGCTTTCGGGTCTGCGTGCCCGGTTGGATATGCTGGAGGAGGAGCTAGACGACGCGAGCAACGCCTGTCCGCGGCTGCAAAAGCAGGGAAAAAAAGACAACGCGTTGTGGAACAACGAAGATTTTTGGGTCATCTAAGAAGGCAAGAAGCAAGAAGCAAGAAAGGAGTTTACCTGATGAAAATATTCAATACGCTCACAAGACAAAAGGAAGACCTGATCCCTCTGAAAGAGGGCGAATACAAAATCTACGCCTGCGGCCCGACAGTGTATAACTTCATCCACATCGGCAACGCGCGTCCGCTGTGCGTGTTCGACGTGCTGCGCCGCTATCTCGAATACCGCGGTAATAAAGTCACGTTTGTGCAAAATTTCACCGACATCGACGACAAGATCATCCGCCGCGCCAACGAGGAAGGCGTGACGTTTAAGGAGATCTCCGAAACGTATATCAAGGAATTCTGGACCGACGCGAAGGGCCTCGGCGTGCGCGAAGCGACGGTGCACCCGAAGGCGACCGAAAACATCGCCGAGATCATCGACATCGTCAGTACGCTTGTTGAAAAAGGCTACGCCTACGCCGTGGACGGCGACGTCTATTTCAGCCCGAAAAAGTTCAGTGAATACGGCAAGCTTTCCCACCAGCCGCTCGAAGAGCTCGAAGCCGGCGCACGCATCAATATCGGCGAAGTGAAAAAAGACCCGATGGATTTCGCCCTGTGGAAAAGCGCCAAGCCGGGCGAGCCGTATTGGGATTCCCCGTGGGGCCACGGCAGACCGGGCTGGCATATCGAATGCTCGGCCATGGTGCGCCGGTATCTGGGCACCACGATCGACATCCACTGCGGCGGCCAGGATCTGATTTTCCCGCACCACGAAAACGAGATCGCCCAGAGTGAATGCTGCAACGGCGCGCCGTTTGCGCGCTACTGGATGCACAACGGCTTTATCACCGTGGACAAGGTCAAGATGAGCAAATCGCTCGGCAACTTCTTCACCGTGCGCGACGTGGCCGAACAGTTCGGCTATGAGCCGATCCGCTATCTGATGATCTCCTGCCAGTATCGCAGCCCGATCAACTACAGCTTCGACGCCATCGAGCAGTGCAAGGCGTCGCTCGAACGCCTTTACACCTGCCGCGACAACCTCGATTTCGCGCTGCAAAACGCCAAAGACGAAGCAGGGGAGAACGACGCTGCGATTATCGCTCAGATCGACAAACGAAAGGAAAGCTTCATCGACGCGATGGAGGACGACCTCAACACCGCCGACGCGCTGGGCAGCGTGTTCGAGCTGGTGCGCGACCTCAACACGAACGTCAATGAGGGCGTGCAGAGCAAGGCACTTGTGGAATACGCAATCAAAGTTTTTGACGAACTGACCGGCGTGCTGGGTCTGCTGTATAACCGCAAGCAAAAGGACGATCTCGACAGCGAGATCGAAGCGCTGATTGAACAAAGAACCGCCGCCCGCAAAGCGAAAAACTGGGCCGAAGCCGACCGCATCCGCGACGAGCTCAAAGCCCGCGGCATCATTTTGGAAGACACACCGCAGGGCGTGAAGTGGAGCCGGGCATAACTGAAATTGAAAAATGAAAGCTGATAATTGAAAATGAATGTGTTATTTCGTCTTCGCAGGGCGCAGCTTCTGCTCGGCATGAAAACCCAGCGCATTTTCTCAGAAGAAGACTATCTCGCTTTTATGGAGAAATCTGCCGGGGAATATACAGCAGAGCATCGAGTCGTGATGGATGAAACAGCGAAGGATGATGCGGATTGTTCTGCGCTCTTTTGCAGAATTGACGCGCATCGTTCTCTGATTCAACAATTTGACTTTCCGTTCTCGTCCGCGCGTTCAGATCAAGAGAACGCTTTGGCAATAATGCAATATTTGACGCTGCACACTTTTTACTGCGGTGCAACAAGAAACCTGCTGCCGGATGACGGGGCTTTGATTCTTCAAAACTCTTTTGATCGGTCGTTTGAAGGAGCACTGAACTGCCGGGCAAAGGCCATTGCATTGACAGATGTTTTGAATGCATGCGGAATGAAAGCGTTTCCGGTGTGTGCGATTTCTGAAAACAACGGTTGCCATTTTCTTGTGCAGGTTTGGATTAGAGAAGAGAACAGATTTATTGTTATGGACCCTTCGTTCAACTGTACGTTCAGCGATGCATCAGACAGACTGTTATCCGTTCATGCGTTAAGAGACTGTATCATGCAGAACGAGACTGTAACCATTCATGGTTATTCCTTCCTTGGTACGGATGCGTATAAAGATTACTATTATTCTGCATTTATCTGCGATACCATGGCGAATCTTTCAACCTGGAAAACGAATAAGCGCAGTAAAAAAGATCTTTCAAAAGTTTGCGGCGTTCCGTTCAACGCAAGCGTTCCGTACACGTTATAAGCAATTCGTTATCAACTGTTTTGTTACACATTTGACCTGTCTTTTGACGCATCGCGCGCAGCGCGGCGTCCATCAATTCCGAATTCCGAATTCCGAATTCCGAATTGAATTCCAATGAGGAGTTGAAAGCTTTGACCAACATCAACGCCGCCCCCATCGGCGTGTTCGATTCCGGGGCAGGCGGCATCAGTGTGCTCAAACGATTGTGGGCGCTGATGCCGAACGAACAATATCTCTATTACGGCGACTCCGCCAACGCGCCCTACGGCACCAAGCCTGTGGAAACGATCCGCGATCTCACCACGAAAGCCGTGGAGCATCTGCTCGACGAAGGGTGCAAGGCGATCGTCCTCGCGTGCAACACCGCCACCGCCGCGGCTGCGGCCGACCTGCGCGCGGCGTATCCGGATATCCCGATCATCGGGCTGGAGCCGGCGCTCAAACCGGCGGCGCTCTCCGGCAATCATCCCACCGTAGTGGTGATGGCGACGCCGCTGACGCTGCGCGAAGAAAAATTCACTGCGCTGACAAAGCGCTTTGAAGATGAGTGCGACCTCATCAAGCTCCCGGCGCCGGAGCTTGTGACGCTGGTGGAGCAAAACAAGATGGGCACCGCCGAGCTGCGGGACTATCTCGAAACGCTCTTTGCCCCGCTCGACAAGGACAGGATCGACTGTCTGGTGCTCGGCTGCACCCATTTTCCGTTTGCAAAGCGCGAGATCCGCGCCGTGCTCGGGCGGCGCCCGGTGTTCTTTGACGGCGCGGTGGGCGAAGCGAAATATACCAAAGTCGTGCTCGAAGAACGCGGGCTGCGCGCACCGGACGACGCCGTGGGCGCCATCCGCTTTGAAAGCAGCGATCCGCAAAAGATCGGGCTGCTCGAGCAGCTTTTCGCGTTCGATCTGTAAGGAGGCTTTTTTTATGCTGACACAACAAATGCAAAACGTCATCGCCGTCCGGCTCGACAAGGGCGAAGAGATTGTGGAAAGTCTGCTGTCCGTCTGCCGGAAATACGGCGTTTCCTGCGGCAAAATCGACGGCCTCGGCACAACACAAGGCGCGTCCGTCTGTCTGTTTGATACCACCGAAAAGCAGTTTCACGAAACGTATTTGCCGCAGTTTCTCGAAATGACCGCCCTTTGCGGCAGCGTGTCGCAGCAAAACGGACAGCCGTATCTGCATTTGCATATCACGCTGGCCGACGATCACGCCAACGCCTTCGGCGGCCACCTCAAAAGCGCCGTGGTCGGCGCCACGGCGGAGATTTTTGTAACCGTCCTTTCGGGCAAAATCGACCGCACCTTCGACGAACAAACCGGACTGAATCTAATGACATGGTGAGAATATGACACAGATCCAACAAGACCTTAAGGCATATCTATTGGAACAGGGCGCGTCCGACGTCGGCTTTTGCTGTCCGCCGGACGGCGATTTCGGCGCATGCAAAAACGCCGTGAGCGTTGTGGTGCATCTGTCCGACGCCATCGTGGACGAGATCGGCGCCGAGCCGACCCACACCTATTTCAACCACTACCGTTCGGTCAACGCGTTTATCGACGCGCTGCTGCTCAAGGCCGGGCTGTTTTTGCAAAAACGCGGCTACCGCTACATCACCGTGGCGGCGTCGCAAAGCATCAACAAAAACGGCTGGAACTACACCGGCCGCTATTCCCACAAGAAGGCCGCCGTGCTCTCGGGCCTCGGCACCATCGGCAAAAGCTCCATGTTTTTGCATAAAGACTACGGCACCCGCGTGCGGCTCGGTACGGTGTTTACCGACGCGCCGTTTGACGTCTCCGACGTGCAGCCGGTGTCGCTGTGCAAAAACTGCGATCTGTGCGTCAAAGCCTGTCCGTCGGGCGCCATCAGCGGCAAGGAGTGGGCGCCGGGCGTGACGCGCGAGGAGATGTTTGACGCCGAAAAGTGCAGCACCTATATGAAAAAGCACTTTCAGCACATCGGCCGCGGCGCGGTGTGCGGCATCTGTATGGAGGTCTGTCCGCACAAGGGCTGATTGATATCGAAAAAAGACGATCGCAGGAACACCCCGAGATCGTCTTTTTTTAATGCTTTTTTATTGACTTCTTGATGCAGGCACGTTATAATTGAAGCGATTTAATTTTATAAAACGGATATGAACCTATGGCATTCAACCTGCAAAGATATATGACCGGCGGTGTGGTACGCGTGGTTACCGACGCACTGCAGTCTCCGCTGTTTCGTGCGCTCCAGGACGACGGCTTGCTGCTCGACAACCATGTCGGCGGCTGCACGCTGCACATGAACAAAGACAAGGTGGAAGCGATTTTGCAAAAGGGCACCGCATAAAGCTATGCCGGTTTTATCCGTCAACGAATTTGCCGGGCAGTCTGAACGACTGCCCGGCAAATCTTTTTATGGCAAAGCTTAAACTTGCACGGCGGGTGCGGCAAGGATGCTGGCAGGAATCACGATCTGCCGCAGCCGGTCGCCGAACGCACGGAAACACTGGATCACCTGATAGAACCGGTCGCGCAGGTTCCAGATCAGCTGCTGCCAGAAGGAGCCCTCCGGCGCTTCCTGCGTCAGCGAGTTGGTGGTGATGGCGTTGACGCCGAGGCTATAAAAGCGCTCCGCGTTGTCGAAATCGTCGATCGTCCAGACGAAAACGTCCAGCCCTGATTTTACCACCGCCCGCACATAATCATCAGGCAAGTAAACGTGGATATCCATGCCGTCCAGATGGTTGTTGACGGCGAAATCGATATCCTCCTGCGAAACGTCTTCATAGCTGATCAGGTAATAGACCGGGATCTCGGGCGCCAGGGTCTTCATTTTCAAACAGATCTCGCGTCCGAAGCAGATGATGTAAAACATATCCTTTTCTTCACGGGCCAGCAGGATGTCGGCAACCTCGTGCACGGTGTCCGGATCGGCGTTGTCCTTGATTTCAATGATCGGATGCAGGCCGTATTCCTTGCAGACGTCGAGATATTCCTCCAGTGTTGCGAGCTTGAGATTCGGGTAGTTTTCAATGTTGTTTCCGCTGTCGACGTTCAGTTCCATGAGTTCGGCATAGGTCATGTCGGCAACCTTACCGGTGCCGTCGGTCATTTTGTCCACCGTATCGTTGTGTATCAGAATCCATCTGCCGTCCTTGGTGCGCTGGATATCGCACTCCGCGCCCCAAAAGTCGCTTTCGCCGGCGGCAACATAGGCGGGCAGGGTGTTTTCCGGCGCAACGGCGGAATACCCCGCGTGGGCGATCATGCGCATCGATCCGGCAGGGATCTTATAGGATTCATAGACCGACGGCGTCAGATGCGCGGCAAACGCCGGCAGGGCGCAGCAAAGCAGAAGCAGTGCCGCTGGCAGAACAGAAAGTATTTTTTTCATGTTTTTTCCTCCTAAAACAGATTTATGACCGTTGTTCATGTCCCGGCGTCCACGCTTTTCAAAAACGGCAGTACCACGTCCGCGGTGCGGTCGCCTTCGTCAAACACAAAGATATGTCCGCTGCCGGCAAAACGCACGAGCTTCACCTGCGGGCAGACCGCCTCCATCCGCGCGGCCTGATAGATCGGCATGGTTTTGTCTTCTTCGCCCCAGATGCAAAGCAGCGGCAGACCCTGCTTTGCCGTTTCTATATAGCAGCGTGTCGCGTCGTCCGTTTTGAGAATCGTGTTGCGCAGCGACGACAGCGTGCAGTCCACAAAGCCCTTGTACTGCAGCGCATATGCGAATTTTTCCATAAAGCTGTCGATCTCGGCTTGCGAAACGTGCGTCGCCTCCGATGCGCATTTACTCAGCAGCGTCTTTTCGCCGATCATGCGGAACACCACGCCGCCGATGCCGCGGATGTTGGCGAGCTTCATATAAAACGGCGGCCGGAACGTGTCCATGCCGGCCGGCGCGAGCCAGGTGACGGATTTTGCGCGGCCGGGATAGCGGGCGCAGAACGTGGCGGTCACGGTGCCGCCCATCGACGTGCCGAACAGATGAAACGCTTCACCGGGAAAGATCGCGTCGGTCAGCTCCTTAAGCTGGCGGGCAAACAGGTCGGCGCTATACACGGCGTCCACACGCGCCGACAGTCCGCGCCCGAGCAGATCGTAGCGCAGCACACGGTAGCCGTTTTCCACCAGCGCCTGGAACAGCTTGTCATAGATGAAATACGGCGTTGCGTAGCCGTGGACGAGCACGCAGGGCGTGCCGGCGCCGGCGAGTTCATAGTGGGTGTTGCCACAGGGGAGGTCGATAAAGCTGCCGGGCGCCTTTGCGCGTTCGGTGTCGGTGAGATCTTTGGTCTGCGCCGTTTCCAGCAGCTTTGCGAGGGCTTCTTTCGTCATACGATCGCTTCCTTTCTCTTACAATACAACGGTGTGCTTAAACCGCAGCACGTCGCCGGTCGGCGTAAACGAAACGCCGGACACGCCTTTGCCAAGGCCGATCTCTTTGCTCGCTTCGCAAATCGGGATCACAACGGCCTGCTCGATCAGATAGGTTTCCGCGGCGCGGACGGTCACCAGCTTGTCGCTTTGCTTCTTTGCGCGGGCAACAAGATCCAGCAGCCCGTCGTAGCGCTTGCTCGACAGATTGACCACATTGCCGCCTGCCCCGGTGCGGAAGCGTTCCAGCGCCTGCTGCGCCATGGACTGTTCAAACGACAGTGTGGCAAACGCCATCTGATAGTCGCCGCTTTGCAGCCGTTCGCGCAGCGCACTGTCGTCGAGCACCTCCACGTTTGCCGAAAAATGCACGCCGAACGTGCTTTGCCACTGCTGCATCGCGGTGCGCACGGCGGTTTCGTTGGCCTGCGTGCAAAGAACGGTCAGATCCACGTCTTTGATATTGCGTCTGTCCATGCCCTCCTGCATCAGCCGCTTTGCCTGCTTTTTGCTGAGCGTGGGCTGCGCGATGGGCTTGACGGCTTCACGGTAGGAGGTGCTGCCGCAGATACACGCGGGCGGAATCACGCCGGCGGCTGCCGGGGTGCCCTTGAGCTGCTGCAGCGGCGCGGGGTCAAAGGTGGCGGCAACGGCGCGGCGGATCTCGCCGGTGCGCAAAACCTCATCATTGCAGTTGAACAACAGGCTGAACGTGGCCGCGCCGAACGCGCGGACCGTAACGCCGCTCTGCGCCTCCAGCTCTGCGGCCTGGGTGCCGGTCAGCGGCGCCACATGGTAGGTGCCGTTTTTCAGCTTGTAGTCGCGTGTGTCCTGTTCGTTGTTGATGGAAAAATAGACCGAGGACGGATAGACGTCCGCGTCGTCGTAATAGGCCACGTCGTTCACAGGCGCGTTGCGGCGGATGGTGACGGCGGTGCCGGCGTTCCAGTTGCTGATATAAAACGGGCCGTTATAGATCATATATTCCGCCGAAAGCCCGTAGCGGCCGGCCGTCGCTTCAAAATACACTTTGCTGCACGGCATGGCGCCGGGCAGCGTCAGCGCGGCGGGAAAGCCCTCGTCCGGGTGGTCGAGCGTGACGGTCAGCGTGCGGTCGTCCGTCGCTTTGACGCCGAGCTTTGCCGGCTTCATTTCGCCGGACTGGATCTTTTCCGCGTTTTTGATCGCCAGCAGCATCGGCGCCCAGGGCGACCCGGTGGCCGGGTCGATCGTGCGGCGCAAGCCGTAGACAAAGTCTTGGGCGGTCAGCGTGCGGTCAAAGCTGTCCTTTGCGTCGCCGAGCACTTTGCCGGCGATATTCGTCAGCCGCCAGCGCAGCGTGTCTTTGAGATAAAACGTATAGGTCAGCCCGTCCGCCGACACGTCATACCGTTCTGCGGCGGCGGGCACAATGGCGCCGGTTTCGTCATAGGTCAGCAGCCCTTCAAACACGTTGGCCACAAGGTTGCGTTCGCTCGCAGACGATGCGATGCACGGGTCGAGGTATTCGGGGTCGGCATCGAGCGGCAGCACAATCTGCACATCTTTGCCGCTTTTGCCGCAGCCGCACATCAGTGTCAGAAGCAGCGCCGCAAGCACCAGAATTGCAAGTCCTTTTTTCATCTCTTACTGTCTTCTTTCCGTCTGGATTCTTTTTATATTCTAAAACAGAAATTTACAATGGGGTTTGTCTGCTATAATTTTACCAAATCCTGACGGAGGGGTCAATATGAATGCGCAAAACTTTATCATTTTATATGTACTTTTAGGTGCGGTTTTGCTGCTCGGCGTCGTTTTGCTGTTTGTTTTGCTCCGGCGCACCGGCTCTGACGACACCGAACAGCTTTTGCAGCAGCAGGAATCCATGACGGCGAAGCTTGGCGAACGGATGCAGCAGATGCAGGGTGCGCTGGCGGACGAATTCAGCCGCAGCCGGATGGAAAACGCCCGCAGCCAAAGCGAAAACCGCCGCGAAATGACGGCGGCCATCGGCGAGATGAGCGGCCGGGTGGAAAAGATGATGCACGACAACTACGCGTTCAACGTCAAAACGTCGCAGACCATCTCGAACGCGATGCTCGATATGCAGAAGGGCAACGAGGAAAAGCTCGAAAAGATCCGCATGACCGTGGACGAAAAGCTGAATGAAACGCTGACGCGCCGGCTGGACTCTTCGTTTAAAACCGTCAGCGAGCAGCTCGAAAACGTGTATAAATCCCTCGGTGAAATGAAGGTGCTGTCCACCGGGGTCACGGAAAACGTGACGTCGCTCAACCGCATATTGACCAACGTCAAGGCGCGCGGTACCTGGGCGGAGGTGCAGCTCGAAGGGCTGCTCGATCAGACGATCCCGGGCATGTATGTCAAAAACTTTGCCCCGCGCGAGGGCAGCCGCGAAGTGGTGGAATTTGCCGTCAAGATCCCGTCGGGCGACGACAAGGAGCATTTCACGTTTATGCCCATCGACTCGAAGTTTCCGGTGGAGGATTACATCCGGCTGTGTGACGCGGCCGACAGCGGCGACGCCGCCGGCGTGGACGCCGCGCGCAAAGCGCTGGAAGTCCGGGTGCTCTCGCAGGCGAAAGACGTGAAAAAATACATCAACGAGCCGGTCACCACACCGTTTGCCATCATGTATCTGGCAACAGAGGGACTTTACAGCGAGATCCTCTCGTCCAAAAACGGCATCGCCGAGCGCTGCCAGAACGAATGCGGCGTGATGCTCGCCGGCCCGAGCACGATCACGGCGCTGCTCAATTCGCTGTCCATCGGCTTTCGCGCCATGGCGATCAACGAAAAAGCCAAGGAGGTGCGCACGCTTTTGGCGGCGGCCAAGGTGCAGTATGAAAAATTCGGCCTGCAGCTCGACAAGGCGAGAAAGAAAATCGACGAAGCCGGCCGCAGCTTAGACGACGCGCAAAGCCGCAACAACATCATTCAAAAGAAGCTGCGCGCCGTGGAAACAATGGACCGCAGCGAAGCGGACGAGCTGTTGGGACTCGACGCGGGAGAGGAATAAAAACAGCCGCCCGGCGGCGGCAAAAAGGCAATAAAACATCGATACCGCTGCCGCCTGTGTCGTATCTGCGGTGCGGCTGCACAGCATGTATCGTGTCCGTTTTTATTTATTTTTCGCGTTGCATTTTAGCACAAACGGCGCCGTTTGTCAAGTGTGATATAAGCGGCTAAATGCAGAAAAGCTGAGATGCTTTTTAAAGCATCTCAGCTTTTATCTTATCGTGCTTAATAATGTGTTGTGCCGCACTTACATGTTTTATTAGTTTTAAACATTTTCCAGAAAATCATTTTTATAGATGTGATTAGTTTTGAGAAGAAATCATTTTTATGACAGGAACAGGAGCATTTTGAAACGTCGATCACTTTTTCTCCGCATCTGCTACAAACACCTTCACGGTTGATTTTGGAATGACCTAAAGGCTCAAGTGTTTCTTCATAAGTATAAGTGCAGTTTTTGCAAGTATATCTGACAAGTCCTTCTTGTTCGCATGTGGCATTTGTAACAATTGCTTTTGAATAGTCATGTTCTTGACAGAGCTGTGTAAAACCGATACCGGCCATGCCAAAACCACACAGCTTTTTCACAATGTCATCCCATTTGGAAAAAGCAATGAAAACATCGGACGAAAAAAGGACTTTATCGGTTTCAATATATGAGGTGACAGTAGAATTAATGGATGCTATATCAATCATGCTTTTTGAAGTGTAATTTTTTGCATAAAAAGGAGAAGATTCCGCTGTTGAGTATGCAGTGTATGGATTTAAGTATATACTGCGTGCGTATTTCAGCGTAGTTTCAATTGAGGGACCATAGTAATTCATCGCTACAACATGAACCATGGAAGCACTACCGGACTTGTTTTCGACGAGTAAAGAAAAGTAGAGATAGTCCTCTTGCGTATAGTAACGAATAAGATATGTGATCTTTGATTCATCATAATTCTCTACAAATCCATATGAATAGTTTCCATTTTCTTCTAAATACTTTGTTTTAAGTGTTTTCTTTAGAATCTCAATGTTATTCTCAAACTTAGTCGTGTCGTCACTCAGTTCTGTTGTGACGGCGAAAGAGATTGATCCTAGGTTAAATAAAAGGATGAATACCAAAACTATTGTTAGTGCCTTCTTCATAATCTTACCTCCAATAATAATAGATGTGCAATATTTTACATCTATTTAATTATAACATGATATATCAAGATTGTCAATTCTAATACTAATATTTTACAACTATTAAACCACCTGCTTGCGAGCGTATAATAAAAAACGGTGGTGAAAGTAATGACAGGTGAAAGTTTCGGCAGTGTTAGAATTCATTTGGACGAACAAATCAAAAAAAGAGGAATCAGCAAGAATAAACTAGCGTTTAGAGCGGAAATTCAGCGAACACAGTTAAATAATTATTGCAAAGGAAAAGTGCTGCGTATTGACCTTGCTGTTATTGCGAGATTATGCACTGTTTTAGAATGTACTCCAGGAGATATTCTAGAGTTTATTCCCCCTGAAAGGTGAAGACCTTTAAAACCACATACGAAAAAAGCCGCTCCGGGGAGCGGCTATGCTGTTGACTAAGACTTATGACTGTCGACTTATTCCATCCATCCGAGCCAGCGGTAGATGGCAATGACACTGCGGAAGACCAGAAGGCGGGAGTTGTGGCCGATGGTTTCGTGGAAAAAGCTGTTCCAGCGTTCGCTCGGGCGGATGTTGCGCCGCGGCTCGCGGATCGCATGGCGGCCTTCGTTGGTGTATTCATTGAACCATGCGATCAGATACGGATCTTCGATCGCACGGTCGGCGCCGTCGATGGTGCGCATGCCCTTGTAGGTGCCGGTGAGCACATGGTCGTGATCCACGCCGTGGCCGTTTTCGCCGACAAAGTGCATATCCTCCGACGTCCAGTCCCAAAAGTTGTGGTTGCCGATGATCGGCACCTGCGGCACAAAGTTGACGTCGACCGCACGTGTGAAGGTCGTTTTGCGCAGCAGACGCGCATCGTTGGTATAGGTTTTGAGCCGGCTCCACGTCGGCAGGGTATACAGCGGATAAATCGAGTGGGTGTCATACAGACCGCTGATGATCCAGATCGGCAGTTCCCGCAGACGCGCCGCTTCGCTTTTGTTGATCGCGCGCGATGGCGCCATCATCACGACAGCCGCAAACAGTTCCGGATAAGACGAGGCGAGATTCATCACGCCCAGCGAGCCGACACACCAGCCGATCAGATAGATGCGCGTGGTGTCCACATTGGGATGCTTTTCGCAAAAATCGAGGATCGCTGCACGCAGCGATTCTACCAGACACGACTGATCCCAATAGAGATCGTCCTCCTCGGGGGCGCGCGGAACCATGATAAACGCGTGGCCGTTGTGGAACCGGGACTGATATTTTTCGTCGACCCAAAGCGGCATTTCGTTCGCCTGAATCTCGATCCCTTCCGCCCAGCCCTCCAGTGCGCCGGCCGTGATGATGACCAGGGGATAGGTTTTGTCTTCCGGTGCGTCGTCGGTCATGGGTGAATAGTAGCTGTAATCGATATCCCAGTCGCCCACAAGCGGGCCGTTGTCCCGCTGAAATTTAGCACGGTATTTGTCGTGCTTCGGATTAAATGCCATGAGAACACCCCCATAATAATCGACATTTGTTACATTATAGCGGCAGTATGTGAGAAAAGTGTTAATGAATTTTAAAATATTTCTATTTTTATGCAAGTTCTTTAAATAAAAAAGCAGCCATTGGGGCGCCCTGCGCAAGGAAGCGCCGTCCCCTCGACTGCTTTGATATTTGGGTTTGTGCGGATGCTCAGACCAGCGGTGTGTGGTCCATGCCGTATTTGGCAAGGAAGGCGTCCACCACGGACCAGTATTCCTCGTGGAACCAATGGGACGAAACGGCATGCTCCGCACCGTGGATGACATATTTTTCCTTCGGCGCAGCGCAGGCGTTATAGACCTTGTCAAGATTTTCAAACAGCACGAAATCATCCTTGTCGCCGTGGATAAACAGTGTGGGCGTTTTGCTCTTTTTGAGCTGCTCCACCGCCGACGCGTCTTTGAACCAAAAGCCGTTGAGCACACGGTTGACCAGTCCCGCAGCCGGCATGACAAGCTTCGGCGGGAGATGGTAGTTGCGGATGCACTGATCCTCAAAGATGTCATACACGCTCGTAAAGCCGCAGTCCTCGATCGCCAGGATCACATTGTCCGGCAGATCTTCGCCCGTTGTCATCATGGTGGTGGCGGCGCCCATGGAAACGCCGTGCAGTACGATCTTCGCCTTGGGATTCTCTTTGACCAGCGACCGCGTCCAGTCGGTGATGTCGAGCCGGTCGAGCCAGCCCATGGAAACATATTTGCTTTCGCTGTCGCCGTGCCCGCGCAGATCGGGGATCAGCACATTGTAGCCGCGGCGGTAGTATTCCATGGCGTAGCTGCTCATCTCGCGCTTGCAGTTGGTCCAGCCGTGGATCACGATGGCCCAGTTGTTGGAATTCGACGGGTTGCGAAATTCCATGGCGTGCAGCGTGTCGCCCTTGCGGCCGGTGATCGTGACCTTTTGCTTATAGGTCAGGTCATACCACTTATAGCCGTTTTTCAAATTGATGTTGTCGGCGTTGCGTTCAAAGAGCGAGCCTTTGCCGGGCACGGTTTCATCCTCGCGCCGCTTGGAGCCGAGGGCAATAAAAAAGAACACGGTGCCGAGCCCGAGGTATAAAACCAGCAGCACAAGCGCAACGATCACGAAAACCGTCAGCGTGACCTTTGCGCCGTGGGACAGTGCAAGAAACAACATAAAAAACTTCCTTTCGTCGATGATCGTTTTTATTATACATGAAGCGCGGACCGTTTGCAAACACTTCCGGGAAATTTGGCATTGTGAACGAAAAAGGCGTGGCGTATTCGGTAAAATTACTATTTACAATTTTTGTCGGACATGATAAAATAGATTGGCATTATTGGCACCATTTTTTGCCGAAAAAAGAGGAGAATCGGAAAGCATGCCTTATAAGAACTTTGAAAGCAATCTGGACTTTTTATACGATCTGATATTGAAGGTCGAAAACAAAGCGGAGTGCGCCGCGCTGTTCGACGATCTTTGTACCCCGAACGAACTGGCCGCCATGGCGCAGCGTGCCGTTGTGGCGCGGATGCTGACGCAAAAGCGCGTCTACAGCGATATCGTTTCGGAAACCGGCGCATCCACCGCCACGGTCAGCCGGGTCAACCGCTCGCTGACACTGGGCAAAAACGGCTATCAGACCTTGTTCCAGAAGATCGACAACGGGGAAAGCTGAGATGGAATCTTACGCGGATTTCGCTTATTATTACGACGA
Organism: Oscillospiraceae bacterium; assembly: GCA_902786285.1. Classification (GTDB taxonomy): domain Bacteria; phylum Bacillota; class Clostridia; order Oscillospirales; family Acutalibacteraceae; genus UBA6857. The sequence continues at coordinate 2,251 of CADABX010000036.1, read as the reverse complement.
GCTGACCGAAAACGCGGACTACGCCGCCCGATGCGGCGTTTTGTGCGATCTCCTTGCCGCCCACGGCGCCGGCGAGGGGATTTTGCTTGACCTTGCCTGCGGCACAGGCACACTCACCGCCATGCTGGCCGGGCGCGGCTACGATGTGATCGGTGTGGACGCGTCGCCCGATATGCTGTCCGTTGCGCAGCAAAAACAGGCGGCGCAGGGCTTCAACGCGGTCTTTTTGTGTCAGCGGATGGAGCAGCTCGATCTTTACGGCACGATCGACGCGGCGGTCTGTACGCTGGATTCCCTCAACCATATTACGAACGAAGCCGATTTTAAAGAGGCGCTGCGGCGCGTGGCGCTGTTTATGAACGACGGCGGCGTATTTCTCTTTGACGTCAACACGCCGTATAAGCATGAAACCGTTCTTGCCGACAACACGTTTGTCTATGACCTCGACGACGTCTACTGCGTGTGGCAAAACAGCTATGACCCCGCGACAAAGACGACGGACGTCACCCTCGATCTGTTCCCCTACGACGAGGAAAACGACTGCTACGACCGCGTGACAGAAAGCTTTGCCGAACGCGCCTATGCGCTTTCCGACATCCGCCGCTGGCTGACAGAGGACCGGTTTGAGGTTCTTGCCGTGCTGGACGAGACCGGCAGCCGCCCCGTCAACGACACGGACGAGCGGGCGCTGTTTGTGTGCAAAAAGCACGGCACGCAGTTTCAATGAGATCTCGGATCTCATTGAAACCAATTCGGAATGCGGAATTCGGAATTCGGAATTATGGTCGCGGGTCAGCCGTGCAACAATCTGAAACCCTCTGCCGCGGCGCGAACGATCCGAAGCCGAAAGCGGGTAGATTGTATCCGCCGGACGGCTCAAAATCCGAAACCGATCACCCGCCGACGAACCGATTTGCAATCTCTTATGGCAAAGGAATCACCTTGCCTTTACACTCTGACGCATCGCCGCAGGCGGCGTCCCACAATGTGCAAAGCACATTTCATATTGGCGAAGCCAATCTTTCATCGCGCAGCGATTTCATAGTTGCGCAGCAAATATTTCACGTTGCGAAGCAACCAAAGCAAAGGAGCACCTATCCCATGGCTAAATCCGTTCGCTGCATCGCCAAAGACGGCACGCTTTTCATAACCGCCATCGACGCCACCGATATCGTCAACCGCGCCGCCGAGATCCACCAAACCTCGGCCGTGACCTCCGCCGCGCTGGGCAGACTGCTTTGCGCCGCCTCGCTGATGGGCAGTTCGCTCAAAGGCAAGGACGACGCGCTCACACTGCGCATCAACGGCGGCGGCCCTGCAGGCACGGTGATGGCTGTGTCCGATGCCGAAGGCAATGTGCGCGGCTATGTGCAGCAGCCGGTGGTGGAGCTGCCGCTCAACAAGGTCGGCAAGCTCGACGTGGCCGGCGCTGTGGGCACCGACGGGTTTGTGACGGTCATCAAGGATCTCGGCCTCAAGGATCCCTATGTGGGCCAGACGCCGATCGTCTCGGGCGAGATCGCCGAGGATATCACGGCGTATTTTGCGTCGAGCGAACAGATCCCCACGGTCTGCGCGCTGGGCGTGCTGGTCAACCCCGATCTGTCGATCAAGGCCGCCGGCGGCTTTCTGATCCAGCTTTTGCCCACGGCGATGGACGACACGATCGACAAGGTGGAGCAATCGATCAAAGACCTGCCCTCGGTCACAACGCTGCTGACGCAGGGTCTGACGCCGGAGGACATCTGCCGCCGTGCGCTGCGGCTGTTTGATCTCGAGCTGCTCGACACAGCTTCGCCCGCCTATGTCTGCCGCTGCTCGCGCGCCAAAGTGGAGGCCGCGCTGATCAGCACGGGCAAAGACGAGCTGCTCGATATGGCAAAGCAAAAGACGACCGAGGTGTGCTGCCAGTTTTGCGACAAGGTCTACCGCTTCTCGTCGGAGGAAATCCGCAAGCTGGTGGAACGGGCGTCCAAATAATGCCGAAACAGAACAAAGATTTTTTAAAAAACCACTTGACAAAAACCGAAAATTAGTATATAGTATTTCAAGTCGCTGCGAAAGGCAGAGGACGTGGGAGCATAGCTCAGCTGGGAGAGCATTTGCCTTACAAGCAAAGGGTCACAGGTTCGAGCCCTGTTGTTCCCACCAGAAGTGGCCCGGTAGTTCAGTTGGTTAGAACGCTAGCCTGTCACGCTAGAGGTCGACGGTTCGAGCCCGTTCCGGGTCGCCATTTTTGCTTCTGTAGCTC
>CADABX010000035.1 GCA_902786285.1 Oscillospiraceae bacterium | reverse complement strand
GCCGTAGGCAGTCTGACGACTGTCAAGGATTGTCGGCGCAGCATTTCAGAAAATTTGCCTTCAAAAACCGACACTTCCTTGCGCAGGACACCCCAAGGGCGCTTTTTTGTTAGGGCCGAGGGACGCGGGCAGGCTGCTGCAAAGCCGAAGCGTTTCGCCGCGCAGGACAGGCGGGCGTTCAGCCTTCCGAGAATCTTAAGGTTTTTCTTACACCTTGTTCATACTTCCATTGCAGGTACGCCAAACACGTGTTGTATGATTGAAGTATAGGAAAGAAAATCCGGGAGAAGAAAACAAAAAAGCGCCCATCGGCGCGAAAGGAGATTTTAGTTATGAAAACCCGAACAAAACGCATGCTGCTGCTCTCGCTGTGTGTTGCGCTGCTGGCTGTATGCAGTGTATTCGCATTTGCGGCAACCGACACGGAATACAAGGTGGTCGACCATGTGGTCTATCAGTTGATTCCGGCAAACGGCAAAGAAGTTGCGCATTATGATATCGTCAGCTTCTTTGACAATGAAAAGGCAGCTCACACCACCACAAAAATCATAATTCCGTCTGAGATCGACGGTATACCCGTGACAACGATCGACGCGCGAAACATACCTTCCCCCGATTTGTATTTTGATTCGGTTGTAAAAATGATTGTACTGCCCGATACAATCACGGAAATCGGCAAGCATGCCTTTGTAAATTTGAGAAATCTTTCAAACATTGAGATTCCGGCGTCTGTAACTTCCCTTGGGTACGCCGCATTCTCCTACTGTAACAGTCTGAAAGAAATCACGATTCCGGAAAAAGTTCAGGTGATTGGATTCAGTTGTTTTGGTCATTGTGAAAACTTGCAGAACGTCAACATTCTCGGCAACGGTCTGAAAACGATTGCAAAAGCCGCGTTTTCCAATTGCACAAATCTTACAACCATCCATTTTCCGTCGTCGCTGACCTTCATTGGACGACAAGCGTTCTTCCGTACCGGGCTGAAAACCGTGCGTATTCCCGGCCGCTGTGTTTTGCAGGACAACGCCTTTACTTCTGCGACCGGCCTGAAAAAAGTGGTCTTTGAAAGCCGTACAGACGACAATGCAGACTTCATCGGCGCAGCGGCATTTCATGGCTGTAAAAGCTTAAAAAAGGTATACCTTCCGAAGGAAGCCGCAGAATACCGAATCGCAGCCACAACCTTTGAAGACTGCAAAAAGCTGAAAGCGGTCTATCGAACAACTTATCTTATCGAGATCGGTTATCATGCGTTCAACAACTGCGAATCGCTGACAGCCTTTACCGTTCCTGCGGGTATCACAAGGATTGACAAAACAGCCTTTGACGGTTGCACCGGTCTGAAAAAGCTGCGTGTCCTTGCAACGGACAGCGCCTTTTTGAAGCCCCAAAAAACCAATGCAAAATTTCTGAACACCTTGCCCGACACCTGCAAAGTCTATGTCAAAACCGCAGCGATGAAACGTGCGGTTGCGGCCGCCGGATGTACGGGCAAAGTGATCGTCAAAGCCGACCTCAAATAACCTTGTCCCTCTTTTTCTTTCCCACCCCTATAAAGAGCAGCACCGCCGTTGATTCGGCGGCGTTTGGCTCTTTCTTCAAATGGAAAAACCAATTGTCTTATTCATGAATTTGGACATGCCTTGTGAATGGGGCATATTTGGCAAACAACTAATGTAATGTACTATGCAAACAACGAAGCTTTAAGTTTAAACCACTATAATGAAGTCTCATATGATTCAGCATATGCTCTATACTAAAAATGATATTGAAAGGACTGTACGTGTTATGAAAAAGCGTTTTATCTTTTTAATACCCATCCTCCTTTTGATTATAGCTTGCGGCATCTTTGTTGGATTGGATAGGAGATCGACGCAAACAACTGCAACCATTTTACCGCTTCCTTCCAATTACAATCAATTGGAAACGGTTTACTCTCCTGCACAGGTTTTATTCAATCTATCTGACAAGGCGAAATTAGCGGCGTCCACAGATTATATATTTGTTGGCTACCTTGATAAAATCGTCGGCACCTCCTATCGGGATATCCGTGAAATCGGCGGCAAACAAACCGGAACGCCCTATACGCATTTTTTGATTACTGATTTATTCAATATCAAAGGTCGTTTGCGAACCGATAAACCTCTGCCCGTCGAAATGTTTGGCGGAGTAGACATTAACGAAACCTGTGTGCTATTGACAGAATCAAAGAGCATTCCAGAAGAAGATCATTACTATATCTTTATGGTGAGTGTCAGTGAACAGGATGAACTGTATTTAGATGCGCAGTGTGATCTTGGAAGAGAGATCAATCAGGAAGAGATTTCTGCATATTTTGACGCATGGAATAATCAAACGCATGATGCGCCGGACGAAAGCGCATCACCCGAGATACAAGCAATCAATGCGTATGTCACCGCTTTTGAAAATCGCGATCTTGATTACGAAAAAAAGGAACGGTTCCATTCAAGCTATGAGATGGATTAAATAACCTTGTCCCTCTTTTTCTTTCCCACCCCTATAAAGGGCAGCACCGTCGTTGATTCGGCGGTGCTGCTCCGTTTTATCGGCCGTGTGTAGCGTCGCGCTCCGCGCGACTTCTCGTATGTCGGGGTTCAAAAGCCGCGCGGGAGCGCGGCGCTACTGACGACTGTTGACTGCCGACTGAGCCGCCGATACGGCGGCGCTGCATTCCCTGCGCGGGAACCCGTTTCCCTTTGCCGCAACACGCAGCGCGTCCCTTTGCCCTTCGCCCTTTCCCCTTGGCCCTTTGCCCTATTTCCGCATTGACAACCGGGCGAAATTGTGCTACACTTTTTTTGTAAGGAGGCGTGTGGTATGCAGTATGTGTTTCTGGTGCTTCTGATTGGTTTCTCGGTTGTCCACCTGTATCATTCATGGAAAGATGACACGAAAAAACGCCCGTTCACCAAATGGGCGCTGCTGCTGTGTATCCTCGGGTACTATCTGGTGGAAACGACCGCCTACACCCCGCTGCTGATTGCGGCGCTGCTGACAAGCTGGCTCGGCGACGTGCTGCTGATCGGCAAAGGCAACGGCTGGTTTACGGCCGGCGGGATCAGCTTTCTGGCGGCGCATGTGTGCTTTGTGTTGCTCTATGCCGGGCAGGTCACGTTTCCCGCCGTCAACTGGGCGGTGGCAATTCCGGCCGCGGCGGTTTATATCGCCGTGACAGCGGCCATCCTATGGATGCTGCGCGGCAAAACGCCCAAGCCCATGTTCGTGCCGATGTTTTTGTATCTGCTGGCGAACGCGACGATGAACGTCTTCGCCCTGATGCAGCTATTGTGCAACCCCTGCGCGGGCTCGGCTGTGGCGTATTGCGGAGCGGTACTGTTCTATATTTCCGACTGCTCGCTGTATCTCAACAAGTTCTATGAAAAACCGATCGTCTTTAAAAAGCATTTTACGATCATGCTCACCTATATCTTGGGTGAATTTCTCATCACGCTCGGCATGCTCATGCTCGGCAAATAACTTCGTTTACAAAGCGCTTTGCGTTTTGCAATAAAAACCTTACAGGGAGGAACTCTTATGCAAGCTTTGAAAAAGTATGTTGCGGAATGCATCGGCACGTTTGTGCTGGTCTTCGTGGCCTGCGGCACCGCTGCCGCGCTCGGCTGCTCCGCAGAACCCAACGCCGCCTATTTCCTGACGGCTGCCGCCTTCGGTCTGGTCATCGTTGCGATGGCGTATTCCATCGGCAACATTTCCGGCTGCCACATCAACCCGGCAGTGTCCATCGCCATGCTGGTCAGCGGCAAAATGAGCGTGGCCGATTTCTTCGGCTACGTCGTCGCCCAGTTTGCCGGCGCAACCCTCGGCGCGCTCGCGCTCAGAGGTCTGCTCGGCCCGGACAGCGGTCTTGGCACCAACGGACTGTATGACGGCAAAATCGTCGCGTCGCTCCTCATCGAGATCGTTTTGACCTTCATCTTTGTGATCGCGATCCTCGGTGTGACCAGCAAGATTGAAAACAGCTCCGTGGCAGGCATCGTGATCGGTCTGTCGCTCACCCTTGTCCACATCCTCGGCATCCACTTCACCGGCACGTCTGTGAACCCGGCGCGTTCCTTCGGCCCAGCATTGCTTCGCCTTATCGGCGGTGACGGTGCGGCATTCTCCTGCCTGTGGGTCTTCATCGTCGGTCCGCTGGTCGGCGGTGTGCTTGCGGCGCTGTGCTACAAGTTTTTGGCTTCCGAAAAGAAAGCGAAATAAGAAGGCAAGAAACAAGAAAGCAAGATAACAAGAAGGACCCGGCACTGGCCGGGTCTTTTTCTGTCCACTGTGCACTAACCACTGTGCACTCATTTTCCAACACAAAACCGCGCGAATACTTCGTCCACCACCGCGTCGCTGACCTTTTCGCCCGTCAGCTCCAGCAGCGCGTCGATCGCGTCGTCGATGCTGATGTTCACCGCGTCGAGCGTCATACCGGTTTGCAGATCGTCGATGGTCTGACACACGGCGTCGCGGGCACGGGCGGCGCTTTGCCGCTGACGTTCCGTGGTAAGCATGGCGGCGGTCGGGTCCAGCTCCTTCGTGCAAAGCAGCGTTTCGGCCGCGTCTTCGAGGGCGGAAAGCCCGTCGCCCGAAAGCGCGCAAAGCTCCACGCACACCGGCAGTGCGGTTTGCAGCTTTGTCTTGTCCGCCTGCAGCGGCAGGTCGGTTTTGTTCAGCACGCCGACCACGCGCCGGTTTTTGCAAAGTGCGAGGATCTCTTCATCCGCCGCGTCAAGCGGACGCGACAGGTCAAACACTGCGAACACCAGTCCCGCGCGGTCGATCGTTTGCCGGGCGCGGTCGACGCCGATTTGTTCCACCACGTCTTCGGTGCGATGGATGCCGGCGGTATCGGCCAGATGCAGCACCAAAGAGCCGAGCCGCACCGTTTGTTCCACCACGTCGCGCGTGGTGCCGGCGATTTCGGTCACGATAGAGCGTCCGAAGCCCGACAGCAGGTTCATCAGCGCGGATTTGCCCACGTTGGGCTTGCCGACGATCGCCGTGGCAACGCCCTGCGTGATGGCGCTGCCGGCATCAAAGCGCGACAGCAAACCGCTCAGTTCTCCTTCCACGTCCCGCAGCGTTTCCAGCAGTTCGCCGTTTTCCAGCTCTTCGATTTCATCGTCGGGGTAATCGACCCAGGCGCCGAGCTGCGCCGACAGCGCGACCAGCCGGCCGCAAAGGTCTCCCATCTTTTTGCTCAGCGCGCCGTCCAGCGCCGTGAGCGCGGCTTTGGCGCCCTGTTCGCCCTGGGCGTGGATGATACCCATGACGGCCTCGGCCTCGGTCAAATCAAGCTTACCGTTTAAAAAGGCGCGTTTGGTAAATTCGCCCGGTCCGGCTGCCACAGCGCCCGACGCCAGCGCGGCGCGCAGCACCTGCTGCAGCACAAACAGACCGCCGTGGCAGGAAAGCTCCACCACGTTTTCGCCGGTATAGCTTTTGGGTGCGCGGAATACAAGCGCCACACATTCGTCGAGGTCCTCGCCGTCAAACACCACACGTCCGTGGGCGGCGTGGTAACCAGGCAGATCGCGCAGCGGTGTTTTGCCCGTGGGACGAAACAGCTTGTCGGCGATCGTGATCGCGTCTTCGCCCGACAGCCGGACGATGCCGATGCCGCCGGCCGCCTGCGGGGTCGAGATGGCTGCGATGGTAGACATGAGATCAGCTCCTCAGTTTCCGAAAATCGTTTTGGCTTCGCGCATATTGGCGCGGATGGCGACGCCGAACGGGCAGCGCGTTTCACATACGCCGCACTGCACACAGTCGCCGGCCTTGCGGTCGAGCGCCTTATAATGCTCGCGCACGGTCTCCGGCACGAAGCCCTGCGCTTTGGCAAGATTCAAAAATTTGGTCACGGCGGCAACGTCGATTTTTTTCGGACACGGCGCACAGTGGCCGCAATACATGCAGTGGCCCTGCCAGCTGATCTTCGGAAACGACGCGAGCGCCGCGGCGTAATCCTTTTCCGTGTCGTCCGCGGTTTCATACGCGAGCGACTGCAGCAGCTGATCGCGGCTGCGCACACCCGAAAGCACACACGCCACCGCCGGGCGCGTCAGCGCGTAGTGGATGCACTGGTTCGCCGTCAGCGCCACGCCTGCCGGCGAATCGGTTGTTAAAAGATCGCCGCCGCCAAACGCTTTCATCACGGTGATGCCGATCCCCATCCGGTTGCAGGTTTCATACAGGGTTTCGCGCGCCGGGTCGAGGTTCAAAAGCGGCGCTTCGTAGCTTTCCGGCGCCCAAAGGCGCTCCACGTCCTCGTCGCCCGGCAACAGATCGTAGCACGGGTTGACGGAGAACATCAGCACCTCGATTTTGCCCGTTTCAATCGCCCGCTGCGCCACCAGCGGATTGTGGCTGCTCAGCCCGATATGGTCGATCACGCCCGCCTGTTTGAGCGACACAGCGTAGTCGAGGATGCCGTTATCAACCACCTGATCCCACGTTTTGTCGCTGTCTACGTAGTGGATCATACCGACCGACACGTGGTCGGTGCCGAGGTTTTGCAGCGTCGTCTGAAACGCCTTTTTCACTTCGTCGAGCTTTCGTGTGGCCTGATACTGGCCGTCCTTCCACATGGAGCAAAGATGCGCCTGGATGTGAAAGTCTTTGTTCTTTTCGCGGATCACCGTACCGAGCCGGCGATGGAGATCCGGATTCGGCGCATACAGATCCATATAGTTGACGCCCCGGTCGATCGCTGCGCCGAGCACGTCGCGGGTAAAATCGAGATCTTTGTCCAAAAAGCCTTCGCACCCCAGACCGATCTCGCTGACCGAAAGTCCGGTGTTTCCGAGCGGACGTAAATTCATTGTGACACTTCCTTTTCTTCTGCAACTTCTTCAAACGGCACAGCCTGTACCGGCGGTTTTTTGTCCGGCAGCTGCGCCACGATGATGGCGGCAAACATGATAAGACAGCCCAATCCCTCGCGCAGCGTCGGCACTTCGTGAAGTACCAGGAACCCTGTAAGCAGCGCGAACACCGATTCCAGACTCATCAGCATCGACGCGAGCGTCGGTTCGGTGCGCTGCTGGCCGAGGATCTGCAAGGTATAGGCCACGCCGGACGACATGATGCCGGAATAGGCGATCGACACGGCCGCGCCCCGGAGCAGTTCGGCGTTGACCTCTTCAAACAACAGCATCCCGATGCCGCTGAGGATACCCGTGACGAAAAACTGCATGCAAGAGAGCTTCACACCGTCCACATGGGGCGACACATGGTCGATGATGAGAATGTGGATCGCATAGACGACCGCACAGCCGAGCACGTAGAAATCGGACGACTGCACCGAAAAGCCGCCTTTGACACACAAAAGATACAGCCCGACGACCGCCGCCGCGGCGCACGGCCAGATAATGGGCCGGATGCGTTTGCGCAGCGCCACGGAAAAGATCGGCACCATCAGAATATACAGCGCCGTGATGAAGCCGGCCTTGCCCGAGGCGGTACCGCGGTCGATGCCGAACTGCTGCAGCAGCGACGCCGCACACAGCGCCACGCCGCACAGCAGACCGCTTTTGAGAAAGTACTGCTTTTTCTGCTTGTCCATCGGCACGAAGGTGCCTTTTTTCTTTTTCACTGTGTCCATTCCGAGGATGACCGGCAGCAAAAACGCCGACCCGAGCAGCGAGCGCAGCGACATGAACGTGAACGGCCCGACAAACTGCGCACCGGTGGACTGCGCCACAAAGGAGCTGCCCCAGATGATGGCGCAAAGTGTCAGGATGAGGCTGCCGGTGAGGTTGTTGCGTTTTTGTTGCTGCATAAGAATCGCCCCCCGAGAATGAAACTGTAGTGCAATGATCCGTTGGCTATGAGATGGCTGTCGACGAATGACTGTCGGCTGATGACTCTATTTCGTTTTTTGCTTTTTCCATAATCCTGATGACCTGCGTGAGCACCTCGGTGGCGCTTTGGTTCAGCATCCGCACGGACAGATACGGCCGTTTGGCGGCGCTGACCATCACGCGGCCGCGCATGAGTGTGCCGAGCAGCGAGATATACGCCGGCTCGAGCGTTTCCAGAAAGATCAACAGGCTCACGCCGCGCTGCGAGATCTCTGTGATCCCGAGCGCACTCGCGCGCGCACGGATCAGCGCCACGTCCACAAGGCCCTTGACGCTTTCCGGCGGTTCGCCGAACCGGTCGATGCATTCGTCCAGCACGTCCATCGCGTCCTCTTGCGTGCGGACGGCGGCGATGCGTTTATAAAGATAAATACGGTTCTTGACGGAATCCACATAGGTTTCGGGAATGTGCGCGTCAATAGCGACGTCGATGAGGCAGCCGTCCTCTTCGGGCGCTTCGCTGCCTTCCTTTTCGCCCTCCACCGCCTGCGAAAGCAGCTGCAGATACATGTCGTAGCCCACGGCCTCCATGTGTCCGTGCTGCTGGGCGCCGAGCACGTTGCCCGCGCCGCGGATCTCCAGATCGCGCAACGCAATGTGGAAGCCCGAGCCGAACTCGGTGTATTCGCGGATGGCACTCAGCCGGCGCTGCGCTTCGGGTGAAAGCTGCTTTTGCGGCGCATAGGTAAAGTAGGCAAACGCGCGCCGTGCGCTGCGGCCGACACGTCCGCGGATCTGGTGGAGCTGCGCCAGGCCCATGCGGTCGGCGTTTTCGATAATCAGCGTATTCGCGTTCGGCACATCCACGCCGGTTTCGATGATCGTGGTGCAAACGAGGATGTCGATCTCACCTTCCAATAGTTGCCGCCACACCTCGCTGAGCGCTTCCTCGCTCATTTTGCCGTGGCCGATGCCGATCCTCGCGTCGGGCAAACGCTGTTTGATCCGGCCGGCGGTCTGTTCGATCGTTTCCACCCGGTTGTGCAGATAATAGACCTGGCCGCCGCGGCGGATCTCACGATCCATCGCCTCGCAAAGAATGTCCATGTCGTGCGGCACCACATAGGTTTGCACCGGATGGCGGTCGGCCGGCGGCATTTCGAGGATCGACATATCGCGGATGCCGGTCATCGCCATATTGAGCGTGCGCGGGATCGGCGTTGCCGAAAGCGTCAACACGTCCACCAGCGGAAAGCGCTCCTTAAGCTTTTCCTTTTGCGCCACACCGAAGCGCTGCTCCTCGTCCACGATCAGCAGGCCGAGGTCCTTGAACTCCACGTTTTTGGAAATGATCGCGTGGGTGCCGACAATGATGTCGATGCTGCCGCGCCTGAGGCCGGCTTTGATCTTTGTACGTTCACCCTGCGTGCGAAAGCGCGAGAGCATCTCGATTTCAATCGGAAACCCGTCGAAGCGGCGGGTGATGGTCTGATAATGCTGAAACGCGAGGATCGTGGTCGGCACAAGGATGGCGCACTGTTTGCCGTCGGCCACGCATTTGAACGCCGCGCGCAGCGCGACCTCGGTTTTGCCGAAGCCCACGTCGCCGCAAAGCAGCCGGTCCATCGGATAGGGCCGCTCCATGTCGTGCTTGATCTCGTCAATGGCGGCAAGCTGATCGTCGGTCTCGTCAAACGCGAACCGGCGCTCAAAGTCGTTTTGCATATCCATATCGGGCGAAAAGGCGAAACCTTTGGAGTTCATGCGCTTGGCGTAGATCTGCGTCAGCTGCGCCGCCATATCCTTGACGGCGGCCCGCACGCGCGACTTGGTCTTTTTCCAATCGTCCGACCCGAGCCGGTTGAGCTTAACGGGTTTGTCAGAGTCGCGCGGTGAAATATATTTCGAAACCAGATCGAGCTGCGTAACAGGCAGATACAGCACGTCGGTCCCGCGGAAATTGATTTTGATAAAGTCCTTGATCTTGCCGTCGACGGTCATCGTTTTGATCCCGTCGAACATACCGATGCCGTGCACGGCGTGCACCACATAGTCGCCGCGGGTGATCTCCTCAAGGCTTGTAATGCTCTTGCCGGCTTTGAACCGGCGCTTGGCCTTTTGCGCCGCGGCAGTCAATCCCGCCTTGCGATGGGTAAACAGTGTAAACGGCGGATCGGGATAGGAAAAGCCGCCCGAAAACACGCCCGGAATCACGCTGACCTTTCCCGTTGGGAACTCCGCCGGCACCACGGAATAATACTGGGCGGAGAAGCCCTCGGTTTCAAGATCATACGCCAGCTCCCTGGCGCTTTTTTCCGTGCCGGCCGCCACCACAACGGTGCTGCCTTTTTTGCACACGGGCTCCAGATCTTCGAGCAGATACGACAGTGTGCCGTCCCACGGGGCGCTGCCGGCGGCGGTGACGGACAGCAGCCCTTTCACCGGCACGTCAAAACTGCCGCGCGCGAGGTTGTCAAGAAAAACCGCGCCGTCGTCGGTATAGTGCGCGAAGAGCTGCGCGGTTGTGAGGGCGAAGGTGTCAAGCCCTTTGCAAAGGCACCCTTCCTCAAACATCAGCTTGATATCCTCGAGCAGCAGCTTTTGCGCCGCTTCGGCCTTCTGGCGCACACCGGCGCTTTCCGAAACGAATAACATGCTGTTTTCGCAGTAGTCAAACAGCGTTTCCGGCTGCGCATAGGCCAGTGGCAGATAGCGGTCGAGGCACGACAGCCGCACGCCGCCTTTGAGCTTTTCGGCGTCTTCGCCGAGCACCTGCCGGACTTTGACGCTGCCCTTGCCTTTGACCGACGCCAAAAATGTGTCGATCGCCTCGCGCAGCGCCGCGTCGGAATCAAACAGCACCTCCGTGGCCGGCGTGATGGTCAGCGATTGCAGCACATCGTCGCGCCGCTGGGTTTCCAGATCGAATGTGGCGATGGAATCCACCGTGTCGCCCCAAAACTCCACGCGGTACGGCTTTTGCGCGTGGGGCGGAAACACGTCGAGAATGCCGCCGCGCAGCGAGCATTGGCCCACGCCGTCGATCTGTTCGGTGCGCACATAGCTGGCTGACAGCAGCACACGCAGCACGTCCGCGATGGCGCAGTCTTCGCCCTCGTTGAGTGTGACCGACCGCGCGCGCAAAACATTGCGCGGCATGGTAAACTGCGACGCGGCCTGCGGTGTGGCGACCACAACGTCCGCCTTTTTTTGCAGCAGATTTGACAGCACGCCGATGCGGATCTGTTCAAATTCCCGCGACGCGCTGTCGGCGGTGCGGAAATGGAAATCGCGCGCCGGATAGACAAAGGCGCGAAGCCCGAACGACAACAGATCGTCGCACAGCTTGCTCGCCGCGTTTTCGTCGGGGCAAAGCACCAGCGCCGGGCGGCCGGCGGTTTCGCAAAGCGCCGAAATCCAATGCGCCTTGTGGACACCCGACAGGCCCAGCACGCCGAGCGGCAGCTTGCCGGACGCAATATGATCGCGTACAGCACAGAACTGTGCGCTTTGCAGCAGCAGTTTGGTAAAAGCGGACATAAAAACTCCTTTATCTTAAAGAAAGAAAACACAGAAAACCCCGCTTTGCAGTCGGGGGTGGGTCGCATCTTTGCAACGAACCATATTTTAACACTCGCGCCTATGCTTTGTCAATGAATCCGCGCCCAAATTTTAAAGTTATTTTCAATTATATTTGATACGATAATCCAAAGCATCCGGCGAAAGATTTGACATCCGCCGCCGAACGTGATAGAATGATTGTAATTTGACAACGAACGGGAGGCGATCGTATGCGGACGCTCAAAAAATGCATAGCGCTTTTGATCGTTGCGGCCATGCTCTGCTCGTTTGCCTGCGTCTGCACGCTGTACGCCTATCCCGGTCATACCCACACCGGCCACGACACCCACTGCGTATTGTGCACCGTGGCCGCCAATATCAGCACCCTGCTGCAATCCGCCGATGCGCTGACAACGCTGTTTGTGCTGATTTTGGGACTCGTCTGTATTGGTGTGCTGTGCACGTTGCTGTATCAATACAAGCCGCGCCACGCGCAAACGCCGGTAACACTGAAAACTAAACTCAGCTGGTGACGACACCGTGCTTCCCGGACCCACGGCATCCGTGCGGTCTGTGCTGCGCTGTGTCTTTCTTTATTTTTCCCTTGAAACGGAGGTACCTATTATGAAAAAACTGATCGCCCTGCTGCTTTCTGTTTTGCTGATCACCGCCTGCTTTGCGGCCTGCGGCGGCAAAACCGACGTCCCCGACACGCCGGCGGACGACAGCGGCAAGCTGAACGTGGTGTGTTCCATTTTCCCGCAATATGACTTTATCAAAGCCATCGCCGGCGACGAGGTCAATTTGACGCTGCTGCTCGATTCCAAAACCGATCTGCACAGCTACACCCCGACCGCCGACGACATCATGACGATTTCCAAAGCCGATCTGTTCATCAACATCGGCGGCGAATCGGACGACTGGGCCGAAGACGTGCTTTCGTCCGCCGCCAACGACAAGCTGCATGTCGTTTCTCTTCTGGATCTTGTGGACGCCGTGGAGGAGAAAACGCTGCCCGGTATGCAGGAGGAAGAGGAGCACGAAGAAGCGGAGCATGAAGAAGATGGCCCTGAATACGACGAGCACGTCTGGACGTCGCTCAAAAACGTCATCAAGATCATCCCGGCGCTCACCGACGTGCTTTGCAAACTCGACAGCGGCAACACCGCGCTGTATCAATCCAACAGCAGCGCCTATCTCGCACAATTGCAGGCGTTGGAAAAGGAATACAGCGATACGATCGGCAACGCCGCACGCAAAACGCTTTTGTTTGCCGACCGCTTCCCGTTCCGCTACCTCGCAGACGATTACGGTCTTACCTGCTACGCCGCGTTTTCCGGCTGCTCGGCCGAAACCGAAGCGAGCTTTGAAACGATGACCTTCCTGGTCGATACCGTCAAAGAACAAAGCCTGCCGTTCGTACTGATGATCGACGGCTCCGACGGCTCTGTGGCCGAAACGGTCAGCCGCCAGAGCGGCGCCGAAATTCGCACACTCAACTCCTGCCAGTCGGTCAGTCCCGACGATATCGCTGCCGGCGCGAGCTATCTGACGATTATGGAGAATAATCTGTCCGTTTTAAGCGAGGTGCTCAACTGATGGAACTGCTCAAGCTCACCGACGTCAGCGTCGGCTATGAGGGCAAACCCGTAGCGTCGCATCTGTCGCTCACGCTGCACGAAGGCGACTACCTTTGCATTGTGGGTGAAAACGGCGCCGGCAAAAGCACACTGATGAAAACGCTTTTAAATCTGCGCGCGCCGATCGATGGTTCCATCGTCTTTTCCGACGCCATCGCGCGCAACGAGATCGGCTATCTGCCCCAGCAAACGCAGGTGCAGCGCGATTTCCCGGCCACGGTATGGGAAGTGGTGCTTTCCGGCTGTCTCAACCGTTCGGGTCTGCGGCCGTTTTATACCAAAGCGCAAAAGCAGACCGCCGAAGACTGGATCGCGCGGTTGGATATCACCGATTTGAAAAAGCGCTCCTACCGTGCGCTGTCGGGCGGCCAGCAGCAGCGGGTGCTGCTCGCGCGGGCCTTGTGCGCCACGAAAAAGCTGATCGTACTCGACGAGCCGGTGGCAGGATTGGACCCGATCGTGACGGCGGATCTGTATGCCCTCATCCAGCGCATCAACCGCGAAAACGGTATCACGGTCATCATGGTGTCCCACGACATCGGCGCGGCGCTGCAATATGCGACGCATATTTTGCAGGTCAGCGGCGACAGCAATTTCTTCGGCACGGTCGAAGAATACCGGCAATCCGAGCTCGGCAAGCTGTTTTTGGGAAAGGCGGGTGAAGACCATGCTTGAAAAACTGCAGATGTACTTCGCCTATGATTTCGTCAAATTTGCGTTGATCGTCGGCGTGCTCGTGGCGCTGTGTGCGGCGCTGCTGGGCGTCACACTGGTGCTCAAACGCTATTCCATGATCGGCGACGGCCTGTCGCACATGGCGTTCGGCGCCATGACGGTGGCCATGCTGTTTTCCATCGCGCCGATCTATCTCACACTTCCGGTCACGATTTTGTCCGCTGTGCTGCTTTTGCGCGGCGGCGGCAAGCTCAAGGGCGACGCCGCGGTGGCGATGCTGTCGGTGTCCTCGCTCGCGATGGGCTATCTGCTGCTGAATATCTTCAAATCCGGCAGCGCGAACCTGAGCGGCGACGTGTGCTCGATTTTGTTCGGCTCCACGTCGATTCTGACACTCAAAAAGAGCGACGTGGTGCTGTGCGCCGTGCTCGCGGCCATCGTGATTTTTGTATTCGTCTTTTTCTATAACAAGATCTTCGCCGTCACCTTTGACGAATCGTTTGCCCGCGCCACCGGCACGCAGTCGTCGCTGTATAATCTGCTGCTGGCGGTCATCACCGCCGTGGTCATCGTGCTGTCGATGAACCTTGTGGGCGCACTGCTGATTTCGGCGCTGATCGTGTTTCCGGCGCTGTGCGCCATGCGGCTGTTTAAAAGCTTTCGCGGCGTCATCATCAGCGCGGCGGTCATCTCCGTGTGCTGTGCGCTGGTCGGCATTCTCATCTCGATCCTTTACGGCACGCCGGTCGGCTCCACCATTGTGGCGGCGGACCTCGCGGTATTCCTTGTTTGTGTAATCATCGACCTTTGCAAAGGAGGCAGAAAAGCATGAAAAAACTGACAGCATTTCTTTTGGCAGCCGTTCTCGTCTTTGCGCTTTGCGCCTGCGGCGGCAACGCCGACCCGGCGACGCAGACCGATAACGTAGACGCCGTCAACAACACAACCGACGCCGGCACGCCCATCACCACGCCCGACAACAACGCGGATGTGACAACGTCCTCCCTGCCCGTGAGCGAAAACGCAGAAGCGGAACGCGCCGCCGCGGCCAAGCTTGCGGACTACGACGTGGACATCGACATTGAAGGGCTCAACAAAAACATGGTCACGGCACAGATGACCGCGATCATGCAGGATCCGGCGTCGTATCTCGGCAAAACCATCCGCGTCACCGGCACGTATGAGCAGACCTATTACGAAGCGACCGACAAGTATTACAACTATGTGCTCGGCTATGACGAAACCGCCTGCTGCGCGGCCTGGGGCATGGAGTTTTACGGCGACGAAGTGCCCGAAAAGATTGAGCCCTACACCAGCATTTCGATGGTCGGCACGATCAGCACCTATCAGGAAGAGGGCATCGACTACACGTATATTGACGTCGCGCATTTTGCCATGTAAAACCGCCTTTGGCGGTGTCAAGGCCGAGGGAAACAAAAAGAACGAAGCAGCCAAACCGGTTTGCTTCGTTCTTTCTTTTTGATTTTGATGAAACGGGAAGATTTTCCGGCAGATGTGAAAAGTCAAATCCCCTTGTCCCTTAGCCCTTGGCCCTCGGCCCTCTTATGGCCCTCGGCCCTTTACAACGCGTTGATCATCCGCATCAATTCATACAGATACGCCATGCCCTTGTCGGTGGTGGAAAACACATTGCCGAGCAGCACCATGTGCGCGCCAGGCAGTGTCGGGAAAACGTGGTAGACACCTTTGGAAAAACCGGTCTTTGCCAGCGCCACGGACGGCGCAGCGTCGATCGTGTCGCTTTCCTTGTCAAACGGCGCGGTCTCGGAGATCGTGTTGACCAGTCCGTCGTTCGGCTGCCAGTCCTTGTCGAGCCGCATCCCCTCTTTGGTTTCGGTGTCGGTGTGGCCGAGCACATAGACGAGCGGGATGAAAAACACGTCGCAGTTTTTCCGGTCCGGCACACGGTGGGTGCCGTCGTCGCTGTCTTTTGTCGCGTCGTGCGGCACAGAGAAATAATAGATCTCCGGCACGGTGCGGATGCGGCGGTTGAGCCGGACGGATTCGTCGGGATCCATATCCCACAGCCCGGTATCGGGTTCGGCCACCTCGCCCGACGCCACGTTTGCCATTTTGCCGAACCAGAAGTCGATCAGCTTCTTCGCCGGCGCGGTAACAGCAGGCGGCAGCTTGCCGCGCTTTTCGTCCAGCTTTTCGCTCAGATACGCGTCGATATCGTCGAGCGCCTGATGGTTCATGGCAAGCGTGGTACCGTTAAACGCCGCAGACAGACCGGTGATGGAATAGATCCAGTCGGGTTTGCCGCCTTTGAAAAAGTCGGACAGGCTGCCGTCGGTCGTGGCGGTCTGTTCTTCTTCGTCGCCATAGGCGAGGATCGACGCAAACAGCGTGCTGGTCGGGCCGCCGAAGCTGTGGCCGATCAGGTTGATCTTGTGGGTGCTGTCCCATTGGCGCAGCAAACCGCGGCCGGTAAAGTCTTCGCCGTAGCGCGGATGGCCGAACCGTTCGCTGTGGGCTTTGCCGTAATCGACCCGGGTGCCGGTGAGCTGCGCATAGAGTTCGCACGCGCGGTCCCACGCGGAGCCGACCGTGTCGACCGACGCGGCATAGGCGATAAAGCCGGAGCGGTTGACCTTTTCCACAAGATCGCCCGAAAACATGCCCCAATAGGTCAGCTTGTCGGCGCCCTTGTCATATTGGCCCCAGCCGAAAAAGCCGTGGACATACACGAACGGATAGTTTGTTTTGTCGGTTGTGTGATCCACCGCGGCGCCGCGGCTGCTCTTGCGGAACAGACCGGTCAGCCCTGCGGTCGCCCGCACCGTATGCTGCAGCCGGCGCATGACAGAAGTCAGATAATCTCCTTGCATGGAAAACGCCTCATTTCAAACCGGTAGTATCAGAAGCCCAGAAACGCGCGGGCTTCGTCAAAGTGCGCGATGGCCTTGAACAGATCGATCAGGATAATGAACAGCTTTTTGAGAATGAATTCGTGCTTTTTCGGCGCGCTCGTCACCGACAGCGCTTCGTCGCTTTCGGCAAAGTCATCGGTCTTGGTAAACGTAAAGGTCGCCTCGGCCGCCTTGTGGTCGGAAATGCTGCGGCCTTCGTTATCGAGAAAATCGGTATAGGCAAAGGTATTCGCCTCTACATGGATGCCGCCGCCGTCACGGTAGAGGAATTTTTCCAATGAATCCCACACGCCCCAGTAGTTCGGCCAGCCGCCGCCGTAGGTCTCTTCCCAGTAGCTGTAGTTTTCGTAGTCGCCGTTGTTGCAAACCTCAAACCATGCGTCCTTGAGTCCGCAACCCTGATACAGCAATTCGTTCAAACCGTCGCCGCCGCCGATATGGACGGACGCGTTGAAGTCGCCGGTCACGATCACGGGACGGTCGGTGCCGCGTTTTTGGATGATTTCGGCAAGCTGGCGGAAGTTGTCTTTGCGCGCTGCAACAGAACCCGCGTCGCCGTAGGCGTCGGCATGGATGTCATACAGATCGACCAGCACACCGTCGCCGAAGTCGAGCACGGTGTATAGAATCCCCTTCGGCGTCATTTCGTCCGCGCCGTCGTCAATCACGCCGTACAGCGAATCCCAGGTCGTGCGGGTTTCGTTATAGACCGGCACGCGGGCAAACACGTTGAGACCGTCGCCGCCGGGCACGCCGCCGGTATGGTTGGTCTTGTTGGGATAGCTTGTCAGGCCCTTTTCAAGATAACGGTGATAGTTGAAGTCCTCCTGCACGGCGATCACGTCGTAGGCGCTTTCGTTGAGCTGCTGGCCGAGCAGGGTCTGGTTTGTGGTCAGATGCTGTGCGTCAGGCTTGCCCAAAAGATCGTCAATGTTCGGCAGACCTGCCACGTTGTAGCACAGCATGGACACCGTTTTGCTTTCTCCGGCTGCGCTCGCGCCGAGCGCGCAGGGCAGACAGACAAGGATGGCCGCCAAAAGGCAGGAAAGAAATTTTGTTGTTTTTTTCATAAGAGATACCGCCTTTCTTTGAGATTAGTTTTATCGTACCCTTTTTCTCCGGTAAAGTCAATGTGTGCGGTCGTTTTTCTCCGTTTCGGCAAAGAAGCCGCGCCTTCGTTTGTGCAATCTGTCATGTTCCGCCAATCAGCAAAGCGGTCATCCGAGAGGCGCCTGCGAAAGGATGTCCTTGCGCAGGCCACACCAAGACGACCGCTTTTGACTTTTGTAAACCGGGATGTCATTTTGCTGCTTTGCCTGCAGATTCCAGCAGCGATTGCAGCGTCTCTTTGTCCGCGTGGACGCTGCCCTGCATCACACTGCCGCGGCCGCCGCCGCGCGCGCCGCATTGCGTGCGAAGAAGCTGCATTACCGGCTGCAGATCAAAATTCGTCTGCGTCTGCAAAACGAAGTTGCCGCCCTCGCCGCAAACAAAGGCGAACGACCGTGCACGCCCGGCAAACAGACCCGCCGCATAGCGCAGCGTGTCTGCGTCGGCATCAAGGAAAGACACCTGCACGTCTTGTTCCGGCAGCGCCGCCGCCTGCAGCCCGAGCAGTTGCCGCCGCACGCCGACCAGCTCATATTGCAGCGCGGCGTGGTCGGCCTTGAGCTTTTGCACAAAGACGGCCGTCTCGTTTTGTTTGGCGGAAAGCATGGTACTGATGAGCCGGTTTTGTTCGAGCTTTTGCCGCGTGTCCGCCATCAGCCGTTTGCCGCACAGGATCCAAAGGCGCGTGCCGCCCTTGTTTTTTTCGCTTTTGATCACACGCAGCGCGCCGATTTCCCCGGTGTGCCGGACATGCGGCGCACAGCAGGCGCACAGGTCGATGCCCGCAATCTCCACAAGCCGCAGCGGCCCGTCCACTTCCTTTTTGCTGCGGTAGGAAAGCTGATCCTTTTCTGCGTCTGTCGGAAAAAAGACGCGCACTGCGCGGTTGTCCCAGATCGCCTGGTTGACAAGGTCTTCCACTTTACAGATATCGTTTTCCGTCAGCACGCCGTCAAAATCGACCGTCACCTCGCGGTCGGACAGATGGAAGCCGACATTGCTATAGCCGAACAGCCGGTGCACGATGCCGGACAAAATATGCTCGCCGGAATGCTGCTGCATGTCGGAAAAGCGCTTATTCCGGTCGATTTTTGCCGTCAAATGCGTGCCGACGGCCAGCTTTCCCACAGTTTCCTCGCAGTTTTTAACAAGGTGAAGGATGGCGCCGTCGCGGGTTTCCACATTTTCCACATCGCAGTCACCTAAGGTTCCGCGGTCGCCGGACTGCCCGCCGCCCGCGGGAAAGAAGGCGGTCCGATCCAGCACCACCCCGAGGGTATCCTCATCCAGTGTGTAAAGCTCCTTCACTTCACACTCAAAGGTTTCCGGTGCGAAGTACAGTGTGTCCAGTTGCTGTGTCATCGCTGTTTCCTCCTGCTAAAAAAGGCCGCCTTCGGGCGGCCTTCGGTTGTTTGTTTATACCCCGACCGAACTTTTCAGCCCGTTCAGCAGCATCTCCAAAGACAGCTTGCGGAAGAGTTTGGCAAAGAAGTTGAAAATCTCGTTGAAGATCCGCGTAAAGCCGGTGAGGATATTGGCCGACATCTTTTCCGGCGTCGGCGCGTGCTTGACCAGACAGTCGGAAACAACGGTCTTGATGCCCGCGTTATACATGTGCTCCGCCTTTAAAAGCGAATCGACGTCGAACGGATAGAGCTCAAGCTTGCTGTCCATCACGCGGTTCATCAGCGTGGCGCCGGGCAGCACGGTGGAGGTGGAAAGGCCGACATAGCCGTTTTCCTGCGCGGTATTGATTGCGCCGATGGTAATCAGCGGCGTGGCGTTATAGACCGCGCGGCCGCCGTTTTGCTGGATCTTTTTCAAAATGTCGTGGTTGGCGGAGATGACTGTTGCGGTCTTCATCACGCCGAGCACCTTCATCGTCGCGATCAGGGAATCGATCTGGTCGACCACACCGTTGCGCACGGTCAGCACAACCTTCATGCCGTAAAGCTGGCAGACAGCCACCGCTTCCTCCAGCGTCGGCACCTTTTCGTTCGGGTAATTCTTCACATTGCCGCCGCGGGTGATGGTGTATTCCGAAATCTGATCGTAGGTCATGGCGGACACCAGACCGACACCGTTGGTGGAGGCGCTCAGATTCAGATCGGAAAAGCAGACCCAGCGCTGATCGAGTGTCGGCTGCACATCGATCTCGCAGCCGTCGCAGCCGCTGCGGCCGGCGAGCTTAAACGCGGCAAGCGTGTTTTCCGGCGCGCAGGCGGACAGACCGCGGTGCGCGATGATGGTGAAGTCATCGGCTTTGATCGTATCGGATTCTGTAACGAGCACGGCGCCCGACGGCAATACGTCTGCCGCAAACGCGGGCACAGCCGCGGTCAAAAGCAGCACCAGCGCCAGCAAAAGAGCCAGTGTTGATTTCAGTTTCAGTTTCATCGGAAATCTTCCTTTCATCAATACAGATTGTGGATAAACAGGCCGCTGAGCAGCTTCGGTTCAAACCAGGTCGATTTCGGCGGCATCACACGGCCGGCGTCGGCAATTGCCATCAGCTCTTCGAGCGACGTGGGATACATGGAAAACGCAAGACGCATATCGGTCTTGCAGCGGCGCTCGAGCTCTTCGAGTCCGCGGATACCGCCGACAAAGTCGATGCGCTTATCGGTGCGCGGATCCCCGATGCCGAAAATCGGCGCGATGCAGTTGTTTTGCAAAATCGACACGTCCAGCGACAACACCGGGTCGGTTTCGTCAAACGTGCCGTCCTTCGCCGTCAGCTTGTACCATTTGCCGTCGAGCAGCAGCCCGAACGTGTGGCGCGCTTCGGGGTGATAGGGCGACGCGGGCGCGTCTTCCACCGTGAACACTTCGCCCAGTTTTTCGAGCAGCGATTCCGGCGTCAGACCGTTCAGGTCGCGCAGCACGCGGTTGTAGTCCATGATAGCGAGCTCGTTCTTCGGGAACGCCACGGCCAAAAAGAAGTTGAACGCTTCCGTGCCGTCATAATCGGGCTTTGCGGCGCGGCGCTTTTTGCCCACACGCACGGCGGAGGCGCAGCGGTGGTGGCCGTCCGCGATATACAGGCAGCCGGCGTCGGCAAAGCCCTGCTGCAGCGCGGCACAGACGTCCGGGTCGTCGATCACCCAAACGGTGTTGCCGATCCCGTCGTCCGTGATAAAGTCATAGACCGGATCGTGCTCCTGCTGCCACGCGGCGACCAGCTCGCGGATGGCGGCGCTTTCGCGGTACGCGAGGAAGATCGGACCGGTGTTCGCGTCGCAATAGTCCACATGGTTCACGCGGTCCTCTTCCTTATCGGCGCGGGTAAACTCGTGCTTTTTGATCACATCGTTCAGATAATCGTCGATCGACGCACAGCCGACAAGGCCCGTCTGGCTGCGGCCGTTCATGATCTGGCGATAGATATAAAAGCACGGCGAAGCGTCCTGCACCAAAATCCCGTCTTTTTCGAGCGCACGCAGATTGCTTCGCGCTTTTTCATAGACGCATTTGTCATACGGATCCGTTTCGGGCGGCAGATCGATCTCCGCCTTGTCCACATGCAAAAACGACAGCGGCTTGTCTTTCACGGCAAGACGCGCCTCTTCGCTGTTCATCACATCATACGGCAGCGCCGCCACATCGGACGCATATTCCGCCTTTGGACGCAGCGCACAAAACGGTTGGAAAACAGCCATAAAAAAGCCTCCGTTCTTTGGAAAGATATGTTTTCATTGTAACGGTCAAACACCGTTTTGTCAACCGCACGATGCATGAATAAAACCGAAATTTTTGTGAACAATAGAGATGATGTGAGGAATTGAGGGGTGAAGGGATGGAAGGAATGAGTGACGCGCAAACATGATCGACAACCAGAACATATACCCTCGTCGGAAAAACAACACATCCCTAAGTCCCTTAATCCCTTAATCCCTTAACCCCTTAGTCCCTTAACCCCTGAATTCCCGAATCCCTCCCGAAAGGACGATCCCCATGCAGATCTCCCCTGCCGAATACGCCGCTATGGCCAAACGATATGCCCCGCCGTCCACGCTCGGCAAAGACTGTCTGAAAGCATTTTTGTGCGGCGGCGCCATCTGCGCGCTGGCGCAAGGGATGCTCGAAGGTCTATCGAAAGCCGGCGTCGCGGCCGACACAGGCCGGCTGATCGTGATGCTCACCCTGATCGCGCTCACTGCGATTCTGACCGCGCTGGGCGTCTTTGACAAGCTCGCCAAGCACGCGGGCGCGGGCACAGCCGTGCCGATCACAGGCTTTGCCAACGCGGTGGTCGCGCCGGCGCTGGAATCGAAAAACGAGGGCTTTGTCCTCGGCACGGCGGCACAGATGTTTTCCATCGCCGGACCGGTGATCGTTTTCGGCTGCAGCAGCGCCGCGCTGTACGGGCTGATCTACTTTATCGTTACAAAGGCAGGTGGCTGAGATGGCACAGCGAATCGGACAGCATACCATCCGCCTGACGCATCCGCCGCGGGTGATCGCGCACGCGGGACTCGCCGGCAAAAAAGAAAAAGACGGCCCGCTGGGCGCCGTGTTTGACCGCACGTTTGACGATGTGACCTTCGGCGTGCCCTCCTGGGAGGAGGCGGAACAGACGCTGCTGCGCACGGCACTCGAGCTGGCGGCAAAGAAAGCACATCTGCCGCTCGGATCGCTCGATCTGATCCTGGCGGGCGATCTGCAAAACCAGTGCACCGCGTCGTCGTTTGCGCTTTCGGGCTGCGGCGTGCCGTTTTGCGGGCTGTACGGCGCGTGCTCCACGATGGCGCTTTCGCTCTCTGTCGCGTCGCTGCTGATCGATGCCGGTGCGTGCGGCTTCGCCGGGGCTGCCACGGGATCGCATTTTTGCACGGCGGAGCGGCAGTTTCGAAAGCCGCTCGAATACGGCGGCCAGCGCACCCCGACCGCGCAATGGACGGTAACCGGCGCCGGCGCAGCGATCCTTGCGGCAACCGGCCACAAAAGCGATCCGCGTATCACGCACGTCCATTTCGGCACGATCACCGACCTCGGCGTCACGGACGCGGCCAACATGGGCGCCGCGATGGCGCCGGCGGCAGCCAAAACGATCGGCGATTTTTTGCGCGACACCGGCACGGCGCCGCAGGACTACGATCTGATTCTGACCGGCGACCTCGGGTTTGTCGGCAGCGAGCTGCTGCTCGAACTGCTG
The DNA here is from genome assembly GCA_902786285.1 of Oscillospiraceae bacterium. Lineage (GTDB taxonomy): Bacteria > Bacillota > Clostridia > Oscillospirales > Acutalibacteraceae > UBA6857. The sequence continues at coordinate 1,058 of CADABX010000035.1, read as the reverse complement.
CGGCGCGACGGCTTTGACCTTGCCGGCGTCCACAACGACTGCGGCTGTCTGATCTTTGACCGCGAAAAGCAGGACGTCCACGCCGGCGGTTCCGGCTGCGGGTGCAGCGCGAGCGTGCTGTGCTCGCATATATTGGACGAAATGCGCCGCGGCAACTATAAAAAAGTCCTGTTCGTCGCCACAGGCGCGCTGCTTTCCGCCACATCGGCGCTGCAGGGCAAAACGATTCCGGGCATCGCGCACGCGGTGCTGATTACACAGGGAACGGAGGAAACCACATGAATCTGACAAAACTGCTGGGCTGCCTGTCAGTCCTTTTGAAACTGACCGGGCTGCTGCGGCTGCTGAAAAAGATGGTGACCGTCGCCATTTTCGCGCTGCTTTGCGGCGGCACGGTGATGCTGCTGTTGCAAAAACGCGGCAGTAAAAAAGCGCTGCGGCGCATGGTCGGGCGGGTGATCGGATGACGCTTTTGCTCACGCTCGGCAAAGCGTTTCTTGTCGGCGGCCTGATTTGTGTGATCGGTCAGCTTCTGATCGACCGCACGGCGCTCACACCCGGAAAGATATTGGTGCTGTTTGTCGTATGCGGTGTGGTGCTCGGCGGCGTCGGGCTCTATGGACCGCTGGCGGAGTTTGCCGGCGAGGGCGCGGCTGTGCCGATCACGGGGTTTGGCTACGCGCTGGCAAAAGGCACCAAAGAAGCGGTGGACGAAAGCGGCTGGATCGGGATTTTGCAAGGGCCGCTGTCCGCCGCGTCGGTCGGCGTTTTGGGCGCGGTTTTGTGTGCGCTCGCGGCGAGTGTGCTGACGCGGTCAAAGGATAAATAGCCTGCACAAAAGAAAATGCCGCCCTTGGGGTGTCCTGCGCAAGGAAGTGTCGGTTTTTGAAGGCATTTTTTCTGAAATGCTGCGCCGACAATCCTTGACAGTCGTCAGACTGCCTACGGCTTGCGGCTTGGCCTTTGCAAAAAATTTGCACTTCAAAAACTGCAAGGCACCTGCAAAGCAGACTATTTTTCGCGAGAACAAGGCATAAAAAATGAGCAAGGCTGACGCC
>CADABX010000034.1 GCA_902786285.1 Oscillospiraceae bacterium | reverse complement strand
TCGCGTCCGTCATGCTGACCGGCGGCTACGGCAAATACCGGTTTTTCACCCGCGACGTGATTGACATGTTTACTGCACCGAAGCATGAAGATTACACCTATTACGGACTCGGCTGGTGGCGGGAGGGCGACCACGGCAGAGACCGCTACTTCGGCTCTGCCTCGCGCACGAACCTCTTCGGTCATCAGGGTTTCACAGGAACCCTGACCGTGATTGATCCGGAAGAAAACCTCGTGATCGTGCTTTTGACCAACAAGATTCACAGCAAGCTCGTCCCCGGCGATCAGACGCTCAATCAATACAGCGGCAATCTTTACACAACAGCAACGCTCGGCTTTGCAACAGAAATCATTGAAATGGGTCTGGAACCCGGCGGCAATTCAAAAGAACTCTATCAGAGTCTGCTTTGCGATATGGCCGCAGACGCCAGACGCAAGCTGGCGCAGGACGGCATCACCGATCCGAAGCATCCGCAGGCAAGTGCGTGCCAAGCGCTGCAGCAGGCGGCAAAGCTGAATGAAAACGCCCCGGCAAATTGAATTCTGTGCGAAAACCCCGGCGAGGTTATGGCAGTGCAACGCAAAGGAGCGCAACGCGCTTGCGGGTTGCTTGAAATTCCATTGGCAGAGTATTATTATGGAATCATCAAGCAGCACATAGGAGGCGTTTATAATCTTACGCATACACCAACTCCCGCAGAATGATCTCCTCCGCGGCGCTTTTGAAGTTGTTCATCAATCCCACCCAGTGCAGCGGGTCGGTTGATTTCAGCGATTCCGTCACACCTTCGGCTTTCGCCATCTGCTTGACCATCGTTTCCAACATTGCGTGTGCCTGTTCGTCAACTTCCAGAAGATGCGGCCACAGCTCGTCCCGAAGCAGCATCTTGCTGAACAGCGTCTTGTAATGCTCCTGCAAAAACGTTTTGCGCAGCATTCCGTATTTGCCGAGTGAAGGATAGTCGTTCTTGGAATAAGCGAGGTCGGGATAATAGAAGTCACCTCGGCGGGTGTAGTACAGTCCGTTCTGTTCGTCATAAAAAGTATCTTTCATAATTTCCTCCTTTTGATTGGTTCGTTTCACCGTGTTATGGATCATTCTGTAATTCCTGCAGGAGCTGCGCAAGATAAGACAAGTGCCTCAGCGACTTACGCGCGATGCCGTTGCAGTAGTGCGAACACAAAAAGTCGATCAGCCAGACTTTCGGAATCCGCCAGCCGCCATGAAAGAAAGTGGATAAACCCTTGATTGATCAGGGCTTATCCGCTTTTTTGTATTCTTTTTTATGAGAAACATTTGTTGTATAGCAGACCGGTTATTGAAATCTCAGCAAAGTATCTTGATTTATAACGGCTTTACAATAAAAAGCTGTCGGAAAGATTAAGACAGATATCTTTTATAAAGTGCTTCGGATATGCCGTGTGCCGACGTGGAAATCATTTCGAGAACGGCATTCGCTGTCATCGGCAGATCCGGCATGACCCCGCTTTGCTTTTATCGCTCCGAAGCGCTATATCCGATCTTTTTAGACATGGTGAGAATGTTTCGGTTGTTTTCATATCGGTACGAGATCGCATCCATGTTGTTTTTTGCGATGAATACACCGAGCCCGCCGATCTGCATTTCTTCCGGGGAAAGCGTCAGATCGGGGTCGTCCTTTTTCAGAGGGTCATACGGTATGCCGCGATCCGCAAAGGTAATCTGCGCAATACCGTCTTTGCACGAAAAAGCAATTTCCACCTTGCCGCCTTCCGCGTCGTAGGCATAAGTTGCGATGTTTGTAAAGATCTCATCCACCGCGAGCTGTACCCGGAGCCGGTTTTCCTCATCGCAGCCGTTTTGTTCAAGAAGCTGATCTATAAAAGCAATAACATCCGCGTAATGATCGAGGTTCGCATCGACACAGAGCGTTTGCCTGCTGCTGCCCGATGTTTTGCGCTCAAAGCAAAGCATTGTCAGATCGTCAAATTGAGAGACATCACCGACAAATGCGGCAACGCTGCTTTTCACATGCTCCAATATGCGTGCGGGGTTTTGCGTGCCGGCTTCATTCAGCGAACGCAGCATTCTGTCGACCGTAAACATCTCTTCGTCGGCGTTGACCGCTTCATGCACGCCGTCCGTGTAGATGAAAACCTTATCTCCTTCGCCGAGAAGGATCTCAAAATTTTCGTATTCGATATCTTCGAACGCGCCGATAAAAAGTCCGTGTTCGCCGCCGACGAGCTCAAACGGGCCGCCGGCCTCCGCTGTCAAAAGCAGAAATCTTCAAACCGCATCGTATCTTCCGCATCGCAGCGGAAAACGAAGCATAGGCCGTGGGTACCTGCGGCGTTTTGAAGCGCCACGTCAAAGGTTTCAAAGCGGTCACACCCGCCGGTATTTCCGACGGTCACTTCGCCCAGCATCTCGCCGTCCGGCCCGCCCTCGCGGATCTCCACCCTGCCCGGCGTCCGGCCGCCGTTGGCAACGCGCAGACGGATTTCGGCGTTTTCGGGAACATGCAGCACGTTCTGATAATACAGATAGGCGCCGTCTTTGATTCCGCCGATGGCAAAGCCGTCTGCGGTTTCGGTTTTGACGATACTGTCGGACGCGTCGAAGAACCATTCGCCTTTGATGGTCTCCCACGCTGCGTCATATTGCCCGACCCCGACTTTTTTAATAAAGTCGTCGGTCACGATGTCGCCGTTGTCTTTCCTGTGGGCGTAAACAAACTTCGTTGTTCTGTAATACGGATCGAGCGGCTCGCCGCTGCCGTAGTTTTCCGGGACGCCGTAGGTAAAGTACGTCTGGTTGTGGAAGGTGAAGAAGGTGCCGTGGTCGGTAAAGCAGTCCTCACAGATCCTGCCGCGATACGTATATGGACCGTAGACGTTCTTGCTCGTCGCGTATTCGCCGCCGTGGGAATTGAGGTAGTAGGTGTCGCCCCATTTGGTGATCCAGCACGCGTCGTTTTCCCAGCCGTCTATGAGCTCGACCGCCTGCGGCTCTTCCGCCAAGGAGATCATATCCTCGTTCAGCCGCGCAATGTAATACTGTTTGCCGACGACTGTATAGCCGAACATGATGTACGGCGTCTTGTTTTCATCATCGTCGATGAAGACCGTCGGGTCATAACAGGCGGTATCCACTAAGCCCTGCGGAAGCAAAGGCTTCCCGAGCGCGTCGACATAAGGGCCGCCCGGGCCGTTTTCGCTGACCGCGACGCCGGTGCTTCGCTGCTGATCGGAAAAATAGAGATAGTATTTGCCGTTTCGTTCCGCCGCGTCGGTCGCGTAGCACTCATGATCCGTTCCGAGGAAGGTGTCCTCCGGATGCAGGGTGAATTCCAGATTCCAGTTGACAAGATCCTCCGAGGAGAATACACGCCAGTCGTCCATGCGGAACACCGGTTGCTGCGGACCGTAAACATGGCTGGTATACAGATAGGCTTTTCCGTCAAAAATATGCACGTGCGGGTCGCAAACGCCCATATCGGGGAACACGCGCCGGAAATTGCCGCCCTTCAGATTGTCGCCGCTTTGGAATGTGGCTCGGATCTGCTCAACACTTCCCGCCGTCAGGTAGTAGTAATAGCTGTGCGGTTCGTCAAATTCCAGCCCGAAAACACCGAGCGGCGCCACATAATTCGTGGAGTCCGATCCCGCGTCGGCAGAACCGTCATACAGGTAACGGCCCGCGAGCAGAGATTTCGCTCTCGGCGTAAACAGCCCAACGCCGTAGTCGCTGTCGTCCGTCCACGCGCACCACGTTTCGTTATTGCCGTCCTTCAGTTGAAATGCGGGTCTTCCCGCCCAAAACGGCAGATCGCGCTCCACGCGCAGTTCGTCGCCGGTCCAGGGCTGATCGCCGTCGTAGAACCAGAAGTTGCCGAGGGCGCTGATGGCATAAAACGCCGGAAGCTCCTGCTGCCGCTCCTTCCATGGCGTCTGAAGGAAATCCACCGCCGTGTTTTTCACGCGCAGTCCCTTGTCCGTCAGCTTATACACGTTCGTATAATACGTTTGTGTGAGCATATTGTTTTGCGCCCAATCGAGCGGACGGCAGACGACGCGGATCTCATCCTCGCTTTTCTCGACGGCCACAAGCTTGCTGCTGTTCCCGTACATGTCGCCGCCTTGTACGGGATTGTAGCCCCATACGGTATTCCCGAACACGCCGTTTTCATAGCCTTCGATCTCCGACGGGCCGTAATAGGACTGCTGCACAAGACGACCGGTGTCATGATTGTTCAGCAGATTGCCGTAGTCGCCGTTCGTTTTGTCTTCAAACCAGGAAAGACCGCCGCCCCATTGCAGGTTGACGCCCGCTTTGTAATGCTCGTTTTCGATATACAAAACATTCTCTTTCGGCGCCGATTGTAAATCACAGGTAAAGCTGGAAACGCTGAGGATGCAGCGTTGGCCGGCAACGATGGGTTCAAAGCGCACCGAAAGCAGCCGCGACGCCGTTTTCCGGCTCAGATAGCAGTCAAGCAGCATGGAGGCTTTCTGCGATTTTGCGCTCAGCAGCAGTTCTTCCTCCAGGGTTTCTCTGCCCAGCCGATAGCGGAACACGGCACGAACCGCCGCCGTGGTTTGATAGGCAAAGTTGATACGGTTGAACCGCAGGGTGCCTGTAATGGCCGGCACCGTTACGGTGAAGCCGTTTGTCACATCTGCATCTGTCAGATTCATGTCCTTGATTTCTGTCTGTTTTTTCGTGGAAATATCCGCTCCGAACGCACCGAGCATCATCAGAATTGACAGAAAAAACGCCGCGATTCGTTCTAAAATAAACATGCTTTTTTCTCCTTCTTCGTGGTCAAAAGCCCTTGCTGTTGTTTTCTTCGGTTTCTTTTCTTCTGCTCATAGTCATTATACATAGACGCAAGCCGCTTTTCAACTGTTTTCATAAAATTTAATTCCGAAAACGAGATATATGGGGCGGATTGCACAAAAATGCGTTTCCACATTCATTTTTGGGTTCCCTGCTCCTGCATTGAGCGGGCGCGGATGGCGTTGAAAAACGACCCGTATTTCCTTTTGTCCGCGTTTCAACCGCTCAACATGAACCCCGAAGAATATGATGTCATTTTTATCGGCTATCCGATCTGGTGGTATACCCTGCCGATGGTGCTGTATACGTTCTTTGACACCTATGACCTGGCCGAGAAAACCATTGTACCGTTCAACACGCACGCAGGCTCCGGCGACGGCGGCACCTATAACGAAATTGCAGACTTTGAGCCGGACGCCGCCGTGCTCGACGGGCTGGCGCTTTCCGGCAGCAGTGTCGGCGCAGACAGCGCACAGCAGATTGACACGTGGCTGAGCGGGCTGCATCTTCGCTGAGGAGATGCATGATGAAAGTCTGTTATTTTACGGCAACGGGCAACTGCCTGTATGTTGCAAAACGAATCGGCGGCGAGTTAAAGTCGATTCCGAAACGGATGAAACAAGACCGCATTGCGCGATCGGATGACGCGGTGGGCATCGTCTGCCCGGTCTATTGCGGTGAGCTGCCGGGCATGGTGCGCGCGTTTTTGGAAAAGGCGTCCATCTGAAGAACGAACGAAGTGCGGTGCGTTTTCGCAACGAGCATATTTCTCTGCAGGAGCTTCCGGCCGCCAACGATAGCTAAATCCACAAAGGCAAAACTGATATCAATTGGAGGAGATCCACATGGCAAATCTGATTCTATACTATTCCCGCAAGGGCGAAAACTATGTAAACGGCTCTATCAAAAGCCTTCAGAAGGGCAACACCGAAATCTGTGCCGAATACATCCAAAAGGCGGTCGGCGGCGATCTGTTTGAGATCGAGACGGTCAAAGCATATTCCGCGGATTATATGACCTGCACCGAGGAGGCGAAGGCGGAGCTTCAATCCAAGGCGCGCCCGGCGCTGAAAAAGAGTCTGGACAGCATCGCCGGGTACGACAACGTGTTCGTGTGCGGCCCCTGCTGGTGGGGAACCTATCCCTGCGCGGTATTCACACAGCTGGAACAGCTCGACTGGCACGGCAAAAAGGTCATGGCGCTGATGACGCACGAAGGCAGCGGTCTCGGCACATGCGAACGCGATCTGAAAGGCATCTGCGCGGGCGCTGTATTCGGAAAAGGTCTTGCCGTCCACGGCGCGGACGCCGCCCGTTCGGAAAGTGCCGTTGCCGCCTGGGCAAAGGCGCAGGTTTAAGGGACCGTGAAGAAGACGGAAAACGCACACCGCCGCGGCGACCGGATGGGTCACTGCGGCGGTATTGTTTTTACGATTTCAGCTTATGGTTTGCCCTTTTCGGGTGCACCTGTCGGGTTCCGGCAATCCGGGTTACGGGCGGATGATGGCCTTGACAACCGCCGCCACGCCGGCCAGCGTGCACACGGCGCCGATCACGATCATAATCGTGGCGTTGCCGGTGAGATTGCCCTCTGCAATGTTTGTGGGATCAGACGACTGATACAAGACCTCGACCTCGTCACCCTTCTGCATAGAGCTGTCGTAGCTCGGATATTTGACGTTTTCATACTTCTGGCCGTCCACCTCATAATTGACATAGACGGTGTAATCATACTGGTCGAAGCCGTCCTCGTCTGTGCCGCTCCATTCGCGCTCGATGCCTACGATCACGCCTGTGGTCGAGGCGTCGTAATCTTTTTTGCTGTTGAGCCTGTTGACGCCCATCACAATCACGAAGACGCCCGCGACAACGAAAACGACGGCGAAAATAATACTGAAAAGTTTACGCATGTTGTTACCTCCGGTTCAAATGAAATCGATCGTTTCTTCTGTTTTGCATTGAAAAGACGGTCTGCGCAGGTAATCCGGTTTTTTGAGACCTCCTTTTCAGCTGATTCAGCGCATACCACAGCTTTATTATAGCACATGATTACGCGTCTGTCATGTACCGGAGCAATAATTTTTTCTTTTTTTGCTGAAAACGGGCAAAATGTATCATCCCCCACATGACAAACAGCACGGCCTGTGGTATAATCAAACGGAAATCGAAAAGGAGGGCGGCGCTTTTATGGATTTGATACCCGAAAAACCGCAAATCACCGGAAACTACTTTTGCACCTGGGACGCGCAGTGCGATCAGATGTATACGTGGAAGGAGCGCCCGGCGGACCGTACCGCACGCGACAGCATGTGTGAAGCGTTTCTGTTTGGCGAAAACGGACTGCTGCGCAGCTTCGACGGCGTCAGAGAAGATCTGATCGTGGTGCTCGACGACGGCTGGGACGTACCCTACGGGACAACAGACAGCCGTGTGTTCGGCTCGCTGGAGGCCGACCCCGAACGGTTTCCCTCTTTGCGCCATCTGTCCCCTGCCCTGCGGCTTCAAGCGTTGTCCGACCGCATTCGGGCGCTGGGCTATCGCGGGCTCGGGCTTTGGGTACCCACCCAGACGCCGTCGTTGGTCAACGGCCGGGAGATCCGGCGCACACCCGAGGAGGAACGGCTTTACTGGGAAGAACGGGCAAAATGGTGCCGGGAAGGCGGCGTTCTGTATCTGAAAGCCGATTGGGGCGCCCACCAGGGAGACGCGGACTATTGCGCCATGATGACGGACTGTATGCGAAAATATGCGCCGCATCTTTCCATTGAGCACGGGATGCCCGGCCGGCCGCTGTTTGAATCGAAGGAAACCGGCCACGCCGTGCCCGCAGACATGGAAGCCTATCTTGAAAGAGCCATTGCCGTCAGCGATTATTTCCGCACCTACGACGTGTGCCACGAGCTGAAATACGCCTCCACTGTTGACCGCGCGGCGATCTGTTTGCAGGCCGCGCAGAACGCGGGCGATACACACGCCGTTTTGAACATTGAAGACACGGCGCTGATCGGCGCGGCGCTCGGCTGTGCGATCGGCGTGATGCGGCACGATTTTGAAAAAAAGCGCAAATACGTCACACTTCCGCCGCGCCTTGTTTCGGAAACGGCCGCCGCCCTGCGCTGGCAGCGGATTGCCCCGCCGTTTGCCGCCGGCAAGGGAGGCCTTCTCGTGTCGCAGGAGCGGCTCAAAGACGTCTGGCATTGCCCGCAGCGTTCCCCCGGCCTGTGGCCGGATGTGCCGGAGGGCGACTATTTTGTGACCGCGCCGGCTTCGATCGCCCGCAATCTGCCGCTGCCGACGGTGCATGCTGCAGGCGAAAAGCCATTTGTGCTTTGCTCCGTCCATCCCGAAAGCGGCGCGCTTTGCGTTGCGGCAACACCGCGCACATTTCCTGCGGGCGTGGATCTGGCGCCGTTGGCAGACATCTGTGTGGAGGGCGGCACAGCACACGCACCCATCGGGCTGTTTGGGCGGTTTCAGTCGATGTCGGTTGTGTTTGACCGGCCGGTGGAGGGCTGCCGTGTGTTTGCGCAAAATCTGCTTTGCGATACTGCCGCAGATGTGACGGCACAGGTCGTGCTTTCCGGCTGCCGGCTGACGGTTCCCGGGGAGCTGATGCTTCGAATCGGCACACCAAAGGACGCAGAAAACGGCATACCGGCAATTGTGATCCGGTTGGTGCAATAAACGTCAAAGGAGCACAAACATGGTGATCAGAGCATATACGGAAAAAGACCTGCCGGCAATGATCGGCATCTGGAATGAGGTTGTGGAGAACGGAATCGCGTTTCCGCAGGAGGACTGTCTGGACGAAACGACCGGCAAGGCCTTCTTTGCCGCACAAAGCTATTGCGGCGTGGCAGACGACGGCGGCACGGTTGTCGGCCTTTATATCCTGCACCCCAACAATAGCGGCCGGTGCGGCCATATCTGCAACGCGAGCTACGCGGTAAAATCAGACTGCCGCGGCCGGCATATCGGCGAACAGCTGGTGACCGACTGTCTTTTGCAGGGAAAGCGGCTCGGATTTCGGATTATACAGTTCAATGCCGTTGTGGAAAGCAATATTCATGCGCGGCATCTGTATGAGCGGCTCGGCTTCCGGCAGCTCGGTACGATTCCCGGCGGTTTCCGAATGCAGGACGGACACTATGAAAACATCTGTCCTTATTACCGCACGCTGTAAACGCAAAGCCGCAGCGCCTTATAAAAAACCAGCAGCGTCCATGCGGACACTGCTGGTTTTTTTATGATCCGGATTGGTTGGCCCGCCTTTTCGCAACACGGAAACTGCCGGTTCAGCCGTCGCCCGGGAACACAAGGCCCGCGCTTTTGCGCGCGCGAAAGAGTGTGTCCACCGTCAGAAGCGTCGGCGAAAGATTCCCATAGACGCTGTCGTAATCCTCATTGAGAAACAGCTTTGTCAGCGCCCGCACTTCATAGAGCCAGCGGTTCGGCTCCGGCTGCGCGTTGTAAACCGTCTCGTTGCCGTCGGCGCAAAGGCGGATCTGCATCAGCCCGTTGGCGCCGTTTTCGGCGGTGAGACTCCCCTGTTCACCCTCGATCGTAAAATAGCTTGCGCCGTCCCTGTCCTTGGCGGCGGCGTTGACGGACACAAACCCGTCATACTGCAGCGTGAGCACGCCGGAGGTGTCCGCCGCGCCGGGATAGACGTTTGGAGCATAAGCGGCGCTTTGGGGCTTTCCGAACAGGGCGACGTTGAGATAGGCGTTGTAAAAATTGAGATCCATCAGGCAGCCGCCGCCGAGCAGCGGGTTAAAGATATTGGGCAGCTCGCCCCGCAGCAGCTTGTCGTAGCGTGCGGAATACTGGTTGTAGGCGGCGTCCACACGCCGGACGCGGCCGATCTGCGGCAGCAGATCCCGCAGAATCTGAAAGTTTGGCAAATACGGCGTCGGCACCGCTTCGGCCAATAGCAGATGCTTTTTCTTTGCCAGCGCCGCAAGTGAATCGGCGTCGGCCGTTGTTGTGGTAAACGGCTTTTCCAATATCACATGCTTGCCCGCGTCGAGCGCCTGCTGCGCCTGACGGAAATGCAGCAGGTTCGGCGTTGCGATATAGACGGTGTTGACGTCGCTGTCTTTGAGCATGGCGGCAAGGTCGGTATAGACCTTTTTGCAGCCGTAGGCGGCGGCCAGCGCGTCGCCGGTTGGTTGACTGCGGGAACAGACGGCGGCGAGCGAGACGCCGTCGGTTTTTTGCACGGCGTCGAGGATGGTGTGCACAATCACGCCGGAGCCGACCGTACCAAGGCGAAGTTCTTTCATCGTGTGCTCCTTTCAAACGGATAGACAAGCCCCATCTGTGCGCGGCAGACGTCGAGGATCCTGAGACAGTCGCGCGTGGCTTCGGGCGGAATATAGGCCGATTCGGTTTTGCCGGCGCGGATCTCTTCTGCGGCGCGGGTAAACTGCGTGAGATAATCCGTTTTGCCGCGGAAGACCTCTTTGCCTTCGTCGGTTTTGAGCACGGCTTTGGACGCCATGTGGAACCAGTCGAGCCGGATGCTGCCGCGGCTGCCCTTGATGACACAGCGCTCCTTGAGCGACGTGAGAGACGTGCGCAGCACACAGGAAAAGCCGTTGTAGCCGAGCGTGACAGTTTCATATATGTCGATCCCGTCCTGCAGCCTGCCGTCGCAATGAATCGACTTGGGATAACCAAACAGGTTGTAGCAATAGGTGACCGGGTAGATCCCGATATCCAGCAGCGCGCCGCCGGCGGTTTCGGGCATGCGCACCCGGGAGGATTTTTGCATCAGCATGCCGGGGAAGGCGTAGTCCATCTCCACCCGTTTCACGTCGCCGATTCTCCCGCTTTGCACCCACTGCCTGACGGTCAGCGCCACGTCGGAAAACCACGTCCACATCGCCTCGCAAAAATAGACGCCGTGTTCCTGTGCCGCCCGGATCATCGCGTCCGCTTCGGCGGCGCTGACGCCGACCGGCTTTTCGCAAAGCACCGGTTTGCCCAGCCGGATCGCCTGCAGGGCATAAGCGCAGTGGGAGGTGTGCGGCGTTGCGATATACACGCCGTCCACGTCGGCGGCCGTCATCGCCTGTTCGGCTGTGGAATATACCGTCGCGCCGCAGGAAGCGGCAAAGGCCTTTGCCGTTTCGGGGTTGCGTGAATAGACCGCCGTGATCTTGTGGTCGCCTTTGGTGATGCTTTTTGCGGTGTTGCGGGCAATATTGCCGCTGCCGATATAGGCCCAGCGAAACGTGTCCATACGCCGTCCTCCTTTTGCTGCGTTTTTCGCAGCGTTCTGTGGATACTATACGCCTTTTTTGCCGCTGCGTCAACCGGCAGACGGCATTCGCCGTTTCGGGTTCAAACAAATAAGGACGGATGGCTCCGTCCTTTCGGGTTCAGTTGCTGCCGCCGGCCAGCGCGAAGCCGAGATCGAACGCCTGTTCGCATTCGTGCGGAAAGACGGTGTCGTGGCGCCGGAACAGCCGCAGTTTTCCGTAATATCCCTGACGGTGATCTTGTCGATGCTCTTCGTCTGCGCCACTTCACGGAAGGATTCCGCGAGGATTTGTTTGGCGGTTTTGCGCTGCATAGCCGTTCCTCTTTTCGTTTCTTTTCGCTATTGTAGCAAACCCGGCGGTAATAAGTCAAGCCTTTGCAACCGGCATTTCGGCTGCAAAACCACTTGCAAAAGACCGGCGCTTTGTGATAGAATAGAAAAGAATCCAGCACAAGGAGAAATCGGTATGCAACAAACGAAGAACGCCCGCCGCGCCGTGATCGGCGCGTGCATCGCGCTGTTTGCGAACATGGGTATCAATTCCACCTTTTCCATCTTTCTGCCGTCGTTCATGGGCGAATGGGGCGAAGACCGGATGGCGACCATTGCGCTGTCGGCGACGTTTGGCTGCGTGATGACCTTCCTTTGCTCCACGTTTCTGTTTGGCGCACTGCTCAAAAAGACGCAGCCGCGCACGGTCTTTTTGCTGTGCGGCGTGCTGGCGGCGGTCTACTGCCTTTTGTGCTGCTTTGCGCCGGGCGTGTGGATGATCATCCTCGCCGGGCTGTTCGGCGGCGTCAACCTCGCGTTTGGCACCCACGCCATGGGCGTTGCGGCGATCACGCCGTATTTCGGTTCCTACGGCGCCAAAACGCCCACGATCATCGCGCTGGTGCTCGCGTCGGCGTCGGTGGGCGCAACAGCGTTTTCGTTTTTCCCGGGCGCGCTGCTGCAGCTTTTGCCGTGGCGGCAGGTCTATCTGGTGATCCTCGCCGTGGTGCTCGCGTGCAACATCGCAGCGTATTTTATCATCCCGAAGCTCGATCTGTCCGCAGCCGGCGCAGGTGAAACGGCTGTGCAGACGGCGGATATACCGGGTCTTTCCAAAAAGCAGGCGCTGCGCACGCCGGCGTTCTGGCTCGTGTTTTTCGGCATTCTGTTCCTTGCCATCTCCTATCTCGGCATCAGCACCTATATGCCGTCGCTGCTGACAGCCTACGGTATGACGCAGTCCACCGCCTCGGCGATGCAGGGCATCATGCAGGGCGTGGGGATTCTCTTTGTCTTCCTCGGCGGCACGATCAGCAACAAGCTCGGCGTCAAGGGCCTCATTCTGCTCACAGTAGCGCCGCTGGTGGCCGGTGCGCTGCTGTATGCGCTGGTCTATCCGAGCATGGCGGTCGTGTGGCTGGCGGTTGTATGCTCCGTGCTGTGCGTCACCGGCGCCATGACGAGCAACATCTGCCCGGTGATCACCGGCGTATTGTTTGGCAGCAAAGAACTCAACAGCATCAACCCGATCTTTTCGGGCGGCGCGTTTTGGGGCGGCGCGGCGCTGGCTACGCAGGTGATCGGCCGGGTGGTCACCGCGACCGGCAGCTTTTCAAAAGGCTACATCACCGCCGCGGCGATCTGTGTGTGCGGCATGGCGCTGCTGCTTTGCGCGCTGGCGGCAAATCCGACGAAAAAGCAGGCGCAGTAAAAAGCGCGTCCGCGGACAGGTCAAGCGGCCTGTTCGCTTTTTTATTTTACGAAAAATCCTATTTACGTTTCCATGCGTTTCGTGTATAATAAACCCAAAACCGACGGAGGCGATGGCAGATGAACGCAAAGAAAACCGTTATCGCAAAGAAAAACCCGATCATCCCGCGCATGGGCGTGTGCGATCCGCACATCCATGTGTTCGGCGACCGGCTGTGGCTGTATGCGAGCCACGACACCGAGCCGTGCCGTGACTTTTTCTGCATGCACGACTGGCAGATCTGGTCGAGCGGCGACGCCGTCCACTGGCAGTTGGAGCAGGTGGTGCGGCCCGAAGACTTCTTTATGGGCAAATCCGACAGCTGCTGGGCGGTCGACTGCGCCGAAAAGGACGGCAAATATTACTACTATTTTTCCGACGGCTCCACGCGCATCGGCGTCGCGGTCGGCGATTCCCCTGCCGGGCCGTTTTGCGACGCACTGGGCAAACCTTTGCTCGACGGCACGGTGACCCCCACACGCGAATATGACCCGACGGTGTTTTGCGACGATGACGGCAGCTGGTACCTCGCGTTCGGCGGTCCGTCGTGGGCCTACGGCGACGGGTGCGGCTATTTTATCGCGAAGCTCGCGGACAACATGATCTCGCTGGCGGAGCCGCCGCGCAGGATCGAGCTGGACCATTTCGGCGACGACAAAGCGTCGCTCAACAAGTTCGGCAACACCTACTATCTGAGCTACGGCGGCTTTTACGCCACGGCCGACAACGTCTACGGCCCCTACCGCTTTCGCGGCCACACCGGCTCGAGCATCGACCACACGAGCTTTTGTGCATGGAACGGCCAGCTTTTTCAGGGCATCACCGTCAACGACCACGCCGGCGCGTTCCGGTCGAGCGGTCTGTGCTACGTTCACATCCGCAAAGACGGCACGCTGGTGACCGACCCGCTGATCGTGGAATACGGCGTCGGGCAGTATGACGCCGACTGGAACCGGATCGAAGCGGAGTGGTATATGCAGGGCGAAAACGTCGAAAAGGTGGAAAACGACACGCTGTTCGGCTTTTCCGTGGCGTGCACCCGGCGCGCCGTGCTGCGCTACCCGAAAATTCGTAACCTCAAAGACAAGGTCGGGCTGGTGCTGTGCGGCTGCTGCGCCGGACGCGCCGCAGTGGAGATCCGCGTGGGAAACGAAAGCGGCCGCCTGCTCGGCAAGATCGACTACGACACGCCAAACGGCCGGTTTTGGTTCAACTCGATGACCGATCGGTTTTTCCGGTTTGACGCGCCGCTGCCGGACGAGACGGATCTGTGCTTTGTGATCACGCCGGAAAAAGGCAGCGAATACCGGCTCGACTGGTTCCACTTCTTTGCCGAGGCGATGGAAAACGACGCAGAGGAAAAATGATCAAACCTCATCCCCTTTCGCGCCCGGGTCGGCGAAACGCCGACGCTACCTTGCCTTCCCCGCCGGCGGGGAAGGTGCCGTCGCGCCGCAAATTTACCGGTATGGCACAGCGAAAAAACGCGACGGCGGATGAGGTGGCCAACCCCCGCCGCCGCGCACCGTTCACGGCAAAGCACAACCTTGCCTTCCGCGCCCAGTCGATCGCTGATCGACGCTACGGGCGCTTTTTTATTGGCTGCGCCGCGCTCGGCAAATTGCATAAAAAGAGCACCCGAAAATTCTATATCGGCAGCGCGGAAATCTCGCAAAGAGCGTTGACTTTATTTCCGCAATCGCGGTACAATTATATTTGTATAAGTGTCAGTCTGCCCTCCGGGCAGGCAAGCAGTTTATAACTCTTTTCATTCAAAGGAGGACATACTATGAAAACAAAAACAACAACCGCACGACGCGTGCTTGCGCTGTGTATGAGCGTGCTCATGCTCATGACGGCGTGGGTGTTCGTTGCACCGACAAAGGTGGCAGCGGCAGCAGACGTCTGGGACGGCACCTGGGACGGCAGCGGATTTTCCAACAACCACATCACATCCGCAAAGGGGTTTGCCCAGTTCATCAACAACGCGGGCACCGGCACGTCCTATTCCGGTCAGACGATCTATCTGGACGTTGATATTGATTTGCAAAGTATCAATTTCGGTAACGGCGGCGGTAAAAATGTCTATTACGACCGGAACAATTACTTTCAGGGCACCTTCGACGGTCAAGGTCATACGATTTCAAACTTTTATATGACAAACGACGACCACCGTGTGGGCCTGTTCCGCTCTGCGCAAAACGCGACGTTCAAAAACGTGAATTTTGAAAACGCTTTTGTTGACGACAACAACAATAACGGAAAGAACGGCTTTGCTGTTCTCGTCGGTTGGGGCGACGGGAATCTGACCTTTGAAAACGTGCATATCAAAAGCGGTACCGTCTATGGTTACAATTACGTCGGCGGTCTGGTCGGCGAATACCAGGCAAACAGCACGTTGACCCTGACCAACTGCTCCAACGGTGCGCTCATCTATGCGGACCATGACCGTGCGGCCGGTATGGTTGGCCACAGCAAGGGCAGCGTGGTTGCAAACGGCTGCTCCAACACCGGCGAGATCTATGCCGGCTACAGCGACGCCGGCGGCATCGCGGGCTGGATCGAAGACGACGAATCCTCGTTCACAAACTGCTCCAACACCGGCAAGGTGTCGACCGACGCCTGCGCGGGCGGCATCGTCGGCTATTTCGGCTCCAAGAACCAGGATAAAAAGATGACGCTGACCGGCTGCGTCAACACCGGTTATATCGAATCGCGCGCCAAGGTCGCCGGCGGCATCGCCGGTATGCTTGATACGGACGCCGAACATTCTATCGTAAACAACGTCAACCGCGGGAATGTCTACGGTCGCGATGACGCGGGCGGCATCGTCGGCAGCAACATCGGCGCCGGTATCTGGCGCAACAACAAAAACTATGGCAATGTTCGCTGCGACAACGACAACGCCGGTGGTATCCTCGGCGATGTGGAAGACGATCTGAACAAGTTCTACAACTGCTATAACACCGGCGACGTGACGGGCAAAAACTCCATCGGCGGTATCTTCGGCTACGGCCAGAACGCCAATCATGAATTCTACGACTGCGGCAACAGCGGCGCCATCACGTCCACAAACGACGCGGCGGGCGGCATCTTCGGCTACGGCAACGAGAGCGAACCGATCATCGAGCAGTGCTGGAACATCGGCACTGTCAAGGCGTATAACGACGCCGGCGGTATCCTCGGCCGCACCTATCACCACTCCTACATCCGCCGCTGCTGGAACGCGGGTTCGATTGAAACCTATAACCACAACGACAACGGCGCGCACGGCGGCATCGCCGGCCAGACCAGCGATCTGAGCGGCAGCTCCAACGACAACCCGAACATGACCGACTGCTTCAACTGGGGCCCCGTCTCCGGCGGTCGCGACGACGGCGGTCTGATCGGTAAAATCAAAGATGGCAGAACGCCGTATTATATCACGAACTCCTACAACACGGGCACCGTCTCCGGCACTCGTCCGTTCGCCATCATTGCCTACGGCGGCAACGTCGGCAACAATGTGTATTACAACAACAATGTTGCAATGGGCAACGCGCAGGGCACCGGCATCAGCGAAAACGACCTGAACAACAGTTCCGGCTTTTCCGGCAACTATTGCAAAAACACCTGGGGCGTTTCCATCGGCGGCAGAACCTACCGGTTCCCGATCCTCAACTGGTACCGGAATCTGTTCATGTTCCACCTGAAATTCCAGGATGCGCCCAGCGGTACGAACGTCTATTGGGACGGCGAATACAACAGCGCCTTCTATGCGCCCAACCCGACCCGCAGAGGCTACACCACCGACCATTGGTTCCTGACGACGGACGCGAACAAAACGATCGCCATTCCGACCGAGATTATTACCTGCGGCGTGACGCCCTGCACAGACAGCCTGCTGATGACGCAGAGCTTCAGCGAAGTGACCGACGTGTCCAACGATTCCACGTTTAACCTGACGTGGCAAAAGATCAAGCAAAAGCTCGACATGAACGCGGTGCTCAACGGCGAATATAAATTCGACAACATCAACTTCTTCACCGCGGACGTCTATGTCAACGGCACAAAGGTGGCCGACGACGTCAACGATTTCTATCAGGACCTTGAATTTGAAGACACCTATGAAATCACGGATATCAAAACCGCAGACGGCTACCGCTTCGTCGGCGCCTACAACGGCACCCACGACGGACGCCAGCAAAGCGGTCTGACCGGGCAGATGGACATCGACCTGATCGAAGTCGCGCCCGAATTCAAAACGCTGCATACCGTCACCGTGACCCCGGGCACCGGCACAACGATTACCGGCGTCGAAAGCGGCACCTACGCCTGGGGCGACAAAGTCACCGTCACGGCGACAGCCGAAACCGGCTATGACCAGTCCACGCCGGTGCTGAAGGTGAACGGCAATGTCACCGCAAGCGGCAGCGAAATCACCATCACCGGAGATACGACGATCACCACAGACGCGCTGCAGCTCAACACCTACACCGTCAACTTCTATAACGGCGATCCCGACACGCCGTATGCAACCCGGACCTATACCCACGGCGACGCCCTTGTTGCGCCGGAAAACCCGACCTTCAGCGACGGCACCGACGCGGACTACCGGTTCGTCGGCTGGGCGGCTGCCGCCTATCCCGACGTCGGCTGGGACACCGAGGTCACGCTTCCCGAAACTGTGACTGCAAACGCGAACTACTATTCCCTGTATGACGGCTACGTGACCGTGACGTGGAAAAACGGCAACGAAACGCTTGCCGGTCCCGCAAGCGCCATGGTCGGCACCGTGCCGGTCTATGACGGTGAAACGCCGACCACCGCAGACGCGCAGTACACCTACACCGCCATCGGCTGGAACACCGACCCGAACGCAACAACCGCGCTCGATCCCCTGCCCGAACTCGGCACAAGCAACGTGACCTATTACGCGGTCTATGACAAGAACGATCCGGATCACCGCACCGTCAACAAATACACGATCACCTGGAAAAACTGGGACGACACCGTGCTCGACACGGACGAGGTTGAATACGGCGCAACGCCGGTCTACAGCGGCCCGACGCCGACCAGAGCAAACGACGCGCAGTACACCTACGGCGCTTATCACTGGGATCCGATGATTGCCGCCGTTTCCGGACCGGTGACCTACACAGCGCAGTTTGACTATACTGTCAACGCATATACCGTGACGTGGAAAAACTGGGACGGCACCGTGCTTGAAACAGACAAAGACGTTTCCTACGGCACGGAACCGCACTTTGACGGCGAGACCCCGGTCAGAGATGCTGACGACGAGAACCACTACGTCTTTGCGGGCTGGGACGATGCGTCGACCGTGAAGAGCGACAAGATCATTACGGCAACGTTCACCCCGACCGCACACGTGTTCGATCAGCAGAACACCGATGCGAAGTATCTGAAATCCGGCGCAACCTGCACCGACAAGGCGCTCTACTACTACAGCTGCTCCTGCGGCTGCAAGGGCACGGAGACGTTTGAGTACGGTGAAAAGCTGGAACACAGCTTCACCAAGCAGATCATTGATGAAGAGTACCTGAACACGCCGGCATCCTGCACTGCGAAAGCGACTTACTTCTATGCCTGCAGCGTTTGCGACGAAAAAGGCACGGAAACCTTCGAATACGGTGAGAAGCTGCCGCACGACTTCACCGTTCCACAGTCCGACGACACGTACCACTGGATGAAGTGCGCAAACTGCGACGCAATCGATGGCAAAGAGGAACACAACTTCGCCACGAAGGGCGACGAAGTGACGCCCGCATCCTGCGGTCAAAATGCAACGGCAACCTACAGCTGCTCCTGCGGCAAGACCACTGTGAAGGAAGTCCCCGGAACGGCGCTCGAACACGACTTCACCGTTCTGAAAACAGACGACACCTATCACTGGTATGAATGCGCCAACAACTGCGGCGAAATCGATGGCAAAGAGGAACACAACTTCGCCACGAAGGGCGACGAAGTGACGCCCGCATCCCGGAACGGCGCTCGAACACGACTTCACCGTTCTGAAAACAGACGACACCTATCACTGGTATGAATGTGCCAACGGCTGCGGCACCATAACCGACAAAGTTGCTCACACCGGCGGCACCGCGACCTGCACCGAAAAAGCGACCTGCTCCGTCTGCAGCACTGCCTATGGCAACTTTGATTACACAAACCATTCCACCACCGAAACGACGCTGAAAAACGCAAAAGAACCCGGCTATACCTTCAAGGGCTACACCGGCGACAAATACTGCATCGCGTGCGACCATCTTGTGGAACCCGGAACGGATATCGACAAAAAGGATATCAACACCAACGCCACCTATATTGCGGCAACGGCACTCTCTCAGGATGCGGCTGCCGACCCGAGCAAGTACGACGCGGACGATATCACAGCGCTGAACGCAAAGCTGGACGAACTCAACGCAGCGCTTGCGATCGAAGACAACGAAGCCGCTGTGACGGCGCTTCTCGATGCGCTGACGGCACTTGTCGGTTCCATCAGCGAACTCGAGTATTTCACAGTCACCTTCCAGGTTGACGGCGAAACCGTCAAAGAAGAAACGGTACTCTCCGGCGGCAGCGCCAGTGCACCGACCGTGGATGCGCTGGTCAACAACGGCGAAAACCACAAGGTCTTCTCCGGCTGGACGGGCGACTACACGAACGTGACCGCGGACGTAACGGTCACCGCGCGTTATACAACCGAAGCCCATAGCTGGATCGACGGCGACGTCACAAAAACGCCGACCTGCACTGAGGCGGGCACGCAGGCACAATCCTGCGTCTGCGGCGCAACAAACGTAAAAACGCTGCCGGTTGACCCCAATAACCACGTCAACACGCAGGAAATTGCAGAAACAGCGTCCACCTGCCAGGCAAACGGCTACACCGCCGGCGTGTACTGCAACGACTGCGAACAGTATGTTTCCGGTCATGTACAAAAGCCGCTGGCTGCGCACAGCTTCACAACCTACACCTACAACAACAACGCCACCTGCACCGCCGACGGCACCGAGACCGCAACCTGCGACTACGGCTGCGGCACAACCGACACCCGCACCAAAGCCGACAGCAAGCTCGGCCACGACTGGGGCGAATGGGTGATCACCAAGAACGCCACCTGCACCGAAGCGGGCAGCAAAACGCGCACCTGCAAAAACGACAGCACGCACGTGGAAACCCAGGCGATTGCCAAGCTCGCCCACACCGACGCCAACAGCGACACCCTGTGCGACGTCTGCGGACAGCCGATGGCGAACCATCAGCACACCGACGTCAACGGTGACGGCAAGTGCGACACCTGCGGCCGCGACACCGACGCCCACCGCCACACCGACGCCAACGGCGACAACGTCTGCGACAACTGCGGCAAAACGATCAATACGTCCTTCCGCTGCAGCATGTGCGATTACAACGACCAGCACCGCAACACCCCGGTGTTCGGCTGGTTCGTGATCATCATCCACTTCTTTGTCCATCTGTTTGCCCAGATGAAGGCATGGGTGTGATCTGACGGATAAACAAAACGCCACCGATTTCTCGGTGGCGTTTTGCAGTTTACAGTTTAGATGCAGCTTCGCTGCAGTTATGAGATCGGTGCCTGACGGCCGACGATCGTTTTTTCAGCTCCATCACTGCGACGCAGCCGCATCATCACTTGCGAAGCAATTATCACTGCAGCGAAGCTGCATCATCACTAAAAAAAGCCGCCGGCTTTTGCCGACGGTTTTTGCTTTTATTTGCCTTGTGCAAACGACTGCTCGTCGCTTTTGCGGATCTCGGCACGCTTGATTTTGCCGCCGACGGTCTTGGGCAGTTCGTCCACATATTCGATCACACGCGGATATTTGTACGGCGCGGTCATCTTTTTGACATGGTTCTGCAGCTCCTTGGTCAGCTCCGGCGACGGCGTATAGCCCTTCGCGAGCACCACGGTCGCTTTAACGATCTGGCCGCGGATCGGGTCCGGCGCGCCGGTGATCGCGCATTCCACCACCGCGTCGTGGGCCACAAGAGCGGATTCCACCTCAAACGGGCCGATGCGGTAGCCCGAGCACTTGATCACGTCGTCGTTGCGGCCGACAAAGCGGTAGTAGCCGTCGCTGTCGCGCCAAAGCACGTCGCCCGTGTTGTAGCCGACGCCGCCGAGCTTTTCCTCGGTCTGTGCGGGGTTCATGTAATAGCCGGTAAACAGCCCGACCGGCGGATGGTGCCAGACGTCCATGATCGTCAGCGAGCCTTCCTCGCCGTCTTCACAGACGTTGCCGTCGCTGTCGAGGAGCTGGATGTCAAACAGCGGATTGGGTTTGCCGGTGGAGCCCTCCTTCGGCTCGAACCATTCGCTGCCGAAGTTCGCCATCAGAACCGGCCCTTCGCTTTGGCCGAAGCCCTCATAGATCTGGTGGCCGACGCGTTCCTTCCACTGCTTGACCACCTCGGGGTTGAGCGGTTCGCCCGCCGTGCAGCAGTGGTGCAGACACGAAAGGTCAAACTGCGAGAGATCCTCCTGCAGCATAAAGCGGTACATCGTGGGCGGTACGCAGAACGTGGTGACCTGATACTGCTGGACTTTTTCCAGCAGATGCTTCGGGTTGAAGCGGCCGACCATGTCGTAGCAAAAGATCGTTGCGCCGCACAGCCACTGGCCGTAGATCTTGCCCCAGCCGAACTTGGCCCAGCCGGAGTCGGAAACGCTCATGTGAAGGCGGTTTTCCTCCACATGCTGCCAGTATTTCGCCGTCACAATATGGCCGAGCGGGTGGGCAAAATTATGCTGCACGAGCTTCGGCATACCCGTGGTGCCGGAGGTGAAATAGACAAGCATCACATCGTTCCAGCGTGTGGCTTTGTCGCCCGTCGGACGGGCGAATTCGTCGGAAAACGTTTCCATTTCGGCGTGCAGATCGAGCCAGCCCGCGCGCGGTTTGCCGACAAGGATCTTGTTTTTGAGCGATTCGATCTCGGGCGCGGACGCCTCCATCTGGCCCACCACAAAGTCGTCGTCCACACAGACGACCGCCTTGATTTTGGCCGCGTTGCCGCGGAACACGATGTCTTTTTTGGTGAGCTGCAGCGTCGCCGGAATCAAAATCACGCCCAGCTTGTGTAGCGCGGTGGCGCAGACCCAGTATTCCCAGCGGCGCCGCAGGATCATCATCACGACGTCGCCTTTTTTGAGGCCGAGGCTTTGGAAAAAGTTTGCAACCTTGTTGGACAGCTTTTTGATGTCGGTAAAGGTAAAGGAATGCTCCTCTCCTTCCTCGTTGACCCAAAGCAGGGCGCGCTTGTCGGGTTCGTGGTCGGCCCAGGCGTCCACCACGTCAAAGCCGAAGTTGAAGCTTTCGGGCACATTGATCGTGAACTTGTCGCGGAATTCCTCGTAGGAATCGAAGTGGATCTGCGGCAGATATTTTTTCAGCAAATAATCCAATTTGAACACTCCTTTGCTGCGCGCTTATTCGGCGATCACCGTCAAGAACCGCGCCTTCACGTCGGAGCCGCAGCGCTGGCCGTGGGGGATGCGCGGATTGAAATAGATCGAGTCGCCGGCCTTCATGGTAATCTCCTTATTGCCGAGCGTAATGATGACGACGCCCTCGAGCACAAGGTTGAATTCCTGGCCGCCGTGGGTAATCGGCTTGGCCGGCGCGTCGGTCGGCTCCAGCGTGACCAGCAGCGGCTGCATGATCTTGTTGCCGTAGCGGTACGCGAGGTCTTCAAAGTGGTATTCCGGGTTGCGGTTGACGCGTTTGCCCTCGCCGCGGCGGATCAGATGATAGGTGTCGAGCCAGGCTGTGTTGCCGGTGATGATCTCGGTGAAGTCCACCTTGAACTTCTGCGCAATCTCATAGATCAGGCTGATCGGCACATCCTTGCCGTTTTCTTCATATGAGGCATATACCGCGGGGTCGACGCCGAGCTCCTTTGCCAGATCTTCGATCGTATAATCGCTGACTTCGCGCAGTTCTCTGAGGCGCGCGCCGATTTCCTGATAGTTGTCCATTGTCAACGCTCCTTTGAAAATGACTTTGCCCGGGCTGCGGGCGAGGATGCTTTCTTTTTATTATACATCTGTTTGCTGTATTTGAAAAGAGGTTTGTTTTAAAATGTCGAAAAAATTTTACCGATGCAGTGCGTTAAAGCTGCATCACCTGCCGCACGGCAACCGCCACGCCGTTTTCGGCGTTGCTTTTCGTAAGAAACCTTGCGGCCCTTTTGCACGCGTCGCTGCCGTTTTCCATCGCGTATCCGTAATGGGCGAACCGCAGCATCGGGCAGTCGTTTTCCGCGTCGCCGAACGCCATGCACTGCTGCGGCGTGACACCCAGATGGCGGCAAAGCGCCTGCAGCGCGGTACCCTTGTCGGCGCCGGCGCGGGTGAGGTCGATGCTGATCGGAAACGATGTGGTCACTTCAAGGTCCTCGCGGCCGCAAAGAGCATCCCACACGGCGCGGTATTGCGCTTTGTCCGTCAGATACACGGTCAGCTTTTCGGCGTTTCTCGTTTGCAGCACGTCGTGGAAATCGTCCACCGTCACCATCCCGGCGCGTGCCTGGTCGATGAAATCCTTTGGGAACACATCGAACGGAAAAAAGCGTTCCTTGTCCTTCTGGGCGTAGCTCTGTCCGCCGGCATACAGCTCAATAAACGCCGGAAAGCCGTCGAGATAATCGAGCAGCGCCCCGCACTGCGCGGCAGACAGCGCGTGTTCGTGCAGCACACGCTTTGCCCTGCGGTCAAACACGGCGGCGCCGTTGGAATACAGGATATAATCGATCTCGGGCACCTGTTCGCACACGTTGCCGAAAATCGACAGTGTGCGGCCCGTGGCAACGGCGATTTTGGCGCCGGCGTCGTGGGCGGCGCGGAGCGCGGCTTTGTTTTCCTCGCTCACGGTCACATGGTCGGGGTTCATCAGCGTGCCGTCGAGGTCGAGCGCAATGAGTTTGATCATCGGAAGTTCCTTTCTTTATCCCTGCCGCAGATAGCGTCCGGTCAGGCATTCTGCACAGTCCATGATTTGTTCCGGCGTGCCGCTTTTGACAATTCTGCCGCCGTGGACGCCGCCGCCCGGGCCCATGTCGATCACATAGTCCGCGTTGCGGATCACGTCGAGGTCGTGTTCAATGACGATCAGCGTGGCGCCGCTGTCGATCAGCCGGCGAAACACCGCAAGCAGCGTTTCCACATCCAGCGGATGCAGCCCCACGGTCGGCTCATCAAAAACGAAAACAGCGCCCGTCTGGCCGCGGCCCATTTCGCTGGCGAGCTTGAGTCGCTGCGCTTCGCCGCCCGAAAGGCTCGGCGTTGCCTCCCCGAGCGTCAGATAGCCCAGCCCGAGTTCGCTGAGGATGGACAGCCGTTTTGCAACCAGCGGCAGATCGGCGCAGGCGTCCTTCGCTTCGTCAATGCTCATCGCCATCAGATCCGGGAGCGAAAAGGATCTCCCGTCTTTTCCGGTGCGGCGCAGCAGATTGGCTTCCTTGCAATAGCGGCCGGCGCGGCAGTCGGGACACGGGATCTCCACATCGGGCAAAAACTGCACGTCCAGACTGATCGAGCCCGTGCCGTCGCAAACCGGGCAGCGCAGCCGGCCCGTGTTATAGGAAAAGTCGCCGGCCTTCCAGCCGCCTTTTTTGGCATCCGGCGTTTTGGCAAAAACCTTGCGCAGCTCGTCGTGGACGTTGGCGTAGGTTGCGACGGTAGAGCGCACATTGACGCCGATCGGCGTTGCGTCGATCAGCTTGACGCTGCCGATTTGCGGCGCGTCCACAGCTTTGACATGGGCGGGCAGCGGCCGGCCGCCGAGCTGCGCCTCCAACGCCGGGACCAGACTTTCCAGGATCATCGTCGTTTTACCGGAGCCGGACACGCCCGTCACGGCGATCATGCGGCCGACCGGGAAATCAGCCTCCAGCGGCTGCACCGTGTGGATCTGCGACGTGGACAGATGAATGCGGCCGCGCGCGAACAGCGCGTCGGGTGAAAGCGGACGGCGCAAATCGATGGTCTTTTTGCCGGACAAAAACGGGCCGATCTGCGAGTTGGGATCGCGCATCACAGCTTCGATCGCGCCCTGCGCAATGACCGTACCGCCGGCAGCGCCGGCCCCGGGGCCGAGCTCGATCAGATGGTCGGCTTCCTTTAAAATATGGGTATCGTGGTCCACAAGCAGCACGGAGTTGCCGTCGGCGATCAGATCGTGCATCACGCCGAACAGGCCCTCCATATTGGACGGATGCAGACCGATGGACGGCTCGTCCAGCACATAGAGCACCCCGGTGGTGCGGTTGCGCACCGCGCGCGCCAACTGCATCCGCTGCCGCTCGCCGGTGGAAAGTGTGGACGCCGCGCGGTCGAGCGTCAGATAGGAAAGCCCGAGATCCAGCAGCCGCCGCGCGACCAGCCGGAACGAATCGCAGATGCTTTGCGCCATCGGACGCATTTCTTCGGGCAGTGACGCCGGCACACCGTCCACCCATTTTACAAGGTCGAGCAGCGTCAGTTTGCACACGTCGGCCAGCGACACGCCGCAAATCAGCGGCGCGCGGGCGGCGTCGCTCAACCGGGTGCCGCCGCAATCGGGACAGATTTCCTGCTTTAAAAACTTTTCCACCCGCTTCATGCCTTTTTCGTCCTTGACCTTCGACAGCGCGTTTTCCACGGTATAGGTCGCGTTGAAATAGGTGAAGTCCATATCCCCTGCCGCGCCGCTGGTCTTGTTTTGATAGATGATGCGTTTTTTCACCGCCGGGCCGTGAAACACAATGTCTCGCTCCTTTGCGGTCAGCTCGCAAAACGGCACGTCGGTGCGCACGCCCATTTCGCGTGCGATATCCTTCATCAGCGACCACATCAGTGTTTGCCACGGCGCCACAGCGCCCTCGTCGATCGACAGCGATTCGTCGGGTACGAGCGTGCTTTCGTCGACGGTGCGCACGACGCCAGTGCCGTCGCAGCGTTTGCACGCGCCCTGGCTGTTAAACGCCAGTTCCTCTGCGCCCGGCGCATAGAAAACGGCGCCGCACGTGTCGCACACCAGCGGCTGTCCGGCCGCCACCGCCAGCGACGGCGGCACATCGTGGCCGTTGGGACAGCGATGGGACGCAAGGCGCGAAAACATCAGCCGCAAACTATTGAGCAGCTCCGTGCCTGTGCCAAAGGTGCTGCGGATGCCGGGCACGCCCGGCCGCTGCCGCAATGCCAGCGCCGCCGGCACAAACCGCACGTCATCCACCTGCGCCTTTTGCGCCTGAGTCATACGGCGTCTGGTATAGGTCGACAGCGATTCCAGATAGCGCCGCGACCCTTCGGCATATAAAATGCCCAGCGCCAGCGACGATTTGCCGGAGCCGGACACACCTGCGATGCCGACGATCTCACCAAGCGGGATGTCGACGTCGATGTTTTTCAAATTATGAACCCTGCCGCCGCGCACTTCAATCTGCGCCGGCGCTTTGGTTTCGTTGTTCATGCTGGTTCACTCCCGAAAAAAAGCAAAAAAGTGCTTGACAAAAGCAGCGGTTTGTTGTATGATAAATGCACAGTTAGCAACGGCTAACGCATTGTCCTCCCCAAAACCGGTGGCGCACTGTCAGGCGCTGCCGGTTTTTTCGTGTTCGCCGGGTAGCTCTCAGGCAAAAAACGCGTCGCGCTGCTCCGTCAGCCACGCTTTGACGTCGGGCAGACTTTCCGCTTCGCATTCGAACGTTTTGCGCGTCAGCTCCGCTTCGTCCACCGCCGAAAACGCACGCAGGCCGCTCCACACCGCCGCGCGCAGATATTCCGTGTCGTCGATCTTTTCGATATAGATCGTGTAGTTGAAGATCTTTTGTCCCCAGGCCGCTTCCTCCGGGTGCTCGGTCTGCGAGCCGTAATAGGGGTTATAGGTGCCGCCGATGCGCGAACCGCCGATCAGCCATTCATACAGCGGGATAAACAGTTCCCGGTTCATATTGCAGTTCCTCTCTTTTGTTTTGTTTTTTGCAGTATCCGCGCCGCCAGCCACACGAGCAGCCCCATCGCCGCCATCCCGAGCGCCGCGCCGCAGCTGTCTACGGCGATATCCGCCCATTGAAACGTCCGTCCCGGGATCAGAAGCTGATGCACTTCGTCGCCCAACGCGGTCAGCACACAGCCGAAAAAGCCGCACAGCAGCCCTTTTTGCCGGAGCCGGAACGTGAGCAGCAGCGCACACAAAAGCGCGCCCAGATAGCAAAACTCCGCGAAATGCGCCAACGTGCGCACGCTTTTTTGCAGCGACTGCACGGTTTCCGCCTGCCGTTCGGGCGAAAGCGACGAAAACGACGGCGACACCGTTTTGAGCAGCGTTTCGATCAGCGACGTGCTGGTCCGATCCGACTGCGGCGCCGCTTCGGCCGAAAAATGAAAAATCGTAAACAGATGCAGCACCAGCAGCACCGCGATCACGCCGCGCAGCAGATACAAAGTTGTCTTCTTTTTGTTCATGGATGTGTCCTTTCGGATGAATTGTTCCTATTATACGCTATTTTTTCCGGCCGGTCAAGCGCAAAAAAACGCTCCGCTTCATTGCGCGGAGCGTTTTCGTTTTTTCTTACATCATGGTGTACGAGCCGGAGAACGCGTTGTTATACTGCGCGCCGCTGGTCGTTTGCAAAAATGCGGACGGTACGGTGAACTGGACGTTGGAGCCTTCCGGCACCGACAGTTCAGAAAGGTCAATCGTGATGTACTGGTAGCCGTCGGCGTTTTTGGAGCCGCTGCGCACGGAGCACGGCGCACTCTTTGCTTCACCGTCCACCTTGATCGTGATGGTCTGGCTGTTGTTTTGGAACGAGCCGTCCCAGCCCTTGGAATCGATTGTGACCACCATTTTCTTGTCGCCGGTTGTGGCGATATCGTTGATGACGACCGTCTTGGACGTGCGCGTGGCCGAGGTGGTCGGCGCGGTGGTCGTCGGACGGGTGGCCGTGGTGTTGATCGGCGAAACGCTGGGTACCGTCGGCGTTGTTGTCGGCACGGTGGAGCGTGTGGTCAGATAGGGGTTCACCGTCGGCATCGTCGTATAGATCGGACGGGTCGTGTAATACGGCGACGAGGGCAGCGTCGGGCTGACGGTGACATAGGTCACACCGCCGGAATTCTGCGATGTGATGACCGTCGGCGTCGTCATGCTGGGCACAGTCAGCGACACGTTGGGGTCGGTGGTGGGCGCGGTGGTGGTGACCGGGGTGGTCACAAACTGCGTGGTGGCCACGGTCTGCATCGTTTCGCCCTGCATGGTTGTCAAAATCACGGTGCCGTCGTCAACCGTCGGCGCCGAGATCGAAACGTCGCTCGAAAACGGATCGGACGAAGCATCCGTATCCGTGGTTGTTGTGTTGGGATCAAAGGTAAACGAAGGCAAAGAGGGTTCGTTATTGTTCTTGCAGGCGGCAAACAGCACAGCCAAGGCCAGCACCAGCAGCACCGCAATGAGTTTCTTGCGCATCGCAGACATCCCCTTCCCGAAAAAATTTTTAGAACAATTTATTATACAATAAAACGATGCGCCTGTCAATCGTTTGTTGCAACGAATTGTTCCGGATGGTTCTGAATATATTCTGCACCCTGCAGTTTAATCTTAGTTAAAAGATCCCCGGCGGCAAAGTTTTCATCCGCCGCGGCGATTTTTTTGGGGTCGAGCGACGTGGTTTCGTCGTTTTCGTCAAACATGGTGACCAGCATCTGCATGTCCGCGTCAAAGTCGTGCAGCCCGATCAGCTCGAGCGCCGGCAGCAACCGGCTCGTGAGAAGCGTGCTGCTCTCTTTGAAAAAGGCGGCCGCGGTTTTGTCGGATGTGAACACGTCGAGCACATAGATCATCTGCTGCACGTCGGACAGCTTTTGAAACGCGCCCTCGGGGTCGTCGGCTTTTTGCAGCGGAATCTGGATCGAGAGCGCCGTGCCCTCGAGCAGCTCGTCTTTGGGCGCGGCGGCAATGGCCTGCGCGGTCAGCGGATAGTATTTTTCCTTGAGCGACAGCAGCCGGCGCATCTCGCTTTCCTGCGCGTGAAACGTCTTTTGGTGCGCGCGGTAGGACTGCGCCGCCTTGCGAAACAAAAACGACGCGCCCACAGCCACCACCACAAGGGCGATGGCATACGGCCAGTAGCTTTGAAACCAGTCGATCACAGCTTGCATGTTTTATTCCTCCAACAGTGCTTTATATAGGTCGGCCTTTTTAAAGCCGGTCTCCTGCGCCGCCTGCTTTGCTGCGGCGGAGGCGGACAGCCCGTCCGCAAGATAGGCTTTTGCGAGATTTTGCGCTTCTTCCAGCGAAAAGGAAGGCGCGTCGCTTTCCGGTTTTCCCTCCACGATCAAAACGAATTCGCCCTTCGGCTGCACGCCGTTGTAATAGTCCACGGCTTCTCCGATCGTCATGTGCAGCACTTCTTCGTGGATCTTGGTCAACTCGCGCACCAGCGCCATCTTTCGGTCGGCGCCGAACGTCGCACAAAGATCGCGCAGCGTGGCACAAAGCTTGTGGGGCGCTTCGTAAAACAGCATCGTGCGCATCTCGTTTTTGAGCGACTGCAGATGCTGCCGGCGGCTTTGCTTGTTCATGCTGAGAAAGCCCTCAAACGTAAACCGGCCGGCCGGCATCCCGGACAGCGCCAGCGCCGACGCGAACGCCGTGGGACCGGGCACAACGGAAACCGGCACACCGTTTTCGTGGCAAAGCCGGACAAGATCTTCCCCGGGGTCGGAGATCGCCGGCATCCCGGCGTCCGTGACCAGCGCGCAGCTTTCGCCCGCCAGCAGCCGGGAAAGGATCTGTTCGCCTTTTTCGCGGCGGTTATGTTCAAAATAGCTCGTCATGGGCTTTTTGATCTCGAAGTGGTTGAGCAGCTTGAGCGTCACGCGCGTATCCTCGGCAGCGATAAAATCGACCGCAGCCAGTGTTTCGAGCGCGCGCGGCGACAGATCGCCGAGGTTGCCGATCGGCGTGCCGACGATGTATAGAGTAGCGGACATAGGCACCTCCAGCAGGTTGTTTGAGATAAGTCCAAAGATGGCATGCATGTGAAATTCGGAATTCGGAATGCGGAATTCCGAATTGTGGAGCGCCGCCTGCGGCGATGCGCTGAAGTGTAACGGCAAAGCTGTCTGTTTGCCGTTTATGCGTTGCGTTTGTTTCGTTGGCGGGTGATTGCTTTCGGTATGTGAAATGTCATGCGGATACAATTTATGCGTTACGGTATCGGACTGTTTATTCCGCGGAGCAGAACTTTTGGTTGTCACATAGTTGACTCGCGACCGCAATTCCGAATTCCGAATTCCGAATTCCGCATTCATATTACCGATCGTCCTGCGTTCTGTAGTTTCCGAACACCGCCGCCATTTCCGCGCTGTCCGCGCCGTCGGCGGTTTGCAGCACCAGCGTTTTTTCCACACGCAGACCCGGCTTCCCGCCGCGTTTGCCCTCCACGAGCACCAGCCACGGCGCCATGCCCTCCTTTTGCGCAACGAAGCGGATGCGCTTGGCTTCGATTTTTTGTTCCCGCAGCGTGCAAAGAATGTCCGCGAGCCGTTCCGGCTTGTGGCACAGGCAGAACCGGCCGCCGAACCGCAAGAGCTGCGACGCGGCTTTGGCGGCGTCTTCGAGCGTGCAGGCCGTTTCGTGCCGGGCGATCTTGTCGCTGCCGGCCGCGCTTTCGATCCCGCTGCCGGCCGCCTGATAGGGCGGATTCATCGAAACAAGATCGAACGTGCCCCACGGCAGCGCAGGATGCTTTTGCCGCAGATCGGTCTGTACCACGCGGATGCGATCCTGCAACGCGTTGAGCGCGATCGTTTTTTCAAGCTGGGCGCAGGCCTTTGCCTGGATATCCACCGCCGTGATCGGCCCGCTCTCCCCTTTGCACCACAGCAGCGGAATGATGCCGCTGCCCGTGCCGAGGTCGCAGGCGGCGTCGTGTTTGCGAATGGCGGAAAAATACGCCAGAAGCAGGGAGTCGGTGGAAAAAATATGCGCTTTGGACACCACCAGCCGCAGTCCGCCGCCGAGCGGTTCCAGATGTTCGTCGGGCAGCAGATTGGGCATGGAAGCACCTCCGGAATTCGGAATGAAGGAATGAAGGAATGAAGAAATGAAGAAATGATCGGGCGCCGCGCAACGCGCGATGCGCCGAAAGAATATCGACAAAGCAGTACCCTTACTGAAAAGAAACGCAGAACGTAAAAACGGCGGGTGCATTCTGTTTTCTGCACATTGTTTCATCGGATACAATTACGCAGTTCCGAAATCGGAAGCCTTGCACCGCGGCACAGAGCGTTGGGTTTCGATGCTGTCAAACCCGCGACCGCAATTCCGAATTCCGCATTCCGAATTCCGAATTGATTTCTGACGCTTGGCGTCAGAAATCAAACAGACTGATCTGCCGCGTTTCGGGCAAGCCTTTCAGCGCACCGACCAGCCGCAGCGCGTCGATCACCGCCGAGGACGCGCCGCTTTTGGCCGCATAGTCGTCCACAGACACAAACGTCTCGCCGTTTTCGCGCGCCTTGGCCAGCGCGATGGCTGCGTTGTCGCCGACGCCGGAGAGCGCCGCAAACGGCATACGGATCTTGCCGTCCTCGATCTTGTAGGTAGTCGCTTCGCTCTTGTAGATATCCACGGGCAAAAACTCGATGCCGCGCGCCATCATTTCGTTGACGACCTGCAGGCCGGGATACATGTTGATCTCCTTGGGCTGCGCTTCCTTGCCCTTGCGGTTGATCTCCTGCATCAGGTTTTTCACCGCCGCCCTTCCTTCAAGCACCGCCGCCGCGTCGATATCGCCGCCGCGCACGGTCATATAGGCCGCGTAGTATTCGAGCGGTTTATAGATTTTATACCATCCGAGCCGCAGCGCCGCGCTGACATAGGCGGCCGCGTGGGCTTTCGGGAACATGTATTGGATTTTCATGCAGGAATCGATGTACCACTGCTCCACGCCGTGCTCGCGCATCGCCTGCTTGTGTTCGTCGGTGAGCAGCTTTTTCGATTTGCCCTTTCGCACGATCTCCATGATCTTAAACGCCATGCTCGGCTCCAGACCCTTGTGCATCAGATAGACCATGATGCTGTCGCGGGTACCGATGACGCTGGAAATGTCGCAGATGCCCTGCTTGATCAGCTCCTGCGCGTTGTCGAGCCACACGCCGGTACCGTGGGACAGGCCGGAGACCTGCAGCAGGTCGGAAAAGTTCTTGGGCTTCGCGTCGATCAGCATCTGGATCACGAACGGCGTGCCCATTTCGGGGATCGACAGCGTGCCGAGCGGACAGTCGATGTCCTCCGCCGTCACGCCCAGCGGTGCGGGCGAGCGCAAAAGCTCATAGATCTTCGGGTCGCAGATATCGGTTTCCATCGCCGGGATGCCGGTGAGGTCCTCGAGGTGCTTATACAGCGTCGGCACATCGTGGCCGAGGTTGTCGAGCTTGAGGATCGTGTCGTGCAGCGCGTGGAAGTCGAAGTGGGTGGTGATCATGCCCTTGTTGGCGTCGTCCGCCGGGTGCTGGACAGGGGTAAAATCCTCGGCGTCAAACTTGTTGGGCACAACGACCATGCCGCCCGGGTGCTGACCCGTGGTGCGTTTGATGCCGGTGCAGCCG
Source organism: Oscillospiraceae bacterium (assembly GCA_902786285.1). Classification (GTDB taxonomy): domain Bacteria; phylum Bacillota; class Clostridia; order Oscillospirales; family Acutalibacteraceae; genus UBA6857. The sequence goes on along the minus strand of CADABX010000034.1, from coordinate 39,979 downwards.
ATGGCGAGGCGGTCCTCTTCGGCGCGCGACACGGTCCGGTCGTGTTCGGCGAGGTATTTTTTGACAAACCCGAACGCCGTCTTGTCCGCCACGGTGGCGATGGTGCCGGCCTTGAAGACATGAGTGATGCCGAACAATTCCTCGGTGTAGCGGTGGGCATAAAACTGATATTCGCCCGAGAAGTTGAGATCGATATCGGGGCTCTTGTCGCCCTTGAAGCCGAGGAAGGTTTCAAACGGGATATCGTGGCCGTCGCGATCCATCTTTGTGCCGCAGACCGGGCAGTCCTTCGGCGGCAGATCGTAGCCGGAGCCGACTTCGCCGTTCAGGAAAAATTCACTGTGGCAGCACTTCGGGCAGCGATAGTGCGGCGCAAGCGGATTGACCTCGGAGATACCGGCTGCAGACGCCACATAGGACGAGCCGACCGAACCACGCGAGCCGACAAGATAGCCGTGATCCTCGGAGTTTTTGACCAGCTTTTGCGCAATCATATACAAAACGCCGAAGCCGTGGCGGATGATGGAATCGAGCTCGCGCGTCAGCCGCTTTGCCACATATTCGGGCACCGGGTCGCCGTACAGGCGCTTGGTCTTTTCCCAGCACAGACGCTTCAGCTCGTCGTCGGCGCCGTCGATCGACGGCGGGAAGTTGCCGCTCGGGATCGGCTTGATGTTTTCGATCATGTCGGCGATCAGGTTCGGATTGGTGACGACGACCTCTTTCGCCGTCTCTTCGCCGAGATAAGAGAACTCCGCGAGCATTTGCTTGGTGTTGCGGAAATACAGCGGCGCCTGCTGGTCGGCGTCGGGGAAGCCCTGACCGGCCATCAGAATGGCGCGGTAAATCGAATCCTCGGGGTCGATGAAATGGACGTCGCAGGTGGCAACGACCTTTTTGCCGAGCTGGTCCGCCACATGGATGACCTTTTTGTTCATCCGCTGGATATCCTCGACGCTCTGGACGTTCGGGAACTTTTCCGAACGGATCATATAGCCGTTGTTGCCGCAGGGCTGGATTTCAAGATAGTCGTAAAACGACGCGATTTTGAGGATCTCCTCGTCGCTTTTTTCCGTTGCAATGGCGCGGTACAGTTCGCCAGCTTCACACGCCGAGCCGATGATCAGACCCTCGCGGTGCTTGACAAGCTCGCTTTTCGGGATGATCGGGCGGCGGTGGAAATATTTGAGGTTGGACGCGGAAATGAGCTGATACAGGTTTTTCAGTCCCGTATTGTTGCGCGCAAGGATAATCATGTGGTAATACTTCGCGCTCTTGTCTTTTTTCCACGTTTCAAACGGCACGTCCGTGTCGTCGATGTAATAGTTTTCCATGCCGAGGATGACCTTGATCTTGTCGCCGGCCGCGCCGACAGCTTCGGGGTAGGCCTGCACCACGCCGTGGTCGGTGATGGCGATCGCCTTGTGGCCCCACGCGATGGCGCGTTTGACCAGCACGGCCGGGTCGGTCATGCCGTCCATCATGCTCATCTTGGTATGCAGATGCAGCTCCACGCGCTTTTCTTCGGCGTCGTCGATCGGCGGGATCTTGTCCACCAGCGCAATACTGCGCGGCGAAATAACGTTTTCGCCGGAGAATTTATCGTAGGTGATGTCGCCGCGGATGAGCACCGTGACGCCGTCCTTGAGCTTTGCCAAAAGCTGTTCGCAGTTTTCCTTGCGCTCAAAGACCTTGCACGAATAGGCGTAGGTATTGTCGGTGATATTGAAGGTGATGATGTTCGAGCGTTTGTCGCGTGTCTCGCGTGCTTCAAAGCGGAAGATCGATCCCCAGACAACGCACGAGCCGTCTTCGGGCGAGATCGTTTCCAGCGGCACAGGATCTTTGGTGATCCGGTTGCCGTAGATCGTTTTGGCCGTTTCCAGATACAGCGGAATGCCCTCGACCACGCGGTGGGCTTTGGGCTTGTCCTGCGGCGCGCGCACTTCGCGCGGATCGACGCCCTTGGCTCTGAGGTTGTCGTCCTCCGCGTGGCGGATCATAGAGACCACCTCGGCGTCGGTCGCTTCGATCTCTTTGCCTTCGAAGATCACCGTGACCGGACGACCGAAACGGCGCAATACGAGCTTTTCCATCTCGCGGTCGCATTCGGTCTGGCGCAGGATCTCGGCGCCGCCGTGCTGCAGCGTGACGACCAGTTCATTGCCGCGCAGGGCGCAGACGGCGTCTTTGAAAAAGCCGTTAGACGCCGCGACGGCCCGGTTGATTTCGCGCACAAGTGTGCCGAAATACGCTTCACTGAAGCTTTCGGCCGGCATACGCGGATCGATGGTGACCGTGTCGAGCCCGAGCGCAGCTTTGAGCGCGTCGGCGGCTTTTTCGGTCACGCTGCCTTTGACCAAAAACGGAAAAGAGAGCAGCAGACGCATGGTTCTGCTGTCCTTGAGAATCTGTACATTCTGCACCTGCGTATCCGCCGGGAGCAGGTCGCGGATCGTTTCGTCCGGCAAAAAGCCGAACAGGCTTAAAAAATCACAACTCATTCCAGTAATTCCTTTATCTTATAACCGTTCAATCTCTTCCATCAGCGCATCCAAAAGATCGGCTTCGTCCACTTTGCGCAGGATTTCGCCCTTTTGAAACAGCAGCCCGCAGCCGGCGCCGCCGGCGATGCCGATGTCGGCCTCCTTCGCTTCGCCCGGGCCGTTGACCACACAGCCCATGACCGCCACGGTGATGGGCTTGTGCACATGACGCAGCCGCTCTTCCACCGCGTTTGCAAGACCGATCAGGTCGATCTTTGTGCGTCCGCAGGTCGGGCAGGACACGAGCGTGGGACGGTCGGGCAAAAGGCCGATCGACGCGAGAATATCGAACCCGGCGTCCACCTCTTTGACCGGGTCGGCGGTGAGCGAGACACGGATCGTGTCACCGATCCCCTGCGTGAGCAGCGCGCCGATACCGACGGCGGACTTGATGATGCCCATCCGAACGGTACCGGATTCCGTGACGCCCAGGTGCAGCGGATAGTCGCACTGCGCGGCCACGAGTTTGTAGGCTTCAATCATATTCCCGACGTTCGACGATTTGATGGAGATCACAATATCGTCGAAATCCGCCGTATTTTGCCAGTATCTCCTTTTCCACAGAGCCGGAATTGACGCCGATGCGGATCGGGATGCCGTGCGCTTTGCAGGCGTTGGCCACAGCCTTCACATTTTCGTCGCTGCCGATGTTGCCCGGGTTGATGCGGATCTTGTCGACCCCGGCGTCCACACAGGCGAGCGCGATCTTGTGGTTAAAATGGATATCCGCCACCACGGGCACCGTCAGCGCTTCTTTGAGCGCGGCGATGGTGGGCACAGCGGCAAGATCGGGCACCGCGGCGCGGATGATCTGGCAGCCGGCTTGTTCCAGCGCCTTCGCCTGCCGGACGTTGCCGGCGATATCGTGGGCCTCCACGTTGAGCATGGACTGCACCGAAACGGGTGCGCCGCCGCCAATCAGAAGATTGCCGACCTTCACTTGTTTGGTCTTACGTCGTTGTGTCATAAATCGTCACCTGTATCATCTATCAAGCATCTTTTTCAGCCGAAACATTCTTGCCTTCTTGCACTCTTGCTTCTTGCTTTCTTGCGTTCTTTTAATAAAACCCAACGCCCGAAATCCACTTCCAGATATCGCTGAACGACACGACCGCCATCAGCAACAGCAGCAATACCATGCCGACCGCATGAACCCAGCCCTCATATTTTGCCGGGACAGGCTTGCGGAAAACCAGCTCGATCAGCATGAAGAACAGCCGTCCGCCGTCGAGCGCCGGAATGGGGAGCAGATTGAACAGGCCGATGTTGATCGTGATCATCGCCATGATCATCAGAATTCCCGACCAGTCGGCCGACGCGGCGCTCTCCTCGGCCATGTCCGCGATCACCGACACCGTGCCGATGGGACCTGCAAGCTCGGAAAAGCCGTAGTGGCCGGTGATGAGATCGAACAGCGACAGATACACGAGCCGCGACATCGTCAGCGCGTATTTGACGCCGCCGGACACGACTGTGAACACATTCTTTTTTTCACCCAGCAGCACAAAGTCAAAGACCGTGACGGTCATCATTTTCACTTTGTCGATTTCGAGCGTCTCATTTTCGCGCAACACGGTAAAGTCAATCGTGAAATCGCGGTCGGCGGCGATGGCAGCGGCCAGCGCCTCGTTGTCGGTGACCGCGGTGCCGTTAACGGCGGTGATGATGTCGCCGTCCCTGAGTCCGGCTTTTTTCATCTTGGCACTCAGATCGTGGATGCTGTTGTCCTCTTTGTAGGAGAAGTTGCCGCCCGTGCGGACGTTGAAATGCACCGCCGGCAGATCCACCTTTTCCCCGTCGCGGCGCACCACCATATGGTAGGCGCCGGTGTTGTTGCGCTGCATCAGATAGGTGATGTCGTAATCGGAAAAAACGTGCTTGTCGTCGATCTCAAGGATCTCGTCGCCCGCCATCAGACCGTCCGCCGTGTTGCTGACCGCCGTGTCGTAAAAGCGCAAAATCTGCCGTGTACCGACATAGTCGCCGTCCACGCCGATCAGAATGCACGAGATGATCAGACCGAGAATCAGATTGAATGTGGCGCCGGCAGCCACGATGATGATCCGCTGCCAGACCTTTTTGTTGCAAAAGGCACGGTCGTCGTCGGAGCTTTCGTCCTCTCCCTCCATCGCGCAGTAGCCGCCGATGGGAAACAGGTGCAGCGCATACTTGGTCTCTTTGCCCTGCTTTTTGAGAAGCGTCGGCCCCATACCGAGCGCAAACTCGTTGACCTTGACGCCGAAGAGCTTGGCAAAGATGAAGTGACCGAATTCATGGATAAAGATAATCACGCCGAAAAAGAGAATGGCAATCAGAAACGGCCAGACCTTGTGCCAGATTGCACCGGCTGTGACGAGAAAGGGTAATGTCATGGGTGTACCTCCAGAGGTTGGAATAATTCGGAATTCGGAATTCGGAATTCGGAATGAATGGGCGCCGCCTGCGGCGATGCGCCAAATGTGTATTGGCAAGAAAGTTCCTTTGCCAAAAGAGATTACCGATCGTTACGTAGGCGGGCAGTCGGTTTCGGGTTGCGGGATGTACGGCGGCTTCCATTTACCCGTTTCCGGCAGCCGAACATGCCTGCCGCGGTGCGGACGTCGGATTGCAACAAGAAACCCCGCGACCAAAATTCCGAATTCCGAATTCCGAATTCCGAATTGATCGAAGTTCCGAATTCCGAATTCCGAATTCCGAATTGAACGAAGTTCCGAATTGAACGAAGTTCCGAATTAGCCTATGTGCGCCCGCACATACGCTCTTGCCGCTTCGTCCGCGTCAAACACGTCCTGCAGCGTGTAGTCGTCTTTGCTTTCCACAGCGTCCAGCGCACCGGCGGCGAGATCGGCGATATCCAAAAAGCCGATCTTCCCCTGCCGGAACAACGCGTTCGCCTCTTCGTTGGCGCCGTTGACGATGGCCGGACAAAGGCCGCCGCGTTCGATCGCGCTGCGGCACAGCGGCAGACAGCGGAAGGTGTCTTCGTCGGGCTTTTGAAAGCTGAGTGACCCGTAGTCCGTCAGACTCAGTTTTTTCACCGGCGATTCGTACCGCTCCGGATAGGTCAGCGCATACTGGATCGGGATGCGCATATCGGGCACGCCGAGCTGCGCGATGACGGAGTTGTCGGCGAATTCCACCGCCGAATGCAGCACGCTTTCGCGGTGGACGATCACTTCGATCTGGCTTGGCTTCACACCGAACAGCCACACCGCCTCGATCAGCTCGAGCCCCTTGTTCATCATTGTGGCGGAATCCACGGTGATCTTGGCGCCCATGGACCAGTTGGGGTGCTTGAGCGCCGCTTCCAGCGTGACACCGGCGAGCTCGTCCCTTGTTTTGCCGAAAAACGGGCCGCCCGACGCCGTGAGGAGGATCGATTTGAGCTCCGTGTGGTGCTGCATACCCTGCAGCGACTGAAAGATGGCGGAGTGCTCGCTGTCCACCGGCAGCAGCCTGACGCCGTTGTCCTTGGCCGCCTTGGTCACCAGCGCACCGCCGGCGACGAGCGTTTCTTTGTTGGCGAGCGCGATGGTCTTTTTCGCCTCGATCGCGGCAAGCGTCGGCTGCAGCCCCGCCATCCCGACCACGCTGGTCAAAACCGTGTCGGTGTCGTCATCTGCCGCACAAACGCAAACGCCCTCCATCCCGGAGAGTACCCGGATGGAGGTATCTTTGAGCGCGGTTTTGAGCCGCTTTGCCGCGTCTTCGTCCACAAGCGCGACGGTGTGCGGCCGGTATTTGCGCGCCTGCTGTTCGAGCAGACGGTCATTGCTGTGCGCGGTGAGGCAGGTAATGCGGATCCCCCGCTTCTCACAGACGTCGAGCGCCTGGGTGCCGATGGAACCCGTGGCGCCGAGAATGGAAAGTGTTTTTGTCATAGAATCACCCGCTTTGGGTTATTGTACCAAATCAACCATAAATCAAACTATAAATGCCCCACAGCACCGGAAGCACAAACGTGCAGGAATCAAACCGGTCCATGATGCCGCCGTGGCCGGGCAGGATATTGCTGTAGTCCTTGATTCCGACGTTGCGCTTGAGCACCGACGCGGACAGATCGCCGAACATCGAGACGACCGACAGCGCGCAGGAGATCAGAAACACATACAGATATTTTATGCCGGATTCCATCATAAAATAAGCGTAGCCCATCACTTTGGTGGCCACCAGCGTGTAGCCGAGCAGGACAAGCACGTTGATTGCGGCAGTGATCAAAACGCCGCCGACGGCGCCCTCCCAGCTTTTTTTGGGGCTGATGTGCGGACTCATCTTGTGTTTGCCGCATTTGCGGCCGACCAAAAACGCGAACGCGTCGGTTACCCACGAGCAGATGAACGCGATCCAAAAGAGATAGAGCCCCTCCAGATGGGTAAACCGTGCGTTGAGCCGCGGCAAATCGTTAAGCCGGATAAAGATCGACAGCGCGTAGGTCACGCATACCGAGCCGAAAAACGCCATCACCGCGTCGATATACTTGATCGTGCGGTTGAGCGCGACGGTCAGCACCAGCAAAAGCAGCATGTAAAAGCTGAGGATCACCGCCGGTTTCGGCACCGGGATCTGATAGCTGACGACCGCCACATAGGCCGCCGAAAACACCGACGACACGGTAAACAGCACCCGGCTGCGGCCGCCGACCGCGTGGACCAGTTCATAGGTTGCACGGGCGGAGACCAGCGCGGTCAAAAATGTGAAGATCGGGCGGATGTTCAGATGCACCGACACCACATAGACCGCCAGCACCGCCACGATGATCAGCGTGGACTTGGTGCGCGAGCCCTTGAATTGGAATTTTCCCTTTTTTTCTTTCGTTTCAGTCATGGTTGTTTCCTCGTTTGTGATTGATGTTTTTGTCAGCGTGCGTCCCCGAACCGGCGGTCACGCTGATTGTAGGCCGCAATGGCGCGGTCCAGGTCGGCCGGCGTGAAGTCCGGCCAGAGCACGTCGTCAAAATAGAACTCCGCGTAGGCGCTTTGCCACACCAGAAAGTTCGACAACCGCACTTCGCCGCTCGGACGGATGATAAGATCCGGGTCGGGCTGACCGGCGGTATAGAGCGCATCGGAAACCAACGCTTCCGAAACGTCCGCCGGCTCGAGTTCGCCGCGCTTTGCCCGGTCGCAAAGTGTGCGCACGGCGTGGACGATTTCGTCGCGGCCGCCGTAGTTGACACAGATGTTGATCGTGATGCGCGTTTTGTCGCGGCTTTTTTCCTCCGCCTCGTCCATCAGCCGGACGATATCGTCGGGCATCCCTTCGCGGGCGCCGAGGAACCGGATGCGATAGCCGCCGGTGCGGTTTTCGTCTTCACGCTGCTGCATTTCGGCAAGATAGGCGCGCAGCAGATCCATGATGGCGCACACCTCCTGTTCGCTGCGCTTCCAGTTTTCGGTGGAAAACGCATAGAAGGTCATATATTCGATGCCGATGTCCGACGCGTACTGGCAGATTTGCCGGAACACCTCGGCGCCTTTTTTGTGGCCGTCGGTGCGCGGCAGTCCGCGTTTCTTTGCCCAACGGCCGTTGCCGTCCATAATCACGGCGATGTGCCGCGGCAAACGTGTTTGCTGTTCCATACGGGTACCTCTCAAACAGCAGAAAAGCAGCGAACAGCACCCACTGTCCGCTGCACTCTGCAATCAGATTTCCAGGATCTCTTTTTCCTTCGCAGCAGCGATCTCGTCGATATCCTTGATAAAGCCGTCGGTGATCTTCTGGATCTCTTTTTCGCCGTCCTTCAGATCGTCTTCCGTGATGTCGCTGTTCTTTTTCATCGCTTTGAGCTTTTCCATGCAGTCGCGGCGGATGGAGCGGATGGCGACCTTGCTGGTTTCGCCGATCTTCTGGACGTCCTTTGCCAGTTCCTTACGGCGGTCTTCGGTCAGCGGCGGGAAGGTCAGACGAATCACGGAGCCGTCGTTTTGCGGATTGATGCCGATATCCGACGCCTGGATCGCCTTTTCAATCGCCTTGAGCACCGATTTGTCCCACGGGGCAACGGTCAGCACACGCGCTTCCGTGGCCGACACGGACGCGAGCTGGTTGATCGGGGTCTGGGTGCCGTAATAGTCAACGGAAAGTCTGTCGAGCACCTGCGGGTTGGCGCGGCCGGCGCGGATGGCGCCGTATTCGGTTTTGAGCGCGTGGATGGTTTTGTCCATCTTGGATTTGCATTTTTCAAATACTTCTTTCATTCTGATGCCTTCTTTCTTCGTATTGGATGCGCCGGACGGCGCCAAAATTTGCTTATTATTATCATACCATAACTCACCGCAAGTGGCAAGTACTTTTGCAAAAAAGAACACAAAAAAGCCCTCGCTGCAGCGAAGACTTTTTTAAATTCTCAATTATTCCTTCACAACCGTGCCCACATTTTCGCCCTTGACCGCACGCACGATGTTTTCGGGATCGGCAAGGTTGAACACGAGGATGGAGATCCCGTTGTCGCGGCACAGCGACGCGGCGGTCGCGTCCATCACGGCAAGCCCTTTTTGCAAAATCTCGGTGTGGGTCAGCGTGTCATATTTCACAGCGTCGGGGAACTTGTTGGGATCCTTGTCATACACGCCATCCACGTTGGTTGCCTTGAAGATGATTTCGGCGTTGATCTCCGCCGCACGCAGGGCCGCCGCCGTGTCGGTGGAAAAGAACGGGTTGCCCGTGCCGCAGCCGAAGATGACAACACGGCCCTTCTCGAGATGGCGCACCGCGCGGTTGCGGATATAGGGCTCCGCCACCTGCGGCATCGGGATCGCGGTCTGGACACGCACGTCCACGCCCATCTGTTCGAGCGCGTCGGCCAGCGCCAGCGCATTCATCGTGGTGGCCAGCATGCCCATGTGGTCGGCACGGGTGCGGTCCATTTCACCGCTGGAGCGGCCGCGCCAGAAGTTGCCGCCGCCCACAACCAGACCGATCTGCACGCCGAGGTCGCTGCACGCCTTGACCGCTTTGCAGATGCTGTTGACCGTATTGAAATCAATGCCTTTGCCGTCGGGACCGGCAAGCACCTCGCCCGACAGTTTGAGTAAAATTCGCCTATAAATCGCTTCCATAAAAGCACCTCCGGGATTTGCTCGGACGATCCGTCCTTTGTTTTATTGTACTAGATCTGTCTGCCGCTGTAAAGCATTTTTTGAAAATTCACCTTTTTCAGCCGAACACCGCCAGCAGCCGCAGCATCAGATTGCGGAAAAACGACAAAACTTTATCGAAGAAGCCGTCCTTCGCCGGTGTCTCGCCGTCATCGGGGATCGTGACGTTTTGCGTCAGCGACACGAGGCGGCCCGTTGCGCGGTCGAGCGACACGAACTGCGGATAGCGCGCGTCGGACTGCACCGTGACCGGTTCGCTGTTTGTAATGAGCCACACGCCCAGCTCGCTCGCGCCGGTGCCGTAGGGAAACTCCACATGGCCCATACCGCGGATCAGCCAGGTGTGTTCGGGCAGCAGACCGACCGACGCGTCGATCACGTTGTCGGTGGAAAAGTGATAGTGGCTCTTGTTGCCGCAGCCGCCGCCTGTGGTGTAGCCGACGTCAGACAGCGTTTTGCCGTAGGGCGCAACAGCGCAGTGGCCGCTCATCAGATGCGTGTCGATCAGCATATCGGTGTGGTTGACATACGCTTCGCTCACCGGGATCCCGGCAAAGCCATAGGCGCCGATGATATAGACGTTGGCGCCGCCCTTTTGCGCCTTGGCGATGAGGTCTTTCGTGTGCGCCTGAATGTCATGCATCTTGTCGGCCTTTGCCCAGAACGCGTCAGACAGCGTGGTATAGGATTTGCTGGCTTCTTTGCAGGTCTCGTAGTCCTCCACCGGCACAAAGCTCCACACGCCCGGGAAGCGGGCAAACGTGGTTTTGAAGATCTTTTGATACATCGGATCCTTGATCGCCTTCACCGTGCGCGCCAAAATCGCGTTGACGGTGTCCATGCCGTCCTTTTCGGCGGCCTTGTCGGCAAGATCAAAGATTTTTGCGAGCACCGGCAGATTGACCGATTGCAAAAACGGCACAAAATAAGTCAGAATCGCGTCGGTGTTGAGAAACAGCTTGCCCGAAAGCAGGTTGGACACCATCTCCACGCCGAGGAACGCCGTGGAGGCGTAGACCGCCGTTTGGATATCGTCCGCGCCGTATTGGGCGAGATAGGCGCTCAGCACGTCGCCGCCCATGCTCATGGCAAAGAGCGAGACCTTTTTTGCGCTGTGCTTTTCCTTGACGAATTTGACCATATCGGCAAGATCGTTCGCGATATCGAGCGGGCTCATACGCCAGTCGTAGTTGAAAAAGTAGGTGTTTTCCCACCCGTGCTTGTCGGCCACGGCGCGCACAAAGCCGAGCTCGTTTTTGCTTTCGGCTTCAAACTCGGCGCGGTAGTGATCGACGGAATCGGGAAACAGCACGGAATCGAGCTGCTTGACGGATTTGCCGTCTTCGTCGCACGCGAGATCAGACAGCATAGTAAGGATCGCGTCGGCGCCGTATTTGTCAAAGAGGATGCCCTTGCCGAACAAAATCGCCGAAAGGATCGGCCCGAGGCCCAAAAAGACGCCCTTGACGATGTTGTCCGTCGCCGGCGGGAAAGCGCGTTTGCCGCTGTCGTGGACAGTCATGTCCCGCGAGCCCATGCCGCTGACGACGATGACGGGCGTTTTGTCCGCTCCGGCAGCAAACGACACAGACGAAAGGGAGAACACAAGCACCAGGGCGAGCAGCACGCTCAAAGCTTTTTGCAGAGAATGATGTTTCATACAGATTCCTCCTTTTTATCGGTCGAACAGGGATTCGATTTTATGCCAAAGGTCGACAAAGAATTTTTTTTTTCTTTTTTGGAAAGCGATCGGACCTTGCCCGTCACCGGATCGAGGTCGCAAAACTGCGGATAGCGGCTGTCGCTTTCGGTCGTCGGCGCGTCGGTCGTGACCAGCCACGCAAGCAGCTCGGCCGCGCCGGTATCCACCGGGAAGCCGACATGCTTCATGTGTTTGATAAACCACGTCTGTTCGGGGAACGCGCAAGAAGCGGCGTCCACGATGAGGTCATCCGACAGATGATCGTGCGCGCCGTTGCCGCAGGATGCGGCCGTATATTCCGCGCCCAGCGTTTCGCCGTAGCGCGCCGCCGTGGCGCCAAAGGATTCGTTGTGGGTTTCAATCAGGCAGTCGCCCTGGGCGTAGGCTTCTTTTGTCAGCGGCATGCCCACAAAGCCGTAGGACGCGGTGACGGCGATCTGTGTCCCCGTTTCCATCGCGCGGCGCATCAGATTTTCCGCTTCGACCTGCATGGCGTGGTAGGCGTCGATTTTTTCAATAAACGCTTCGTTGCCGCCGTCGGGGAACATGATCTTTTTGTCCGCTTCATAGTAGCGGTCGGGCACAAACGCCCACAACCCGGGCATGGTGGCAAACGAGCGCAGCAGAATATCGCGGTAGGCGCGCTCGTTGGTTTTGTCGAGGATGCTTTGCAGCAGCTTTGTCAGCGCCTTTGTCAGCAAAGGATTCAGCTCGAAGCCGCCCTGCAGCACGCTCAAAAGCGATTGCAGCGCGAGGTTGCCGTTTTCAAAGTTAAACAGCCGTTCGAGCAGCACATGCATGTCGATTTCGACGTTGCGGCCGAACAGCTCGCCCACCATGTCGATCCCCTTGGACGCGACAAGACAGTAGACGATCTTCGCAATATCCGCAGCACCGTAGATGGAAAGCAGACTGTTGACCACAGCGCCGCCCATGGAGCACGGCACAAGCGTGACTTTTGCGGCGTTTTGCTCGCGCTTCACGTTTTCGATAAAGCTGTGCAGCGCTTTCGCGTCGTCGCGCGGATCGAGCCGCCAGTCGTAGTTGAAAAAGTAGACGTGTTCGGCGCCAACCGCCTTTGCAGCCGTTTTGACAACGGCGATCTCGTCCTCGGTCTCGTCGGCCTCGAGCAGCTCGTCCGGGTAGTGGTCGACCGACTGCGGAAATGTCACGGCGTCGATCGGGTGCAGCGGTTCGCCGGTTGCGTCGCAGGACAGCACTTCAAACAGGCTTTGATAGACGTCGTCGAACGTGTCGTCCGCAAGCTGCTCCATGTCGCCCTTCAAAAGCGCTTTGACCGTCGGCCAAAGGATGCGGCCCACCATGGAAAGGATCGTTTTCGTCTGCGGGCCCCAGACCCGTTCGCCCGTTTCGCCGCTGTAAAGCGGAAACGAGTTCATACCGCTGACCACGATCACCGGCGTCACCGGCGAAGCCGCGGCAGCCGCCGGAACGAACGCCGCCGCAAGCAGCACGGCGCACAGCAGCAGCGATAGCAGCGTTTTTGCGGGATGTTTCATCGCTATACCTCCCGTCGGGATTATTTCTTTTCGAGCTTTGCGTAATTTGCCATCAGCTTTTTGGTGCCGGCTGTGTCAAACGCGATCTCCAGCATACTGTCGTTGCCCATCGGGCGCACGGAGAGCACCACGCCCTGGCCGAAGACCTTGCTGACCACGGTGTCGCCCGTGGCATAGGACTGCGCCGGCGCTTTGGGCTTTGCGGCCGCGGCCGCGGCGGCGGTGGCGCGCTTGCGTTCCTTTTGCAAAAAGCCGGTGCCCTCATACCGGCTGTAGCCGCCGGAGATGTGGTTGTCGTTGTCGAACAGATTGTTTTGCGAAAAGACGCTGCGCCGGCCGGTTTTTTCCAATAGATGCTCCGGAATCTCGACCAAAAAGCGCGAGGGCATGTTGCGCGACGTGGAGCCGAAGAGCATGCGCGTGTTGGCGTGGGTGAGATAGAGCTTTTGCTTGGCGCGGGTGATGCCCACATAGGCGAGCCGCCGCTCCTCCTCCACCTCCTGGGGCGAATACATGCTTTGCGGCCCGGGGAAGATGCCCTCCTCCATCCCCGGGATGAACACCACCGGGAATTCGAGGCCTTTGGCGGCGTGCAGCGTCATCAGCACCACGGCGTCGGCCTGGGCGTTGTAGTTGTCGATATCGGTCATCAGCGCCACTTCTTCCAAAAAGCCGGAAAGTGTGGCGTCTTCGTTTTCGTTTTCATAGGTCACAAGGTTCGTGACAAGCTCCGACAGGTTGTCGATGCGCTCTTGTCCCTTGTCGGGGTCGGCCTTGAGAAAGCTCAAATATTCCGTGCGCTCGATGATCTCCTTGAACAGTTCGTCGAGATGCATCGCATCGACCTTTTCGTGCAGCTCGGAAATCAGGTCGCAAAACTTCATCAGCCGCCCGGCGGCACGCGACAGCGTTTCGTATTCGTCGGCGTGGGAGATCACTTCAAACAAACTGACACCGAGGCCCGACGCGATCTCAAACGCGCGGTTGATCGACGTGTCGCCGATCCCGCGTTTGGGGACGTTGACGATCCGGCGCAGACGGATGTTGTCGTGGGGATTGTTGACCACGGTCAGATAGGCCAGCGCGTCCTTGATTTCGGCGCGTTCATAAAACCGGAAGCCGCCGATCACGCGATACGGAATACCGGCACGTACCATGGCGCTTTCAATGGCGTTCGATTGCGCGTTCATGCGGTAGAGCACGGCGTGGTCGCTGAAGGTGAATTTGCGGCTTGCCACATTGTCTTCGATGGTCTGGGTGATAAAGTTCGCCTCGTCCTGTTCGTCAAACGCGGTGTATTCCGTCACCCGGTCGCCGGCGCTGTTTTCGGTCCAAAGGTTTTTGCCCTTGCGGTTTTTGTTGTTGGAAATCACTTCGTTCGCCACGTCGAGGATCGTCTGGGTGGAGCGATAGTTTTGCTCGAGGCGGATCAGCGTCGTGTGTTCATACTGCGACTCGAAGTTCAGAATGTTCTCGATTGTGGCGCCGCGGAAGCGGTAGATGCTCTGGTCGTCGTCGCCGACCACGCAGATGTTGTTGCGCGGCGACGCGAGCAGTTGGGTCAGCCGGAACTGGGCGTGGTTGGTGTCCTGATACTCGTCCACCATGATATAGCGGAACCGCCGCTGATAGTAGGCGCGGACCTCCTCGTGGGTTTCAAGCAACTGCACACAGTTGTTGATGATGTCGTCAAAGTCCATCGCGTCGGCCTTTTTCAGCTCTTCCTGATACATCTTGTAGGCTCTGCCGATCTTTTGCAGCCGGATGTCGCTGCCGGCGGTTTTGAGAAATTCCGCCGGGCCGATCATCTGATCCTTGGCGCGGCTGATCTCGCCGAGGATCGTCTTGTGGGACAGGACGCTGTCCTTGATATCGAGCTGGCGCTGGCATTCCTTCATCAGCCGGCGGCTGTCGTCGGTGTCGTAGATTGAAAAGTTCGATGTAAAGCCCAAAAGCGAAGCGTCACGGCGCAGCATGCGCGCGCAGGCGGCGTGGAACGTGCTGGCCCAGATCTCGCTCCCGTCGGGGCCGAGCAGCGCGGCAAGGCGCTCCTTGAGCTCATTGGCGGCCTTGTTGGTAAACGTGATGGCCAACACCTGCCACGGACGCGCGGCGTCCACGGCAAGCAGGTCTTCGATGTCAAACAGCACGCTTTTGTCGCCGTCGAGATAGCGGCGCATCAGCTTCATCTGGCGCTCGGTCGGCTCTTCGCTGACCTCCTCGCTCGTATAGGCGCGGCCGTATTTGATGATGTTGGCGATGCGGTTGACGATCACGGTCGTTTTGCCGCTGCCCGCGCCCGCAAGAATCAGCAGCGGGCCGTCCACATGAAAAATCGCCTCCTTCTGGCGGTCGTTCATGCGGGCAAAATCCTGTTCAATGATTTGTTTTCTTAAGCGGAAAAATTCTTTGGATGCCATATCTTCACTCCGAAAGTCTAATCATATTCATTTTATTGTATAATATCCGCCGAAAAAAGACAAGAGACAAACTGACGAAATGTCCAAACGAAAACTGTGCAACATGGGCGGTGCGCCGTTCCCTTGACAAAGCGGGCCCACGCGGGGTATAATAGCCCCAAACCACCACAGGAGGCGGCATCTATGGCCATTGAAGCAGTCAAAGCCTTTTTCCGGCAGCATGGGATGGAAAACCGGATTCTGGAATCCGCGCAGTCCAGCGCAACCGTTGCGCTGGCGGCGCAGGCGTTCGGCACCGAGGAGAGGCGGATCGCAAAATCGCTGTCGTTCCTTTTGGGCGACAAAGCGATTCTCGTCGTTGCCGCCGGCGACGCCAAGGTCAGCAACCAGAAGTACCGCGCCCGGTTCGGCGCGAAGGCGAAGATGCTCACGCCCGAACAGGTGCACACCATGATCGGCCACGACGTGGGCGGCGTGTGTCCGTTTGCGATCAACGAAAACGTGGACGTCTATCTGGACGAATCGCTGCGGCGGTTCGAAACGGTCTTTCCCGCCTGCGGCAGCAGCAACAGCGCGATTGAGCTGACGCTCCCGGAACTCGAACAGTTTTCCGGCAGCAAGGCGTGGGTCGACGTGTGCAAGCTGCCCGACGAAGCGTGACCCGACATAAAAATCGCCCACCATGTACGCATGGTGGGTATTTTCTTTTGGCTCATATCACATAGTCGCCGCCCTTTTCGTGCTCCTGATCGAGGATATCCTGCAGCGTGATGTTGTCGAGATAGTCGTTGATCACGCGATACAGCCCCCGCCAGACCGGCAGTGTGGCGCAGCTTTCCTGCCGCTCGCACAGATTCGGCTCCTGCTCCAGACACGCCACCGGCGCGAGCGAGCCTTCGGTCAGCCGCAAAATTTCGCCGACGGTATATTTGTCCGGTGTGCGGGCCAGCATATAGCCGCCCTGCGCGCCGCGGTTGGTGCGCAAAACGCCCGTTTTGTTGAGGATCGGGATGATCTGTTCGAGATACTTTTTGGAAATATCCTGCCGTTCGGCAATCTCCTTGAGCGAAACAAAGCCGTCGCCCCGATGCTCGCCGAGATCCAGCAGCAGCCGCAGCGCATAGCGTCCTTTGGTCGAAATCTTCATACCTGTCACCTCTGCCGTTTATTATACATTATTCCGATAGGAATTGCAAGTGCCTTTCAAAAAAAGTTGGCGCGGCAGTCCCCTGCCGCGCCGTCTGGCGTTTTCTTATCTGTAGAGTTTTTTGGAAAGCTGCAGCTTCTGTGCGTTTTTGCTGTTCGGGCAGCCGTAATAGCAGATGATCTCGCCCGGATCGACCGGACGGTCGATACCCGGGTTCAACGGCTCTTCCGGGGTTGCCGGATCGGCCGGCTGGGGCTCCTGCCCTGTGATTTTGCGGATGATGGATTCATACAGGCCCTTGAGCCAGGACCAGATCATGGAAAAGAACGACATTGCAGTGACCTCCTGTTTTTCTGTTATGTGTGTGCGCCGGATCAAAGCGCCGGCACGATCAGTTTTGCCTGTTTGAGTGTGTTGCCAACGTAGGCGCCGAGCGCGCCGGAGGCGGGATGGACGAGCACGCCGGCATAAAAGCCATAGCGCCTTAGCATCCAGTTGTGGATCGTTTCGTCGCCGGTGCTGTATTGCAGCGCGGGCTGGGTCGGGTGGCTGTGGATAAACCCGAGAAAGCGCATCGGCTTTTCGCGTTCGATCTCCCGACCGGGCAGCAGCGCGTCGTCGCTGCCCTCATAATTATTATTCACGATCAGCAGCTCTTTGTCAACCGTTTTGAGAATCTTTTTTGTAAAAACCGCGTTGTCCGCCGCGCGAAACGCCCCGTCGCACGGCACCACATAGCGCACGGCGGCGAAGCTGCCGTTCACAAACCCGAACATGGCCATCTGCTGCTCAAACATCGACTGCGGATGGGTGCGTCCGAGGTGGAAATACTGCTTGACGGACAAATACGCGTCGGGCTCAATCAGCAGCTCGAACGCCTGCGGGTCGCCGTCGGAGATCTCATAAAACCGCACGTCCGCATAGCGGGCAAACAGCGCTTCTTTATAGACCGCCGGGTCGGGCCGCAAAAGAAAGTCGCGGTAGCAAAACAGCGGTTCGTTCCTGTCAAAATCCAGCGTGTGCAGCGAGTCGCCCTTGCAGCGGTCTTTGTATGCACAGGCTTTGCACTTTTCGGGCAGTGTGCGATTGCGGAAACGCGTAAAGCCGGTTTGCCACCGTTCGCTGAAGCTGTCGCGCAAAATGTTGCCCTGCACCAGCTCCGGGCGGCGCGGCACGTTGGGACACACGAAGATGTCGCCGTTATAGAGGATCGACGCGGTGTAGATCCCGGCAAAGCAAAAGAATTTGCGCCCGGGCAGCAGATCGCCGAGAAAATGCGGACAGCCCCAGATGACCGGCACGTGGCTTTTATCGCGGTTCCAGCAGTCGATAACGCCGGTGAACCACAGCACCTCTTCGCGCGTCAAAAGCAGGTCGCGGTTGTCGAGCGCCCGGCCGATCGGATCCATCACACTCACGCGCACGGAGTCGAGCCCGACGCGCTGCAGCAGCCGCAGCAGCGCCGGAAATTCGCGCACGTTTTTCCGGTTGGCGGTAAACGTCACCTGCAGATGGTCGAGAAAACCGGCGGCCTTGAGCTTTTGCAGCGCCGTCATAATCCGGTCGAAGCAGCCCGGCAGATGGCGCAGCGTGTCGTGCGTTTCCCGCAGACCGTCGAGGCTGATCGTGATGGTCTTCATCCCGCTTTGCTTCATCTGTTCGATCACGTCGTCCGTGATCAGCGAGCCGGGTTCGCCGCCGGTGATGTTGAGCATCGTATAGGTGCCGATATGCTCTTTGATGTCGCGCAGGGCGGAAAGGATCTGCGCTTTTGTCAGCGTTTCTTCGCTGTGGATATCGCAGCGGCTGCCGCACTGGTCGCACGCTGCGTTGCACTTCTGGGTCACTTCGATGAGCAGAGAATACAGCGGATAAGCGGTTGCGTTGTCCATAGCGTCAGCTCCTTTCGGATATAATGTAGCACAATTCGGCGGGGTTGTCAAATGGAGGGCATAGTGCATCGTGCATAGTGCATAGTGCACAGATTGCATCGCTCAAAAGAATAGACGCTTCCCCACGCCGAAGTGTTGCAAGGAAAAGTAAAATCAATCACAAATCACTGTACACTAAGCACTAGGCACTGTGCACTACGCACTAGGCACTGTGCACTGAAAAAAGCTGCCCCGCAGGGCAGCTTTTTTACACGTCCAGCCGGACGAGGTCTTCCATTGTTTCGCGCTTCACAATCACGTCGCTGGTGCCGTCGGGGTGCAAAAGCACCGTTGCCGGGCGGCCCAGGCGGTTGTAGTTTGACGCCATCGCGTAGTTGTAGGCGCCGGTGGTGCAAACGGCGACGAGGTCGCCGCGTGTGACGGACGACGGGAACATCACATGCTCCTGGATGATGTCGCCGCTTTCGCAGCAGCGGCCCACAAGCGACGCTTCCAGATCGGCGGGTTCGCCGAGCTTGTTGGCCACAAGGCAGGTGTAGGACGAACGGTAGAGCGCAAAGCGCGGGTTGTCGCCCATGCCGCCGTCGATGGAAACATAGGTTTTGTAGCCCGGAATGCGCTTGACCGTGCCCACGGTATAGAGCGTCAGGCCCGCGTCGGCAACGATGGAACGGCCGGGCTCCATGGCGATTTGCGGCACCGGAATGCCGTGGTGTTGACATCTGTCGTTGATCACGCCGGCGAGCGTTGCGATCTTTTGCGGAATATCGATCTGTCCGTCGCTCTCCACA
This sequence comes from Oscillospiraceae bacterium, assembly GCA_902786285.1. Lineage (GTDB taxonomy): Bacteria > Bacillota > Clostridia > Oscillospirales > Acutalibacteraceae > UBA6857. The sequence continues at coordinate 20,864 of CADABX010000034.1, read as the reverse complement.
TAGCGCACACCGTAGCCGCCGCCGAGGTTCAACAGCTTTGTCTCAAAGTCAAAATCCGCTTTCATCTGTGCCATAAAGTCGATCATGATGACCGCCGCGCGTTCAAACACGTCCTCCTCAAACACCTGCGAGCCGATGTGGCAGTGGAAGCCGCAAAGGTCGATGCCGCGCTTCTGAAGCGCAAGTGCGGTCAGCGCCTTCGCCTGCCCCGTTTCGATGGCGGCGCCGAATTTCGAGTCCACCTTGCCGGTGTTGACCGCCGCGTAGGTGTGGGTATCGATGCCGGGCGTCAGGCGCAAAATCACGCGCTGGCGGATACCGCGCCGGTTCGCTTCGCGGTCGATGGCGCACAGCTCCTCTTCGTTGTCCGCCACAAAGCAGCCCACGCCGCAGTCCATCGCGAACGCGATATCGGCGTCTGTTTTGTTGTTGCCGTGGAAAAACGCTTTGGAAAGATCGAAGCCTGCTTCTCTTGCGGTATAGATTTCGCCGGGCGATACCACGTCGATGCCCATGCCCTCTTCGGTCATCAGCCGGTAGAGCGCTTTGCAGGCGTTCGCCTTGCTCGCGTAGTGCGGCAGGGAGCCGGCCGGAAAGTGCGCCCGGAACGCGTTGAGATAGACGCGGCAATTATGGCGGATGCGCGCTTCGTCGAGCAGATACAGCGGCGTGCCGTACTGTTTTGCGAGCGACGCGGTGTCCTGCCCGGCAAACTGCAGCACGCCGTCCTTTGCGGAAAGATTGTTACAGGGGAAAAACGGTTGTTGCACGTCCTTGTCCTCCTCGGTTTGTTTTGATTACAGCAGATGCGCGCGCAGCTCGTCGCCCGACAACGGCGAAAGATCCGCCGGCGCGATGTCGAAGACGGTTTTGCAGCCGGTGTCGCCGCGGCCGCGCATTTTGAGGATCGCTCTTGCGCACGCCACGAGCACGCTCGACGTGAATTCCGGATTGGAGTCGAGGCGCAGGGAATATTCGATCGTGGCAGTGTGGTCCTTTTGCAGACCGATTTTGCCGGTGCGGATCACAAAGCCGCCGTGCGGCAGCGCCGCGTGGTCGCGCAGCATCTCTTCCGTGGTGATAAAGGTCACGGTGGTGTCGTAATCGGAGAAGTAGTTCGGCATCTCCTTGATTTCGCGCTCGATTCTGGCTTTGTCGGCGCCTTCGGCGGCAACGACATAGCATTCGCGCAGATGCTTTTCGCGTGTGGAAAGCTCGGGCATGGAACCGGAGCGCACCGCGTCCAGCGCCGCCGGGATCGGCACCGTGTACTGCCGCGCGTCAAGCACGCCGTCGATGCGGCGGATCGCGTCGGAATGGCCCTGGCTCACGCCGCGGCCCCAAAACGTGTAGTCCTTGCCGTCAGGCAAAACGGCCGACGCATACAGACGGTTGAGCGAAAACAGACCCGGATCCCAGCCGGCGGAGATCAGCGCGATGTTGCCGTTTTCCTTTGCCGCCGCGTCCACCGCCGCAAAGTGGGCGGAGATGTTGGCGTGGGTATCAAACGAGTCGATGACGTTGAAATCCTTGGCGAGCGCCGGCGTCATTTTGGGCAGATCGGTGGCCGAGCCGCCGCAGATGATGAGCACGTCGATCTGATCTTTATAATCGGTCACGGTATCCGCCGCGTAGACGGGCACGCCGGTCAGTGTTTTGACCGAAGCCGGATCACGCCGGGTAAACACGCCGACAAGTTCGGCGTCCGCGTTTTGCTGCACGGCGCACTCCACGCCGCGTCCGAGATTGCCGTAGCCGTAAATAGCAAGTTTCATATTGCATCGCACCTTTCGTCATTGAGCTTTATCGCATTAAAGTGATTATATAGCAGATTACCGGATTTGTCAAGAAAAAGTCAACAGTGATCGCTCCGCGAAGCGGTCAGCGGTCAGCGGTTAGCAGTCAGCGCAGCGCCGGCCAATGGCCGGTTTCATTCGACAGTCGTCAGTCAACAGTAGCGGCAGCCCCGCGGGCTGCTATGGATCCTTGCTTTTTGACTATCAGTCGGCCACGGGCCGACCGCTACGGGCGCTGTGTAGTCGCCGCCTATCAGGCGGCTATGCACCCTCGCCATTACGAATCAGTCGCCGGAGTGCCGACCGCTGCAGGCGTCTTACCGTGAATGGTCGATCAATCGCGCATTCAAACCTCTCCCGTCAGTGCGCGGTGCGCACTGACGGAAGGGGTCGATCGACTGGGCGCGGCCGGTGAACGAAACACAGCCGATCGCAGATCGACGCTACACGAACGACGATCGACTCTCGCCTTCCTATTGACAACCGCCTCAAACTGTGCTACACTGCATTTGTGGAAGTTCCACAAATATTTTTCACAATTTCGGAGGTGTTTTTATGATTTGGGGAAACGGCTCTGCGGCTGCCATGGCGGCGGCCGACGCGGCAAAGGCCGCGGTACGCAGTACGGCAAACTTCAATTGGACCTTCATCGCGCTGCTGGCGCTGGTGGTCTGTGCGGTCTATGTGCCGCAGATCAAAAAGAAAAACTGGAACGGCGTGTTTGCCGCGCTGGCGCTCTACGGTGTGCACTGGTTCTATGAGATCATGAACGCCGTGATCTGCCACTTCACCGGCTACGCGCTGTGGCATGTGTCGCCGGAAAGCACCACGTGGATCATCCTCGTGGGCGTGAGCTGGGAGCTGAGCATGATGTTTTCCATCGCCGGCTTCATGGCCGATCTACTGCCGGAGGACAAGCACAAAAAGATCCTCGGCGTCAACAACCGGATCGTGTTTGCCGTCGGCTCGGCGCTGGGATTCAGTCTGTTTGAAATCTTTCTCGCATCCACACCGGCGTTCATCTGGGTCTACAAATGGTGGGGCTTTTTGCCGGTGTTCGTCACAACCTACATCCCGTTCTTCCTTGCGTCCTATCTGATCTACGACGCAAAGCGCACCACGCAAAAGCGTTTTTGCGCCATCCTGTGGGGTATCGACGTGATCCTGATGGCGGTATTGATCCCGCTCGGTATTATCTGAACATACAAAAACCGCCCGGCTTTTGCCGGGCGGTTCGCTTGGCTTCTTGCCATACCGATAATAAGCGGCAGGCGGAACGTTCAAACCTCACCCGTCAGTGCGCTTTGGCGCACTGCCATTCTCGCCTGCCGCCTGCTTGAAAAACAGCAACCGCCCGCAATCTCTGCGGGCGGTTATGCATCTTACAGCTTTTCTTTCAGCCAGTTGCGGATCAGTTCGCCGAGCAGCCGGAACATCCGCACCAGCCGCGCGAAGAACGACATGTTCCAGTCCTGTTCGGTTTCGCTGACCATGTTGTCCTCTGTCAGCGGCGACATCTGCTGGGTCGCTTCGTCAAAGAACAGGTACTGCGGGAACTGCTCGCTGTCAAACACGGTCATGTTGCCGTCAAATTCATAGATCGCTTCAAACAGCGCCGTGATCGAATCGGGCATGTCGCGGTGGCCGACGTTTTTGATAAACCATGTGTGCTCCGGCAGCAGACAGGTGGACGCGTCGATCTGGCGGTCGGGCGACAGAAAGCGCTTGTCCGCGAGCGCATCAATATAGCTTTGCGCCAGCGTGCCGGTCAGGGTGCTGCACGTCGCGTCCGGCGACGCGGAATAAACGCTGGTAAGCATATCGGTCTGTTCGTTCGCAAGGTCGTTGGTCGGGATCATCGGCACGCCGTACTTGAGCACGATTTGCACCTTTTCGCCGTTGTCGGCAAACGCCTTGATCATCTGCGTGGACGGTACCAGGACGTTATAGTGGAAGTTGTCGATCTTTTCAATGAGGCCCTTGTACGTCTCTTCCTGTCCGGCAAATACGGCGGCCTTCGCCTCGGCGTAATCGTCGTCGCCCACAAGGCTCCAGAACGACGGCATGCTGCCGTACATTTTGACGAGCAGACGCGGATACACGTCGCGCCAGACCTTTTCATAGATACGTTCGAGCAGCTTTGCCGTCAAATTCAACTGGCCGGACTTCGCCATCACGGCAACCACATCCTTGAGCAGCGCATACAACTGCGCATCGGAGTCACCCAACTCGCCGCTGTTGACGTAGAAATCCAGAAAGCGTGAAATCGCCTGCGGGTCAATATCGAGTTTTCCGGCAAACAGCCGTCCGACCGCCTCCATGCCGTAAAAGCTGGGGCAATAAAGGATGACTGTTTCAATGTCAGCCATGCCGTATTCCGCGAGGTACGCCAAAACCACGCTCGCGCCGATGCTGCGGCCGATCAGATTGACCTTCTCCGCGCCGGTGGACGCCTTGATCTTTTCAATATAGTCCTGTACTTCGTCCGCAGTGGCGCACGGGTCCAGCCGCCAGTCGTAGCTGATCACATAGCTGTTCATATCGAACACGCCGTCATTGTTGCGGCGGTTCCCGGTGCTGGTGTGCCACACAGGGCCGCTGCCGTTGGACGCTTCACCGTTTTCATCGAGCGCGACCTTTTCCACCAGCGGCAGCACACGCGCCACGAATTCGTCTTCCCATTCCTGCCATTGATTGAGCGTCAGCCCCTTGAGCAGCGGCGGAATCAGCGCCTTGGCGGCGTCGCCGATATAGCCGTCGGGAATTTCGAACTCATCGAGCCGTTCAGACTTGATGTTTCCTTTTTCGGCAGCAATCCAGTCGCCCTGCCCCTGTAAATAAATGGTGGGCAGCGTGGTGTAATAGCCTTCGCCCAAAACGGCGAACGCCGGCACGCAAAGCAGCAGGCAAAGCACAGCAGAGAGCAAAACGGAAAGACACTTTTTCATCGCAACATACTTCCCTTCCTGTTGATAGTTTCATTATAACAGAAAAGCGGCGTCTCGTCAAGAAAAAGTCTATGGTCAACAGTCGTTCGATGCTCCGCGCCCAGTCGGTCACTGATCGACACTACGGGCGCTATGTAGCGGCAGGCCCGCGGCCTGCTGCATACTTACGCGGGCGACCGGCACACAAAGGTAAAGTTTTATAGCGGCCGAAGCGGCCGCCGCTGCAATGCTGGCGACTAACGACGGTTGACTAAGCCGCACGGCGTGCGGCGCTGCTGACGACTGCTTTTGTTGCGATTGACTAACCGCCCGAAACGTGGTACAGTATGGGTAGCCGGTTTTCGGCAACAGGAGGACGATGAAATGAAAAAACGAACCCTTGCGCTGCTTTTGGCGCTTCTCTCGCTCGTGACTCTGCTTTCCCCTGCCGCGGCGGCCGCAGACAGCTTTGAGATGCAGGACATCCCGATCATCACGATCCCCGGCACGTCGAACTGCCATTTGTACAACGACCAGAACGAACGCGTCATCCCCGATGATTTCGACGTCAAGCGCGACATTTTGTCCGACAAGGCGCTGATGCGCGAGCTGCTCGGCTCGTTTGCCAAAGCGACCGTCACCAACCGCTGGGACGACTATTGCGACAAGATGTACGACACCCTCGCCCCGATCTGGGCGCAGCAGCATTTTGACGCAAACGGCGACCCCGTGACGCCGCTGCATGCGCAAAACGGCTGGACGCCGGAAAATCTCCACAAAAAGACACAGGGCTTTTCCGAGGGCGATTACTACTACCGCTACGACTGGCGGCTCGATCCATTTTTGATCGCGGACGATCTGCACGCCTATATCCGCGCGGTGCTTCGCGTAACGGGCAAGCCAAAGGTCGGTCTGCTCGGCCGCTGCTACGGCGCGTGCGTGCTGGCGGCGTATTTGCAAAAATACGGCGACGAAGGGCTGGTGGACACCAGCGTATTCTACTGCCCGACGGTGAAGGGCATCGAAACGGTGGACGCGATCTTTTCCGGCTCTTTCGCGCTGAACGGCGACGATCTGACAACCTATCTGCGGTGGTATCTCGACGCCGAACAGCCGATGGAAGACGAAAACCTGACCGCATGGCTGCGCGATCTCGCCGTGGTGCTCAACGCCTGCGGCGCGCTGGATCTGACCGGCAAAACGCTGTTGCGGTTTATCGAAAAATTCAAAAGCAACCTTCTGCCGCGTCTGCTGCGCGTGAGCTACGGCTCCTATCCGGGCTACTGGGCGATGGTCAGCGAAGACCGGCTTTCCGACGCACTCCGGTTCACCTTCGGCGGTGTGGAAACGCAGTTTGCCGGGCTGATCGACAAGATCGGCGCCTATCACCAAACGGTGCAGACGCCGCTGTTCGATCTGCTCGACGGTCTGCAATCGGACGGGATGCGTCTCATCGTGATTGCAAAATACGGCCAGCCGACCTATCCGTATTTTAAAGGCTGCAACTATCAGACCGACGGCTCCAACTCGATCTTTCGCATGAGCTTCGGCGGCACGGCGGCACCGATTACCGAAACGCTGTCCGACGCCTATGTGCAGACGGCATCGCAAGCCGGCACGGCAAAGTATATCTCCGCCGACCACAAAATCGACGCGTCCACCTGCCGCTACCCGGATCAGACATGGTTTTTCAAAGACGTTGCCCACACCAAGCACCCGCCGTTTTTGATGGGGCTTGTGACCTACGCGGTGCAGCGCACGGATCAACTGACCGTATGGAACGACCCGGGCACGGTGCAGTTTATGCGGCCGGACGACAGCGGCGCGTTTGTGCCGGTGCCGGCGGACGACCCGAGCGACCAAAAATGGGAACAGCCTTCGGCGTTTCGCGCGTTTTTCCTGTCGCTGCGTTCCCTCTTTCGCCTGATCGGCGCAAAGATCGCCGGAATGTTCCGGCAATGAAAACCACCGGTGAAACCGGTGGTTTGCTCTGCCCCTGGAAGGGGCTAATGCTGGCTTGGCCCCTGAAAGGGGCTTTGAAGGTTTAGCATCGCATTACATTCTCAGCAGCCGCTCACGAGCGGCTGCTATTTTTGCTTACTTATTCTTGCTACCCGAAAACGGGTCTATGTATTCTTTCAGACTGATTTGATCTGACGCATAATCTTCTTCCAGTTGGGTTCTGATATATTCTGCTATGATTCGCTTGTTCTTTCCAACCGTATCCACATAGTATCCCCTACGCCAAAAATGTCTGTTTCCATATTTGTATTTTAGATTTGCATGTCGATCAAATATCATTAGCGAGCTTTTCCCCTTGAGATATCCCACAAATTGTGCTACACCTAGATGTGGCGGAATACTTACTGGCATGTGGATATGATCCGGGCACGCTTCTGCCTCTATGATCTCTACACTTTTTTGTTCGCATAGCTTTCTTAGTATTTCGCCGATATCTCTTTTGATTTGTCCGTAGATTTCTTTTCGCCTATATTTTGGTGCAAATACGATAGGATAAACGAAAACATACGGATCTCTCAATCTGATATGACAGATTTTGATTTTCGCTGTTGTCAGTTTCACACATTTCGGTTACAAAGGGGATACAAACACAGAAAATGCAGCCAAAATTACAAAAATTCACATTTTTTAACAAAGAAAAGCCGTCCCTTTTCAGAAACGGCTTTCCATGATGTGCAGTTATGCTTCGTCTTCCTTTTTGTCAAAGAAGCTCAACGCTTTTTTGAGTGCGTCAAAAAAGCGGTCAATGACTTCTTTGGCGTGTGCAAATGCTTCACGCAAAGTTACAATGATCTCAGATTCCATGATCGGTTCTCCTTTCATCAGGAAATATGGCCGATGTGTGCAGCCATGTGGACAAAGATGTGGACCAGGCTCACGAACCAGCCGAACACCGGGATGTCTTTCCAGCGTTCATACTTGTCGCAGAAGCCGCAGCGGAAATCGCCGTTGGCAGGTGTGTCGGGCGTATCCGGGGTATCCGGGGTATCCGGCGTTTTTGCGCTGACGGTCACGGTGACGTCGATGTTTTCCACAACGTTGTAATTTGCAGTGTCAGCGGGCGTGAAGGTGGCCTTGAAGGTCTTTTCACCGGCTTCGCCGACGGAGGTGCCGCTGTCTTTCCAGCTCCAGCCTGCGGGCAGGGTCACATCGGCAAGTGTGTCGCCTTCGGTTGCGGTCAGACCGGTCGGCACGTCAAAGCTCGGGGTCGCCTTGCCGACGGTGATCGTCACAGGCACTTCCACCACAGCGTAGTTATCGGTGTCGGTCGGGGTGAAGACGGCGATGAAGCTGTTCTCACCGGCGTTGCCCACGCTGGTGGTGTTGTCGTCTTTCCAGCTCCAAACGCCGTTTGCGTCGGTGGGCAGGGTCACATCAGCCAGCGTGTCGCCGTAGGTGGCGGTCAGGCCGGTCGGGGTCTCATAGACCGGGAGGGTTTTGCCGACATTCACGGGAACGTCGATGTTTTCCACGATGTTGTAGTTGTCGGTGTCAGCCGGGGTGAAGGTCGCCTTGAAGGTCTTTTCGCCAACAGCGTCAAGGGGCGTGCTGCTCTCCTGCCATGTCCAGCCGTCGGGCAGGGTCACGTCTGCCAGTGTGTCGCCGACGGTTGCGGTCAGGTTTGCGGGGATCTGATAATCCGGGTTCGCCTTGGCCACGTTCACGGTCACGTCCGCTTCCGCGGTGTTGAAGTTTTCATCGTTGGGCGTATAAACGGCGGTGAAGGTCTTTACTCCGGCGTTGCCGACACTTGTGGTGAGGTCGTCTTTCCAGGCCCAAACGCCGTCTGCGACGATGGGCAGGGTCACATCAGCCAGCGTGTCGCCGTAGGTCGCGTTCAGGGTGCCCGGCACAAAATACCACGGGTTCATCTTGGCGATGGTATATTCCACAACGGCGGTCGCGCCTTCCACAGTGATGCGCGCCTGATAGGTGCCGGCGTTTTCGGGGGCGGCGTCAAGGAGCTGGTCGCCCTTGAAATACACGATGTCGTCGGCGGAAACGGTTTTTTCGGTGGCTTCGTTGAACGCGTCAACGCCGGTGAGCGTTGCGGCTGCGGATTTGCCGTCGCTGTATCTGGTCTTTGCGGGGGCGTTGATCGTGAAGGAAACGGCGCTGTCCGGCAGATCGCAGTCTGCGTTCTGGCAGGTGGCGGTCAGGGTCGCAGCGTCAGCAGCATAGGTGAAGCTGTGATCGTGCGGCGGGGCGGGAAGCGTTGCAGCGTTGTCTTCCAGCATTGCGTAGCCTCTTTCCACGTTGCCTGCCAGCAGGGTATAGGGATAGCTTGTTTCGGGATCCAGACCGGTGAAGGTCACGGTGCTGTTGGCAGCCGTCACGGTCTTGGTTTCGCCGTTCAATGTAATGGTCAGCTCGCTGTCGCCGAGGTCGGGCAGTTCGGGGAAATTAAAGGTCAGTTCTCTGGTTGCGGGCGTCACGGCAGGCTTGTTCAACACGATATATCTGACACCCGCGGTCCGGGGTGAGGCGGCTGTATACTGCGTTTGGTGCGCTTCGCATCCGCTTGTATAGATGGTATAGGTAACATCAGCAATGCCGGGGGCAATCGCTACAAACCTTCCGTTATTGCTGTTTTCCACGCGCAGGACCTGTTGGGCGGCTTGCGACAGGTTGTTCGTAAAGGTGATATAGACATTACTACACTCCACATGGGCAAATCCCGCTTTGCCGATCGTGGTCTTCAAGTTGTCTGAGGTGTTGCCGACAAAAAGAATCGTGGAAATGAAGTCGGTTGAATTTTTCAATTCATTATTAGTCCAAGAAGACTGGTTGTCACGATAATTGATCAGGCCGGATTTTGAACCGGAACAGAGTTTTTCAATACCTTTGCCGTCTTCGGTAACGCGGAAAACGTCGCATTTCATCGTGTGAATCCGAGAGTCAGCATAACCATAAGGGCCATAAACATAAAGCGGAGAGTTGGTGGTTGCATAGTACGGCGTTGGTCTCGATGCACGAAGATTATAATAACTAGCGTTAGAATTACTCGTATCCACTGACCACTTCATCAGAAACGGGCCGGAAACGACTTCGCCGTTCTTTTTCACAACTGCCTTGAACATCTGGCCGGCATAGTTGCCGGTGCCCTTCAGAAAACCTTCGACAGATACCGTATAACCGGTCTCATCGGCCACGGTCTGAGTCAAAAGGTCCGTAAAATATCCGTTATAGGAACCAATGGAGCGCAAGTTCTTGCCAAGCTTTATGCTTGTCAGGTTCGAGGCATTCATGAATACCTCAGGCGGGATCTCTGTTATGCCGTTGCCAATTTCAACGGACTCCATGTTTGAGCAGTAACTGAAAGCGTCGGCGCCGAATCCAGAAATGCCGTCGCCGATCACAAGAGACTTGACTTGCGGACTTACGTTGTTATACCAATTACCGCCGGTCGGTGAAAACAGACCGGTGCCGGACACGGTCAGAAGGCCGTCGTCGTCCAGCGTCCAGGTCGCGTCGCCAAATGTGCCGGTAGCGACCGCGGAAGCGGTGAACGCCATGCCGCCGAAAACGGACAGCACCAGCAGCAGCGAAAGCAGGATGCTGATGGGTTTGCGGATGATAGTTTTTTGCATAAGGTTACCTCCTTTTTGCCTGCTTATGCGCCCAGGCAGTGTTTTTGAAATAAAAAACGGCCGCAACAAAGCACACGCCTTGTTACAGCCGGGTTTTCAAAGGTGATTCAAAAAGGACAGAGTTACGGCTTGCTTGCTTGCTTGCTTGCTTGCTTGCTTGCTTGCTTGCTTGCTTGCTAAAGCCATTGTCGCATTCGCCGCCATGCCTGTCAACCCCTTTTTGAAGAGTTTTATATAGTTTAGCATATTTTTTTTGATTTGTCTAGATAAACGGGAAATTTTTTCAAAGCTCGGAAGCGCGCACCCGTCACGCGGTTGCGGTCGGCTTTTGTGAATGGAAGTTTGTTTCTGTTTCGCTCTTGCAATGCAACGGTTTTCCTATATAGTAGACGAGATCTTTTAAACTGTGCATGCACCACAGCATGTGCCGCGGCATAGAACAGAGCGGATGCGCCTTTAACCCGGATTTTCAGCATAAAAAAAGGCCGAAACCCCAGTAAAATAAGGGATTTCGGCATGGTTGCGGAGATAGGATTTGAACCTACAACCTCCGGGTTATGAGCGGACTTTCACAAATAATCGGCGCGTTTCAAAAAGTGCCATGAAGCCCCGCCGCGTCTATGTTTTTCGGCATTCTTCGTTGCATCGTGTTACACGAAATGTAATCCCCAAAACGCCGGAATAATCCCCAAATAATCCCCAAGCAATCCCCAAGGTTACAACACAGAAAAAACCGAAAAAAACCTACCAAAAAACCCGAAAAAACCCTACAGATTTTTCTATCTATGCGCCATCATGCAGACGTTCGTTTCTTTCGGCTATGAACTCCACGGACGAAAGACCGCTGTTTTTGAATCGCTGGTAACTGTATTTATACAAATCACAGCTCCGCATATAGTCAATGCGCAGGTGCATATCACGTCGCAGCTTCTGAATCGCTTTGTTTTGGATCCTGACGGCCTGCTGATAGATTAGACCCATATCATCGGCCACCCGGCGCAGCTGCTCCCCGCCGAAATATCGCTGCAGAATCTCCCGTTCCGTTTCGTCAAGATCACGCTGCAGGGCATCATTGAGCAGCCGCCGGTTGTATTCTCTTTCGGCATCGTCGCAGATCACCCCGGCCACGTCGCAGCCGTCCGGGATCAGATCACCGACGGTCAGATCATCCGCGTCGGTCAAGGGCGCGTCCAGTGAGACCGTGCGCAGCTGATAGAGCAGCAACCGAGTTTCGGCAGCCTGCGCCGCAGTCAGACCCGCCGCTTGTGCTATCTGTGCCGCCGTCACCGGCTCGGCCTGTACCTGCTCCAGCGCCGCCTTTGCGTTTTGATAGCGGGAAATCCGTTCTTGTAAATAGGCAGGCACCGACACCGGCAGCGCTGCAGCCCGCCGCAAGCCCCAAAAATGCCATTTTAAGGCCGTGCTGAAATAGGTGATAAACTGAACGCCCGCCGCCGGATCAAAGCCGCTGACCGCACTTTCAAGGGCAAAATACCCCTCTTGCATGAGATCGTCGAACAGATCACCGCCGCAAGCCGCTTTGTTTGCCATTTTGCGGATCATGCCCTCATTTTGTTTATATAGCTGTTCCATGAGGGCGCACCGATTCCCGGCACCGGCACGGATCGCCGCCACAAGATCTTCGTTCGTCATGCAGTCGTCTTTCCGTGCAGATCATTCAGAAGCCGAAAGAATGCTGCACGCTTTCGGTATAACGTGGCCACGCTGCACGGCGGCAGATTCAAGCGCCGGATCCCATGCCGCAGCACAACATTTTCGCGCAGCACTTCAACCATCGGCGCTTCATCGTCGCAGGCACGAAAAAGGCAGTGATCTATCAGCGCCACATCGGAGAGCAGCCGCGCACGCTCCGCTTCGTCCTTCGTCTGACTTGCCTGTTTCCTTTTCTCGGTGTACTGCTCACAAAATCCGCGCAGCTCCCGCAGCCGCGCCGGGGAAACGCCGTCGATCTTGTATTGATATTCACGCGCCATCTAACCACGCCCCTCATTTGTTGATATGGATATATTATACCAATAACAAACTGTAAAGTCAAATAAAAGGGACTTTACATTATCCCCTTTTTATATGCAAGATGCTGACAGGTCAATTTTACATTTTCGCCTTTTTTATGTGTAAAGTTTTGTAAAGTTTGAATATGAACAAATGGCCTTTTTTTATGTGTCAACTTTCGTTCAAAATGTCCGCTGGATCCCCGCGCGTGTAGACGTTAGCAAATGTTAGCATTTTACCGTAGCATTTCGTAGCATTCAGACCAAACAAAAGCCGCCCACCTGCACCGGTGAGCGGTTCTTGTATTATAGATCATTTTTCCGTGCGCTGCATTGCTTCATCAATCGCGCGGTTTATAAAGCCGTTGAGACTTTCGCCCCGGCTTTCGGCAAAGGCTTTGATCGTCTCTTTTTTTCCCTTTTCAACGCGCAGTTGAATCTGCTCATAGTTTGCCGCGTTATACTTTGCAACGGCTTTCTTTTGCGCTTCTGATCGGATTGCCATACCTGCACCCCCTTTTCCGGGCAGCCGCAAAGCTGCACCTTTTCCATCGTTCTTATTATACCATAATTTGTCTACTGATAGCAATAGACAATTTACACAAATACTGATAGCAGTATATCATGAATCTTTGTGCATTTCGTGTATTGCATTTATCTACTGATAGCAGTATAATAATATCAGAAAGTCAAGGGAGCGCAGGCCGTTGGTAAACGACCGCCATAATGCGAACTTGCCGGAGAAACAAACGCGGATCCGCTCCCCTCGCTTTCAAAAATCAATCTTGAAAGGAAGTACCTACCATGTCAACAAACGAACTCACCAAGAAGATCCGGGAGCTGAAAGAGTTGCAAGCCCTCATTGAACAGGCACAGGCCGAAGCCGAAGCCATCAAAGACGATCTGAAGGCCTACATGATCGACAACGACACCGACGAAATGAATGTGGACGTGTTCAAGATTAGATACGCCATCGTCAAGGGCAGCCGCTTTGATACGGCAGCATTTAAGAGAACCCACGCTGATCTGTACGCGCAGTACACCCGGCAGACCGAAACCCGCCGTTTCACCGTCGCATAAGAAAAAGCCCTTGCAAGAGCGCCGACCAAAGCGAAGCAAGAGCCAACCCACCAACCACCAACCACGAAGCCGGGGAGCGGGTAAATCCATTATAACCGCCCGCTCCTCCAATGTCAAGAGAGAACACAGAAAGGAAGTATTGACCATGACCACAAATGAAAACGAACTTCGCGCAATCCTTGAAACCATGTCAGAGGATCAGCTCCGCGACATTCTTGCATTGATCCGCGCCATAGCAGCCGCGCCGGAATGCTCCACCAATGAACGAAACACGCAGCCATAACACCGCATAACATGAGGGCACACCCGAACCGGTGCAGCCCTTTTTTTGTTTTGTAGCAAATTTAGCAAATGCTGTACTTGCTACCATTTTCTTTTCATTGTAGCAAACGTAGCAAATGTAGCAAACGTAGCACCTTAATTAAATTAAAGAGAATAGAATAGAAGTTAATATAATTGAAGTCACGAAATAAGTGACTTCAAGTTATATAAATTCATTCTATCGAAAAAAGCGGGGGCAGCTTTGCGTGCTGGTGCTGACGCACGCACGCTTGCCCCGCTTTTTCGATTTGTGGCTTTTTGTGGTTTTTTGTAGATCAGAGCTGTAAGAGCAGAATCAGAAAGAACTATAGTCTCTTGATGTTTTTGGTGGATCGGCGTGATCGTCTGCTTCGTCGGTTTCGCGTACGTCATCAGAATACCACTCTTCAACGGCTTGCCGTAGATTGGTGCATTGTTTTCCGTTGATTGTCCACGGCGGTGCCACATCAGTTTCTTCACCAACCCATTCGATTGCATCTAAAGAAAAGCTTTTCTCCTCATGCTTTTTACAGTATTGCGCAAAGTGGAAAGCGATTGGTTTGTAACGTGGAACGACCAACTCTGCAACGATTATTGCATCAATCAGATCATCAGTTTGGATTTTAAAGTCAAAATAGTACCAACCAGCAGCTTTTAGCTTTTTGAATAGATTCTCAACTTCATAACGGTCATATTTTCGCCCTTCATCTTCTTCATATTTCGCGTAAAAGTGCTTTGCGGTGTCGCAGAACCTTGTTTTGGTTGGCGGTTTGAATACCGGTTGTAAATCGTTGGCGCTTTCGGCGGTTTCACTCTTTTGCTTTGCCGCCTTTGCCTTGCCACCCTTTGAACCTGCCGCAGCTCTTTTTTCGCATTTCTTGTCATATGAAGACCGCGCACGCTGTACGAGCACGCATATCATATCATATGCAGTTTGAAGGTTCTGATCTGAAAATGCCACGGATTCACCGGTTTCAGCCGTTTGCATCACAGCGCAAAACAACTCACCGATTTTTGCATAGTCATTATCACAAACTTTCTTCATCTGCGCGACTACATCAAAATCCATTCTAAACCATGTCAGTTTTCCCATTTGGATCACCTCACAGGCCGGATCTTTCCGGTTTCGCCCTCATTCTGTACCGGCAAGCATGAGGGCGCGCCCAGCATGGCAAAGAGCTGGTCAAGGTTAATCAGACGCTTTGTGCCGCCGTTGCCAACCGGCACAAACGGAATCTTTCCGTTGTTCACATCTGCCCGCAGCGCTCGCAAAGTATAAGCCGTGTTTGGATCCGCTGCTTTCAGCTCCCGGAACGCCTCCGGGATCGTGCGCATTCTCGGAATGCTCATTGCTTCACCCCCTTGTGAAATCTTTCACGTGCTGTTTCTTGCATTTTTTGACGCTGTTCTTCTGATAATTTCTTAGGTACTCGAACCTTTACCCACTTTTTAGGGATAAGATACCGTTCACAACGTTCATCTGCAGAAATCAAGGAACATTCAGCGTTTTGAGCGCAAATTGCCCTCATTTTGTTTTTCCATGCTTTGTTGCAGGTTTCAACCGTTGCGGTTTGTTCTTCGTCATTGAACAGGATGATTGTTTCCCGCTCGACCGGTGAAAGGCTGGTCATTCTTTCGCCCCCTCTGCTATGCGGGCAATGATCGCAAGGATCTTTTCCACTTCGTCCGGCGGCAGCTCACGCCGCAACTTTCGGCTGAAATTGCCATCATTCACGCCCAGCGCGTCCGCGATCTGCCACAGCTTCACGCCGTGCTTTTCTGCCGCCGTCCGGATTGCTTCATTCGTTCTTGTCTTCACAAAAACACCTCTTTCATAAAAATGTTGTTGACTTTTTGTCATAATTCAATTATACTTATGACAACAACAAAAAGCAAGTGCTTTGTCATGGTTTTAATGAAGCTGTGACAGACAAGGATTTTTGAAAGGAAGTGTTTTGTTTGAAAGACAAAATCAGAGTAAAAAACATTATCAACATTGACCGTCTGAAAAAGCTGATTGACACCCAAACTCGGGAAGAAATCGCCGCCGGGATCGGTTGCGAAACCTCGCTGGTCACTAAGCATTATAACGAAGACCGCAAGGTTACGATTGAACAGCTCATGCAATACTGCAAATACTTCAAAGTATCGGCTGACTACCTGCTCGGCTTATCGGACGCGGAAACCGCAGATACCACCGTGCAGGCCATTTGCGACTATACCGGACTAAGCGCTGTAGCGGTTTTTGTTCTTGACTTTTTGAAACAGAACAGCATGGAAAAAGAGATCAGAGCAGTCAACGCGATTCTTGAAAGTGAAAAGATCAATGAGGGCGCAGACGCTTATAATCTGCTCGATCTGATAGCCGTATATTTGACTTCTGACTTTGAGGAAAACAACCGCACCATGCTGATTTCCAAAAGCGGAAAAATCGAAGACCCCACGAAGATCACAGCAAAAGATTGGGAAGGGTTGTTGGATGATTTAATCACCTATGATTCTTTCAGCACAAGCGCAATCGTGGAACAGGCACATTTCAGCAATATCACAAAAGCCCTCGAAGAACTAAAACACACAGCATTCAAAAGGCAGGTGTAATAAATGGCTCACATTGAAAAACGTGGTGATTCCTACCGCTTTACGGTTTCCGCTGGTTATGATTTGAACGGCAAACAGATCAAAAAGTTTATGACATGGAAACCCGAACCGGGCATGACGAAAAAGCAGATCGAAAAAGAACTGAACCGGCAGGCCGTCATGTTTGAGGAAAAAGTTGCGTCCGGTGTCTACCTCGACGGCAACGTGAAATTTGCGGATTTCGTCGAACGCTGGTTCAAGGAATACGCCGAAACACAGATCAGAGCGACAACCTATTATCGTTATCAAAGCATGATCCACCGCATCAACGCGGCACTCGGTCACATGAGACTTGACAAGATCCAGCCGCAGCACATTCTTTCGTTTTATCAAAACCTTGCAGAATCCGGCATCCGGGAAGATACGAAGTATAAAACAACCGCAGATCTGCACGCCCTCATGAGGGCAAAAAAGACCGCGCAGCAAGGCATAGCAGACGCGACCGGAATCAGCGTTGGATCCGTCCGCAGCGCCGTCCGCGGGCATAACGTCACGAAGAAGACCGCCGACGCAATCACGGACGCGCTCGGTCTACCGTTCAAAGATCTGTTTGAACCTGTTGACCCGGATAAAACGCTATCGGGCACCACGATCCACCGCTATCATGAATTGCTTTCATCCATCTTCAACACCGCAGTCAGATGGCAAGTGATTTTTTCAAATCCATGTGAGCGCGTGCAGCCACCCAAGAAGAACAAACCGGATCCAAAATATCTTGACGAAGTGCAGGCGCGTGAACTGCTCACGCTGCTTGAAGACGAACCGCCACAGTTTCGGATCATGGTCACCGCCCTCATGTTCACCGGCCTGCGCCGTGCGGAACTGCTCGGGTTAAAGTGGGAAGACGTGGACACCGAAACCGGCCTGATCTCCGTCAAGCGTAATCTGCTATACCACCCGCAGACCGGCACGTTTGAGAGCGAAACAAAAACCACCATGTCACAGCGCACGATCAAGGTTTCTCCCGCTGTCTGCGATCTGTTCCGGGAACAAAAGAAACTGCAAGCCGCCCACCGTCTGCAGCTCGGTGATAAATGGCAAAGCACCGGCTACATCTTCACCGCATGGAACGGTGCAGCATTGAACCCGACAACGCTTTCATGCTCTTTTGACAAATTCAGAAAAAAGCACAATCTGACCGGGATCACGATTCACGGCCTGCGCCATACAAATGCCACGCTG
Source organism: Oscillospiraceae bacterium (assembly GCA_902786285.1). Classification (GTDB taxonomy): domain Bacteria; phylum Bacillota; class Clostridia; order Oscillospirales; family Acutalibacteraceae; genus UBA6857. Next base: position 3,318 of record CADABX010000034.1, on the reverse strand, counting down.
CAGATCGCCAACGGTGTACCGCTGACCACCGTCGCGCACCGGCTCGGTCATGTGAACGCCACCACCACCACGAAGATCTACGCGCACGCGATCCAATCCGCAGACGCGGCAGCCGCGCAAGTCCTCGACGATCTGCTTTCCCCTGCAGCCGTCAAACATGGATGATCTCACCAAATAGAAAAGCTGACTGTTCAATGAGCAGCCAGCTATTTTTTATTTCAATCATGAGGGCGCCGGAAACCGAAAAAGCAGTAAAAAAATGCACAACAATCCCCAAATAATCCCCAAAAACCGATTTTTCACCGAATTTTCACCCGGCATTTCGGCATAAAAAAAGGCCGAAACCCCAGTAAAATAAGGGATTTCGGCATGGTTGCGGAGATAGGATTTGAACCTACAACCTCCGGGTTATGAGCCCGACGAGCTACCGGATTGCTCTACTCCGCGATATCTGACTCTCTCGAGTGCTTTGCTATTATAGCGCAGCCAGACGAAAAAGTCAAGTGTTTTTTGATATTTTCTTTCGACCGGGTTCGCGATCAGTCCGTATCGGTGTTTTCGCCGCCGGCAAAGCCCGTGGCGTCCCAGACGGAGAGCGTGACGCTCGTGCCCTTTTCAAACGACAGTCCGGCCACCAGCGACATCGTGTAGACCGTTCCCACCTCGTGGGTGCCGTCGTTTTCGAGCAAAACCTTCTTCACTTCGAACCCGTCGTCTGTGAGCATCTCATAGGCGTCCATGTAGGAAAGACCGACCACGTCGCGCAGCTCCACGGTCGGCTTGCCGGAGCTGATCGTCACCGTCAGCGTCGTGCCCTGCGGCACGCGCTGCCCGGCGGAAAGGCTTTGGCGGATCACGGCGTTTTTGCGCACGGTGTCGTTCGCCTCAAACTCGATCTGCAAATCAAAATTGCGCGAGAGCGACACATTGGCCGTGATATCGGAATAGCTGGACTGCATCAGATTCGGCACCGTCACCTGCTCTTTTTCCGGCTCGTTTTCCTCGGTTTCGGCGGTCGGACGCGTGGTGGCGGTGGTCTCCTCCTCGCTGTTGAGCGGCAAAAACGTCAGCGGCGCAAGGATACTGTCGAGCAGCGGGATCTCCATCTTTTGATAGAGCACCGTGGAATACAGCGTGCAAAACAGCATCGTGCCGATCACGAGGATCGCAAGAAACGCTTCGAGTCCCAAAAGGCCCGCGGACGTCTCTTTCTTTGGGGCCGGTTCGGTGTCAAACAGCGTTTCGTCCTCCTCCGGCAGCAGCTCGAACTCCGGATCGGCCGACGGTCTGGCGCCGTCAAACGATGCCGGCGGCACGGCGTACTCGTTCGGATACAGCCGCTCCATCAGCTCCTCCATCGTGTGCAGCCGGCGCTGCGGATACAGCTGCATCGCCGCATAAAGCGTGTCGATCGCCTGCGGCGGCAGTGTGCGCGCCAGCTCCACCGGCAGCGTCAGCTCGTCACTGACGGCGCGGTCGGCCACACAGGGCGGCTCTTTGCCCGTCAGACACAGATACAGCACCGCCATGATGCCGTAAACGTCGCTGTAAGTACCCGGGCGGCCGCCGCTTTGCAGCTCGATCGGTGCGTAGCGCGGGTCGGGCAGCGTGTGGAACGCGGCAAGATCGCTTTTGCACTGCGGGATGGAAAAGCCCTCGAGATGCAGCTTGCCGTCGGCGCCGACACAGACCGTCGAGGCCGAAATTGCCAGATGCTCCACGCCCTGCGCGTGCAGAGCGGACAGCGCGCGAAGCAGCGGCTTGAACGCGGTGCAGCAATCGTTCCACGACAGCACATGCTCGGGCTGCTGCATGTATTCGCGCAGCGAGATGCTTTCGAGCGCGGCGCAGACGGCGTAGACCGTGCCGTTGAGAAACAGCACGGCATAGACCTGCGGCAGCGACGGGTGGGTGGCGTTCTTTTGCAGCGTCTGCCACAGCGACGAAAACGCGCCCATCCCGCTTTGATACACCAGCTCGGTCTGCAGCCGGACGTGCACCTCGCTTTCGCCTTCGGCACGGTCGATCAGTTTTTCGGGGAGATATTCGCGGATCTGCACCGTCTGCATCGTCTGCAGATCCTGGCCGGCATAGACAACGCCGTCCGGCGACAAAGCGATCACCTTGCCGACAAGATAGCGGCCGGAAAGGATCGCGCCTTTCGGCAAATAGGGCGCGCGCTGGGGCTGGGCGTTGTCGTAGCCGCAATGCGGACACAGCGGGGAATCCTCATGCATCGGCTGCATACAGCACATGCAAAGATGCTGGAACGAAGCCATTCGTACATCCTCCTCGGTGGCATTCAGTCAGGTTATTTTTTGGCCGCAGGCGCGGTCGTTGTTGTTTGCGGCTGGCTGGTCACGGTCAGCGCCGGGGAATAATCGGAATAGACGCGGCCCGCGTCGGTGATCAGATAGGTCTGCATATAGACATAGATCTTGTCGCACTTCTTCGGGAGCCTAAACACCGCCGTCTTGGTTGCGCCCATCGGCACTTCCGCCGCCTGAACATAGTCCTTGCCCGGCGTTTCGGTCACAAGGATGCGATAGCCGTCGCAGTTTTCGTTCGGCTTCCATTTGATCTTGAGCTTGGCGCGCGCGGGATCGCCGGAAACAAATTTCGGCGTGACCGTTTCGGGCTTTGTGGTCACAGCCTGCTGCTTGGTCAGCGCGCCGGCGCGGTTGACCTTCTGCAGCGTGGCATAGGCACAGATCTGATAGTAATCGGTGGTGCCGGGCGTCAGGGCGCGCACACTGCAGGACGGCACAGCGGTCTTGGTCACCTCGGTGTAGCTGCCGCTGGTTTCGTCAAAGCGATAGACGATATATCCGGTCGCACCGGCCGCCGCATCCCACTGCAGGCGGTAGGACGTGGTGGTCAGATCGAGCACCTTCAGATTTTTGACCGCACCGGGCACGGTATAGGCCGTATAGGTCTTGGACGTTGCGGCCTGGATGCGTGTGCCGTCGGACGCAACGGAGACGCCGCGCTGCGAGGCGATCCATGCCTTCTTTTCCTCCAGCGTCAGGCGCTCGGGGCGGGTCTTGAAGATCGGCTGCCACGCGCCGTCGCGCAGCACGTCGTCGCACTCGTCCTCGGAGAGATAGACGTCGATCGCGTTGTCGCGGTCGGGGCGGCGGATGCCGTCGACGAAGTCGAGCGCGAGGACCTTCGGGTGCTGGCGAAGGAGCCAGTTGTCGGCCTTGCTGCCCGCGAGACGCGTGCAGTGGATGCGGCTCTGCTGACCGGCGCCGACGCCGATCGTCTGGCCGTCCTTCACGTAGCAGACGGAGTTGGACTGGGTGTATTTGAGCGTGA